>NZ_LHVM01000013.1:0-865650 GCF_001269805.1 Pseudomonas sp. P1.8
TTTGAGAGGGGCTGCTCCTAGTACGAGAGGACCGGAGTGGACGAACCTCTGGTGTTCCGGTTGTCACGCCAGTGGCATTGCCGGGTAGCTATGTTCGGAATAGATAACCGCTGAAAGCATCTAAGCGGGAAACTAGCCTCAAGATGAGATCTCACTGGGACCTTGAGTCCCCTGAAGGGCCGTCGAAGACTACGACGTTGATAGGTTGGGTGTGTAAGCGCTGTGAGGCGTTGAGCTAACCAATACTAATTGCCCGTGAGGCTTGACCATATAACACCCAAGCAATTTGCTTCTCGAAAGAGCATCAGATTGCGGTGTGTGAAGACGCAATGAACCGAAAGTTCGAAATACTCACAAAACACCAAGCTATCACATCCCCAATTTGCTGAAGCGCGGCCATCTGGTCACGATTCGGTACCCGAATTTCTTGACGACCATAGAGCATTGGAACCACCTGATCCCATCCCGAACTCAGCAGTGAAACGATGCATCGCCGATGGTAGTGTGGGGTTTCCCCATGTGAGAGTAGGTCATCGTCAAGATTAAATTTCGAAACCCCAATTGCGAAAGCAGTTGGGGTTTTGTTTTTGCGGCGTGGAAATAGCCGAGAGAGTTAAAGCTTTCTGCCGGGGCAAGGATTCAACGTATCCGTCCGGCCAAGTCATCTACCCTGCACCGCAAAGCCAAGACATGGTGTGCACTTAAATTTAGGTGGACACCAGTTCTAGCCTTTTAAGCGGGTATTTCATGCAGCCACAACGACGTTCTTACTCCAAATCCTTCAAGGCCCAAGTCATTCAAGAGTGTGCCCAGCTTGGCGCTTCGATTGCCAGCGTCGCGCTGAGCCACGACCTCAACGCGAACCTCGTCCATAAGTGGATTCGGCTGCAATCGCAGAAAAGTGCCGTCCTGCAACCTGCCTTTATCCCCGTGGCATTACCGTCATCGGCGTCACGATCAGATATCACCCCGGCCATGATCTGCCTCGAAATCCCATACTCACGCGGTACCATCAAAGTTAGCTGGCCGACCGAAAGCGCGGCTACCTGCGCAACCTTTATCAACTGCGCTGCCAGAGCGCGCAGTTGTTCAGGGGTTAGGAGGTCGAGATTGGGCAGCGAAGTAATGCCGTCGATTTTGCCAGAACAGGCGAAAACCCACGACAGACTGATCGGATAATTGCACGGCCAGGCGGGACTTGGCAGAGGCAGTGCGTGGAAAGTCTCGATCAGACAGTCGAGACAATGGGCAAACAAATCCACCGCGACCAAACGATTATCGAGAAGCTGACCCACGAAATTGCACAGCTCAAACGGTTGAAGTTTGCCAAGCGTAGCGAACCGTTAAATCCGCAGCAGGCTAGCTTGCTGGACGATTTGATCGATACCGATATCGCGGCGATTGAGGCTGAGCTTCAGGCATTGCAAACAACTCCGCCTGCGACCGATAAAAAGCAAAAGCCCAAGCGCACGGCGTTGCCGGCGGAGTTCCCACGCACGCTAATCCACCCGCAAGGACAACACTCATTGTCCTTGCGGGTGCGCACTCAAGCGTATCGGTGAAGACGTCAGCGAAAAACTGGATTACACGCCTGGTGTATTTACTGTCGAGCGCCATGTCCGTGGCAAATGGGTCTGTGATGCATGAGTTTGATCCAGTCTGCACGGCTCAACGGGCATGATCCGTCTGCTTATTTGAAGGACGTGCTCACGCGCCTGCCGTCGCAGCGGGCGAGTGAGATTGCCGATCTGCTGCCACATAATTGGGTGGCCATCTAACCGCGCATATTTCGATGCGCAAATCTGCGGCGTAACTTCAAGTGGCTTAATCCTAAGCGATTTTGATTACTACCTTACCAAAGGCGCCTCTGGCCAAATGTTCGTACGCTTCGCGTGCTTGATCGAATGGATACACGTGGTCGATTACCGGGCGAATCTTGTGCTCATTCAAGAATTCGTTCATTCGGTCAAATGACGAGCGTGGAGCAACGGCTATGCCGCGAATCGTTGTTTGTCGGAAAATCATAGGCATCAGGTTCAGGGCAGAGGTTTGGCCTGTCAGAAAGCCGATCTGTGCGATACGTCCACCTGCCTTTGTAGCAGCAATCGATTGATTGATGCCGTCACCGCCTGCCACATCCAGCAGGAGATCCACTCTGCTGAGGGCGAGCGGTTTTACGAACGCGTCAAAGAGATTTTGGCAACCATCGCAGAAACCACTTCCATGTTCGACCGTAGTGGATCGACGCTGCGAGGTCGGCTTCGAATTGACATCCCCACTGCATTTTCCCAGCGCAGCTTCATGGAAAGCCTTAGGAGATTTACAGAGGCATTTCCCGAAATCGAGCTTGCGCTAGGCGTGACCGACCGTACGGTAGATCTCGTCGCCGAGGGCATCGACTGTGTATTGCGAATTGGTGACCTCCCGGATTCAAGCATGGTGGCCAGAGAAATTGGCACCGCCACCATGGTGACCTGTGCGTCTCCAGGTTATCTCCAAGCCTGCGGGGCACCCATAACCCTACAAGATCTAGCAGACCACCAATGTGTAAGCTTCCTTTCCGGTCAAAATAACAGACCGCTGCCTTGGCACTTCTCGGTAGACGGCGAAGATCGTCCACACACGCCTCATGGTGGAATCACTGTGAATGAGTCGAATGCCTACGTTCAATGCGGTGTTGCAGGCTTCGGCATTGTTCAAGCTCCTGGAATTGCCGTTGAGACATTCCTCGCAAGCGGAGAATTGGTTGAAGTGCTCAGGGCATTTCGTCCAAAGCCTCGCCTGGTTTCCGTGCTTTATCCAAGCAGAACGCATCTTGCGCCTCAGGTCGACGCATTTGTGGATTGGCTGAAGGAACATTTTCCTGTGCTACACCCCAGCTGGTTCACAGCGCACTAACCTTCGCTCATATGCTGACCCCGCACCAAAACGGGCTGGTGCAAGATGTGTTCGGCAGACGCTTACGATTGAACCGGTGGATCGCAAACCACTTCTGTCATGAAATGTTCTGCCGTTGTCGTTCGATGAGTCACGTTCAGACTGTCTGCAGCTTAGATTCCAATCAACGTAATTGCCGTAATGCACCCAGAACGTTGATTGGAGAAAAAAAGCATGGCCAAAGTCGTACGTTTTTACGAAACCGGTGGTCCCGAGGTTCTTCGCCTGGAAGAAGTCGAGGTCGGCGACCCCGGTCCTGGTGAGGTCCGGCTTCGTCATGTAGCGGTCGGTCTCAACTATGCCGACACCTATTTTCGCAATGGCACTTATCCTGTTCCGATGCCCAACGGCATTGGCGTTGAAGCCGCCGGTGTGGTGGCAGCAGTGGGAGAGGGGGTCTGCAACGTAGTGGTCGGTGATCGGGTGAGCTATACCGGCTTTACCAACACGCTAGGTGCCTACAGCACTGAGCGCTTGATCCCGGCGGCCCCGCTGATCAAGCTGCCGGAAAATATCTCTTTCGAGACTGCAGCGGCGATGACCATGCGCGGATTGACCTCCGCGTATTTGATGCGTCGTATCTATGATTTCAAGGCCGGTGACAGCATCTTGTTGCACGCGGCCGCCGGTGGCGTCGGTCTGATCGTTTCGCAGTGGGCCAGGCTTCTGGGACTGCGGGTGATCGGTACTGTGTCCAGCGAGGCCAAGGCCGAACTCGCCCGTGCTCATGGCTGTGATCATGTGATCAATTACAGCCATGAAGATGTGGCCAGGCGCGTACGTGAATTGACCGACGGTGCCGGTGTCAATGTGGTGTTCGACAGCGTTGGCAAAAGCACGTTCGAGGGTTCGCTGGATTCACTCAAACGACGTGGCCTGATGGTCTGCGTCGGGACTGCATCCGGTCCGATTGCGCCATTCAATCCTGCTCAGTTGGCGATGAAGGGCTCATTGTTCCTGACTCGCCCGGCCCTGGCCGATTACATTGCCGACCCTGCAGAAAAGGCCGATCTGGCCGGTGAGGTGTTCGGTCTGGTCGGTAGCGCAAAGATCAAGATCGAGATCAACCAGCACTACAACCTGCAGGACGCCGTGCAGGCTCACCGTGACCTGGAGTCACGCAAGACCACCGGCTCATCGATCTTCGTCATCTAAGGAGATCTGTTGCCATGCAAGTCGAACAACTTACCTGCAGCATTGGTGCCGAGCTGATCGGCGTCAACCTCGCCGACGCGGTTCACGATGACGGTCTGTTTGCCGAGATTCGCGCGCAATTGCTCAAGCATCGCGTGGTATTCCTGCGCGATCAGGACATCAGTCGTGCCGACCATGTCGCCTTTGCCCGGCGCTTCGGCGAACTGGAGGATCATCCGGTCGTTGGCAGTCACCCGGATCATCCCGGCCTGGTGCAGGTCTACAAAAATCCTGACAGTCCGGTCGACCGTTACGAGAACTCCTGGCACACCGACGCTACCTGGCGCGAAGCCCCGCCGATGGGTTGCGTGCTGCGTTGTCTTGAGTGCCCGCCAGTCGGTGGCGACACCATGTGGGCCAATATGGTGGAGGCTTACAAGCATCTTCCGGACGACGTGAAGGCGAAGATCGAAGGCCTGCGTGCCCGTCACAGCATCGAGGCGACCTTCGGCGCAGCGATGCCGATAGAGAAACGCCTGGCAATCAAGGCGCAGTACCCGGATGCCGAGCATCCGGTGGTGCGTACCCATCCAGAGACGGGTGAAAAGGTGTTGTTCGTCAACTCGTTCACCACGCACTTCAGCAACTTCCACACTCCCGAGCGGGTACGGTTCGGTCAGGATTACGCCCAGGGCTCGTCCGAACTGCTGCGGTATCTGACCAGCCAGGCCTGCATTCCCGAGTATCAAGTGCGTTGGCGCTGGAAGCCCAACAGCATTGCCATCTGGGACAACCGCAGCACCCAGCACTACGCCGTGATGGATTACCCGGCCTGCCATCGCAAGATGGAGCGCGCCGGGATCATTGGCGAAAAGACCTACTGAGCAATCTCACCTGCACTCAAGCAAATGCCTGCTGCGCACAGCCTGTCGCGCAGGCAAAAAACAAAAAAAGGAGATGACCATGCAGTTTTTCGACGATTCCTTGCACCCGGAAAATATGGAAAAAGTGGTGATTACCGTCGCCCCCTATGCACCCCAATGGATGCCTGGCGACTTTCCGGAAGACATTCCGCTGACCATGGACGAGCACGTGCAAGCGGCCGTCGATTGCTATGAAGCCGGTGCGACCGTACTGCATTTGCATGTGCGCGAGCTGGACGGTAAAGGGTCCAAGCGTCTGTCCAAATTCAACGAGTTGATTGCCGGTGTGCGTGAGGCCGTACCGGACATGATCATCCAGGTTGGCGGCTCGATTTCCTTTGCACCTGAAGGCGACGGTGCAGAAGCCTTGTGGCTTTCCGACGATACCCGGCACATGCTCGCAGAACTGACGCCCAAGCCGGATCAGGTCACCGTCGCCATCAACACCATTCAAATGACCATTACCGAACTGCTGTATCCGGAAGGCATCGAAAACACTTCCCTGTTTGATCCGGCCACCCATGCGGCCTATAGCGAAATGACCGTGCCGGCAGGGCCTGCCTGGGTTGCCGAGCACCTCAAGCGACTGCAGGCCAGCAATATCCAGCCGCACTTCCAGCTGACCGGCATCCATGCCTACGAAACCCTCGAGCGTTTGGTGCGCAAGGGCATTTACAAGGGGCCGATGAACCTGACCTGGATCGGTATCGGTGGTGGTTTTGACGGCCCGAACCCGATGAACCTGATGAACTTCATCAATCGTGTGCCGGATGGTTGCACCTTGACGGCGGAGTCGTTGCTCAAGAACGTGTTACCACTCAATACGATTGCCCTGGCCATGGGGCTGCACCCAAGGCTCGGTAATGAAGACACCATTATCGATCAGCACGGCAAGCGCTTCTCTTCCGTAGAACAGGTCAGGCAAACGGTGCGCATTGCCCACGAGCTGGGGCGTGAAATCGCCTCCGGTAAAGAAGCGCGTGATATCTACCGCATCGGCGTGCAGTACAAAACCGTTGAAGAAACCCTGTTGGCCAATGGCCTGGCGCCGAACCGCGCAGCAGGGCAGAAGGGCATACCACAGCGCGCTTGATCCAGAGGCTGGGGCAGGTATTCTGCCCCAGCACCTTAGCGCGTGAGCAAGACCAAAAAACAATAACAATAGGGTGCTAGACACCGAGGAGACAGCATGGCGTTTCATCACAGTACTGTGGCCGATGAAATGGATACTTCGATTGGCATTCCGCGCCGCTACGCCTGGATTGTGTTTGTGCTGACTTTTGGCTTGTTGATTTCCGATTACATGTCACGGCAGGTCCTCAATGCCGTGTTCCCGATTCTCAAGGGCGAGTGGGCTTTGAGCGACGGCCAACTCGGCCTGCTAAGCGGCATCGTTGCCTTGATGGTTGGCCTGCTGACCATTCCTTTGTCACTGCTCGCCGACCGCTTTGGTCGGGTCAAGAGTCTGGCGCTGATGGCGTTGTTGTGGAGTCTGGCCACCCTGGGCTGCGCTTTGGCACAGAACTACCAGGAGATGTTGATTGCGCGTTTCATGGTGGGTGTTGGTGAAGCGGCCTATGGCAGCGTCGGCATCGCGGTAGTGGTATCGGTGTTTCCAAAAAGCATGCGTGCGACCCTCGCCAGCGCGTTCATGGCAGGCGCTATGTTTGGCTCTGTGTTGGGCATATCCATCGGCGGGGCGGTTGCCGTCAAGCTTGGCTGGCGTTGGTCATTCGCCAGTATGGCGCTGTTTGGCCTGGTGTTGGCCGTGCTCTACCCGATTATCGTCAAGGAAGCCCGAATAGCCCCGCAGCGATTGGCCGAGGTCGGCAGCAAAGTGGCGGTCAAGCGCCCGCTGCGCACCTTGTACGGCACCCGTTCGGTGATTGCCACTTACATCGCCAGCGGCCTGCAAACGTTCGTTGCCGGCAGCATGATTGTGTGGCTGCCGAGCTATTTCAACCGTTACTACGGATTGGGCGAGGGCAAGGCCGGCGCCGTGTCCGGTGTCATGGTGCTGTGCTGTGGAGCCGGCGCAATCCTGTGCGGTATGCTCAGCGATCGCCTGTCCCGTCAATCGCCGTTGCGCAAGATCGAGATGTGCATGGTGTTCTGCCTGGCCAGTTGTTTGCTGATGTCGCTGGCACTGGTTCAGTCGTCGGGCCCTGTCCAATTGGGACTGATCGGCCTGGCGATGCTATTCGTCACTGGCGCCAACGGCCCGATCATTGCCACGGTCGCGAACCTGACGAACTACAAGGTGCACGGCACCGCGTTTGCTGTTCTGACCTTGGTCAATAATATGCTCGGCCTGGCGCCGGGGCCCTTCGTGACTGGAAGGGTGTCCGATCTCATCGGCTTGCACGGGGCCTTCCAGTGGGTGCCGTTGATGAGCATCGCGGCGGTAGCGGTGTTTTACTATGTCCGTTCTCACTATCTCGACGACATCGCGCGTGCGCACAGCGAAGAGGTCGAACAAACGTCGGCAAAAACCATGATGGAGGTGTCGTCGTGACGGTGACAGACGTGTAGTCAGGCGCGCTGTCGAGGGTCGCCCCTCGCAGCGGACGACTCGAATACGAGTCAGGGTGGTGCCCCGAATGTGCTCCTTTAGCGGTCGCCTGTTGTAGCAGGCGGCCGTTTTTTTTCAATGGGCAATACCAGCAGGTGCAGCAAACCAGGCAGCCAAGCCGGGTTGTCCGCTGGTTAAGCACGACGACTCACGGCGGGTCGCAGCATGCTGCATCAGCTGTCTTTGCGCATCCCGATCCGGTGTTCACTGCGCCAGGTGGCGGGTGGCATATTGAACTGTGAAACGAACCAGCGGGTGAATGAGTTGGGCATGGAATAGCCGAGCATGTCGGCGATACGCCCCAGCGAATAGGCCGGGTTCTCCAGATAGCGAACGACCAGGTCGCGGCGCACGCAACTGATCAACTCACTGAAACTGGCCCCTTCTTCGCCCAGGCGGCGCTGCAGGGTGCGCACGTTCATGCCCAGGCTCTGGGCAATTTGCGCAATGGTCGCACGGCCCATGGGGAGCAACAGGTAGATGGATTTGCGCACATCGAACGCTACGGAGTTACCGTATTCGCGCAACAGAGAATCCAGGTAGCGCTGTGCATGTCGGGCCATGGCCTCGTTGGCCAAAGGATTGGCGGCGTCGAGGTTGGAGGCAGGGCAAACGATGCCGTTGAACTCACAACCGAAGTCCACTTTGCAGCCGAAGATCCGCCGATGCACCGAGAGGTCCGCCGGCGCGTCATGAGTGAAACAGACGTTGATCGGGTTCCAGTGTGCGCCGAGCAGGGCCGCGCAAAAGCGGTGCATCACGGCGATGAGCAGTTCGATCGACTGGCGATTGTTGGTGCCCATGTCGGTCACCAGTTCTTCGCGAATGATCACCGTCTTGCCGGATTCTTCGACGAAAATCGCCAGTGAATCGTTGATCAGTTGACGGTAATGCACGATCACTTTCAGCGCGTCACGAAGATTGTTCTGGTGACTGAGCAGCAGACTCACTTCACCAAAATCTGCCAGTTGACGCAGCTCGGCCATACGCAGGCCGAAGGTGTCACACCCACTCAGAAGCGCTGATTTCTCCAGCAGGATGATGCCGGTCGTGGCCGGAATACGCTGGCTTTGGTCGGCCAGCATCGAAGGGCTCAAACCCACTTCGGCCAGCAGGACGTTGGCGTTCAGCCGCAGATGGCGAGCCACATCCAGGTAGTTGGTCAGTACGGCGGTTCGTGCTTGTACGGGCATGGCGTAAATACATTCCATGTAGTGACAAATGAGATCTCGCTGTCGCAATTGCCTGCCAGTTATAGAGACTTGGTCGGCAAATGGAAAGTGCCGATGGTGCTAAATCCACCACGCTGATTACGGCTTATTGTCACGAAAAGGGAAGTCGCTGACGCTAAATGTAACCCGCTCCGATAGGGCGAATTCTACTGTGCTGCTGGCAGGGTTCGAGACATTCGCGAACCGTTCGATGGATTGTGCAAGGGGTGAAAAGGGCGATGAGTGACACCACGATTTTGATAGTTCCCGGCTTGCGTGATCATGTGCCGGAGCATTGGCAAACGCTGCTGCAAGCCAGGTTGGACAAGGTCCGTTCGGTGCCTCCCCTGGAAGAGAACAAGCTCAGTCTGGCGGCGCGTGTGGAAGCTATCCAGCGCGAACTGGAGACGATTTGCGGTCCGGTCATTCTGGTGGCCCACAGTGCCGGTGTGTTGATGGTCGTGCACTGGGCCGCTCGACATGATCGCCCGATCAAGGGTGCCTTGCTCGCCGCACCGCCGGATCTTGAAGCCAGTTGGCCAGCCGGCTACCCGTCCCCTGAAAGCCTGCGGGCCAATGGCTGGAATCCGCTGCCAACAGCACCTCTGCCATTCCCTTCGATTGTCGCAGCCAGTACCAACGACCACCTTGCGAGCCTTGCGTCCGTGACTCGGATGGCCGGGCAATGGGGCAGCCAGTTGGTCAATCTCGGCGCGGTAGGTCATCTCAATCCGGCCGCCGGATACGGTGAGTGGCCTCAAGCCGAAGGCTTCATCGACACGCTGGATCGCTAAGCGCACATACCAAAAAAACCGCTTGATCAGACACTCACGTCAGCGCAAGGACCGGACGTGAGCCGTTGTTGATACCCAAAACAAAAACAAAAAATGGAGACAACGCAATGAATACCTCTACAGGTCACAGCGCCTTACTGCCCAGCCTGCTGTCCACTGCTATTTCACTCGCCGTCATGCCGGCAGCCCAAGCCTTTGAGTTCAACAATGGCAGTGAGGACTGGACCGTACGTTTCGACAACACGCTAAAGGCCAGTTATGGCCAACGGGTCGAAGGCGAAAATTCGAAGATTGCCAACACCTCCAACCTCAACGACGGCGACAACAATTTTGGCGTCGGCAGCGCAGTCACACAGCGGGTCGACTTGCTGACTGAACTGGACGTAGTTTACCAACGGAAAATGGGTTTTCGTGTCAGTGGCGCGAGCTGGTACGACCATGCCTATGACAATGTCGGGTCCAACTCCAACCCTTTTCCGGGGCAGGCGGGCAACGCGGGCAATCTGGTTGCAGCGCGTCAGGCCGGTTCGATTCAGCCGGGTACCTCGCTGAACGGCCACGCGGCCAGCAGACATGGATTGAGCAACTACACCGACCGTTATTACAACGGACCTTCCGGCGAAATCCTCGATGCCTTTGTGTTCTACAGCACCGAGGTCGGTGAGGAGTCGATGTTCAGTGCCAAGCTTGGCAAGCACAACGTGTATTGGGGCGAAACCCTGTTCAACGCGGCCAACGGCATCAACTACGGACAGTCAGCGCTGGACATTGCCAAGTTGTACAACGTGCCAGGCACCGAAACCAAGGAGCTGTTCCTGCCGCGTAACCAACTGTCCATGTCGTTCACGGTCAATCCGCAACTCACCCTGGGCGCACAGTACTTCCTGGAGTTCCAGAACTCCCGGCTGCCCGAGGGCGGGACCTACATGGGCGGCTACGACATGCTTGGCGAAGGGGCTGATGTGTTCTGGCTGCCCTTGCCGTCGCTGCTTGGCGGGGCAGGTGCCTTTTACGGCGCGCCGCGTGGGCACGACGTCAAACCGCATAACTCTGGCGACTTCGGGCTGATGGCCAAGTGGAGCCCGGAATGGCTGAATGGCACCTTGGGTTTCTACTACCGCAACACCTCGGACACGATGCCGTCGGTGTTGATCAATGCGCCTAACTTGCACAAGCCTGGTCTGGCGGGTCTGGAAGGCATTGAGTACCTGACGGCCTACGCCGATGACATCGACATCTACGGTATCAGCCTGTCCAAGGGTGTCGGCCCGGTCAGTGTCGGTCTCGATTTGAATTACCGCGAAAACATGCCGCTGGTGAGCAACTTCAGCACCATCAATCCGACCTTGAATACCCTGGCCGGCGAGGGCCTGGTCAACGGTGCCAACCTGATCGGTGCCGTACCGGGCAAAGGTGAAACCGGGCTGGCCCGCGGCAAGACTTTTCACGTGGTACTCAATGGCCTGGTGAGCTTTGGCGACACCCCGGTGTGGGACGCCTCATCCCTGGCGGTAGAAGGCACGCTGACCCATCTGGTCAGTGTCGATAAGGGCAAGCAGACCTTCAAGGGCGACTCCAGCTATCGAGGCGTGGATAAGGTTGATACCAATGCCTACACCCTCGCCGCCAACTTCACACCAACCTGGTTCCAGGTATTCCCGGGTGTCGATCTGTCCATGCCCCTCTCCTACAACGTTGGCCTCAAGGGCAACTCGGCCGTTCAGTTAGGCGGCAATGAGGATGCTGGCAGCTACTCCGTCGGCGTCGCCGCGGACGTTTATCAAAAATACAAATTCGACCTCAAATACGTCGATGCCTTTGGTCCATTCGATACCTGTGAAACCGGGCTCGATAACAACACACCCGGTGCCAATGGTCGGTACGAATGCATCCCCGGTCAGATCACCTCCCAAGCAGGCCTGTCACCGCTGCTGAAGGACCGCGGGATGGTCACGGCCTCGTTCAAAACCACCTTCTGATTGACCCTCGGATTACAACAACAAGTGGAGAGAGTTCAGATGAGACTTCTATACAGCGTGCTGGCGATTTCCCTCGCAGGCGTCATTGCGGCTCAAGCTCAAGCCGGAGTATCGACTGAAGAAGCGGCGAAACTGGGCACCAGCCTGACCGGTGTCGGCGCCCAAATGGCCGGCAATGCCGATGGTTCAATCCCTGCCTATAAAGGCGGGCTGACCACGCCGCCGGCCAGCTTCAAGGCCGGCGACAGCATGCGTCCGGACCCTTTTGCCGATGAAAAACCGCTGCTGGTGATCGATGGCAAGAACGTCGATCAGTACAAGGGCATGCTCACAGCGACCGCGGTGGAACTGGCCAAGCGTTATCCCAGTTATCACATCAATGTCTATCCGACTCACCGTACGGTAGCCCTGCCTCAGTCGGTGTTGGACAACAGCCGGAAAAACGCCACGGGCGCCAAGTCTCTTGAAGGCGGGCTGTCGATTGACAATGTCCTGCCCGGCGTTCCGTTCCCGATTCCCCAGTCAGGTAGCGAGGCGATGTGGAACCACTTGCTGCGTTATCTGGGTGTCAACCTCACGTCAAAATATGACTCCTGGACCGTCGACGCCGCCGGTGTACCGACCCTGGCCACCACCGGTTTGTCGTACATGAATTATCCGGTCTACGAAGACATGTCGAAGCTGATCAGCAGCACAGACATTTTCTACCAGATGAAGCTGTATTACACCGGCCCCGCGCGTCGTGCGGGGGAAGCGATCATGCTCAAGGATTCGGCCAATCCCCTGGTGCAGCCACGCAAGGCCTGGCAGTACCTGCCGGGTCAGCGTCGGGTGAAACTGGCGCCGGACCTGGCCTACGACACGCCTAACCCCGGTACTGCAGGGACCAACACCTACGACGATACCTTTGTGTTCAACGGTGCGCTGGATCGCTTCGACTGGAAGCTGGTGGGCAAGCAGGAAATGATCGTGCCCTACAACACTTACAAGCTCACCTACGCGCAGGACCCCAAGGTGCTGACCACGCCGAACCATCTTGCCTCTGACTATGTGCGCTGGGAGAAGCACCGGGTCTGGGTGGTGGAGGGCACGCTCAAGTCCGGTTCACGCCACATCTACCACAAGCGCCGTTTCTACCTGGATGAAGACAGCTGGATCGCTCTGGCCTCGGATCAATACGACGCCCGTGGTCAGCTCTATCGCGGATCCTTCGCTTTCCTCAGCCAGAGCTACGACAAACTGACCCCCGATACTTCACCGTTCATGATCTACGACCTGGTGGGCGGTAACTACAACATCAATGGCATCGTCGGGCCGTACGGTGGCGTCAAGTACATCGAGCCTCTGTCGAAGGCGCAGTGGGTGCCGGATGCTCTCGCAGGCTCCGGCATTCGCTAAGCCAACCGCATTGTGGGAGCGAGCCTGCTCCGGGCGGCGTTCCGACGATGGACCAGAGGGCGACGCGGGCATCCAGACAGCACGTGTCATCGTTAACGTCCATCGTCGGAATGCCGCCCGGCGCGTGCTCGCTCCTACAAACGGCAGGACTTGCAGGGCGCGGTTTTCCGAAGAGGACGCAGTATGTGTTCATATAAAAATAATAGATTGCTACTGGCCCTTGGCGTTGTGCTCTGCCTGTCGCAGGGCGTCACCCAGGCGGCCGAATATGTCGACGTGCTGGACCTGCCTGCCAGGGTCAGTGCCTTGGCCATCAACAGCCCGCTGTCGGGCATGACCCGCGCCGGTGAGCGCGTGATTGCCGTCGGCCAGCGTGGCCATATTCTGTTTTCCGATGATTCTGCAAAGCACTGGCAACAGGCCGCCGTGCCGGCCAGTGCCGACCTCACTGCGGTGAATTTTCCGACAGCCACCCAAGGCTGGGCGGTGGGTAACGACGGCGTGGTGCTGCACAGCAGCGACGCCGGCGCGACCTGGCAAAAACAACTCGACGGTCGTCAGATCGGCGCCTTGCTGGTCAAGCATTACACGGCTTTGGCGAGTGCCGAGCCGAGCAACGAGCAATGGCCCCAGTTGGCTATGGAAGGCCAACGACTAGCCGATCAGGGCGCGGACAAACCGCTGCTCGGCGTCTGGTTCGCCAACGAAAAAACCGGCTACGTGGTCGGCGTGTTCAACCTGATCCTGCGCACCGACGACGGTGGCCAGACATGGACGCCGTATCAGGACCGCACCGAGAACCCCCAGGGTTTCCACCTCAACGCCATCGCCTCCACCGGCGACAGTGTGTACATCGCTGGCGAGCAAGGCCTGTTGCTCAAATGGGATGACAGCGCCCAGCGTTTCGCCGCCGTGCCAACGCCGTATCAAGGCAGCTTCTTCGGTGTCGTCGGCCAGCCCGGCGAAGTGCTGGTGTATGGCTTGCGCGGCAACGTGTTGCGCAGCACCGACGGCGGCCAGAACTGGACCGCGCTGGACAGCGGCCTGCACGTCAGCATCACCGCCGGCCTGATCGATGCCCGTGGCCATTACCGCCTGTTCACCCAGGGCGGGCAGATGCTGGTCAGCCAAGGGACTGGCGCGCAAATGCGTCTGACGCAGCAACCGGCGCGCGCACCGGTTGCCGGCGCCACCCAGTCCGCCGATGGTGCACTGGTGGTCGCGGGCAGCCGCGGCGCCCAGACGCTGACCGTCGATCCAGCCCTCGAACCCTAAGAGCGAGAACCCAGACATGGGCAATATCAAACAAGACGCCATGCCGGTGATTCGCGAACTGCGCGATTTCGACCAACGCTCCGGCAACCTCCTCGAACGGCTGGTGTTCAACTACCGCCCGCTGTTCATGCTGCTGATGGCGCTGGCCACCGTGGTCCTGGGTTTCATGGCCGTGACGCGCCTGGAGTTGCGGCCAAGTTTCGAAAAAATGATTCCGCAGAGCCAGCCCTACATCCAGAACTTCCTGGAAAACCGCGCTTCACTGCGCGGCCTGGGCAACTCGGTGCGGGTGGTGGTCGAGAACACCCAGGGCGATATTTTCGACCCCGCTTACCTCGATGTGCTCAAGCAGGTCAACGACCAGCTGTTCCTCACCGAAGGCGTCGACCGTGCGTGGATGAAGTCGCTGTGGAGCCCGGCCGTGCGCTGGACCGAAGTCACCGAGGACGGTTTCCAGGGTGGCCCGGTGATGCCCGACAGTTATCAGGGCTCGCCTTCGGACATTGAACAGCTGCGCCAGAACATCTCCCGTGCCGGTATCGTCGGCAGCCTGGTGGCCAGCGATTTCAAGTCGACCATGCTGATCGTGCCGCTGATGGACAAGGCCGCCGCCGGCGGCCAACGCATCAACTACCACGCCTTCTCGCAGATGCTCGAAGAGCAGTTGCGCGACAAGATCGAATACGCCGGCGACAGCGCGGCGCGTAAATCCGGGGTCGAAGGCAGCGGCCATTACAAAGTCCGGGTGATCGGCTTCGCCAAACTGATGGGCGACCTGATCGACGGCCTGATCCAGGTGATGATGTTCTTCGGCCTGGCCGTGGTCACCTCGCTGATCATCATCTATGCCTACACCCGTTGCGTGCGCAGCACCCTGCTGGTGGTCGGCTGCTCGCTGGTTGCGGTGGTCTGGCAACTGGGCATCGTCGCCTGGCTCGGTTACGCCATCGATCCGTACTCGGTGCTGGTGCCGTTCCTGATCTTCGCCATCGGCGTGTCCCACGCCGCGCAGAAGATGAACGGCATCATGCAGGACATCGCCCGTGGCACCCATAAACTGATCGCCGCGCGCTACACCTTCCGCCGTCTGTTCATCGCCGGGGTCACCGCGCTGCTGGCCGACGCCGTGGGCTTCGCGGTGCTGATGCTGATCGACATCCCGGTCATCCAGGACCTGGCGATCACCGCCAGCATCGGTGTCGCGGTGCTGATCTTCACCTCGCTGTTGCTGATGCCAGTGGCATTGTCTTACGTCGGTGTCGGCGCGAAAGCCGCCGAGCGTGCGCTGAAAATCGACAACCGCGCCGAGAAGCACAAAGGCTTCGGCAAACTGTGGGACGCGCTCGATCGCTTCACCACGGCCAAGTGGGCCACCGGCGCCGTGCTGGTCGCGGTGTTGATGGGCATCGGCGGTTTCGTGGTCAGCCTTGACCTGAAGATCGGCGATCTGGAAAGCGGGGCGCCGGAGCTGCGCGCCGACTCGCGCTACAACCGCGACAACGCCTACATCACCCAGCATTACGCGCTGTCCAGCGACCTGTTCGCGGTGATGATCAAGACCGCACCGGAAGGCTGTCTGAACTACAAGACCCTGGTGCTGGCCGATCGTCTGGCCTGGGAGCTGCAACAGTATCCGGGCGTGCAGGCGACCTCGTCGTTGGTCAACGCGGTACGCCAGATCACCGCCGGTACTTATGAAGGCAACCCCAAGCTCAACAGCATCCAGCGCAACCAGGACGTGCTCAACTACGCCGCGCAGCAAGCCTCGGTCAACTCCCCGGAGCTGTTCAACACCGACTGCTCGCTGATGCCGGTGATCGCCTTCCTCAAGGATCACAAGGCTGAAACCCTGGACGCCGTGGTGGCGATCGCCGACAAGTTCGCCAAGGAAAACAGCACCGAAGATCGCCAGTTCCTGCTCGCGGCCGGCAGCGCCGGGATCGAAGCGGCGACCAACATCGTGGTGCGCGAAGCCAACCACACCATGCTGTTGTACGTGTATGCAGCGGTGACCTTGTTCTGCCTGATCACCTTCCGCAGCTGGCGCGCCACGCTGGTGGCCCTGTTGCCGCTGGTGCTGACCTCGATCCTCTGCGAAGCCTTGATGGTGGCCATGGGCATCGGCGTGAAAGTCGCGACCCTGCCGGTGATCGCCCTCGGGGTGGGGATTGGCGTGGACTACGCCTTGTACCTGCTCAGTGTGCAGTTGCACTTCCAGCGCCAGGGCCTGCCGTTGTCCGAGGCCTACCGCAATGCCGTGTCGTTCACCGGCCGGGTGGTCGGGCTGGTGGGCATTACCCTCGCTGCTGGCGTGGTGTGCTGGGTCTGGTCGCCGATCAAGTTCCAGGCCGACATGGGCATCCTGCTGACCTTCATGTTCCTGTGGAACATGCTTGGTGCGCTGATTCTGATTCCTGCGCTTTCGTACTTCCTGTTGCGCACGCCCTCGCTTATCAAACAGGCGGCACCGGAGCAGCCGGTGGTGCGTGTCAGTGGGCACGACTCTTCCGAAAAACCGGGGGCGCGTCATGCCCTCACACTGTCTGAGTAATTCAATCATGTCCGATTACAAAGCCCCTCTGCGCGACATGCGCTTCGTGCTCAATGAAGTTTTTGAGGTCTCCCGGCTCTGGGCCAGATTGCCCGGTCTGTCCGAGGTCGTTGACGAAGAGACGGCTGCCGCCATCCTCGAAGAAGCCGGCAAGATCAGCGCAGGTATCATCGCGCCGCTGCGTCGTAGCGGTGATGAACAAGGCTGCGCCTGGAACAACGGTTTGGTGACCGTTCCGGACGGTTTCGCCGAGGCCTATCAAGCCTTCGCCGCGGGCGGTTGGGTCGGTGTCGGCGGCGAGTCTCGGTTCGGCGGTATGGGCATGCCCAAGGCGATTTCGGCGCAGGTCGAAGAGATGGTCGCTTCCGCCAACCTGTCGTTCGGCACGTATCCGATGCTGACGGCGGGGGCCTGCCTGTCGCTCAATGTCCACGCCAGCGAAGCGCTGAAAGCCAAGTACCTGCCGAACCTGTATGCCGGCGTCTGGAGCGGCTCGATGTGCCTGACCGAAGCCCATGCGGGCACCGATCTGGGCATGATTCGCACCAAGGCCGAACCCCAGGCTGACGGCAGCTACAAGGTCAGCGGCAGCAAGATTTTCATCACCGGCGGCGAGCATGACCTGACCGAGAACATCATCCATCTGGTACTGGCGCGCCTGCCCGATGCACCGGCCGGACCGAAAGGCATTTCGCTGTTCCTGGTGCCCAAAGTGCTGGTCAATGACGACGGCTCGCTGGGTGAACGCAACGCGCTGTCCTGCGGCTCCATCGAACACAAGATGGGCATCAAGGCTTCTGCCACCTGTGTGATGAACTTCGATGGCGCTACCGGCTGGATCGTCGACGCACCGAACAAAGGCTTGGCGGCGATGTTCACCATGATGAACTACGAGCGTCTGGGCGTGGGCATCCAGGGCCTGGCCCAAGGCGAGCGCTCCTATCAGAACGCCGTCGCGTACGCCCGAGACCGGCTGCAAAGCCGCGCGCCTACCGGCGCGCAGCACAAGGAAAAATCCGCGGACCCGATCATCGTCCACCCCGACGTGCGCCGCATGCTGCTGACCATGAAAGCCTTGAACGAAGGCGGGCGGGCATTTTCCAGCTATGTCGCCTTGCAACTGGACACGGCCAAGTACAGCGAAGAGGAGACGGTACGCACTCGCGCCCAAGAGCTGGTGGCGTTACTGACGCCTGTGGCCAAGTCATTTCTCACCGACATGGCGCTGGAAAGTACCCTGCACGGCCAGATGATTTTTGGTGGCCATGGCTACATCCGCGAGTGGGGTCAGGAGCAAGCGGTGCGTGACGTGCGCATCACGCAGATCTACGAAGGCACCAACGGCATCCAGTCCCTGGACCTGGCCGGGCGCAAGATCGTCGGCAGTGGCGGGGCGCTTTACCGGCTGTTTGCTTCGGAAATTCGCAACTTCACCGCCAACGCCAGCGCCGACCTCGCAGAGTTCACCAAACCCTTGAACGCCGCCGTGGATACCCTCGACGAATTGACCGCGTGGTTGCTGGATCGCGCCACGAACAGCCCGAATGAAATCGGCGCGGCCTCGGTCGAGTACCTGCAGGTATTTGGCTACACCGCCTACGCCTACATGTGGGCGCTGATGGCCAAAGCCGCCTTGGGCAAACAGTCCGAGGATGACTTCTACGCCAGCAAGCTCGGTACGGCGCGTTTCTATTTCTCCCGTCTGCTGCCACGTATTGACTCACTGAGCGCATCGGTCATGGCCGGTAGCGAAAGTCTTTATCTGCTGGAGGCGGCGCAGTTTTGAATCAGGAAAGCCAGACCATGCTGAAGACAAAAATAATCCCGCCGGCAGCCGGTGCGTACTCCTATCCGTTGCTGATCAAAAGCCTGTTGCTGTCGGGGGTGCAATACGCACCTGGCAATGAAATCGTTTACGCCGACAAGCTGCGCTACAGCTACAAGACCCTCATCGAGCGGATCCATCGGCTGGCCAATGCGCTGACGGCGGCTGGGGTCAAGGCCGGGGATACCGTGGCCATGCTCGACTGGGACAGTCACCGATACCTGGAGTGTTTTTTCGCCGTGCCGATGATCGGCGCGGTGCTGCACACGGTGAATATTCGCCTGTCACCGGAGCAAGTGCTGTTCACCATGAACCACGCCGAGGATGACCTGGTGCTGGTGCATGATGATTTTCTGCCGATGATCGAGCAGATCCACGAGGGGCTGAGCACCGTCAAAGGCTATATCCGCCTGACGGATGACGCTGCAACGGATAACGGGCTGCCGGTGTTGGGTGAGTATGAAAGCCTGCTGTCCCAGGCCGCCAGTCAGTATGACTTCGCCGATTTCGACGAGAATTCGGTGGCGACGCTGTTTTACACCACCGGCACCACCGGCGAGCCGAAAGGTGTGTATTTCAGCCATCGCCAATTGGTGCTGCACACCTTGAATGCCGTCGGCACCCTGGGCGTTTACCAAAGCCTGCCGTTGCTGCGTTCGGATGACGTGTACATGCCGATTACCCCAATGTTTCACGTTCACGCGTGGGGCGTGCCGTATGTCGCGACCTTGATGGGCATCAAACAGGTCTACCCTGGCCGTTACGAGCCCAATAGTCTGGTTCGGCTGTTTCGGGAAGAGAAGGTGACTTTTTCCCATTGCGTGCCGACGATCCTGCAAATGATCCTCGGCTGCGACGAAGGTCAGAGGACCCGTTTCGACGGCTGGAAAATGCTCCTCGGTGGCAGTGCGCTGACGTTGGGGGTCGCCAATCAGGCGAGTGCCAAAGGCATTCAAGTCCACAGCGGCTACGGCATGTCCGAGACCTGTCCGATGCTGTGCCTGAGCTTCTTGCGGGCCGAGGAGCTGGAACAGTCGGCCTCCGCGCAGCTGCCCACTCGTATCAAGACCGGCCTGCCGATTCCTATGGTCGACTTGAAAATCATTGATGCCAACGGCGATGCCGTCGCCCATGACGGCGAGTCCCTGGGTGAAATCGTGGTGCGTGCACCGTGGTTGACCCAAGGCTATTTGAAGTCACCGGAAAAAGGCGCCGAGCTCTGGGAAAACGGCTGGTTGCATACCGGTGACCTGGCGTCCATCGACCTGCAAGGCAGGGTGGAAATCAAGGACCGCATCAAGGACGTGATCAAGACCGGCGGCGAGTGGATCAGCTCCCTGGACCTGGAGAGCCTGATCAGCGAGCACGCATCGGTCGCCTCCGTCGCCGTGGTCGGCATTGCCGATGAGCAATGGGGCGAACGGCCCATGGCGCTGGTGGTGTGTGAATCGGGGCAGTTTGTCGACAAGCAGATGCTCGAAGCCCATCTGCAACAGTTCGTGGCCTGCGGCCGAATCAACAAATGGGCAATCCCCAAGCAATTCAAGTTCGTCGCCGAAATCCCCAAGACCAGCGTCGGCAAGATCAACAAGAAGCTGATTCGGGAAAGCGCGTTGAGCTGAGGGAATCGAGTTCCTCACGGTATCCGCGCCTTTACCTGAACGAGAAAATATCCATGAATGATTTGATCCATTATCAAAACGAAGGCCCCCTGGCCCTGATCGGCCTCGCCCGTGCCCCCGTCAACGCCCTCGGCCTGGCCTTGCGCGAACAATTGCTGGAGGCCTGCGAGCGTGCCGCTGCCGACGACAGCGTGAAAGCGATTGTGCTCCACGGCGCTGGATTGCCGTTCAGCGCCGGCGCGGACATTTCCGAGTTCGGTAGCCCTGCATCGTTCGCCCGGCCGGACCTGCCACATCTGTTGACTCGCCTGACCGAGTTGGACAAACCCTTGATTGCCGCCATCGGTGGCCTGGCGTTCGGCGGTGGGCTGGAACTCGCCTTGGCCTGCGGCTACCGCGTGGCGCAAGCCGGGGCGCGTCTGGGATTACCGGAAATCAAGCTTGGCTTGCTGCCCGGCGCGGGTGGCACTCAGCGCTTGCCGCGTCTGATCGGTGCCGCCGCGGCGCTAGAGATCATTGCATCCGGGCAGCCGATCAACGCCAGTCGAGCACTGGCATTGGGACTGCTCGATCGTGTCACGGATACCACCGATAGCCTGCTCGAGGCGGCCAAGGCTTTCGCCGCAGAGCTGATTTCCAGGCAGGCACCGGCGCGTCCGGCCTGGCCGCATCCGAATCCGGGTGCAGCCCTGCCAACGAATTATTTCGTCGACCACCGCGCTGCCAATCAGTCGCGTTGGAAAGGCCAGAGCGCGCCGCAGCGGGTGGTCGCGGCCATTGAGGCAGCTTGCCATTTACCATTGGTCGAGGGGCTGGCCAGAGAGGGCGAGCTGTTCAAGGAGGCCGAAGCTTCCAGCGAATCCGAGGCTCTGCGCCATGTATTCTTCGCCGAGCGTGAAGTCGGCAAACTGCCGGGTCTGTACGCGGATACGCCGATCCGGCCGATTGCCCGGGTTGCGGTGATTGGCGCCGGCACCATGGGCGGCGGGATTGCCATGAACTTCGCCAACGCGGGGATGGCGGTGACGCTGCTGGAGCTCAAGGCCGAGGGGCTGGAGCGCGGATTGGCACTGATCCGCAAGAACTACGACAGCAGTGTCCAGCGCGGCAAGCTCTCGCCTGAGCAAATGGAACAGCGCTTGGCACTGATCCACGGCTCCCTGGACTACGCCGATATCACCGACGTCGACCTGGTGATCGAAGCCGTGTTCGAGAGTCTGCCAGTCAAGCAGCAGGTGTTCCGAACCCTGGACGAGGTGTGCAAGGAAGGCGCGATTCTAGCCAGCAATACCTCCACGCTGGATGTCGACGCCATTGCCGCTGTCACCCGCAGGCCACAGGACGTCGTCGGCCTGCACTTCTTTAGCCCGGCCAATGTCATGCGCCTTCTTGAAGTGGTGCGCGGCACGGCTACGGCGGCCGATGTCCTGGCCACGACGCTGAAAATCGCCAAGCGCATCGGCAAGATCCCGGTGGTGTCCGGGGTGTGCTTCGGCTTCATCGGCAATCGCATGCTCGAACCCTATTCCCGCGAGGCGCACCGTCTGCTGCTGGAAGGCGCCGCGCCTGCGCAGATCGACAAGGTGCTCACCGGTCTCGGCATGGCGATGGGCGTGATCGCCATGCACGACCTGGCCGGCATCGATGTCAGCTTCCTGGTGCGCGAGTCGCGCCGTGAGCTCATTGCCCATGATCCGGGCTACTGCAAACTCGCCGATGCGCTCTATGCCCTCGGCCGTTTCGGTCAGAAAACCAGTCGAGGCTATTACGTCTACGAAGGTCGCGAGCGTAAGGATGATCCAGAAGTGGTCGCACTGGCCGAGCAAATCGCCGGTGAGTTGGGCATCCCGCGTCGAGTGATCAGCGATCAGGAAATCCACGATCGCTGCCTGCTGATGCTGATCAACGAAGGGATTCAGTTGCTCGACGAGGGCATCGCCCAGCGCAGCAGCGACATCGACCTGGTCTGGATCAACGGCTACGGCTTCCCGGCCTGGCGCGGTGGACCGATGCATTACGCCGAAGGGCTGGGGCTGGCCCAGGTGTTTGAACGCATCGGTCATTACCGCCAGGCACTGGGTGCCTATGGCGCGATGTGGTTCCAGCCGGCAGCGCTGTTGGAGCGTCTGGTGGCCAGCGGCAAGTCCCGCATCGAACGCATCTGATCATTCGGCGGCCACCGCGCGGTGGCCGCTCCAATCTGTCACGCAAGGAGTTTTCGATCATGAAAGAAGCCGTCATTCTCTCCACAGCCCGTACACCGATCGCCAAGGCGTTCCGGGGCGCATTCAATACCCTAAAGTCGCCGACCATGGCCAGCCACGCCATTCGTGCCGCAGTCGAACGTGCCGGCATCGAAGCCGGGGAAATCGAAGACCTGGTCATGGGCACCGCACTGACCAGCGGCACAGCCGGTTTGAACCTCGCCCGCATGGCGGCGCTGGCCTCGGGGCTGCCGTTGTCGGTCAGCGGCCAGACCCTGGATCGCCAGTGCGCCTCGGGACTGATGGCCATCGCCACCGCCGCCAAGCAGATCATCGTCGACGGGATGCCGGTCACGGTGGGGGCCGGTCAGGAAAACATCAGCGCCGAGCAGCACCGCAACATGGAATGGGCCTACGCCGAGCGTGATCCGCAGGTGGAGCGCAATGCCATCCACGCCTACATGCCGATGCTGAAAACCGCGGAACTGGTTGCCCAGCGCTATGGGATCAGCCGCGAGGCGCAGGACGCGTACGCCCTGCAATCGCAGCTACGCACCGCAGCTGCGCAGCAGTCCGGACTGTTCGACGGCGAAATCATCCCGGTCAGCAGCCTGCGCCAGGTGACCGATAAAGCCACAGGCGAAACACGTCTGGAGCAAGTCACCTTGCGTGCCGATGAGGGCAACCGTGCGCAGACCCGTCTGGAAGATTTGGTCAACCTCAAACCGGTGATCGAGGGCGGCTGCATCACCGCCGGCAACGCCAGCCAACTGTCGGACGGCGCCAGCGCCTGCGTGTTGATGGATGCGCGTCTGGCCGAACAGCGCAATCTCAAGCCGTTGGGTCTGTATCGCGGCATCGCCGTGGTCGGCCTCGCCCCGGAAGAAATGGGCATCGGCCCAGTGCTGGCGGTGCCCAAACTGCTCAAGCAACACGGTCTGAAGGTCGACGATATTGGTCTGTGGGAACTCAACGAAGCCTTCGCCTGCCAGGTGCTTTACTGCCGCGACACCCTGGGTATCGATGACGCCCGCTTGAATGTCAACGGCGGCTCCATTGCCATCGGTCATCCTTACGGCATGAGTGGCGCACGCATGGTCGGGCACGCCTTGCTGGAAGGTCGGAGGCGCGGTGTGAAGTACGTGGTGGTAACCATGTGCGTGGGTGGCGGCATGGGCGCGGCCGGGCTCTTTGAAGTGTTCCAGTAAGCCCCCGGTCACCCCGCACACAGGATTGCGCGCGGGGTGCAATGCCGATTTATTGCAGGCGCCGCCACAAGGTGGATCGACTGATGCCCAACTGAGTGGCGGTTTGCGCCAGGTTGCCGTTACAGGCCTGGAGCATTTCGAGGATGTGTTGTTTTTCCTTTTCCTTGGCGATGTTCTTCAAGTCGGTGGTCATCGGCGTTGCCTGCGCTGTGGCCTGAGGCAAGGCTTGGCTTTTCAGCAGTTCGGGCACCACCAGGGCGAGGGTTCGCTCATCAATCGCGGTGCCTTGCAGCAGCTCTTGTGCTGAAAGCACTGCCCGTTCGACGATATTTTCCAGTTCGCGGATATTGCCGGGCCAGGCATACGCCATGAGCTTGGGCAGCAGTGCATCGAGCAAGCGTTCCTGCAATCGCGGCACGTGTTTGTCTGCATTCAGGCGCAGCACAATGGCGCGGGCGATGTCGGTGATGTCTTCACGACGTTCGCGCAAAGGCACTGTCTGCAGGCGCAGGATGTTCAAGCGATAGTAGAGGTCGCTGCGAAAGTCTCCGGCTTCAATGGCTTGGGACAAGTCCTGATGGGTGGCGGCGATGATCCGGATGTCGATGCTGATCGGTTCGGTGGCGCCGAGGCGCAGCACCTCGCGTTCCTGCAGTACTCGCAGCAGACGAGTCTGCAATGACACCGGCATGTCGCCGATTTCGTCGAGGAACAACGTGCCGCGATGGGCGGCCTCGATCAATCCGGGCTTGCCCCCTTTACGCGAGCCGCTGAAGGCACCTTCCTGGTAGCCGAACAGCTCGCTTTCCAGCAACGACTCGGGAAACGCCGCACAGTTTATCGCGACAAACGGCCCGCGCTGGCGAGTACTGACATTGTGCATGCCTTGCGCCAACAACTCCTTGCCGGTGCCACTTTCGCCGGTGATCAGCACGGTAGAGGAGGTGGCCGCATAGCGCTCGGCGAGCTTGAGCAACTGGTGAGTCGCCAGGCTTTTGCCGTTGATTTGCTCCAGGCGGTATTTGGCCGAGAATCCGCTGGGACGGTGCGTCGCGCGAATGCGCTGGTCGGCACGCTGGACCGCCGAGATGTCCTGGCAAGTCAACACCAGTCCGGTGCGTTGGCCGTCTTCCAGGATCGGCAGGATATTGCTGACAACCAGATTCTGGCCCACGCGGATGACGGTGTTTTCTTCGCCGACGCCACTGCGCAGTACGTCGTCCAACGCCAGTTCCGGGCAAAACTCCTGCAACGGACGGCCCAGCAGACGGCTTGCCGGCATGCCCAGCAACGCTTCCAGTGCAGGGTTCAGCGATTGCACGATGCCCTGATTGTCGACCGCCGCCACACCGGTCGGGATGTGCTGCAACACACCGTCCAGATGTCGGCGTTTGGCGATTTCGACGCGTTGGCTGTGGAGGATACCCAGCGCTTCTTCCAGCGCTTTGCGCACCGTGTCCTGGCTCAATGAAAGCACGCCGTGCAAGCCGGCACGCTCGGCCAGTTCAACCACAGTGGATGAGCCAATCACCGTCTGGTAACCGAGGTTGCGGGCATGCTCCACCGCTTTGCGGGCTTCTTCCAGTGTGAGGTAGCTCGCCTGATGGATCTGCACGGTGAACAGTGACGCCATCGACTCAAGATCGGCGTTGATCCGCGCATAGCTGAGGACGGCGATATGCGGTGAAAGCAGTCGCGCCTGTTCCAGGGCTCGCAGCAGATCGGCACCACCCACGCGCATCGACAGCACCGGGCGGCTCAGGTGTCTGCGCAAGTGGGCGGCGGTAGCACCTGCGCAGATAAAGACTTGCGCTTCGTCGTTCTGCTCCAGCTCGCGGGCCAGTTGCAAAGACTCGGCGACAGTGGTGTCGAGCACGCGGATGCTGGTTTCGGCCGAATAGTCAGCCAGCACGCTATTGACCACGCGCGCCAGACGGCTTTGTTGCAGCGGGCGTTCCAGGTGGCTGATGAGAACGATGATGCGGGGCTGGCGGGGCTGCATGGTGAGCGAGCTCTCAGGAATGTTTCAGCAATGTTTCATAGTTGAAAGCAGTTGTTTCATTAATGCAATGCCGATCTTCCTGAAAACGCCGGGCCATGTTCAGGTGAAGGGCTGCAGGCCAGGTTTTATAAGGCGCTAAGCGGTCTAGCGCGTTGCATTGAAAAGCTGGCCCGGCAATTGCTCAACTGCATCCATCCTTTTCAACAACAAGTCCAACAGGTCAGGTGCGGCGTCTAATGAGCAGTCCGAACGTAGCAGCGGCGGGAGTACCGCAACCCGAAACACAACTGAAAAAAGCCAGGCTTGAAGCCTTCCTCTGTGCTCAGGCCGGCGCACTACGGGTGACCGTCGACAACCAGCAGCGCCTGTCTGGTGGTGCCATTCAGGAAAACTGGTTGCTCGAGGTGAGTGTGGAGGGGGGCGTGTTTGCAGGCGTCCAGCGCTGGGTGCTGCGCAGCGATGCGCAATCGGCCGTGCAGGAGAGCCTGAGTCGCGCTCAGGAGTTCGCCGTGTTGAGTGCGGTGCACCGAGCCGGGGTCAAGGTACCCCGGCCCCTTTGGTTGTGCGAAGACACCTCGGTACACGGGCGGTCATTTTTCGTTATGGAGTGGGTGTCCGGCATCACTGCCGGCCATCGACTTACCAGTCACTCAGGGGTCCAAGGCGATCAACAGTTGGTTGTCGATTTGGGCGCCAACCTGGCCCGTATCCATTGCATCTCACCTGGCGAGGCAAGCCTGGCGTTCCTTGGCGACCCGCAGCAGGTTTCGGTGCAGGCCTCGATTGATGCCCTGCGTGCCATATTGGACCGCCTCGGCGCCGTTCAACCCGTACTGGAGTGGGGCTTGCGCTGGTGTGAATCAAACGCGCCACAAAGCACCGCCCGGTGCTTGCTCCACGGTGACTTCCGCACCGGCAATTATCTGGCCGAGTCCAGCCGGTTGCAGGCGGTACTGGACTGGGAATTCACCGGTTGGGGTGATCCGCGCGAAGACATCGGCTGGTTCACCGCCCGCTGCTGGCGGTTCGCCCGGCCTGACCTGGAGGCGGGCGGCATCGGCACGCTGGAACATTTCATGCGGGGTTACACCGAGGTGTCTGCCCTCAACATCGAACCCGAAGAATTGGTCTTCTGGCAGGTCATGGCCACCTTGCGTTGGGCGGTCATCGCCCAGCAGCAGGCCCAGCGGCATTTGTCCGGTGAGGAACCGTCGCTGGAGCTGGCCCTGACCGGCACGCTGGTCCCTGAACTGGAACTGGACATATTGCGGTTGACCGGAGGACTGCGCTGATGAACATCCGTCCCGATGCGAATGAATTGCTGGCGATTGCCCGTCAAACCCTGCTCGATGAATTACTGCCGCAGCTGCCGGCCAACCTGCGCTATCCAGCGCTGATGGTCGCCAATGCCATGGCCATTGCCGGGCGCGAATGTAATGAAGGTGAACAGGCGCTGGCCGCGGAAACACAATGGCTGACAGGACTGCTGGGGGATGACCATGGCTCACTGGCGGATGCACGTCAGGCCCTGTGCCGGGCTATTCGCCAAGGCCGTTTCGACACGCCCGGTGTTGAACAGGATCGCCTGTTGTCGGCGCTCCTGGCGATCACTCGGGCGCGGCTGTCCATCAGCAATCCGAAGGCGCTTGGCCAATGAATGCTCCAACGGTTATGCGACGTCGTTGCTACCTGGTACGCCATGGGCATGTGGATTATTTCTCGCCCGAAGGCCAGCCGCTGGACCCGCGTAGCGTGCCGCTTTCCGCTCTGGGAGAAGAGCAGGTGCGGCAACTGGCGCAGGTGATGACGCCGATCCATTTCGACCGAGCGCTGTGCTCCGATTACCCACGCGCCCGGCAGACTGCCGAGGGGCTGCTGGGCGATCGTCAGATCGAACTCCAGGCGTGCGCGCAGCTACGGGAAGTGCGTGCCGGTCGTCTGCGCGAGATTGCACCGCAGCAACTGCAACAGCAGGTCAGCTACGCCTACGACACCTTTGCCGATCCTGAAGGCCGCTTCATGGGTGGCGAGCGCTGGAGCGATTTCGACCGTCGGGTCATGACGCGCTTCGAAGAAGTGCTGGCCGAACCCGAATGGCAAAGCTTGCTGTTGGTCAGTCATGACGCCGTCAATCGCCTGTTGCTGGGATGGGCGCTCGGTGGTCCGAGCGGTTGCGCCGCCGCCCTGGAACAGGACAACGCCTGCCTGAACATCATCGATATCGACATGCAGGCCGGTCGCGTCCTGCGCTGCCATGTGCGTGTCGTCAACCTGACGCCCTGCGACCTTGCCAAGACAAACCAGCGACACACCGTGATGGAGCGCATTTACGCGCAACTCGCGCCGCTTGCCGAACAACGACTCTAGTCGAACATAAACCAGGACCCCCATGAACTTTACGATCCCTCAAGAGTTGCTGGACCTGCGCGAAAAGACCCGCGCTTTTATCGCCGAACAGGTGATCCCCATGGAAGCCGATCCGCGCTTGACGGCGCACGGCCCCAGCGAGGAGTTGCGCCAGGAGCTACTGGCCAAGGCGCGTATCGCCGGACTGTTGTGCCCCCATGCCAGCCGCGAAATGGGCGGTGCAGGCCTGAGCCACTTCGCCAAAGCCATCGTCTTCGAAGAGGCCGGATACTCGCCGCTGGGCCCGATTGCACTGAATATCCATGCGCCGGACGAAGGCAACATTCACCTGATGGACGAGGTTGCCACCCCAGCGCAGAAAGATCGCTGGCTGCGGCCTCTGGTCAGCGGCCGGATTCGCTCCTGCTTTGCCATGACCGAGCCGGCGCCGGGTGCGGGCTCCGATCCTTCTATGATGCAGACTGTCGCCGTGCGCGACGGCGATCACTACGTGATCAATGGTCGCAAATGGCTGATCACCGGGGCCGATGGCGCCGGGTTCGCCATCATCATGGCGCGCATGGAGGACGGCTCGGCGACCATGTTCCTGACCGACATGAACGCGCCGGGGATTATCCACGAGCGGCAACTCAAGACCCTGGACAGCTGTTTTTCAGGTGGCCACTCCGTGCTGCGTTTCGAAAACCTGCGGATTCCCGCCACCGATGTGCTGGGTGAAATCGGCAAGGGTTTTCGCTATGCACAAGTGCGCCTGGCGCCCGCGCGGCTGACCCACTGCATGCGTTGGCTGGGCGCTGCCCGGCGTGCCCATGACATTGCCTGCGACTACGCAAGAACCCGCGACTCGTTCGGCAAGACCCTGGGCGAGCACCAAGGGGTGGGTTTCATGCTGGCCGACAACCAGATGGCGCTGCACAGCACCCGCCTGTCGATCTGGCATTGCGCCTGGGTGCTGGACGAAGGCGGTCGCGGCAATGTCGAGTCAAGCATGACCAAGGTGTTGAGCGCTGAAGCCCTGTGGCATGTGGTTGATCGTTGCGTACAGATTCTGGGTGGCCGCGGCGTGACCGGTGAAACGGTGGTCGAGCGCATCTTCCGCGACATCCGCCCGTTCCGAATTTATGACGGCCCAAGCGAAGTGCACCGCATGAGCCTGGCGAAAAAAATCCTCGAAGGACACAAGGAGTTTTCCTGATGAAACCTGCAATCACTCAGCTGTTTGATCTGACGGGCCGGCGTGCCCTGGTCACGGGTGCTTCCAGTGGTCTCGGTCGGCATTTCGCCCGGACGCTGGCGGCGGCGGGTGCCGAAGTGGCGGTAGCGGCCCGGCGGGTCGAGCAGTTGCAGACCCTGGTCGAAGAAATCGAAGGCGATGGCGGGTGTGCCCGTGCGTTCACTCTGGACGTGACTGACCGAGCCTCGGTCAACCATTGCCTGGCGCGGATTGCCGAAGACATGGGGCCGCTGGATATTCTGGTCAATAACGCCGGTGTCAGCGACAGCCTGCATGTGCTGGAGTACACCGATGAAGATTGGGACCGAGTGGTTGGCACCAACCTCAAGGGCGCCTGGATCGTCGCGCAGGAAGTGGCACGACGCATGGTCGAGGCGCAGCGCGGCGGCAGTCTGATCAACGTGACGTCGATTCTCGCCAGCCGCGTTGCCGGCAGCCTGAGCCCCTACGTCGCGGCGAAGGCTGGCTTGAGCCATTTGACCCGATCCCTGGCGCTGGAACTGGCGCGCCACGAGATCCGGGTCAACTCCATCGCCCCCGGCTATGTGATGACCGAGCTCAACAGCGATTTCCTGCGCAGCGAGGCGGGCGAAAAGTTGCGGGCCCGTATTCCCACCCGGCGTTTTTGCACGCCGGCGGATCTGGACGGTGCCTTGCTGTTGCTGGCCTCCGATGCCAGTCGGGGCATGACCGGCAGTGAGATCCTCGTGGATGCCGGGCACCTGTGTAGCACGTTGTAGTGGTTGCATTGACAAGCGCTACAGCCTTTTACGGATTGAATAGGACTGGAAAACCAACATGAGCCCACTGCACGACAAAGTCGCGGTGATCACCGGGGCCGCCAGCGGCTTTGGTCGCGAACTGGCGATAGCTTGCGCCAACGAAGGCATGCACCTGGCGTTGACCGATATCGATGAAAAAAACCTGCAAGGCACCGTTGCCCTGCTGCCGATGGGCACTCAGGTACTGACGATGACCTGCGATGTCGCGCGGGCCGAGCAGGTCGAGCAATTGGCGGTTGCCACTTATGCACGCTTCGGCGCCACGCACCTGCTGTTCAGCAATGCCGGAGTATTGGTCGGCGGCCCGCTGTGGGCCACGACCGAACAGGATTGGGCGTGGATGTTCGGCATCAACGTGATGGGTGTTGCGCATGGTATTCGCAGTTTTGTGCCGCGGATGCTGGCGCAGAAGGATCAATGCCATATCGTCAACACAGCCTCGGTCGCCGGGTTGCTGTCGGTGCCGGGCAATGGCATCTACTGTGCGACCAAGCATGCGGTGGTGACGATGTCCGAATGTCTGCAACTTGAACTGGAGGAAGAAAACGCCTCAATCGGCGTGTCGGTGCTGTGCCCGGCCTTCGTTCCGACAGGCATTGCCGACGCCGGACGCAATCGTCCGGCCGAATTGGCTGCGACCAATCCGCTGAGGGAAAAGTACGAAGAGCAGACGCGCAAGGCGACCTTGGCCGGCAAGCTCAGTGCGACGGACATCGCACGCATCACCCTCGATGCCGTGAAAGAAAATCGCTTCTACATTCTGCCGCATCAAAAGATCAAGAGCCTGATCGAAGTGCGCATGGGCGATATTCTCGAAGAGCGCACCCCGCGCAAAACCTCGCGCTGAAGAAGTGGCGCAAGTGTAGGAACAAGCTTGCTCGCGATGGTCCTCAACGATGACGCGGGCTGCCTGATGGAACGCGTTGCCCTGACGTTTTTCGCGAGCAGGCTCGCTCCTACAAGGATGCGTGGTGTACCTGTAATCGCAGCCCTGGCGCATAACCCGTAGGAGCAAGCTTGCTCGCGAAGGCGGTGTGTCAGTCAACATCGCGGCTGCCTGTCGAGACACCATCGCGAGCAAGCTTGCTCCTGCAGGATTAGTAGTGCAGGCAGATCTTGCCAAAATGCCCGGCGCAAAGTTGATGGGCAAAGGCTTCGGCAATCTGTTCCAGCGGATAGCGGCTGTCGATGACCGGGCGCCAGCTGAAGTTTTCCAGCGCCCGCACCATGTCCTGTTGCTGTTCACGGCTACCGACGATCAGGCCACGCAGCGTCTGCTGTTTGCGCATCAATTCCAGGGTCGGTACGCTGCCGGCAAACCCGGTGAGCACGCCGATCAGCGCAATGTGACCACCGGCTGCGCAAGCGCGGATGGACTGCGGCAATGTGCCCGGGCCACCCACTTCCACCACGATATCGGCTCCGTGGCCGTCGGTTGCGGCGAGCACTGCATCACCCCATTCAGGCTGGTCCTTGTAGTTGATGACATGGTCCGCCCCCAGTGCCAGCAAGCGTTCTTTCTTGGCTTCGGAAGACGTCGTGGCAATGACCCGTGCGCCCATGGTCTTGGCCATTTGCAAGGCAAAGATCGAGACACCACCGGTGCCCAGCACCAGTACGGTGTCGCCAGCCTTGATCTGAGCATCGACCACCAGCGCACGCCAGGCCGTCAGGCCGGCCGTGGTCAGTGTGGCGGCTTCTTCGAAGGTGTAGCCCTTGGGCGCCAGGGTGAACGCCTCGATCGGCAGGTTGATCAGCTCGCGGGCAAACCCGTCCACGCCGTCACCAGGGACAGTCTGGAAGGTCGTCGGTACGACACGACCCGATTGCCAGTGCGGGAAGAAGCACGACACCACGCAATCACCCACGGTGAATTCTGTCACGCCGTCGCCCACTGCGGTGACAACACCGGCGCCATCGGCCATGGGGATACGGCCATCCGCTGCTCCGGCGTGGCCGGTGACGACACCGAGGTCATGGTAGTTGAGCGAGCTGGCGTGTATGCGCACCTGGATCTCGCCGGCTGCGGGAGCACCGGGTGCGGTCATGTCGACCAGACGCAGATTGTCGAGGCCGGCGGGGTGTTGGAGTTGGATGGCTTTCATGTGTGTCCTTGAGTCAGTCCGTGCGACGGGGATTGGATTGTTCGTTTGCGACAGCCACCTCAAGAGGCCGCTGCGGTGAAGTCCACCGCAGCGAACACCATGATCACTGCGCAACGTCGTGCAGGCTGTTCATGTCGATCACGAAGCGGTACTTCACGTCATTGCGTTGCAGGCGTTCAAAGGCCGTGTTGATGTCCTTGATATCAATCATTTCACAGCTGGGCAATACCTGATGCTCGGCGCAGAAATCCAGTAATTCCTGGATCGCCTGAATGCCACCGATCAGCGAGCCAGCCAGGGTGCGATTGTTGCGAATCAGCAAGCCGCCATGAATAGGTTCAAGGGGTTCGATGGCCCCGACCAGCACCAGAACACCATTGCGCCCCAACAGCATCAGGTACGGGTTGACGTTGTGCCGGCTGGGAATGGTGTCGATGATGAATTCGAAGGCATTGGCTGCTGCCGCCATGGCTGGCGAATCATTGGACAACAGCACGTGATGAGCACCGAGGGCGATGGCATCGTCGGCCTTGCCCGGTGACGTGGTGATGACCGTGACTTCGGCACCCAGGGCCGCCGCCAGTTTCACCGCCATGTGCCCTAGACCGCCAAGACCGACCACAGCGATTTTAGAATCCTTGCCGACGCCATAGCGACGCATCGGGTTCCAGACGGTAATCCCGGCGCATAGCAGCGGTGCAGCGAAACGTGGATCGAGGCTATCCGGCATACGCAGCACGAACTGTTCGCGGACAATGATGTGCTCGGCGTAACCGCCGTAGGTCATTTCGCCGGTGTGACGATCCTTCCCATTGTAGGTCGGCGTAGGGCCGTGGATACACAGTTGCTCCTGATGCTCAGCGCAGGGCGCGCATTGCAGGCAACTGTCGACCTGGCAACCGACCGCGACCCGGTCGCCAATCTTGAAGCGGCTGACGTTGCTGCCGACGGCCGTGACATATCCGACGATCTCGTGACCGGGCACGATGGGATAGACCGTGTTGTTCCAGTCGTTGTGTACCTGATGCGCATCGGAATGGCAGACGCCGCAAAAGGCGATATCGATGGCCACATCATCGGCGCGCAGCGGCCGCCGCTCGAAGCGAAACGGGGTAAGGGCAGTGTGTGCACTGTGTGCGGCAAATCCCAGGCAGGTGGTCATGGCTCAAATATCCTTGAATGAAGTTGGAGTTCCGGCTGCGCCGCCATTGCCTGCAGGAACGAGCACGCTCGCGATGAGCCCGAGAACACCGCGCAGTGCCAGGTTCCCAGCGTTATCGTTAGCGACCATCGCGAGCCTGCTCGCTCCTACAGTGACTCTGCGTTAAACCGGAGGGCAGATCAGATCGATGGACGCAACCAGGGCGCAGGGGTCATTTCCGGCGAGGCGATCTGGTTGACGATCCACTTGCCCATGCGCCGTAGCGGCTCAATGGAGTCTTGCGGCCCCGCCCATTTCAGTCCCGCCGCGTAGCCCAACGAGACGATGCGTTGGGCGCCATACAGCGGCAGGATGTCCTTGAGTTCATCCTTGATGCTTTCCGGGTAGACGCCGACGGTCTGGGTGTAGGCATCCACCGCATCCATCATCTCGTTGAGGTCATCGACGGGGACCAGATTGGCGGTGCGGTCGTCGAGCCGGGTGGCGAATGACACCGCTTCCGGCAGTTGCGAGCAAATGACCGCACCTTCACCGTCCTGGCCACCGATCACCTGATACCACTCGTCATCCAGGCGCAGTGCGTCGACTTCGGCCTTCAAGCCCTGGTCGTAGCGTTTGGGCACGGTGCTGAGGGTGTTGGGCAGGGTTTGCATGGCGTCGTAGACATAACGACCAAAGGTGTTCAGTTGCGCCAGGCCGGCCTCATCGGTGCCGCTTTGTACGTAGACCACCCGGGCGCACACGCAGGCCTTCTGGTTCAGTGCGCCGATGTCGCTGGCCAGACGCACGGCGGCCTCGCGCATGGTTGCTTCGTTGTCGAAGGTGTCCTTGCCGATGATGCTGGCGCTGCGTTTGGGGTCCAGGGAAATCAGTTCCAGCCCCGGCTGGATGTAGCGGGTCACGTGCTTCATCGATGCATAGCCGCCCCAGGCCACGATCTTCTCCAGGTTCTGCGGCTGGTACAGACGCTCCTCGAAGGCTTGATCGCCGCCTTTCCAATAAGCGACGCTGAGGTGTTTGGTCAAGGGATGGTCCGGCGCCATTTCCACCATGGTGCGGGCGATGGCGAGGGCGGTGAAAGGGTCGTTGGACGGTGCCTTGATGATCGCGTCACTGCGCAGCACCATGTTGCGCAAAATGGTCAACAGCGATAGCCCGGTGGCATTGCCCGCGACGATGTGCAGGGTCCGCGCGCCGAAGCAGCGTACCTCCAGTTCGGTGCCGTCGAGCAAGCGCTGCCTGACCCAGCTTTCGAGGTATTTGACGCCCACTGAGCTCTCCACCTGTTCGGTGACCGACTCGCGGGTGAGCATATGGCGCAGCCCCATGTAGCTGCCCTTGACCATGCTCGGTGTGACCGGTGCTGTCAGGTAGGACAGCTCGCAGGCTTCCTGCAAAAAGGGGTTTTTATCGAACTCCAGGCGTTCACCAAGGGCTTCGGCGTAGTCGAGGATGTCCTTGAAGCTGAGGGTGTACAGGTCGGCGAGTCTGGCCGGATTACCCAGTGGCAACTGGTCGATGTATTGGTGGGCATCCGGGGTCTGAAAGATCAGGTCGCCGCCACGGCCGCCGACGTCGATCAGGTTGTCGGTGATGACGTTGCCACGGATGATCATTGGCGCGATGGGTTTGCTCATGGGGTCAGCCCTCCAGGGTGTTGAGGAAGTCCATCGCCTGGCGATGGGAGTCTTCAGTTGCGGCGCAGGTGATCTTGTCGTCACCGCCATTGAGTTCGCTGTAGCGCTGGATCGGCCCGACCACGTAGCAACTGGGTCGACCGCAGGTGCAGGGCTGGTCCCATTCGATGGTGATTTCATCGCCGGTGATAAAGCCGCCCCAACGGATCTCTGCGCCGAGGTCGAAGAATGCGGCACGACCGGTGACGCGGCCGGTGCGCGGCAATGGCTGGCTGGTTTGCGGATCGAGCAGGTAGGGAATGACCGTAGGGGCGAAGTGGAAGTGGCCAGCTTCGCAACGGGCATGCGCGCCGCCGACAATTTCCGACATGGCATAGGATTCGTTGAGGGTCTTTGCCCCGGTAAAGCGCAGCACGTCTTCGCGCCAGCCCTCGGGTTGCACGACGCCTTTGCCGCCACCGGAAGTGTGCACGAACGAGTCAGGGTGGAAGACACCTTCCAGTCCGCGCGCCAGGCCAGCCTTGGCCATGCTGTGCAGCAGGTTCCAGGTGGCAGCGACGTAGACACGCTGGCCCCTGAGTTCGGTGGACATGTGATCGAAGAAGGTCGCCAGATGCGCAGGCATGTCGGCCTGCAACCGGTCGAACGCCTTCTTCTTTTCCAGCAATTGTGGGCTGATCACCAGCCGGTCGAGGGTGCCTTTGGACTGCGCCGCACGCAGCTTGGCGCCCAGATGCAGCACGTCAGTGCTGAGAGTGGTCGGGTACGCCGCATGGAAATGCGATTCGTCAGGCAACAGCGCCGGGATCATCGCGGCGTGGACGCGCACATGGCTCAGGTAGCCCCTGCGATAGTAAGGGTAGATCGTGTGCAAGTTGGGCGATGGGGTGTCCGGACCGTCCATGCTCCACACCATCATTTTGCGCAGTTGGGCGAATTTGTCCCACTCATGCACGCCCTGGGGCAGGAACGACAGGGTGCCGGAAGTGCCCGAAGTGTGGCTGATGCGCAGTTGCGGCACAGCCTCGTCCATGGTTTCGAACCATTCATCGAGGCCCTGGCAATCGCTGACGTTCACCGCCGCGATAGCCTCGGCAATGTCCGGGGTCACCAGTTTGCTCAGCCACTTGTTGATCTGGCCAAAGCTGCGCTTCTCCAGCAACGAGGGCGGGTAGGACTTGTATACGGTGTGTTCGAACAGCAGCGGCACGACATCGTCGAGTTGCTCGAGCTGTTCGATGCCTTGGGCGTCGGCGAGTTTTTTCAGTACCGGTATGCGCTGGCGCAGTTCGGCGAAACGCTGCTTGAGTCCATTGAGCTGTAACGCGTCGATGTCGGCGCGAGGCAATTGGTTCCAGGCGTGCTGGGAATAATTAACCAAGTCTGCCGGGTTGTTCAGCAACAGCTGGGTTTTTTGTTCTATCGACAGGGGGGATGTGGGCATTGTCTGGCTCGCTACTCGTGAAGTGGGAACCGGCGAGGCCGGGGGGGAGTGCGGCTCAAGTATGGGCAGGCCAATTTGGATTTTGTTCCGGATTCCCGTGTTCTGTACTTCTTCTTAAGTTGCTGAAAATAAACGATTAAAAATGAAGTTCGTGCCGATCGTGTGAAGCATTCCGGATTCGCTGCGGGTGAACGTTTTTCAGGCGAAAACACGCTGTTTGCTGACATACACTCAGCCGCCAACGCCGTGAAAAACTCAGTGCAACATTCCCATTCGTGAGGCTTCCATGTTGAAAATGGTATTTCAGACAACCCCGTCAATAATCATCGAACGCGGTGCTGCGACCCGACTCGCCGTGCAGGTGAGCGCCATGGGGTGCAGGTCGGTTCTGGTGGTGACCGATGCGGGGGTGGTTGCGGCTCGCTTATTGGATGCGGTACTCGCCGGCCTTGAGGATCAGGAGATAACCGTCAGCGTGTTTTCTCAGGTACAGGCCGACCCACCGGAGTCCGTAATCCTCGCCGCGGTGGATGCCGCAAAAGCCTGTGGCGCTGATTGTGTGGTGGGGCTGGGCGGTGGCAGTTCGCTGGATGCCGCCAAGCTGGCCGCACTGTTGGCGCGCAGTGGTGAGTCGTTGAATCAGGTCTACGGGATCAACCGGGCCAAGGGCCCGCGCCTGCCGTTGATTTTGGTGCCGAGCACGGCAGGGACCGGTTCGGAGGTGACGTCGGTTTCGGTGGTCACCACCGGGGCGGGTGAAAAAAACGTGGTCTACTCACCGATGCTGTTGCCCGACTTGGCGGTGCTGGACGCGGAGCTGACCCTGGGCCTGCCGTCCCACGTCACGGCCGCGACAGGGATTGATGCCATGGTCCATGCCATCGAGGCCTTTACCAGCAAGCATCTGAAAAATCCGATATCCGATTGTCTGGCGCGTGAGGCGCTTCGTCTGTTGTCCGGCAGCCTGTTCCAGGCCTGTCAGGACGGTAGCAACTTGCAAGCACGGGAAAATATGTTGCTGGGTGCCTGCCTGGCGGGTATGGCATTCGCCAATTCCCCGGTGGCCGCGGTACATGCCTTGGCGTACCCGCTGGGTGCACGTTTCCACATACCCCATGGCCTTTCCAATGCGCTGGTACTGGGGCCGGTGATGCGTTTCAATCTGTCGACGGTGGCATCTCAATATGCGCAGTTGGCAAGCATTGTCCTGCCTGGCTTCAGCGGCTCTGATCAGGATAAAGCCTTTGCCCTGGCCGACTACCTCGGCAGCCTGGCCGGTGAGCTGGGCCTGCCGACGCGCCTGCGCGATCTGGGTATTACCGAGTCCGACATCGAGCCGCTGGTGGTAGACGCCATGCGCCAGACACGCCTTCTGGGTAACAATCCCCGGTCAGTCAGTGAAGCGGATGTACGCTCGATCTACCGGGAAATCCTGTGAGCGGCAAGGTCAACCGGCCACACCGGAATCAGTTTCGGCGTTTCACCCAAATGCCGACGCGCTGGGGGGACCAGGACGCCTATGGGCATGTGAACAACGTGGTCTATTACTCGTACTGCGAGTCGGCAATCAGCGCGTTTCTGGTCGAGCAGGGCACCCTGGACACTGCCGACAGCCCGGTGATCGGCTTGATCGTCAACTCGGGCTGTACTTATTACTCATCAATCTGTTTCCCCGACCAGATCACGGTGGCGATGAAAATCTCCCGCCTGGGCACCAGCAGTGCGCGATACGAATTGGCCCTGTTTCGCAATGACGAGAACGAAGCGTGCGCCGCGGCGCACATCGTCTACGTGTATATCGACCGGGCCAGCCACACCTCGGTGCGCATCCCGGAAACAATACGTACTGTGCTCGCCAGACTCGCTGACTAAGCGAGCGTGCTCGGCCATACTCCGGTTTGCCGCCGTGGAGAAGGGCGGCACTCTGGAGAGGACGGCGTGATCAAACCAACTCAAGACAAGAAAGCCGTGCAGGTAGAAATACCTGCAGAACCTCGCAAAGAGCCGCGTCAGGCTCGCTCAATTGCGCTGGTTACAGCACTGAAGCAAACCGGTCGACAGATCCTCGAAAACGAAGGGCGGGACGGCTTGAGTGCCGTACGCCTGGCCGAAGACTCCGGTGTAGCGATCAGTTCGATCTATGAATACTTTCCAACGATGGAGGCATTGATCGCTGCGGTGTTTGAAGATTATCGATCTGAAGCCCGCAATGAATTGTTCGCCAACATCATGGGCTTGCCGGCAGAGGTGACCTTGTTCGAAGGTATTTTGCTGGCGCTTCGCGCGGTGCTGGCCAGCCATCAAAAAAAGGTGTTGTTCGATCCGGCCTTCAGTGTGCGCTCCACTCATTATGATGAGCTGGTGCGGCTGGATGTGGTCCAGGCCAAACAACTCTGGACGACCACGGCAACCTCAGCGTTGATGACCCGTTTCGCTAACGACATCCGGGTGAAGGATCGAGAGAAGGGTGAATTTCTGGTCTACCAGACTCTGATGGCGCTCCCTCGGGCAATCCTGCTGGAAAAGCCGTGCTATCTCAATGATGACGACACTCCCAGGCTGATGGCGCGAATGCTTTACGCAATGCTGACTGATCCGCTTCCCTGAGCACCGTGAAGTGAGGCCCGCAGTCAATTGCGGAACATGATCAACCGCCTGGATGTGAATTCTTCGGTGTAACCCGGGTTGTTCCTGGCACCTCCTGATGGGCCTCAATTCGAGGCATGGAGGAGTCTGAGAAACCCGGGGTGATTCAGTACGATGCTTCGATTAGGGGTGATTGATTGAAGGTCAAGTATGTGGCCGGATCAAGAAGCTTTGAAATGAGCCATCTCTTTGAACGAGCCGTCGACCTGGAGCTGGAGTGCCCCAACTGTGGAAATATGCCTTTCATCATTGGTGGCACTGAGCCGGCGGCTATTCACTCGCTCGCTGATTACTCCGGACAAAGCTGCGCCGAATGCCGCTATGTAGTTAGCGAGTCTGATGTTGAGTGGGCCATGAAGTTTGCCATCTATAAGCTGGTCAAGGACTGCTTCAAGGTTTAGAGCTGGTGACAGTGGGTGTGTATCGGGGTGACGGAGGGTAGGGGGCGAACGGATGCAGGGAGCGCCAGTAAAAACAGCTATATTGCAAAGGGGCTTGTATACCTTCTCATGGATATCAACGAGCTTGCTCGCTAGACGATTTCAAAAAATCTCCCACTCTGACAGTCAGATTTGGATGCTCTGCACGGATCAATTCGATCACATGCTTCTCTTGCTCTGGCGTGAATGGACTGGAGTGCGCAGCGCGGTCCGTCGAATCTTTCTCTTGCTGATCCCGCATCGGTTTCTCGATAAGTGGTGAATTAGGATGGTAACGCAAGACTGATAAAGCTTTCAGATTGGAAGTCGTTCTGGACGAGTCGTCGTGATGATGATAGAAAGACGACCATTTTCGCAGTAAAGCGAATTTCATATAGCATTTTTTTTAGTGGTAGTCAATGGATTGCCGGTTGGTTTGGGCAAGAGGCTGGCTTTAGCAAGTAGGGAGAGTAGTTATGGGCCGTATTACTGCGTACTGGTGGGAGCCAGAAAGCGGGACCGACATCAATCTTGGTGATCACATCAACAAAGTAATTATCGAAGCTTGCTCAGGGAAAGAGGTGGTCCGAGCAGAGCGTAATAATTGTGACTTGGTTGCGATCGGCAGTGTACTTTGGAAAGCCCTGGAAAACGCTGGTCAGACTAAAAAACTGCATGTTTGGGGCTCTGGTCTAATGGCGCATTGGGACTATAAAAGCAAGTATGCCTATAAGAATGTCGAGTTCTGTGCGGTAAGGGGTAACTTTACGGCTGCTGTAGTCGGTCTTCCCGACTCTCTGCCCAAAGGCGATCCAGGTCTATTGATCTCTGATGTACTGCCCTTCAAGAAGCATAAAAAATATAAGTATGGGATCATTCCTCATCACAAAAACATGGAGGATGAGAACGTTCTGTTTTTGCTTGAAAATTTGAAGGATTCTGTGCTGGTTGACTTCCGCAATCCAGACTATAAGAAGACTTTGGAGTTGATGAACTCTTGCGAGTTTATTATTTCCAGTGCCATGCATGGATTAATCATAGCGGACTCGTATGGTATTCCAAATATGTGGATGCATACAAATGAGATTCATCGAGGTAATCGCTTCAAGTTCTACGATTATTTCTCATCCGTTGGGCGTTTGGATAAGCAAGTAGACGTCAAGCAATGGGTCGCCCAAGGTGCGTCTGAAAACGCATTTCGTGAAGATCACGTCAGTAATATTAGAGCTTGCAAAGATGGTCTGTTAAAGGCTTTTCCAAAGTTCTGATAGCTTTTCTGTCTAGTCGAAACTGTCATGCAAAATGAATGGTTGGTTTTTGCGTGATGTGAGGGAGTGCAAATGCTTGATGCGGTCGTGGGGAAGTCAGATCTGAAGGTGGCGGTTTTCGCTATTTGTAAGAACGAGAACCCTTATATTTTAGAGTGGGTCGCTTATCAAAAGCTGGTTGGTTTTGATAAGGTTTTTGTATATGACAATGTTAGTGATGATGGCACATCTGAAACGCTGATTCGACTGCACAATGAGGGCGAAATCACCCGTATTTTTTGGCCCCGACTTCCTGATGTTGCCCCACAGCGTAGCGCTTATGCAGATTTTCTCGAGCGTTTTGCTAGTGAATTCGACTGGGCAATGATGTGTGATCTTGATGAGTTCCTTTGCGTTGATGACGGTGACGTAAAGGGGTTTATCAGCAAGGGTGTAGCAGTTAATGCAAGCGTCTCCGCTATTGCGGTGCCTTGGCTGATTTTCGGTGCGTCTGGCCATGAAAAGCTGGAAGACGATCTTGTCGTTAATCGATTTGATCACTGTCAGATGAAGTGTGCGCGCAGCGTTAAAAGCTTATTCCGGCCTAGTGATACCTTCAATATCAGAACTCATATCGTAGATATCGGATGTGGCGAGTACGTAGATAATGAGTTTTCGCCCGCAGTCTGGTCAAATATTGCACCAACAGACTTGCATAAGCCCAACTTTGGCGGTGCAAGAATTCACCACTATTTCACTAAGTCTCGAGGTGAGTGGGAAGTTAGGAAGTCGTTGGGTCGCGCAGATCGCAGCGAAATAGAGTTGAGAAATCTTGAAATATTCGAACGCTATGTCAGTTTGGACGGTCGGAATGAAGATCTCAAGAAGTATTCGGCATCAATAAATCAATATGTTACGCCGCGCCTGATTAAAAATACCTCGGTGTTGGATGCAGGAATTGTCTTCGTTAATGAAGATTTTATTGTGTTGAATTTGAAGGGTGAATATTCGAGCCGTCCTGATGTCAGGGTTGTTGTCAATGATATTTTAGAGGTTGTATCAAGCAATCTCATTAAGTTGCATGATGGGTCGTTTGGTGTTTCGATTAATATTACGCGGTTGTCCGGGCCATTAAGCAAGATTAGAATTTCAGAAATCGAATCGGGCAATAGTTTTACATGGGTTCATGGGGATTTCCCAACACGTAAAGCCATGCTAAAAAGCGTTCTTCGCTTAATGCCTAGTGCCGAGATGATGAAATTTAACTTGTTCCGCCGTCTTTCGAGTACGGAGCAAGGTTGCAAATATCTTGCTGGCGTGGATTTTGGTGGTTTTCCAAAGTATCCAGAGTTGCAGGATTTTATACAGCTGCTCAAATTAAGAGAATTCAGTAAGCTGTCAGCTGAAGATGTTCAGTCTTATCTGGAAAAACACTCGCGCGCGGGTGAGAATACCCTTAAGAACTTTAAAAAGCCGTCTCACTTTGTAGGTGGTCTCTTGCCTTAATTAGATTCTACGATGTACACCAAATTCCCAATTTAGCCCGCCAAGCGCGGGCTTTTTTTTGTAAGCGCTCATGAAGCGCATATTCAAAGCCTCTAATTGTGCCTCATGCTCAGTCAGTGGCCGACAACGAAATACTGCTGTCATCGAACTGCTCGCCAGAGATGTCACGGTAAACCGTTCCCCATCCTGAAGAAGTTGGGGTTTGTATCGCACGACTGCTTTACAAAGAGGGCCGGCTGCGTCCGCATGATTCGGAATCAGGAGAGGTTAAGCCTGATACTGAGGAGAAATTCTAAACGTTTCCCAGTGACTAGCCGACGGTCTGTCAAACTCTATCCCTCCTCTTCTATTCGCACAGACATAATTCCCAAAAACCTTCAGTCTGATCTTTTTGGCTTCTTTCGTGATCATGATGCGATTTTCAACATCCTGTAGCTCGTCGTTAGCAGCTTTAAGTTGTAAGTTTCCAGATTTTTCGAGTGTGCAGATGTAAATGGTTCCATCTATGATTATCGCGGTGGTAGTTGCTTCGGAATTCAGCCTGAAAGGGAAAACGTATTTTAGTATTTTGCAATGTGAATTTATTTCGGATTCAGTTCTATGTGCCAACTTGGAACTGGCTAGATCGTAACAAACAAAAGTGTTGTGGTGGGTTTGTATTCTTTTAATCATCCAGGATGACGAATTTAGATCGATGCTTTGGTATAAATTTGACAAAAGGTGTTCGCGAATTGAACATTGATTTCGCTCCATAATTCGCCCTAGGACAGTGAGTGAAATTGCTAGGTGTTCCTGGGTGTCAATTCTTGAGAGGATGTTGTTGTCGATTTTGGATAATAGTTGTGGGTCGAGTTTGCTTTGGTAAGAAGGGTTGTTGATAAGTTTTGCGCTTAATAAAGGATGCCTTATAGAAGATTTCAAATGCGATTTGTGCTCTTTTGGTGCTGGATCTTCTGGTTCGATTTGCGGCTGTTCGTAATGCGTCAAGGTCTCCGGTTTCTGCCATGGTGATAAACTCGGAGATCGGTTTTGTTCCTGCTAAAATTGGTATTATCTGATGGCCGCTGTGAGGAATATGAATGACTTCTATTTTGTGTCCTAGTTGTTGGATGCTTCTCATGTGAAATGAATCTTTCGAGTGGCGCGGGTCGTAAAATGCAAATGTTACCGGCCAGGTCTTCTTTAGTGATACCCATCCCCGTCATGCCAGGTTCAAAATACGCCTCATACCAATTTTTGTTTCCATTGCACTCGATTGGATCAATGGATCAATGGATCAATGGATCAATGGATCAATGGATCAATGGATCAATGGATCAATGGATCAATGGATCAATGGATCAATGGATCAATGGATCAATGGATCAATGGACCACTGGGGGCACAATGTAACTACGAAGTCGGCTTTTAGCAGGTTTGAATACTTAAGGGCGGCGTAACCCCCCATTGAACCACCATACGCGATGGTTTTTTTAAATTTTGATAATATGGGAAGTATTTTTTTTGCGGCCAAGAGCATGTTCTGTTTTGGGAATCAGTTGGCTCTTTTAGCCATAAAACCAATCGTAGATAAGCCTAGTTTCTTGAGTGGAGTGTCTGCAAAGTATCGCGTTTCATTTGCTAGAGATCCTATGTCGCCAAAAGTAATTATTATTTTTTCAGCGTTTCCATCCCAGAATACTACTTTTATTTCCTCATCTTCGTAGATGACTATGTTATTTGTTTCTTCTTGTGTATTGGTTTTTTCTGGGTTTACATCTGACATCGTAAATACCGTTTCTCGAAAACTTCGTAGTTTTTGCTTTTGAGTCGTTGCTGAGGGTAAGGGGCGCAGGAGTCTATCACCGCCACTTGGGATTATTCCACCCAGGCTTGCAGCGCAAGGTAGGCAAACGCGCTGCGCAAAGCCCCGGTTTCATTGGTCCTGAGTATATATCGCCCCTCCAATTGAAGGAATAGTCTGGGTCGGGTCATCGCTTAACCTCATGCGGATCTGGATCCTGGTCAGCCTGGGAGCGTTTTTTCCGACACCCGGCAATACGGATAGGCTGTGCAACCGATCATCTAGCGCGCCGAGGTTCACCGCTCAAATCCTTGATACGACAAAATCCTGAACAATCAGGGCTTTGTCGTATATAGATCGGGGCGATGGGATTCGAACTCATGGACCTGTTACAATTAGGTTTTTACAGACTGTAAAATTAAACTTTATATAATAGGTTAGATAAAATTCATTTCCGAGGATGAATTTTTTACTGCTCTGTAGGACGCTGATATCAAGGTCGTCACTTTACTTGCGGAAACGAGTCTCGCGATTTTCCGCAGCATTGCGCTTCGACAACCGACCCATTGCGGTCCGTCACGGTGGGATCACGCACCCTGCTAGCGCTATTCGTCGATGCTGACGCCCGATCCCCCTAAATCGTTGGGGACATCCTTCAGCTTGGGCAATCCATCTTTGATGCGTAACACGGTCTCCTGATAGTGGACGTGAACGCCTGGCGTATAAGCGAGATCCGGGATGACAGCGGCATACACGTCGATGAGTCCCATCCCTGGGTGTTCGGTGAAGATGTGCCCGCCGCAACTCTTGCACCATTTTCGGTAACTCTGCGTTGTCTTGTTGTAGGTGCCGATGTTGTCAGCCCCCCGAGTTATGTGCAGCGCCTCGGGTTTCCATAGCGTGAAGGCATTGACCGGTCCTGCTGACCAATGCCGACATGACTCGCAATGGCAATAGCCCATTGCGGCGGGTTCACCGCTGACGATGAATTCGACTGCGCCGCAAAAACAACTGCCTTTGTAAGACCTTTGAATGCTCATGGAATGACTCCTTGATAAGTTGTCAGGTGATACCGCTGCTGATGCAGTGGATCGCCTCAAAGTTGCCTGGTGGCTTCACCCGTCGATGTAGCGCACCGCTGTCGCTGGCGTGCGCCGAACCTGCAGTTCGAAAATGTCAGGGCGCGCATAGTGCCCGGTGACGTCGAGTGCCCGCCGCGCTGGCGCCACGAGTGAGACGTCGATGTCCGCATACAGAATGCCTGCCTCCCGGTGTAATGGACCGGCCACGAGTCGGCCTTGAGGATTGACCACCACCGAGTCGCCGTCGTTGATCCACTCGTCCGGATCGGGAAACAGTTGTGTACGCGCCGGAAAGTCATCGGGTATGTCGCTGCCGCGCAGCGAAGTGCCACTGCCGAGCACAAAACATCTGCCTTCGAGTGCAATGTGACGCATCGTGCTGATCCAGCCCTCGCCAGTGTCGTACGTGGGGGCGATGTAGATTTCCACCCCTTGGGCATACAACGCATAGCGCGCCAGAGGCATGTAGTTTTCCCAGCAGATGAGCGCACCAACGCGGCCGACCGCTGTATCGACCGTACGCAAGCCGGACGCATCACCGAAGCCATGCACCATACGCTCGGGATTCGTTGGCATCAGCTTACGGTGTCGGTTGAGCACTTCGCCGCTCGTTCCGATAACGACTACGCTGTTGTAGAGGGTGCCGCCTCCATTGCGACGGTCGCATTCATTGATGCCGCACACGATCGTCACGGCGTGAGCTCTGGCGGCCTCGCACAATTGGCTCAGGTCACCGTTGGCGATATCAACGGCGTTGGTCAGCAGCCGCGTGTGCAACTGGCCCATTAAAGCCCCGTCCTTTCCTGCCGCCAGCCGCCAGATCCACGACGGATAACCTGGAATGAACGATTCGGGTAAAACAATCAGCGAGGCTCCGGCCGCCGCAGCTTCAGCGACCGATTGTACGGCTCGGACGATCGTCGCACTGCGATCGAGCAGCACGGGCGGGCGCTGAATGATGGCTATTTTGGTCATGACGTTCCCCTGTGGTGGTTGGCTTTGGAAGGTTCAAGCGTGCGCCTGGGGAATTCGCGAGGCTAGTTCAGAATCTGAAGCGTTGTAGTTGCGGAGTACAGGCGATGGATGAAAGCTACGGTCAGTTCTGCACGGTCGCGCGCGGTGCTGAAGCGCTGTGTGAGCGCTGGACACCGTTGGTCGTGCGCGAATTGCTGTGCGGAAGCAAGCGTTTCAATGAACTGCACCGCGGCGTACCGCGGATGTCCACCAGCTTGCTGGCACAGCGGCTGCGCCATCTGGAAGATATCGGTGTCGTTCATCGCACGGCCGCAGGCAAAGTCTGGGAGTACAGCCTGACCGAGGCGGGCGAGGATTTGCGCCCCATCATTATGGCGCTAGGGCATTGGGGCGCGCGTTGGATAGGCAGTCGCCTTCGCGATGACGAACTCGACGCGGGCCTGCTCATGTGGGACGTGCGCCGGTTTGCGTGCATCGAGAAGTTTCCGTCCCGGCCGGTGGTCATTCACTTTAAGTTCCGCGACGCTCGATCTGGCGAGCAAGAGTGGTGGCTTGTGGTTGAACAGGGTGTAGCAGATCTATGCCGCGACGACCCTGGACGCGAACTGACGCTCGTCGTGGATTCTAGCGTGCGCGCGTTGACTGAGGTGTGGACTGGGGACCGCACACCGAGTGATGTTCTTCAGTCGCGAGACCTGCGTGTAGATGGCGCAGTGCAGGATGCGGAAAACCTGTGGCGCTGGCTTGGCACGAGTGCGTTCGCCAGAACCCGGAGCGCTGCAATCTAGCCTTTTAAGCCGTGCTCGATGAAGAGATCAATGACATTTATTGGGGAGCTGATGACTCTGTACCGTATTTTTCAGGGACATCTCCAATAGTTTTCGCCGCAGTTAGAATGGATGGGAATTCAGCCATGTGTTGAGTGTGGGAAGGTTTCATTTTATGATGTATGACTTGGTTTTTTTTAGCTTTGTAAGCTCTATTGCAAGGAAGTGAAAGTGAGTCTGAATATATTGATTCTAGGGACATCTAACTCATTGATAAAGGGCGGGTGGGTTGATGGATTTAGATCGTCCACACCTGGTTGCACGATAACAAATTTGTCGGTTGGAGCGTCACCTGGAATCCAGTTTGCCGCTTTGCTTCATACTGATTTCTCTCAGTATGATTATGTGTTCTTTGATAGCGTGCCAAATGATGAGGTTTATCAATATACAACTCAAGGATACAGTGAGGTTGAGTTCTCTACAGGGATTCTGTATGAGCTGTTTTCCACTATATCAGCAGAGTCGCGTCTAGTTATTTTAGGTGTCTGTAATAAGAAGTACTTCAAGCAAGAATCTCGGATTTATTCATTAAGAAGATCCTTGGCAGCGTCGTGTGGCGCTGAATTTATTGATGTCAGGCAGCTGATGCTTGCTTATTCAGTCTTTTTTGTTCGTCGGAGTGGGGTTGTTGATCTTTATGATACTCATCCTTCGCACCCACTCCCACAACATATGTTTTTTATAGGTGGTTTAATAGGGCGTTGTTTGTTGCAGTTGCCCGTCGTTGGCGAACTCTCTGGAAAGTGCTATCGAGACGGGTATTCTGTGTGGCGTGCTTCCTCGATGATTGGCGCTGGTTTAAATGTCGTGGAGAGAAGCAATAGTTTGCTGAAAGAGTCTTTTGCACTGCTTGTGAATGGTGAGTCTCTTGATTTTAATGAGCCAGGAATGTGCGTGGGGTTTTATTTAAATTTCCGTGGTACCAACGCCGTGGCTTCTTTGTTGGATGCAGACTTAAAAGAGGTTTTTCATATCAATCTTTTTGGTGGTGTGGATGATCGGATTATGAAAGTTTTTGTTCCGGTTCCGAATGGAAGGGTAATCTCAAAAATACTGGTTAGAGAACATTTTGCTGGTGAATGTTATACGCCAGTGATGTTCAAGAAAAAGCGTGATGGTCAACCTGCTACTGAGTTGCAAATATCACACGCGGTTTTTTTGCGCCCGAATCAGGATAAAAAATTTGATATGAGTTCGATCGAATCTTCTGCTTCAGCATGCTCAAATCGTTTGATGAACATGGTTTCCAGTATGATTGACTCGGCAATCAAGGTCGAACAGGAAAAGACAAAAAAACCAGGTGTATTCGATTATTATGGTCGATATATCTATTTTGATAGCCGTTCCAATAAGTGTGTCTCGCTTGGTTCTGAGCGTAAGCTGGAGCCGGCAGATGAATTGTGGCCTGTGATTATGAAAAATGAAGATGGCAAGGTGGCTCTTTACGCGGAGGTTGGTAAGGATCTATTTTTGCTATCGGCTTATTCAAGCAGGATCTCAATTTCGAACTCTGAAGTTCTTCCTGTTGGTGGAGGGCAAGAAGATATTGTTGGCGACTCCTTTATAGTTGGTCGAAAAAAGTCGAATCGTTTTGCTTTGCGTTGTGGCGAGAGCTTTTTGTCTTCCCGGCCAAATGGGGCTGTTGTCTGCAATAGAATTGAGGCTAAAAACTGGGAGTTATTTTCTTTTATTCCGTAATAGGGTGTTTAGAGTGACGGGAGTTTTTCCTTTTGGGCTGGGCCCTTGCATTCAAGGGCTGATCTCCCGCCTATCCGCGTGTTGACGTCATAATTAAACGTCGCGTCTATCCTGGGTTGACCGTTGCGAGTGTCCTTCGGCAGGGCGCTTGGAGGTGCTGGCAGGCCGGGGACAATCCCCCGGCCTGCTCAGCTCCGCTCAGTTCAGGCCAAGTCAGGAACTGAGCTGATTAAAAGCAATGGTGATCATGCTGCAGCCGAAAAGGACCGCGCAAACGGCGTTTGGGATGCCGCGCTTGGCGCGCGGCATCGAAAACCCAATGGCGAACCAAGCAATCGTAAAGACCAAAACGATAAAGATGGTGTTCATGAAGACTCCGCTTTTGAGTGCTGCACGATTGTTGTGCAGCTTGCTCAAACCACTAATCGGCACACTTTTTGTAATCTTCACTCCGATCTGAAAAAAACAATTTGTAGTGGTCAACTATTCCCCTCAGCGATACTCGCTACAACATTGCTCTCTGGATGTGCCCTTTATGCGGATACAACCTTTCAGCCATACGAAGCGAAAAATGGAGCATTTGAAGGGCAGGGTGGTGCAAAGGAGACCATCGATGGCATCGATTTTTGGACGAGTGGTGAGCCACTGCGAAAATTCAAGATACTCGGCGTTATCAACGATGTCCGCGTAGACAATCCAATCACCATGAACGGCTTGAAGGGGGCGGTTGCTCAAAAAGCCAAGGAGGCTGGAGGTGATGCAGTGATCTGGAATGGTGAGTCAAATCGACATGGCGACCGTGCCAGCTCAAAGTTTGCCGTAATCAAATATCTTGATTAACAGAGTTCCCAGCATGGGTGCTAAGACGCCTGGCGTAGCAATTAATTATATTCACTCCGGCGCCATCATCACCGTGAGCGTCATTTCGATGAACTCTTCATTCTTATCGATGGCTGCTAGGGCGCCGTGAGCGTTGTCGGCAATGTCCTCCGATCCGCGCTGCTCGACGTAGCTGGACAGCTCCATGACGGCGGCTTCCAAGGCAAGCTGGTTTTCGTTGAGCTTGTACGTCAAGGACGGGGGGCAGGTCAGAATTTGGCATCGCAAATCCTCGGTAATGAGGTCAGCGTAACTGGGTAGTATGAGGTCGGTGGGGTACCAGGGAGGCGAAGGCAGATGCTTCATGTGATTTCGGAGGCCGAGTTGCGGAAATAGGCGAAAAGATGCCGAAACGATTGCATCAGCACTGCATTCCGAAATCAAACCCCAGAAACGACAAAGCCCTGAATAATCAGGGCTTTGTCGGTACAAATATGGCGGAGGCGATGGGATTCGAACTCATGGACCTGTTACAGTCGACGGTTTTCAAGACCGTTGCCTTAAACCACTCGGCCACACCTCCGTTGCGTTGCGGGCGCCATAATACCTGAATGAAACACACTGTCAAACTCTCTGCATGGCTAGTTTCAGGGTGTCTGTTATGATCTTTGCGACTGAACGTTTCAAACCAACAGGAGTGTCGCCATGCGCGAACAGGATTACGCAGTTAATAACAGCGTGCAGGCTGAGCAGCTAGAGGTTAGCCGCGTCCTGCGTAACACATATGGCTTGCTCGCCCTGACCCTGGCTTTCAGCGGTGTGATGGCCTACGTTGCCCAGCAGATGCGTGTTGGCTACCCGAATATTTTCGTGGTGCTGATCGGCTTTTACGGTCTTTTCTTCCTCACCAACAAACTCCGCGATTCCGCCTGGGGCCTGGTGTCGGCATTTGCCCTGACCGGTTTCATGGGTTTCCTGCTCGGCCCAATCCTCAACCGTTATCTGGGCATGCAGGGTGGCGCTGAAGTCGTCAGCTCGGCGTTCGCGATGACAGCGCTGGTGTTCGGTGGTCTGTCGGCCTACGTATTGATCTCTCGCAAGGACATGAGCTTCCTCGGTGGTTTCATTACGGCAGGCTTCTTTGTACTGCTGGGTGCGACGCTGGCGAGCTTCTTCTTCCAGATCAGCGGCCTGCAACTGGCGATCAGCGCGGGCTTCGTGCTGTTCTCCTCTGTTTGCATCCTGTTCCAGACCAGCGCCATCATTCATGGTGGCGAGCGTAACTACATCATGGCGACCATCAGCCTGTATGTATCGATCTACAACCTGTTTGTCAGCCTGTTGCAGCTATTCGGCATCATGGGTCGCGATGATTGATCGTCAGCCTTGAATGAAAAAACCCGCTTCGGCGGGTTTTTTCTTGCCGCTGATTGGGTGAAATTTCAGGCCATCGGTGGCAATCGGCGTTTGACCGGTGTTTTCTTGACGATCGCGGTATTGGTTTCGGCGTGGGTATTGAGGCGGTCGAGCAGGGTATCGAGTTGTTCCATTGAGCGAACGTGCAGACGCGCTATGAAGCAGTCGTCGCCGGTCACCTTGTCGCACTCGGTGAACTCGGGAATGGCCATGATCTGCCGTTCGACTTCCTGCAGTTGGCCAGGAAGCGGGCGAATACGCACAATGGCCTGGAGTTGATAGCCGAAGCATTTCGGGTCGATTTCAACGGTGTAGCCTTTGAGCACACCACGCTCTTCCAGGCGGCGCAGGCGCTCGGCAACACTGGGCGAAGACAGGCCGCTGATCTGGGCCAGCGCCTTGAGTGAACGCCGCGAGTCTTCCATCAGGGCCGTGATCAGTACCTGGTCGATGTCATCGGTCATGCTGAAACCTCTATTAGGCATTTTTTCAATATTGCCTTTGCAAAAAAGGCAGATGCCGAGTTTAGCCTTATTTTTGCTCTGGAGATGCCCCTCGGACGGTTGGCATACTTTGTCCACAAACAGAGGAGCCTGATGATGGACAAAACCCTACGCCGCGGTTCGTTTGAAATGACGGCCGCCATGCTGATCTCCGGAACCATCGGCTGGTTTGTGCTGGTATCCGGTCAACCGGTGCTTGACGTGGTGTTCTGGCGTTGCCTGTTTGGCGCTGGCACGTTGTTGTTGATTTGCGCGGCATTCGGCTTTCTGCGCCCCGGCATTCTGACCCGCACCACGTTTCTGCTGGCGGTACTCAGCGGGGTGGCGATTGTCGGTAACTGGGTGCTGTTGTTCGCCTCCTATTCCCGCGCTTCGATTGCCATCGGCACTGCGGTTTACAACGTGCAACCGTTCATGTTGGTAGGACTGGCCGCGTTGTTTCTCAACGAGAAGATAACCGTGCAGAAACTGGTCTGGCTGGGTGTTTCGTTCCTCGGCATGTTGGCGATTGTCAGCGCCCATGGCGGGCAAGGGGAGGGTGGCAGCGAATACTTGCTGGGCATCATTCTGGCGTTGGGAGCGGCGTTCCTCTACGCGATTGCTGCGTTGATTATCAAACGCCTGACCGGTACGCCGCCGCACCTGATCGCACTGATCCAGGTCGGCACGGGCGTGTTGCTGCTCGCACCGTTCGCGCACTTCTCGGCGCTGCCGCAAGCCCCCAGCGCCTGGGCCAGTCTGCTGACCCTGGGCATTGTGCACACCGGCGTGATGTACGTATTGCTTTATGGCGCGATTCAAAAACTGCCGACCGCGTTGACCGGGGCGTTATCGTTTATCTATCCGATTGCGGCGATTTTCGTCGACTGGTTCGCCTTCGGTCATCGCTTGGAGCCGCTGCAATGGATAGGTGTTGCAGCGATTCTGTTGGCCGCTGCCGGTATGCAACAGGGCTGGAACCTGAAGTTTCGCCGGACAGTCACGCAGTAAACCGCACCGGTAGCGTCAGATGCTCCAGCGCGTCGCGCTTTTCGCCAGGCGCTGGCGCATCTCACCGATGTTGGCGGCCAGTTGCTGGGTCAATAACCGGTAGCCGTCCAGCGCGTTATAGACCGGCGCATCCAGGCTGACCGCGGGCAATTCCACAGGTCGACTGAGGCGCAGGGATAAACCGGACTTCAGTGCCCGGGCCATGCCAATCAGTTGTACGCGAATCTGACGATGCTCGGCTTTCAAAGCCGATTGAAGATGAGTCATCGCTTCGGGGTCATTGGAGTCCGGTCTGGTATTGCCGAGGATTTCCAGAGTGCTGACGCACATACGCAGGTTGCGCTGGATGGCGTCCAGTTCGGTCATTGAAATCTTCACTTCCTTGGACACCGACGGCATCAACGAACGCAGTTGCACCATCACGCTATTGAGGCGATTCATCAGTTTGAGGTGTTCGTCGGCGGTGATGGGCTGGCCGTCGATGATGCGCCCGTAGACTTTCGCACAGTCGCGCAAGGCATCGGCCAGGTTGTAGCGCCAGGAATAGACTGCGTAGAGGGGCAGGGCGAAGGAGAATGCCAGGGCCAGGGCGATGCCGATCAGGATGTCCACCCCACGCCACAAACCATCGGTGATCGGATTGTCGCCATGCCCGGCGACGATGAACACGGTAATGGCCGACAGCAGCGCGGTATATCCGCCCTTGCCGATGGCGTGATAGGAAAAGAACCCGCACACCACCGACATCGCGAAATAGGTCAGCCACGGCATCCCGAGCCAGGCCTGTTGCAGCACGAGCAGAAGTCCGACCGCCGCGCCAATCAACGTACCGGTGGCGCGCTCGGCGGCTTTTTTACCAATATTGCCGTGGTGCTGCAAGCCGCCGATCACCACCAGCATCGTCACCGACGCCCATTCGCCATGGGGCAGGTTGATCCCGGTGGTCAGCAGGATCGTCGCCAGCAATCCCAGTGCCACCCGCACCGCGTGGATCACACGCGCATGGCGATAGCGCTGATAGGGATCGAGCAGCGGGCGCAGTAACCGTCGCATCCACAGCGGCAGTCGATGGCTTGTCGATGTAGTCAGACCCGGTCTCCTCAGAAAATGTAATCGGTGGTCAGGAAACTTGAACGGCGGCCGCTGATGATCTCGCTGATCAGGTCCTTGTTGGTCTCCTGGAATTTGGTCGCGACCAACGTGCGGATTGAAAACACCCGCAGTGCGTCATGTACCGACAGTGTGCCCTCGGCGGAGTTCTTGCGGCCATTGAATGGGTAAGTGTCGGGGCCGCGCTGGCATTGGGCATTGAGGTTGATCCGGCCGACCTGGTTGGCGAAGGTATCGACCAGTCGCCCAACGGCCACCGGGTTGGTGCCGAAGATGCTCAACTGCTGGCCGAAGTCCGATTCCAGGACGTAATCGATCACCGTGTCCAGATGGCGGTAAGGCACAATGGGTACCACCGGGCCGAACTGCTCCTCCTGATAGACACGCATCTGTGGCGTGACCGGGTAAAGGACCGCCGGGTAGAAAAACGAAGCACGGGCTTCACCCCCATTGGGGTTGACCACCCTGGCGCCTTTGGCCTCGGCATCCGCTACCAATGAATGCAGGTAATCGACCTTGCCCGACTCCGGAAGCGGTGTCAGCGCTACACCGTTTTCCCATGGCATGCCGGGTTTCAGCGAGGCGAGTCTGGCGTTGAATTTGTCGATGAAGGCCTCGACAACGTCTTCGTGGACGAAAAGGATTTTCAACGCGGTGCAACGCTGACCGTTGAACGACAACGAGCCGGTGACCGCTTCACTGACCGCGTTGTCCAGATCCACCTGGGGCAGGACGATGCCAGGGTTTTTTGCATCCAGACCCAGGGCCGCACGCAGGCGGTGCGGTTTCGGGTGAAGTTTTTTAAGGTCACTGGCAGCTTTGTTGGTGCCGATAAAAGCGAAGATATCGATTTTTCCACTGGCCATCAGAGCACTGACGGTCTCGCGGCCGCTGCCGTAAATGACGTTGATCACCCCGGCCGGGAAGCTGTCGCGGAAGGCTTCCAGCAGTGGCCGGATCAGCAATACCCCGAGTTTGGCCGGTTTGAACACCACGGTGTTGCCCATGATCAATGCCGGGATCAGCGTGGTGAAGGTTTCGTTCAGCGGATAATTGTACGGTCCCATGCACAGGGCTACGCCAAGGGGAACTCGACGGATCTGGCCGAGGGTGTCCTGTTCCAGTTCGAAACGACTGGAGCGGCGGTCGAGTTCCTTCAACGCGTTGATGGTGTCGACGATGTAATCGCAGGTGCGGTCGAACTCTTTTTCCGAGTCCTTGAGGTTCTTGCCGATTTCCCACATCAGCAACTTGACCACGGCTTCACGCTGTTCACGCATGCGCGCGAGGAAGGTTTCGACGTGCTGGATGCGTTCAGCCACGCGCATGGTCGGCCAAAGGCCCTGGCCTCGATCGTAGGCTCGGACGGCGGCGTCGAGCGCGGTCAATGCGGTCTCGGCATCCAGCAAGGGTGTGCTGCCGAGAATGACTTGTTCATCGCCATTCGGGCCGCTCAGATAGACCGGGCTGCGGACCTGAGCGAGCGGGCCGGGCCAGATTTCCAGCGTGCCGTCGACCAGGTATTCACGCTGCTCGGTCGCGCCGTCGAGACGGTATTTTTCCGGGATGCTGCCGGCGTCGGGAAACAAATTGCCAAGAATCGGTGCTGTGGTCATGTCGCTACCCCGTAGGTGGTGTCAGCCATGCGCTGGCGACTGCCGTTCAAATTCACTTCAAAGGTTATACGCCTCAATGGCGGTTTGTATTAAGGCCATTGAGCGCTGATGGGCAGAGTAGAGGGGTTGAGTGCCTGGATCTTTTGCTTCAAGCGTAGACCGCAATCGCTATGGGGTGAAATCGGTTCTTTTGACCTGAGAGCACACAAGGGACGGTGCCGGGGGTAAACTTCGCGCTCTTTCAAAAGGAGTTCATATGAGTTACTACCAGCCGGGCATCCTCGCCACCCCTGTTCCGCCTCAAGCCCGCCATATGTTCTTCGCCCTGGTATCGGCCGCTGCACTGCCGGCCGCGCTGGACACACTGCAAGGTCTGGTGGACGGCAAGTCGGCGGTGATCGGCTTTGGCGAATCTCTGGTCAAGGCCCTGGACGGCCACATCGATGGCCTGCGCGCCTTCCCGGCATTGACCGGAGTCGGCGTCGACAACCCGTCGACTCAACACGCTCTGTGGTGTTGGTTGCACGGTGATGACCGTGGCGAGTTGCTCAACCGCAGCAACACCATCGAAGCCGCATTGGCACCGGCCCTGCGCCTGGTGCAGATGAACGAAACCTTTCGCCACATGAGCGGCCATGACCTGACCGGCTACGAAGACGGCACCGAAAACCCCCACGACGAAGCCGCCGTCGCCGCCGCATTGGTGGGTGAGGGCCCGGACGGCACGGTCGGCGGCAGCTTCGCCGCGATCCAGCAGTGGCAGCATGACCTCAAGGGTTTTCATGCGATGTCGTCCGAGGACAAGGACAACATCATGGGTCGCCGCTTGAGCGACAACGAAGAGATCGATGACGCGCCTGTGTCCGCCCACGTCAAACGCACCGCCCAGGAAAGCTTCGCCCCCGAGGCGTTTGTAGTGCGCCGCTCGATGCCGTGGATCGAAGGTGACCGTGCCGGCCTGATGTTCCTGGCGTTCGGTTTCTCCCTCGACGCCTTTGAAGTCCAGCTGCGACGCATGAGCGGTCTGGAGGACGGGATTACGGATGGTTTGTATCGCATCAGCCGGCCGATCACCGGTGACTACTACTGGTGCCCGCCGATCAAGGATGGTCGTCTCGATTTGCGTGCACTGCGCATCGGCTGAGTAAAAGCAAAAGGTCGCAACCTTCGGCAGCTCCTGCATGTGTGCGATTCACTGTAGATACCGTCTTGTCCGTCCGTGAGCAAGCGCAAAACTCAAGGCCGCCTTCGCCGGCAAGCCGGCGCCTACAGGGTATCTGGCGATCAGGAGAATCCTGCTCTTCGTAGGAGCTGGCTTGCCAGCGAAGAGGCCGGCGAAATTGATGCAAAGCTCAAGGCCGCCTTCGCCGGCAAGCCGGCTCCTGCAGGTCCGGTCGCTCGAATCTAACCTTATGCTCATTCGGTATTTCTCAAGCTTGTCATAACGTCTCTAAGATCACGTCATAACTCGTTATAACAAGTGATCTTCATGACCGATAACGTTCTATCCCTGAGCAGTGTCCCGCTGCACACCCAGCTTCGCGACGTGCTGCGTGCCCGCATCCTCGACGGCCAATATCCGCAAGACAGTCAGATGCCGTCCGAGAGCGAACTCGGTGCGTTGTTCAAGGTCAGCCGCATCACCGTGCGCCAAGCGCTTGGCGATCTGCAAAAGGAAGGGCTGATCTTCAAGATCCACGGCAAGGGCACCTTCGTCGCCAAGCCGAAAACCTTCCAGAACGTCAGCACCCTGCAAGGGCTCGCCGAGTCCATGACCGGTCGCGGCTACGAGGTGATCAACCGCCTGCGCAGCTTCAAGTTCATTGCCGCCGACAAACTGGTCGCCGAGCGACTGCAGGTGGCTGAAGGCGAAACCGTTGCGCAGATCAAACGGGTGCGGCTGATCAACCGCGAGCCGATTTCGCTGGAAATCACCTACCTGCCCAAAGCCATCGGCGAACGCCTGGAGAAGGCTGATCTGGTCACCCGCGACATTTTCCTGATTCTGGAAAACGACTGCGGCCTCGCCCTGGGACATGCCGATCTGGCCATCGACGCGGTCCTGGCCGACAGCGACCTGACCCAGGCGCTGAATGTCGAACCCGGCTCGCCGATCATGCGCATCGAACGCCTGACCCACGACGCCAATGGCCAGCCGCTGGATTTTGAACATCTTTACTACCGTGGCGATGCGTTCCAGTACCGCCTGCGGATCGACCGGCAAAAAGGGGATCAGGCATGACTCGAAACACGCTTGAGCAGGAATACGACATCGTCGTGATCGGCGGTGGCACCGCCGGGCCGATGGCGGCGATCAAGGCCAAAGAACGCAACCGCGACCTGCGGGTGTTGTTGATCGACAAGGCCAACGTCAAGCGCAGCGGCGCGATCAGCATGGGCATGGACGGGCTGAACAACGCCATCATCCCCGGCCACTCGACGCCGGAGCAGTACACCAAGGAAATCACCATCGCCAACGACGGCATCGTCAATCAGGCCGCGGTGTACGCCTACGCGACCCATAGCTTCGAAACGATCGAGCAACTGGACCGCTGGGGCGTGAAGTTCGAGAAGGACGAGACCGGCGACTACGCGGTGAAAAAGGTCCACCACATGGGCGCCTACGTGTTGCCGATGCCGGAAGGGCATGACATCAAGAAAGTCCTGTATCGCCAGTTGAAACGGGCACGGGTCAGCATTACCAATCGCGTCGTGTGCACCCGTTTGCTGAAGGATGAAGAGGGCACCGTCAACGGCGTGATGGGTTTCGATTGCCGCACGGCGGACTTCCACGTGATCAAGGCCAAGGCAGTGATTCTCGCTTGCGGTGCCGCCGGACGTCTGGGCTTGCCATCCTCGGGCTACCTGATGGGCACCTACGAAAACCCGACCAATGCCGGCGACGGTTACGCCATGGCCTATCACGCCGGGGCTGAACTGGCGAACCTGGAATGCTTCCAGATCAACCCGCTGATCAAGGACTACAACGGTCCCGCCTGCGCCTACGTCACCGGCCCTCTGGGCGGCTACACCGCCAACAACAAGGGCGAACGTTTCATCGAGTGCGACTACTGGAGCGGGCAGATGATGTGGGAGTTCCACCAGGAACTCGAAAGCGGCAATGGTCCGGTGTTCCTCAAGCTCGATCACTTGGCCGAGGAGACCATCCAGAACATCGAAGAGATTTTGCACAGCAACGAGCGCCCGAGTCGCGGTCAGTTCCACGCCAATCGCGGCACCGACTACCGCACGCAGATGGTCGAGATGCACATTTCCGAGATCGGCTTTTGCAGCGGTCACTCGGCCTCCGGTGTGTGGGTCAACGAGAAGGCCGAGACCTCGGTCAAGGGCTTGTACTCGGCGGGCGACATGGCCGCCGTACCGCACAACTACATGTTGGGTGCGTTTACCTACGGTTGGTTCGCCGGCAACAACGCGGCGGAATTTGTCGCTGGACGCGAGTTTTCTGCGCTGGATGCCCAGCAGATCGAAGTCGAAAAGCAACGGGTCTACGCACCGCTTGACCGCGAACACGGCCTGCCACCGGCCCAAGTCGAGTACAAGCTGCGGCGCTTCGTCAATGACTACCTGCAACCGCCGAAAGTGACCAAGAAGATGCAGATCGGCCTGCAACGCTTCAGCGATATCCAGCGTGACCTCGACCAGATCAAGGCCCACAACGCCCATGAACTGATGCGTGCCATGGAAGTCAGCATGATTCGCGACTGCGCCGAAATGGCCGCCCGGGCATCGCTGTTCCGCGCTGAAAGTCGTTGGGGTCTGTATCACTATCGGGTCGATCACCCGCAACGCGACGATAACGAGTGGTTCTGCCATTGCCATCTGAAGAAAGATGAAAACGGCCTGATGACCAGTTTCAAGAAAGCCGTGGAGCCTTACATCATTGCGCTGGACGCCGAAGAAATGCAGATCTACGACCGACTGCGAGTCCGTGCGGATGCAGCCTGAGCCTCACACAAAAGAGAGACCGTGAAATGGCCTATCAACCCCAGGAAATCTTCTTCCGCTCCAACGCCCCCGTCACCGTCGACGAGGACAAATGCATCGCCCACAAAGGCTGCACCGTTTGCGTCGATGTCTGCCCGATGGACCTGTTGGCAATCAATCCGGCCACACAAAAGGCCTACATGGCATTTGATGAATGCTGGTACTGCATGCCCTGTGAAAAAGACTGCCCGACGGGCGCTGTGAAAGTCGAAATTCCGTACCTCCTACGCTGAAACAAGAACCTTGTAGGAGCCGGCTTGCTGGCGATGGCGAGCCAGTCACCATCAATTGAGCTGGCACTCCATCGCCAGCAAGCTGGCTCCTACAGGGGGGCGAGGCCAGCCGCAGAACGTGTGTTCACCGGAATAACTGTGGGAGCTGGCCTGCCAGCGATGAGGCCAGCCCAGACCACGAAAAACCGCCATCCGGCCACCACCGGACGCCTGATTCAAAAACACCCCTCGTTTCCCACCGCGCCCTGATCGTGGCGGAGACGAACATCCTATAAATGATTCGAGGGGATACACTCATGTTGCGTGCAGCGTTTGCCGGTCTGGTACTGGCGTCATTCACTTTGTCGGCCTCGGCCGAAACCATCCGCATAGCCATCGGTACCCAGGACACCACAATCAACTGCGCCGCTGGCGGTCTGTTGATTCGCGAACTGGGCCTGCTGGACAAATACCTGCCCCATGAAGGCGCCTACAAGGACGCCAAATACGATGTGCAGTGGAAGAACTTCACCAGCGGCGCGCCCCTGACCAATGAAATGGTGGCCGGCAAACTCGACTTCGGCGCCATGGCCGATTTCCCGGGCGCCTTCAACGGTGTGGCGTTCGAAACAGCCGGCAAGCACAGCCTGTTTATCAGCGTGTTGTCGGGCAGCACACAGGGCAGTGGCAACGGCATCGTGGTGCCGAGTGCGTCGGGCGTGCAGTCCCTGGCGGAACTGAAGGGCAAGACCATTTCCGTGCCGTTCGCGTCTACCGCCCATGGCATGTTATTGCGTGCCGTGGCGGCTCAGGGCTGGGATCCTTTGAAAGACGTAAACATCATCGCCCAGCCACCGGAAGTCGCCGGCTCCGCATTACAGGCCGGGAAGATCGACGCCCACGCGGACTTCGTGCCGTTTGCCGAACTGTTCCCCAGCCGTGGTTTTGCACGCAAGATCTACGACGGGTCCCAGGCCGCAGCGCCGACATTCCACGGCGCGTTGGTCGATCAAAGCTATGCGAAAAAGTACCCGGAAATCGTCGTCGCTTACCTGCGGGCGAGCATCGAGGCCAATCAACTGCTCGCCGCTGAACCGGAGAAGTACAGCGAACTGATCGCCAAAGTCACCGGCGTCGATGCCGAGGTCAACTATCTGTTCCACGGCCCGCTGGGTGTGCAAACCCGCGACCTGAGCTGGAAACCGGAATATCGCCAGGCCGTCGGCACCGCCATCGACACGCTCAAACTGTTGAAGAAAGCGGATCGCGGCCTCGATCTGAACAGCTTCATCGACGACCAATACATCCGCACAGCCTTCAAGGCCTCAAACCTGGACTACACCGCGCAATTGGCGAACTACGAGCAAACGCCACTCAAGGCAACCGATGCAGCGAGCGGCAAAGCCATCACCGACTTCAGCCGTGTGGCCGAAATCTGGGTGCGTGGCGAGCCGAAAGTCCGCCAGTACGCCTCCGCGGAGTCAGCGTTCAAAGCGCTGGCCAGCCTCAAGCAGGAAGGTAAAAACATCCGCGCCGTGTATGCCCAGGCCAGCGACAGCGGGATCAAATTGCTGGCGGATCAGGCGTGGTTTGCCAGCGATGCCAAGGGCCGTTTGAGTGCGTTTCTGCTCAAGGGCCAGGCCCAGCAGTACGCCACGGCGCAGGGCGGCAAGGTGTACGACTTCACTGATGCCACGACCCAGGCCGTGGCCGTTCGCTAAACCTGTAGGAGCCGGCTTGCCGGCGATTGCTGACGGACATTCAACATTGATGTCGACTTAACTACCGCTATCGCCGGCAAGCCAGCTCCTACGGGTTTTTTGGTTGAGAGGAATAACTGTGTACCGATCCTATGCACGCTGGATACCCAGGGCCGCGTCACTGCTGCTCTGCCTTTTGTTTTGGCAACTCGCCGCCAGCCACCACTGGAACCTCGGCCTGGTGACCTTCGCCAACGTCCCAACGCCGCTTGCCGTGATCGAGGCCGCACTGGGGCTGGGCGACTCCGGTAAGCTCGGCCGACACCTGAGCAGCAGTCTCGGCCGGGTGTTCGCCGGTTATCTCGCTGCGCTGATCATCGGTATCGCTTTGGGGCTGGCCATCGGGCGCTCGAAATGGGCCGAAGACGTTTTGCTGCCGCCGCTGGAAGTGCTGCGCCCGATCCCCGCGGTGGCGTGGATTCCCCTGGCGATCCTGATGTTCCCGTCGTCTGAACTGTCGATGGTGTTCATCACCTTCACCGGCGCGTTGTTCCCGATTTTGCTCAACACCGTGCATGGCGTCGAAGGCGTCGACCCACGCCTGATCGCCTCGGCGAAAAGCCTCGGGGCAGGGCGCCGGGCAATCCTGCTGGAAGTGATCTTGCCCGGTGCTGCGCCAAGCATCATTACCGGCCTCGCCATCGGTATGGGCACTTCCTGGTTCTGTCTGGTGACGGCAGAAATGATCTCTGGCCAGTACGGCATCGGTTACTACACCTGGGAGTCCTACACCATCCAGAACTATGCCGACATTGTCGTCGGCATGTTGCTGATCGGCGTGCTGGGAATGGGCAGCAGCCTGTTGATCAAACGCCTGGGCGGGCTATTCACGCCTTGGCACCGTCCACGAGGGAAAAGCTGATGAGCGTGTTTCAACACCCTGAAGGGCGAATAGATATTCGCGGCTTGTCGATCAGCCTGGGCGAAGGTCAAGCGGCGTTCGAAGCCGTGCAAGGTCTGGATTGCCAGATCGAACCGGGCCAGTTCGTGTGCATTCTCGGCCCTTCCGGTTGCGGCAAGTCGACCCTGCTCGGCGCGCTGGCTGGTCACTTGCAACCGCGTACCGGAACGCTCACGGTGGATGGAGCGCCGGTGTCTGGACCCTCGTCGCAGCGCGGCATGGTGTTCCAGCAGCACACGCTGTTTCCGTGGCGAACGGTGCGCGACAACGTCGCCTTCGGCCTGAAAATGCACGGCATCGGCAAGCACGAGCGCCATAAAGCAGCCGACGAAATCCTCGCGCTGGTGGGCCTCGAAGGCTTTGCCGAACGCTGGCCGGACCAACTCTCCGGCGGCATGCAGCAACGGGTGGAAATCGCCCGGGTGCTGGTCAATCGTCCGCGCCTGTTGCTGATGGATGAACCCTTTGGTGCCCTCGACGCCTTGACCCGCTTGAACATGCAGGAACTGCTGCTGGACATCTGGACGCGCATCCGCACCACCGTGGTGTTCGTCACCCATGACATCGATGAAGCGCTGTTCCTCGCCGATCGGCTGTTGGTCATGAGCTCACGACCGGGCCGGATCATCGAAGACCTGCGCCTCGATTTCCATCGGCCACGCACCACCGAACTGGTAACGAGCCACGAATTCTCGCGCCTGAAGCGCCATTGCCTCGAACTCCTGCGTCACGAAGACGGTCGGCAGTTGCCACGCCTGAACCCTCTCGGACTGCCTCCTGAAAACAAACTGCCGCGGTTTGCCCTATGACTTCATTTTTTGATTTGACCGACAACGACGACATTCTTGCCCTGCAACCACGCTTGACCGATGAAGACGCTGGCGTGCGCCGGATCGCTTTGATCGAACTGGCCGACCTGGAAGAACCGGACGGCCTGCTATGGCTGGTGGACCGACTGGCGCAGGACCCCACCGAAGAGGTGCGCGCTGAAGCTGCGCGGCTGCTGGAAGCGTGGGAGGACGAACCGGTGGTTCAAGCGTTGTGCCGAGCCCTGACCGATCCGAGCGAAGCGGTGCAGGCCGCCGCTGCACAAAGCCTCAGTCTGCTGAAAAGCGCAGCGGCGGGGCGGGTGATTCTGCCGTGGACCGGGCATGCCGACATCCGTGTGCGCATTGCCGCGTTCCGGGCATTGCGCGAGCTGCGTTGCGCCGATGCCGCTACGGCGGCCGCCAACGCGCTGAATGATGAAGACGCTGGCGTACGCCGCGAAGCCATCGGTGTTTTGGGCTGGCTCAAACAACTCGATGCCTTGCCGGCCTTGGCGCGTCTGGCCAGCAATGACCCGGACACCGAAGTTCGCCGCGCCGCCACCGGCGCCCTCGGTCTGGCATCCGACGCGCAGGTGCTGCCGTCGTTGCGCCTGGCGTTGCAGGATCAGGCCTGGCAAGTGCGCGAAGAAGCTGCGACCACCCTGGGCAAGGTCGGACACGTCGATGCCGGCCCGGCACTGGTCCAGGCCCTGGGCGACGATTACTGGCAGGTGCGTTTGCGCGCCACCCGTAGCCTGGGCCGTTTGCGCTACGCACCCGCACTCGATGCGCTGATCGAAACCCTCGGCCATCGCATCAGCAATCTGCGCAAGGAAGCGGCGTTGGCCTTGGGCGAATTGAGTGATCAAAGGGCCATCGCCGCGTTGCAAGCCGCGCAGGATGATGGCGATCCTGAGGTGCGCAAAGCGGTGCGCATTGCCTTGAGTCAGCTGCAATGAATCCGCTGTCGGTAGGGAATTCGCCAAGCACCGGGCAATTGCGCCTGAACTGGCCGGACGGTCGGGAACAACGGCTCGATCACGCCGAGCTGCGCCGCCAGTGTCCGTGTTCGCAATGCCGGGCGTTTCGTGTGCAGGGGCTGACGCCGAGGGTCGATGCGCGGGTTCGGGTCACCGAACTGAACCCGCAAGGCTATGGCCTGCAACTGGTATTCAGCGATGGGCACGAGCGGGGCATCTATCCCTGGGCCTATCTGGCACAACTGAATGCTTGAAGAGCATGGCTCCCGTTCGGCTGTGAAGCCGTCGTGATGGCGGAACCTGGGTTATACCTGATAGGTCGGCATACATAGATTTTGGCGCGGCGACCGTTACCGGCTGCCTTGCCTTCAGGTCCATCACCGTCATGAGGAACGTCGTCCATGAAAAGCACCGGTCCTAGCCCTGTCATCACCATCGCCGAGCAGCCTGGCTGCCTGTTGGTGAAGTTTCACGGAATCCAGGTGGCCGCTTCGGCGCGGGCGTTGGTACTGCTGGAGGCCAACTACCCGCCGGTTTACTACGTGCCACGCGAGGACATCGACGAGAAATATTACGCGCGCACCGACCACACCAGCTATTGCCCCTACAAGGGCGACGCCAACTATTTCAGCTTGCAGGTGCCGGGGCATGAAGGTGCCAATGCGGTGTGGAGCTACGAGAACCCCAAGGTGTCCGTCGATCAGATTAAAGGATATGTGGCGTTCTACCCGGATCAAGTGAAGTTCGAGTTGCTCGACGAAGAGGTTTGAGACGGTTTTTCTATTTTGCACTGTCACTGTAGGAGCGAGCCTGCTCGCGATGGTCGTTAACGAAAACGCGTGCTTTCTGGTTGAACACGGCGCTTTCGAGTCCATCGCGAGCAGGCTCGCTCCTACAGGTTTCGGGTTGACGTCAGTTCTTGTCCAGATCCACGTTACGCGTCTCACGCAAACAGATCATCCCCACCACCAGGCTCACCCCGGTGATCACCACCGGATACCACAGCCCGTAGAAAATATCCCCGGTATACACCACCAGCGCGAACGACACCGTCGGCAGGAACCCGCCGAACCAGCCGTTGCCGATGTGGTAGGGCAGGGACATCGAGGTGTAGCGGATGCGAGTCGGGAACAGCTCGACCATCAGCGCTGCCAGCGGGCCGTAGCACATGGCGGAAATGATGATCAACGCGACAATCAGCGCCACGATCATCGGCTTGTTGATTTGCTGCAAGTCGGCCTGTTGCGGGTAACCGGCGAGGGTCACGGCACCGCGCAGGGCGGCTTCGTCGAAACCGTCTAGCTTCACGTCACCCACGCTGACCTGCACACCGCTGCCGGCCGGGGCCGCTGCGCTTTGATACGGCAGGCCCTGCTTGACCAGGAAGGTCTTGACCTTGTCGCACGGGCTGTCGAATTTGGCCTTGCCCACCGGGTCGAACTGGAAGGTGCAGGTGGCCGGGTCAGCCATCACTGTGATCGGTGCCTGACGGCTGGCTTGGTCGATAGCAGGGTTGGCGTAGTGGGCCAGGGTCTTGAAGATCGGGAAATACAACACAGTGGCCAGCAGCAGGCCAATCATCAGCACCGGTTTACGCCCGACCTTGTCCGACAGCCAGCCAAAGAAAATGAAGAACGGCGCACCGATGGTCACGCTGATAATCAGCAAGCCGTTGGCCACCGCCGGGTCCATCTTCAGGAACTGGGTGAGGAAAAACAGCACATAGAACTGCGCGGCATAAAAGGTCACCGCTTGCCCGGCGTTGATGCTGAACAGCGCGATCAGCACCACCTTGAGGTTTTCCCATTTACCGAAGGAATCGCGAATCGGCTGTTTGCACAGCTTGCCTTCTTCTTTCATTTTCACGAAGGCCGGCGATTCGTGCAGGCTCATGCGGATCCAGGTCGAGATGCCCAGCAGCACGATGGAAAACAGGAACGGAATGCGCCAGCCCCAGACTTCGAACTGGTCGCCGGTGAAGTAACGGCAGCCCAGTACCACCAGCAGCGACAGCAGCAAGCCGAGGGTCGCGGTCGACTGAATCCAGCTGGTGTGGAAACCGCGCTTGCCGATGGGCGCGTGCTCCGCGACATAAGTGGCGGCACCTCCGTACTCACCGCCCAGGGCCAGGCCCTGGAGCATGCGCAGCACCACCAGAATGATCGGTGCGGCAATGCCGATGCTGGCGTAAGTCGGTAGCAACCCGACGCAAAACGTCGCCAGGCCCATGAGGATGATGGTGGCGAGGAAGGTGTACTTGCGCCCGATCATGTCCCCCAACCGGCCAAACACCAGTGCACCGAACGGCCGTACGATGAAACCGGCGGCAAACGCCATCAGGGCAAAAATGAACGCCGTGGTGTCGTTGACCCCGGCGAAAAACTGTTTGCTGATCACCGCCGCGAGGGCGCCATAGAGGAAAAAGTCATACCACTCGAAGACCGTCCCGAGGGACGAGGCAAAGATGACTTTCTGGGTTTCCTGACTCGTGCCCGCGCTGCGCACGGCTTCCAGGGTTTGAACGTTCTCTGACATACCGGTATCCCTCACAGTGATTGTTTTTGTTGTTCCACTGTCGGCGCCTGCCTTGTGGGCGGGTGCCGCTACTGTCGATGCATCGGACATCCCTGTAGGAGCCGGCTTGCTGGCGAAAGCGATCGTCGAGTCGACATCGACGTTTACTGATACGCCGCTTTCGCCAGCAAGCCGGCTCCTACATGTTTGTGTACAGAGTTCAGGTGTTTGCGACCAGTTCCATCGGTGGTTTCACGCTCCTTGTGTCTGGGTTAAGGATCATCTGTGCCACTTTCTCGGCGATCATCAGCGTCGGTGAGCAGGTGTTGCCCGAAGTGATGCGCGGCATGATCGAGGCGTCGGCGATGCGCAGACCGGGGATGCCGCGCACGCACAGTTGGGCATCGACCACCGCAGCGGCATCGTTGCCCATGCGGCAGGTGCCCACCGGGTGAAAAATCGTCGTACCGATTCGTGCGGCGGCTTCGTGCAGTTGTTCTTCGCTTTGCAGGCTGTCACCGGGCAGGTACTCGACCGGTTTGAATGCCTTCAGGGCCGGGGCGGCCACGATGCGTCGGGTCAGGCGGATGGCGTCGGCGGCGACGCGCAAATCCTGCGGATGACTCAGGTAATTGGGTTGAATCAGCGGCGCTTCCTGCGGATCGACGGAGCGGATTTCCACCCGGCCTCGGCTTTGCGGGCGCAAATCGCAGACCGACGCGGTAAACGCCGGGAACGCATGCAGCGGTTCGCCAAAGCGCTCCAGCGACAGCGGTTGCACGTGGTACTCAAGGTTCGCTGAAGTCTGTTCCGGGCCGGAACGGGCAAACGCGCCAAGTTGACTCGGCGCCATGGACAGCGGGCCGCTGCGGTCATAGAGGTAGCGCAGGCCCATGCCCATCTTGCCCCACAGGCTGCCGGCAATCTGGTTCAGGGTACGGGCGTTTTCCAGCTTGTAGATCAGCCGCAGTTGCAGGTGATCCTGCAGGTTGGCGCCCACACCGCATAGCTCGTGGGCGACACCGATCCCCAGGCGCTCCAGTAGTGGACGCGGGCCGATGCCGGACCGTTGCAGGATGCTCGGCGACCCGACGGAGCCTGCGCACAGGATGATTTCCTTGCGCGCCTTGAACGACCTGGGCTGATCTTGCCAACGGGCACTGACCGCCGACGCGCGACCGTTTTCCAGCAGTACGCGGTCGACTTCAACGCCGGTCAGTACCGTGAGATTGGCGCGCTTGCGCGCAGGCTTGAGAAACGCCTTGGCCGCATTCCAGCGAATCCCGGCCTTCTGATTGACCTGGAAGTAGCCGCACCCTTCGTTGTCGCCCTGGTTGAAGTCATCGATGCTGGCGATGCCGCTTTGCTCGGCGGCGCTGCGGAAGGCATCGAGGATCGGCCATGACAGACGCTGGCGTTCGACCCGCCAGTCACCGCTGGCGCCGTGAAACTCAGAATCGCCGGCAAAGTGATTTTCGCTTTTCTTGAACAGCGGCAGCACGTCCTGCCAGCCCCAACCCGGATTGCCCTCGGCCACCCAGCCGTCGTAGTCACCGGCCTGGCCGCGCATGTAGATCATGCCGTTGATCGACGAACAGCCGCCCAGCACTTTACCCCGGGGATAGCTCAGGGCGCGGCCTTGCAGGCCCGCTTGCGCTTCAGTCTTGAAGCACCAGTCGGTGCGCGGGTTGCCGATGCAGAACAGGTAACCCACGGGGATGTGAATCCACGCATAGTTGTCGCGGCCCCCGGCTTCGAGCAACAGCACGCGGTGCTGCGGATCGCTCGACAGTCGATTGGCCAGCAGACACCCGGCCGGCCCGGCCCCGACCACGATGTAGTCGTATTCATCTAGGGAAGTCTGCATCCCTGACCTCGGTTTGTTGTTCTTGTTGTCTGTCATCCTAGTTGTTAGCTTTCGTCAAAAGAATGTTAGTTTTTGCGCAGCCGCTGTGCGTTTTTAAACAGTGCCATCAACAGCGAACAACCAGGGACGAATCATGTTTGACTGGAACGACTTGCGGTTTTTCCTCGAATTGCAGCGCAGCGGCCGTTTGCTCACGGCGGCACGCCGGTTAAACACCACGCACGCCACCGTGGCGCGGCACATCGAGGCCATTGAAAAGAGCCTCGGCACAGCGTTGTTTGTTCAACACGCCCAGGGCTATGAATTGACCCCGGCCGGGGAAGCGTTGCTCAAACACGCTGAGGCCATGGAAAACGTCGCGCTGCTGGCGCAGGAGGAAATCACCCAGTCCACGGCACCGTTGGGCAAGATCCGCGTCGGCGTGACCGAGGGGTTGGGTATCATGTTCCTCGCCAGCCGCATGAAAGGACTGTTCGAACGCTATCCGGGGCTGGAAGTGGAACTGGTGGCGGTGCCGCGCTTTGTCAGCATCCTCAACCGGGAGGCGGAGATCAGCATCCACCTTGAACGCCCGTCCGCCGACATGCTGGTCACCCGCAAGCTCACTGATTACCGCCTGGCGCTCTACGCCAGTCAGGCTTATCTCGACCGTTCACCGCCGCTGCGCAACCGCGAAGACCTGGGGCGTCACGCGTGGATCGGTTATGTCGACGATTTGCTGTTCAGCCAGGAGTTGATGTTCCTCAACAGCTTCTGCCGCAACCCGCAAGTGGTGTTCCACAGCACCAGCGTGATCGCCCAGCAACAGGCTGCACGTTCGGGGCTGGGGATTGCGGTGCTGCCATGCTACATGGCCAACGCCGATCCGGATCTGGTGCCGTTGTTGCCGGACGAAAGCATCCAGCGCAGCTACTGGATCAGCACCCGCCGCGAATTGCACAAGTCTGTGCGGCTAAGAGTGCTGTGGGATTATGTGGTGGAGTTGTGTGAGCGGGAGCAAGCCCTGCTACTGCCCCCCAATCCCCTGTAGGAGCCGGCTTGCCGGCGAAGAGGTCTCAAGGTTTTCATCATGTTCAAGGCCCATTCGCCGGCAAGCCAGCTCCTACAGGTCCGGTTCTAACGAAGAAATGCAGTCAAACGATCTCGAATTGCGTGCTGGCCAGCCGCTCCCCATTCACCATGATGTGCACCGCATGAACGCCCGCATAATGCCTGCGGGTGGTGAGTTCCTTGATCTGCTGCCCACGGCTCACCGTTTCGCTGGCCATGCCGGGCAATGTCAGCGCCTTGAGCTTGAACACCTTCGCTGACGTGCCGCCGTTGGCCTTGACGTAATCGATGGCGTAATCGATCACCAGACGCTGAGTGTCTTCAACAGTGGATTTGACGACAAAGGACAGGGTGATCTTTTCACCCAGGCCAATCACTGGCGGATTGACCTGCACCTCGCTGATCTCAACTTCAGGCTTACCGCTTGCGCCAATGATCGCCAGCGCCCGCGAGTTCCCCTGTTTGATCAGGCTGCGCAAGGCGTGCCTGGCGATCCACGCGGTGTGTTTGTTGTCCAGCGACCAGCCTTCGATCAGTTCCAGCACCCACTCGGGATGGTCCTTGGTGATGTCGTTGAGGTGGTTGGCCACGGATTTGCGCACGTAAAGGCTGGTGTCGGCCTTCAGGTTGTCGAGAATTTTGACGGCGAGGCGCGGGTCGGCCTGGACTTGCTCCAGTCGAAACGACCAAGGCAAGCGCGGACGGCAGCCTTCGCTGGCCAGACGTCGCACGTGTTCGTTGTCATCCAGCGACCAGCCATGCATCAGCGTGAGCGTACGCTCGAAGTCGCTGCGCAAAAAGTGCCGGATCGCGAACTCCGAGGAACCGAAGGCGGTGAAATACTTCAGTGCATCCATCGACTGCTCGAATGCATGAGCGCCGTAGCGGGCGACGTAGTGCGGCAGGCACATGCTGACAAAACCGCTGTTCAGGCGCGGGGCGAGGGCGCGCAGGACGTCCACCGAAGCTTCATAGTCCAGCGGCAACACCGCGTGGAGGCATTCACTGACCCGGGCCATGCGCTGCATCACGCTCAGCTCTGCCAGGCCGGATTGGGCCAGTTTCAGGAATGCCTTGGCGTCGAACGCGGGATAAACCGCCGTCATTTCGGTGGCGATGTGTTGGAGGCGCTCGAGGTTGAAGATTTCCTTGAGGGCAGGCGAAGTCGAGTCAGAGTCACTCATTGGGGCGTCCTTTCTTTGCTTGCCGTTCGCTCTTGGAGCTCATCGGATTCAAACAGGCGCGCCAGTTCCTCCCGCGCTTCCTGGGCTGTTTGCAGGACCTTCGCGGCGTCATCATAGACGGCATGCTGGGCTTCGAGCACTTGTTCATCGTGATGCTTGAAGCGCTTGATCCGCGAGTCGGCCTGGGCCTGGGTCAGCCCCAGGCCGATCAGGGTTTGCCGGCTCATTTCCAGACTCGAATAAAAAGTCTCGCGTACCGCTTGCGCACCGACGTCCATCAAGCGGTGTACATGCTGGCGGTTGCGGGCGCGGGCGATAATTTTCATGTGCGGATAGAGCTTGCGCACCAACTCGGCCGTCTTGATGTTGGTGTCCGGGTCGTCGGTAGCGATCACGAAAAATTCGGCTTCCCCCACTTTGGCCGCGCTGAGGATTTCCGGGCGCATCGGGTCGCCATAGAACACCGGCACGCCACCAAAACTGCGAGACAGCTCGATGGTCTCAATCGAGGTATCGAGGGCGACGAACTTGATGTTCTGCGCCCGCAGGATCCGCGCAACGATCTGCCCCATGCGGCCCATACCGGCGATGACCACCCGAGGGGTATCGGTATCGATTTCACGGAATTTCTCCGGCACTTCGACCGGTTGCACCTTGGGGCTGACCAGCCGTGCGCACACCAGCAGCAACAGGGGCGTCACCGCCATCGACAGGGTGATCGTCAGCACCAGCAGGTCATACATCTGCGGCACGAACAGTTCATGGTCGCGGCCGATCTTGAACACCACGAAAGCGAACTCACCGCCGGCCGCCAGCACGATCCCGAGGCGAATCGCGCTGACCTTGTTCAAACCACCGGCCAAATGCCCGACGATGAACAGCAGCGGCAGCTTGATTGCAATCAACAGCAGGGTCAGGCCCAGCACCGTGACAGGCGCGCTCAGTAACAGACTCAGATTGGCGCCCATGCCGACGCTGATGAAAAACAGCCCTAGCAGCAGGCCTTTGAAGGGCTCGATCTGCGATTCCAGTTCGTGGCGATATTCGGAGTCCGCCAACAGCAGGCCGGCGAGAAAGGCCCCAAGAGCCATGGAAATGCCAACCAGTTCCATCAGCCAAGCGGTGCCGATCACCACCAGTAGCGCAGTGGCTGTGGACACTTCCGGCAACGCGGTTTTGGTCACTACGCGAAAGATCGGACGCAACAGATAGCGTCCGCCGATCACCACCACCGCAATGCTGCCCAGCACCTGCAAGCCGTGGTTGAGGTTCTCGGCGGCACTGACGCTGTGACTGCCCTCGGCAAGCAATGGCACCATGGCAATCAGCGGGATCGCCGCGATGTCCTGGAACAGCAGAATCGCAAACGCCAGACGCCCGTGAGGGCTGGTCAGCTCCTTGCGCTCGGCCAGGCTCTGCAGGCCGAATGCGGTGGACGACAACGCCAGCCCGAGGCCCAGGACAATCGCGCTGTTCAAGGGCTGGCCGAAGACAAACAGCGCCACCACGCCAATCGTCGAACCGGTCAGCAACACCTGAGCCAAACCCACGCCGAACACTGACTTGCGCATCACCCACAAGCGTCGGGGTGACAACTCCAGGCCAATGATGAACAGCAGCAATACCACGCCAAGTTCCGAGATATTGGCGACGCTTTGCGGATTGTCGATCAAGCCCAGCACTGAAGGGCCAATGATCACCCCGGCAAACAGATAACCCAGTACCGCTCCCAGTTGCAGGCGCTTGGCCAGGGGGACGATCAGCACGGCCGCGCACAGAAATACGACAGCGGCTTGCAGCAGATTGCCTTCATGGGGCATGAACGGAAACTCCATCAACTGGTACGGCAGGGCGTCAAGGATAAGGGTTAGGGTTGCTGAAGATCCACTGTCCACGAGAGGCGTCATAGCACGGTGCAGAGCAGGCAGTTTTCACTTGAACCTTCGTGCGCAAAGGGGATGGTTGCCAATCGAATGCAAATCTGGGAAAACGGCGTCCATCAGACCCTTTTGGGTGAGTGAACAGACGAGTGAAATTCAATGAATGACGAGCTTCAGGTAATCGATCTTCATATCGGCGAGGGTAAAGCCGCCGTCAAGGGCGCTTTAATCACCACCCAGTACCGCGGTTGGCTGGAAGACGGCAGCGAATTCGATTCTTCCTATAGCCGTGGCAAACCTTTCCAGTGCGTGATTGGTACGGGAAGGGTCATCAAGGGGTGGGACCAGGGCATCCCGGGCATGCAGGTCGGCGGCAAACGCAAACTGTTGGTGCCGGCGCATCTGGCGTATGGCGAGCGCACCATGGGCAGCATTCCACCGAACGCCAACCTGACGTTCGAAATCGAGTTGCTGGAAGTGCTGACGCGCGATGATTGATCGCGATTGCCTGGGAGGGCGCACGTTGCTGATTGATGAATACACTGCTGCGATTGAGCTGATCGACGCGTCTTATCGGCATTGGACCGGGAAACACCTGCCGACCCCGCAGTCATTGACCGCAGCCGAGCGCCTGCATTGGCTGCACGCCCACGCGCCCTACAGCCTGCTGGCCCATGGCACCCAGGACGATCCGCTGTTTTTCTACGCCAACGAACAGACCCTGGCCTGTTTCAAATACCCGCGCTCCGAATTTCTCGGCATGCCGTCACGCTTCAGCGCCTCGCCGCTCGACCGTGCCATGCGCCAAACCCTGCTGGAACAAGTCACGGCCCACGGCATTGCCCACGGCTACAGCGGCTATCGGGTGGACAAGGCGGGCAATGCCTTCATGATTCATGAAGGCAAGGTGTGGACGCTGATTGACCAGAATGGCCAGCGCAAAGGGCAGGCAGCGTTGTTTTGGCCGGATGCCGGGCGGGTGGGGTCGTTGGATTGATTGCCGATCAAACCTGCCTGGTGTCGCTGAACACGGGAACCCGCCCATTCAAGGACGGCCGGTAATCCCAACTCAGCCGTTCCAGCACCGGTTTTGTCTTCAAAAACTGTCGCAACGTCGCGCTGGCGATATTCAATGCCAAGGTTTGCCCCGGACATTGATGGCGTGCCGCGCCGAAGGTAAAGCTGCGGCGGTTTGGACGGTTCAGGATAAAGGCATCGGGGTTGTCGTTGAGTTGCGGGTCGCGGTTGGCCGAAGCCAGCAACACCAGGATCACGTCTGCGGTCTTGAGGCTGACGCCGTTGATTTCGCACGGGGCGGCGACGAAGCGTCGGGTGTTCTGGACAGACGGGTCGAAGCGCTGGACTTCGGCCAGAAATTCGTCGATTTGCGCGGTTTCGCGCAGAACCGATGGGTTCTTTATCAGTGTCAGGATCGCGTTGCCGATCAGTCCGGCGGTCGCCTCATAGGTCTGGGAGAACAGGCCGATCAAGTTGGCATTCAGCGTTTCTGGGGTGCCACCGGTAAAGCGCTGGCGGATGCCACTGAGCAAAGGGCTGTGGTTGTCGGGATCTTCCAGACGCTCGATAACGTAGCCGCTCAGCTGTTCTGCTGCGGCGTGGGCGGCGCTCAGTTGAGCCAGGGTGCTCAAGGGCGACAGGCACGCGACGAAGTCCCCCGTCAGTTCGCTGATGGATCGGCCTTGTGCAGGGGAGAAACCCAGCAGGGCCGCCATTACGCAGACCGGTCCGCGGAACATGGCGTTGTACAGGCCTGCGGCGTCAGGCGTGATCAACCGCGCGCCGACCAGCGTCTCGACTTCCTGCGCATCGATCACCTCCAGGCCCGGGGCAATCGCCGACCTTGGGCAGCGTTGGCGTTCACCCTCGTTCATCCGCATCAGTTGGCCAAATACCTTGCCGGCCATGCCATCGGAAATCATATGGGGCACGGGCTCGTTTGTGGGCCGCACATGACAGTCGGGATTCGCCAGAACGGCCGCAACCGCTTGGGCGCTGCTGGCGACCCACATGTTCAGTTGCGGATGGAAAATCAACCCGACCTCGGCACGCAGCTGTGCGTAATAGGGGTAAGGGTCGGCATGGGTCGCAGCGAGAATCGGGTCCATGGTTCGCAGCCTTTTGTTGTTGGAAAGTGTTGTTACTATCTCCAGTTCGAAAAGGCGTTGATTCGTCCGGGAGCGAAATATGACCGCAGAACATCACGACATCGGCGTTTCGCAGGTGGCCGCAGCCATTGCCGAGCCCGCACGGACGAAAATCCTCTGCTCGCTGATGGACGGCCACGCTCGTACCAGCACCGAGCTGGCGGCGGTGGCCGAGGTCAGTGCGTCGACCGCCAGTGCCCATTTGGCGAAACTCAAGGAGTTGGCGCTGATTCGCTTGCACATACAGGGGCGTCATCGCTATTACAGCCTGGCGGGCAAACGCGTGGCCCAGGCGCTCGAAGCATTGATGGTGATCGGCCAGAACACGGCGCCGACATTCAAACCGCACACACCGGACCGTTTGCAGTTCGCTCGCACGTGCTACGACCACATGGCCGGCACCCTGGCGGTGCTGTTGCATGACTGTCTGCTGGAAGCGGGTTGGTTGCAGGAAACCGACGAACAGGCCTATCGCTTGAGCGACAGCGGTACGGCATTGTTTGAGGGGCTGGGTGTTGATGTGCAGGATTTGAGCACGCGGCGCCGCCGTTTTGCCTGCCCTTGTCTGGACTGGAGCATGCGCCGGCCGCATCTGGGCGGATCGCTGGGGGCGGCGTTGCTGCAAGTGGCGCTCAAACGAAAGTGGGTGACGCAGGATCTGGACAGTCGGGCATTGGCGTTGACGATGTTGGGACGAAAGGAAATAGCGGGGCGGTTTGGGGTTCAGTTGCCCATTGAGCGTGATGGCAAAAGATCGCAGCCTTCGGCAGCACCTACCGGGTTGGAAGGACTATGACTGTAGGAGCTGCCGCAGGTTGCGATCTTTTCATCAGGCCATGAAAAAGCCCCCCATCGGTCACCCGATGGGGGGCTTTTGTGCGTCTGGCGTCAGGTCAAACCTTGACGATCCAGCCCGCTGGCGCTTCGATGTCGCCGGTTTGCACGCCTGTCAGCTCTTTGTAGAGCTTCTGGGTGACCGGGCCGACTTCGGTTTCGCTGTGGAACACGTGCAGATGATCGTTGTAGTCGATGCCGCCTATCGGCGTAATCACCGCCGCAGTACCGCAAGCGCCGGCTTCCTTGAAGTCGGATAGCTTGTCGATGAACACGTCACCTTCAACCACTTCCAGGCCCAGTCGGGTCTTGGCCAGCTCGATCAGCGACAGACGGGTGATGCCCGGCAGTACCGATGGCGAGTTCGGGGTCACGAACTTGTTGTCGTGGGTGATCCCGAAGAAGTTGGCCGAACCGACTTCCTCGATCTTGGTGTGGGTCATCGGATCCAGGTAGATGGCGTCGGCGAAGTGGGCTTTCTTGGCCTTGGAGCCCGGCATCAGACTGGCGGCGTAGTTGCCACCGACCTTGGCGGCACCGGTGCCTTGAGGCGCGGCGCGGTCGTAGCTGGAGATCTGGAAGTTGTGCGGGGTCAGGCCGCCCTTGAAGTACGCGCCGACCGGGATGCAGAAAATCGAGAAGATGAACTCGGGAGCGGTACGCACGCCGATGTTGTCACCCACGCCGATCACGAACGGACGCAGGTACAGCGCGCCGCCGGTGCCGTAAGGCGGGATGAAGCGCTCGTTGGCGCGGACCACTTCTTTACAGGCTTCGATGAACTGCTCGGTTTCCACCTGCGGCATCAGCAGGCGGGCGCAGCTGCGTTGCATGCGCAGAGCGTTCTGATCCGGGCGGAACAGGTTGATCGAGCCGTCCTTGCAACGATAGGCCTTCATGCCTTCGAAGCACTGCTGGCCATAGTGAAGGGCCGTGGAGCCTTCGCTGATGTGCAGCACGTTATCTTCGGTCAGGGTGCCTTTATCCCACTCGCCATTGCGGAAATATGACAGATAGCGCTTGTCGGTCTTGATGTAGTCAAAACCCAGCTTGTCCCAATTGATGCTTTCGTTACCCATGACACCCTCTATCACTGAACAACCGTCGAAACGGTTCAAGGCTTCTGACGTTTTTTGGATGGGGACAACAATACTTCATTCCGGGCCCATTTCGCAGCCCAGATTGCGATCCCTGTAGGAGCTGGCTTGCCGGCGATCAACGCGACGCGGTGTATCAGATTGACCGCCATCTCCAGCAAGCCGGCTCCTACAGAGTTAGAGCGTGCTTTGAATCACAGATGCAGCGCATGCCCCAAGGCCCGCAAAGCCGCTTCCTGCACCGCTTCACCCAGCGTCGGATGGGCATGGATGGTGCCACCGATGTCTTCCAGTCGCGCGCCCATTTCCAGGCTTTGCGCAAACGCCGTCGACAACTCCGATACCCCGACACCCACCGCCTGCCAGCCGACAATCAGATGATTGTCCCGACGAGCGACCACGCGCACGAAGCCGCTTTTGGACTCCAGCGTCATCGCCCGGCCATTGGCGGCGAACGGAAAGCTCGAGACGATGCAATCCAAACCTGCTGCCTTGGCTTCGTCCGGGGTCTTGCCGACCACCACCAGTTCCGGGTCGGTAAAGCACACGGCGGCGATTGCGGTGGGGTTGAACTCGCGGGATTTACCGCTGATCAGCTCGGCAACCATCTCGCCTTGGGCCATGGCCCGGTGCGCCAGCATCGGTTCGCCGCTGAGGTCGCCGATGGCATACACGTTGCGCATGCTGGTCTGGCAACGGTTGTCGATCTTGATCGAGGAGCCGTTCATGTCCAGGTTCAGCGCTTCGAGGTTCCAGCCCTGGGTGTTCGGCTTGCGACCCACGGCCACCAGCACCTGATCGGTTTCCAGGTTCAGCGTGTCACCGTTCGGATCCAGAACTTGCAGAGTATTTACCGTTGAATCAAAGCTTTGCACGCTATGTTTCAAGTAAAGCTTGATACCTAGTTTTTTCAGTTCTTCATGGACCGGTTGGGTCAGTTCAGCGTCATAGGCCGGCAGGATGCGTTCCTGCGCCTCGACCACGCTGACCTCGGCACCGAGCTTGCGATAGGCAATGCCCAGTTCCAAACCGATGTAACCGCCACCGACCACGATCAGCCGTTTGGGCACGGAGGTCGGTGCCAACGCTTCGGTGGACGAAATGATCGGGCCGCCAATCGGCAGCATCGGCAGGTTCACGCTTTTGGAGCCGGTGGCCAGCACCAGGTGCTCGCACTGAATGCGCGTGTCGCCGACGTCCACGGTCTTGCCGTCAACCACCTTGGCCCAGCCTTGAACGACCTGGATTTTGTGTTTTTTCAGCAGTGCCGCGACGCCGGTGGTCAGGCGATCAACAATGCCGTCCTTCCATTCGACGCTCTTGCTGATGTCGAGGGTCGGCGCCGAAACGTTGATGCCCAGCGCCGAATGCTGGCTGTGGTGTTGCGTCTGGTGAAACTGCTCGGCGACATGAATCAACGCCTTGGAAGGAATGCAGCCGATGTTCAGGCAAGTGCCGCCCAACGATTGGCCTTCTACCAGAATGGTCGGGATGCCCAACTGACCGGCACGGATCGCCGTCACATAACCGCCAGGGCCGCCGCCGATGATCAGCAGCGTGGTGCTCAGAGTTTGCATGGAGCTCTCCAACAAAAATCAGTCCACAAACAAGGTGGCGGGTTGTTCGAGCAGGCCGCGAATGGCCTGGATGAAGAGCGCCGCGTCCATGCCGTCGACCACGCGGTGATCGAAGGAACTGGAGAGGTTCATCATCTTGCGGATCACGATCTGGCCTTTGATCACCATCGGCCGTTCGACGATCTTGTTAACGCCGACAATCGCCACTTCCGGCAGGTTCAGCACCGGGGTGCTGACGATGCCACCGAGCGCGCCGAGGCTGGTCAGGGTGATGGTCGAGCCGGACAGTTCATCGCGGCTGGCCTTGCCGTTGCGCGCAGCCGTGGCCAAACGAGCGATTTCTGCCGCGTTGTCCCACAGGCTGCGGGCTTCGGCGTGACGCACCACTGGCACCATCAGGCCGACAGCGCTTTGGGTGGCAACCCCGACATGCACCGCGCCGGGGCGGGTGATGACCTGGGCTTCGTCGTCATAGCGGGCGTTCATTTGCGGGAAGTCGCGGAGGGCGACGACCATGGCGCGGACCAAAAACGGCAGCAACGTCAGCTTGCCGCGGGTCGCACCGTGTTTTTCGTTCAGGTGCGCACGTAGCTCTTCCACAGCCGTCACGTCGATTTCCTCGACGTAGCTGAAGTGCGCGGCACGCTGGGTGGCGTCCTGCATGCGCTGGGCAATCTTGCGGCGCATGCCGATCACCGGGATCTGCTCTTCATCGTGACGCTGAGCGTAAGCGGCCGCGACGGGGGCCGAAGCGTTCGATTGGCCTTGGGCCAGATAGGCTTCGAGGTCGTCGTGCAAAATCCGCCCGGCGGGGCCAGTGCCACGTACCAGACGCAATTGAATGCCGAGGTCCAGCGCATGTTTGCGCACGGCCGGGGAGGCCAGCGGGCGTTCATCGGCTTCGCGGGCGACCATCGGCCCTTGGCAAACGGCCGCTTTCGGCGCGGCGGCAGCCACCGGTTTGCTTTCCACTGCGGTTTCGACTGTCGGCGTTGCAACCGGCGCTTCTTTAACAGGGGCCGGTTGCGCCGACGCCTTAACGTTGCCAGCGCCTTCGACTTCAATGCTGATCAGCACACTGCCGACCGCCATGACTTCGCCTGGCTGGCCACCAAGTGCAATGACTTTGCCGTGCACTGGCGACGGAATATCGACCATCGCTTTATCGGTCATGACATCGGCCAGTACCTGATCCTCGACGACCATGTCGCCGACCTTGACGTGCCATACCGACAATTCAACTTCTGCAATGCCTTCGCCAATGTCCGGCATTTTAATAACGTGCGTGCCCATTCAGACCTCCATGACCCGTTTCAGAGCCGCGCCCACTCGGGACGGGCCAGGGAAATACGCCCACTCTTGCGCGTGCGGGTAGGGGGTGTCCCAGCCGGTGACGCGTTCGATTGGCGCTTCCAGGTGGTGGAAGCAGTGTTCTTGCACCAGCGACACCAGTTCGGCGCCGAAACCGCAGGTGCGGGTGGCTTCATGGACCACTACGCAGCGGCCGGTTTTCTTCACCGACTTGACGATGGTTTCCAGGTCCAGCGGCCATAGGCTGCGCAGGTCGATGACTTCGGCGTCGATGCCGGTTTCTTCAGCGGCGACTTGCGACACGTACACGGTGGTGCCGTAGGTCAGGATGGTCACGTCCTTGCCCGGACGGGTGATGGCGGCGACGTCCAGCGGCACGGTGTAGTAACCGTCCGGTACCTGAGCGGCGGGGTGTTTCGACCACGGGGTTACCGGGCGGTCGTGGTGGCCGTCGAACGGGCCGTTGTACAGGCGTTTTGGCTCGAGGAAGATCACCGGGTCATCGTTTTCGATGGAGGCGATCAGCAGGCCTTTGGCGTCATACGGGTTGGACGGCATGACGGTACGCAGACCGCACACCTGAGTGAACATCGCCTCGATGCTCTGGCTGTGGGTCTGGCCACCGTAGATGCCGCCGCCGCACGGCATGCGCAGGGTCATCGGTGCGGTGAATTCGCCGGCCGAGCGATAACGCAGGCGGGCGGCTTCGGAAATGATCTGGTCGGAGGCCGGGTACACGTAGTCGGCGAACTGGATCTCGGCCACCGGACGCAATCCGTAGGCGCCCATGCCCACGGCGACGCCGACGATGCCGCTCTCGGAGATCGGCGCGTCGAACACCCGCGAGGTGCCGTACTTGTTCTGCAAGCCTTCGGTGCAGCGGAACACACCACCGAAATAGCCGACGTCCTGGCCGAACACCACAACGTTGTCATCACGCTCAAGCATCACATCCATGGCCGAGCGCAGGGCCTGGATCATGGTCATGGTGGTCGTGGTCATGGCGGTTTCCAACTCGATATTGTTGTTGTGATCGTTCATGTCAGATCCCCAACTCCTGGCGCTGGCGCTTCAAGTGCTCCGGCATCTCTTTGTAGACGTCTTCGAACATGGTCGCGGCGCTCGGAATCTGGCCGCCGGCGAGCGTGCCGTACTGCTCGGCTTCTTTCTGTGCAGCGATCACTTCAGCTTCAAGTTCGGCGCTGACGGCGGCGTGTTCCTCTTCGGACCATTGGCCGATCTTGATCATGTGCTGCTTGAGGCGTGCAATCGGGTCGCCCAACGGGAAGTGGCTCCAGTCGTCGGCAGGACGGTATTTCGATGGATCATCGGAGGTCGAGTGCGGGCCGGCCCGGTAGGTGACCCATTCGATCATGGTCGGGCCGAGGTTGCGGCGCGCGCGTTCGGCGGCCCAGGCAGAGGCGGCGTAGACCGCGACGAAGTCGTTGCCATCGACCCGCAGGGAAGCGATGCCGCAGCCGACGCCACGACCGGCAAACGTGGTGGCTTCACCACCGGCAATCGCCTGGAACGTCGAGATTGCCCACTGGTTGTTGACCACGTTGAGGATCACCGGCGCACGGTAGACGTGGGCAAAGGTGAGGGCGGTGTGGAAGTCGGACTCCGCAGTGGCACCGTCGCCGATCCACGCCGAGGCGATTTTAGTGTCGCCCTTGATCGCCGAGGCCATGCCCCAGCCCACGCCTTGCACGAACTGAGTGGCAAGGTTGCCGGAAATGGTGAAAAACCCTGCGTCCTTGACCGAGTACATGATTGGCAACTGGCGGCCCTTGAGCGGATCGCGCTCGTTGGACAACAGTTGGCAGATCAGGTCGACCAGCGGTACGTCGCGGGCCATCAGGATGCTTTGCTGGCGGTAGGTCGGGAAGCACATGTCGTCGATGTTCAACGCCAGGGCCTGGGCGGTGCCGATGGCTTCCTCGCCAAGGCTCTGCATATAGAACGACATCTTCTTCTGACGCTGGGCGACGACCATGCGGTTGTCGTAGATGCGCGTCTTGAGCATGGCGCGCATGCCTTTGCGCAGGATCTCGACCGGAACGTTTTCGGCCCATGGACCGAGGGCGTTGCCCTGATCGTCGAGCACGCGAATCAGGCCCTTGGCCAGGTCGGCGGTGTCGGCCGGTTCAACGTCAATGGAGGGTTTGCGCACCGTGCCGGCGTCGGTCAGACGCAGGTAGGAGAAGTCGGTTTTGCAGCCTGGGCGGCCCGAAGGTTCAGGGACGTGCAGGCGCAGCGGTTCATACGCTTGGGTCATGGCTTCTACGCTCGATCTTGTGAATTTCTTGTAGTGAGCTGACAGGATTCTTCGGTAAAAGAAATCTTGTCCTACAACAATCATAGGCCCGGCCAAGAAGAATATTTCTCTCTGTTTCATTGCGCTCAAGATCATTTGCAGATAAAAAATCTGCATAAGCATAAAAAACAGGTGGTTTTGTCTCATGCGCAAACTGGACCGTACCGATATCGGCATTCTCAATAGCCTTCAGGAGAATGCGCGCATCACCAATGCCGACCTCGCACGTTCGGTTAACTTATCGCCGACGCCGTGCTTCAACCGGGTCAAGGCCATGGAAGAGTTGGGCCTGATTCGCGAGCAGGTGACGCTATTGGATGCCGACTTGCTGGGATTGCACGTAAACGTGTTCATCCATGTCAGTCTGGAGAAACAGGTAGAGGAGGCGTTGCAGCATTTCGAGGAGGCGATTTCCGATCGCCCCGAAGTGATGGAGTGCTACCTGATGGCCGGCGACCCGGATTACCTGATCCGGGTGCTGGTGCCGACCATTCAGTCGCTGGAGCGCTTCATGATGGACTTTCTGACCAAGGTGCCGGGGGTGGCGAACATTCGGTCGAGTTTTGCGCTCAAGCAGGTGCGCTACAAGACCGCGCTGCCGTTGCCGGCAAACGGCTTGACCCTTGGCAATTAGACACAAGCATCTTTATCGCCTGATACGCCGCCTTCGCTGGCAAGCCAGCTCCTACAGGGGCCTCGGGTGTGCGCAAACCTTGTGTAGGAGTTGGCTTGCCAGCGAAAGGCCGCAGGCCGCTTTCAGCATTTCAAGTTTTTGTGTTCAGAGCTTGTTCAGGGGAATTTTCAGGTAGGTCACGCCGTTGTCTTCGGCCGGCGGCAAATTCCCCGCCCGCACGTTCACCTGGATCGCCGGCAGCAACAGCGTTGGCATCCCCAACCCGGCATCGCGCCGGGTGCGCATCTCGACAAACGCTGTTGCGTCGATGCCGTCACGCACATGAATGTTGCTTTGGCGTTGTTCACCGACCGTGGTCATGCAGGACGGTTCTCGGCCTTCGGGCGGGTAATCATGGCAAACGTAGAGCCGCACGCTGGCGGGGAAGGCCAACAGTTTGTGGATAGAGGCAAACATCTGGTTGGCATTGCCACCGGGAAAGTCGCAGCGCGCGGTGCCTACGTCCGGCATGAACAACGTGTCACCCACCAGAATCGCGTCATTGCCAACCAGGTACGCCATGTCCGCCGGGGTATGGCCGGGTACGTGCAGGGCGGTCGCCTTGAGGTTGCCGATCATGAACGATTCGCCGGGGGCGAACAGATGATCGAACTGGGAACCATCGACGCAAAAGGATGGCTCGAGATTGAACAGCGTCTTGAACACGTCCTGGACCTTGCTGATCGATTCGCCAATGGCGATTTTGCCGCCAAGCTCCTTGCGCAGATACGGCGCGGCGGACAGGTGATCGGCATGGGCGTGGGTTTCGAGCAGCCATTGCACCTGCAAATGATGGGCGCGAACGAAGGCGATGATCCTGTCGGCCTGGTTGGTCGCGGTACGCCCGGCGGCTGCATCGTAGTCGAGCACCGGATCGACAATCGCACACTGCCCGCCATCAGCCTCGTAGACAACGTAGCTGTAGGTCGAGGAGGCGGGGTCGAGGAAAGCTTCAATCAGTGCGGGCATGGACACGAACCTGTGCAGGGGTAGAAAAGTCAGAAGACGAAAAGTCAGCGAACGGTTGCAACACTTTATCTAAAGACATAATGTTCGCAGCTTAAGTGACGTTGAAGGCATCCTGCAAATGCAATCCAGTCTGACCGAATGTGAAGTCGCCCAACTGCGCGCCTCGGCTTCCAAAGCCTGTGCGCTGCTCAAGGCCCTGGCCAATGAGGATCGTCTGTTGATCCTGTGCCAGCTGACCCAGGGCGAGCGCAACGTAGGCGAGCTGGAAAAAATGACCGGCGTGCGCCAACCGACCCTGTCCCAGCAATTGGGCATCCTGCGCGATGAAGGACTGGTGGCCACCCGTCGTGAAGGCAAGTACATTTTTTACGGTCTCGCCAGTCACGAAGTGATCCAGGTGATGAAAACCCTCTCCGGGCTTTATTGCGGGGCGGTGCTTAAAAGCTGGGTTCAACCCTGATGCCAGCTAACACACCGAACCTGTAGGAGCGAGCTTGCTCGCGATGGACGTAATGGCACCGCGTTTATACAGATAACACGCGTAATCGTTAGCGACCATCGCGAGCAAGCTCGCTCCTACAGTCGTTTTGTGTCGCGGCTGGAAGAAAATTTGCGTGCAGCAAAAGGAACAAGCAATGAACGATCAACACTGGGGCCCATCCATCAGTGCAGATATCGTGGTCATCGGCGGCGGCACGGCGGGCATCGGCTTTGTCGCCAGCCTGCTCAAGCGTAGCCCGCATCTGAACGTCACCGTCATCGAGCCCGACTCCCGGCACTACTATCAACCGGCCTGGACGCTGGTCGGCGGCGGCGCCTACAACGTGGAAAATACCGTGCGGCCGATGGCGTCGGTGATGCCACGCGGGGCCCATTGGCTGCAGGCTGCCGTGACGGGTATCGATCCGGACAAACGCCAACTTACCCTCGGTGATGCGCGTACGGTCAGCTATCAAAACCTGGTGGTCTGCCCGGGCCTGCGCCTGGCCTGGGAGAAAATCGAAGGCCTGGAGGACACACTCGGCCAGCACGGTGTGACCTCCAATTACAGCTACCGGCACGCGACTTACACCTGGGATCTGGTGCAGAAACTTCGCGGCGGCAAGGTGCTGTTCACCCAGCCAGCCATGCCGATCAAGTGTGCCGGCGCGCCACAGAAGGCGCTGTACCTGTCCTGCGATCACTGGAGCAAGAGTGGTGTGCTGAACACCATCGACGTCGAATTCAACGTTGCGGGCGCGGCGCTGTTCGGCGTGCCGACCTTTGTTCCGCCGCTGATGAAATACATCGACAAGTACAACGCCCGGTTGGCGTTCAACTCGAACCTGGTCAAGGTCGACGGCCCGGCGAAAACTGCGTGGTTCGACGTCAAGGATGCCGATGGCAATGTCACCCGCCAGGCAAAAACCTTTGACCTGCTGCATGTCGTGCCGCCTCAGGTGGCGCCGGATTTCGTTGCCCGCAGCCCGTTGGCCGACGCCGCCGGCTGGTGCGAGGTCGACCCCCACAGCCTGCAGCATCCGCGTTATCCCGACGTCTTTGCGCTGGGTGATATCTGCGGCACTACCAACGCAAAAACCGCCGCGGCGGTGCGCAAGCAGATCGTGGTGGTGGCCGAAAACCTGCTGGCCTTGCGCAAGCAACAGCCACTGCCGCTGAAGTACGACGGTTATGGCTCCTGTCCGCTGACGGTGGAGAAGGGCAAGGTGATCCTTGCCGAGTTCGGTTACGCGGGCAAGTTGCTGCCGACCTTTCCCCTTGATCCGACGACCCCGCGCCGCTCGGCCTGGTGGCTGAAGGCGACACTGCTACCGTGGTTCTACTGGAACGGCATGCTCAAGGGCCGCGAGTGGCTGACACGTGTATCCAAGGTCGACTGAGAACTCCCTATGTTGCTGGCAAGTCTGTTTGGTTTGGTGATGGGCCTTGTGCTGGGTTTGACCGGTGCCGGGGGCGGCATTCTTGCGGTGCCAGCCCTGGTGCTGGGGTTGGGCTGGAGCATGACCCAGGCCGCGCCGGTGGCGTTGTTTGCCGTCGGCAGCGCGGCAGCGGTCGGCGCCCTCGACGGTTTGCGCCATGGCCTGGTGCGCTATCGAGCGGCGCTGCTGATCGCGGCCCTCGGTGCCGTGTTTTCACCGCTGGGCATCTACTTCGCCCATCAGTTGCCAGAAAAAATCCTGATGATCCTGTTCAGCCTGCTGATGGTCATGGTGGCCTGGCGGATGCTGCGACGTGAGCGCAAGGAGGAGGGCCCAAGCGACCACGGTCAGGCCAACTGGGGCCAGAAGAACTGCATGCTCGATCAACAGACCGGGCGTTTTTCCTGGACCGCCAAATGCACTGCGACCCTCGCGGCGCTCGGGGCAGTGACCGGTGTGGTCTCGGGGTTGCTGGGGGTGGGCGGCGGCTTTTTGATCGTCCCGGCCTTCAAGCAACTGACCGATGTGCAGATGCGCGGAATCGTCGCCACGTCGCTGATGGTCATCAGCCTGATTTCGGCCGTCGGCGTGATCGGCGCATTTCATGCCGGGGTGCGCATCGACGGTTTGGGCATTGCCTTCATCGTCTCCAGCATCGTCGGCATGATCATCGGCCGCAAGCTCTGCGCCCGGGTGCCGGCGCGGACGTTGCAGGTCGGGTTTGCCAGCATCTGCGTGGTGGTCGCCGCCTACATGCTGATAAAAGCGAGCGTTTGACCTGTAGGAGCCGGCTTGCCGGCGAAGGGGGCTTCAAGTGCGCCTTCGCCGGCAAGCCGGCTCCTACGAAAAGCGGTTCTTTACAACTTTAGTGGCTTGCCCTGCCGATCCGCGGTCTTACGCCCTAGTGGTCACGCACCGCCGGCCCATCCAAAGCACCTGAAAACCAGCCCCAAGGCAGCGTATGGCGCCGCCCGTCAGCTTTCGATAATCGCCTCCGACACTTGTCCCCCGTTTCGGAGCGCGCCATGCACAACAATAAGAACTTCACGCATCGTTTTCTGCCGGCCTTCATTGCCAGCCTGTCCTCACTCGGCCTGGCCCCAATGGCCGAGGCGGAAATCGTCCTGTACGACAAGGACCAGACCACGTTCTCCACCGACGGCTATATCAATGCCTTCTACGTGAACAGCGATGTCGATCGCGCCGGCGAGCAGTACGACCGCCGCCAGTCGCGGGTGAAAATGGGCTTTTTGCCCAACTACCTCGGTTTCAACATGGGCAAGCAGGTTGATGACCTGAAGCTGGGTGCCCGCTCTTCCTTCTGGGTCACCATCAACGACAGTGAAACCAACGGCACTGACACCGCCATCGATGTGCGGCAGTTCTACGGCACCGTGGCTAATCCGCAATGGGGTGAAGTGCTGATCGGTAAAGATTTCGGCCTGTTTGCCCGCTCCAACATCCTGCTCGACGAGATGCTCGCCGGTTACGGCCAGGTCAGCGATACCCTGGGTCTGGTGGACGGCGGCGGGGTGTCGTTCGGCAATATCGGCACGGGTTATCCGTATCCGTTCCCGACTTCGCAGATCACTTACCGCACGCCGGTGCTGGAGGGTTTACGCGTAGCGGTCGGCATCATGGATCCGGTGGACACCAACGACAGGAGCCCGACGGGCAAGGCTTATCAGGAAAGCCCGCGTACCGAGAGCGAGATCACCTACCAGTTCGACCTGGCCGGGGCCAAGATCTACAGCTGGGTCAACGGCAGCTACCAGAGCTCGGACAACACGGACTCCACGGTCGACACCGTGACCTCCAAGGGTGTCGGTTATGGCGTACAGGCGAAAATGGGTGGGTTGTCACTCACCGGCTCCGGCTTCCAGGCCAAGGGTATCAACCCGTTTTTCACCAACAATGCCGGCGAACCGACCCTGCGCAACGTCGACAGTGACGGTTACCTGTTACAGGGCTCCTACAAACTGGGCAAGAACCGCCTGGCCTTGTCCTACGGCAAGACCAATGACGACGGCAATGGCGTGGTCGGCAGCGGCGCGGACTACGAGACTCGCGGGGTCGCGCTGTTCCATGACGTGAACGACAACCTCAAGTTGGTGGCCGAGTACAACCAGTTCGAAATCAACGGTCATGACACCAGTGACCAGAACGAAGACACCGATACCTTTGCAGTAGGCGCGGTGCTGACCTGGTAACACCGGGAGGAGGCCCTGGCTGTGCGCATCACGGCGAGGGTCGCCCCCCGTCTCATCCCATCGAAGCGGCTACCCGCTACCCAAGTAGCATTCGTCGCACCCCACAGACTTCGTACACTCGTGCCTCATACACACGCACCTGCGGGAGGTAAGGATGCAGCAGAGCGAAGGCGTCGTCAGTGCAATGTCCCAGGCCAGCGATGCCCGGCAGGTCGCACAGGAGTTGGCGCGGCAGTTGTTGCATCCGCATTTGGGCCTGGTCCTGTTCTTCTGTTCCGCCGAGTACGACTTGCAGGCCTTGGGTCAGGCCTTGCAGCAGAGCTTCGGCGGCATTCGCCTGGTGGGCTGTACCAGCGCCGGGGAAATCACCCCGTTGGGCTACGGCCGTAATTGTGTGACAGCGGTGGGTTTTGATCATCGGCACTTTTCCATTGCCGTGGAGCTGATCGATGAGATGGGGCACTTCAGCCTTATCGACGCCCAGCAAATGGTCGAACGTCTGGTCAGCGGCTGCCGCAGCAATTCCCTGGCGCCGATCAAGGGCAACAGCTTCGCCTTGACCTTGCTCGATGGCCTGTCCAGCCGTGAAGAAATGGTGCTGGCCGCCCTGAGTGCGGCATTGGGCGATATTCCGCATTTCGGCGGATCGGCCGGCGACGACAATTACCTGACCCATACCCACGTGTACTTCGATGGCGAGTTCCACAGCGGCGCGGCTGTGGTGGTGCTGGTCAACACCTGGCTGGATTTCGAAGTGTTCACCACCCACCACATGCAGCCCAATGCCGAAAAACTGGTGGTCACAGGCGCCGACAGCGCGCTGCGACGGGTATTCGAGCTCAATGCCGAACCGGCGGCCGCCGAATACGCCCGGCACATCGGTGTGCCGGTGGCTGAACTCGATCACCGGGTCTTCGCGGCGCACCCGTTGGCCGTGCGCGTCAATCAGCAGTATTACGTGCGCGCCATTCAGCAAGTGCACCCGGATCTGAGCCTGAGCTTCTACTGCGCCGTGGAGAACGGCATCGTCCTCACCGCGATGACCCCGGGCCCGATGTTGCCGAACCTGCAAAGCCTGTTCGAAGGATTGCAGGAGCGCCTTGGGGATTTGCTGCTGACCATCGGCTGCGACTGTTTCCTGCGGCGCCTGGAGCTCGAAGACGACGGTCGACTCGAACAGATCGGGACGTTTTTGCGTGAGCAGCGGGTCATGGGTTTCAACACCTACGGAGAACAGTTCAATGGCATGCACATCAACCAGACCTTCACCGGCGTTGCCATTGCCCGTGGCCGCACCCCCAAACACCGCTGAGCTACAGGCTGAACTCCAGCGCCTGCGCCATGAAAATCACAAACTGCAGCGCATCAACGGCGCATTGATCGAGCGTGTCGAGTCCGGGGTGACCCGTGGCAATGACCCCTATGCGGCGTTCCAGCATTCGGTGGTGCTGGCCGAGCAGGTGCGCGAGCGTACCGATGCCTTGAATCAGGCCATGGCCGAGCTCAAGGCCGGCAATCATCTACTCAGCGAAGCGCGCCTGCGCGCAGAAACCGCCCATCAACACTTGATTGATGCCATCGAAAGCATTTCCGACGCCTTTGTGCTGTTCGATGCCGAGCAGCGCATCGTCCTGTTCAACAGCCGTTTCAAGGCGTTCTGGAGCAACAGCCGCGTGCGGATCAACGCGGGGATGCGCCTGGCCGAGGTCAAGCGCCTGATGACGAGCAACGGTCTATTCACCGAAGAGCCCCGCGGGCATGCCGACGAGAACCTGCTCTACCGTTTGCAGAACGGGCGCTGGCTGCAAGTCAGCGAACGACCGACCCAGGAAGGTGGACGGGTGATTCTGTTCACCGACATTACCGACGTCAAACTCAGCGAAACCATGCGCCGCGAGCAGGCGGTGGCACAGAAGTCGCACCTGTTGCAACGGGCGGTCGACAACCTGTCCCAAGGGGTGGCGATGGTCAACGCCGAGGGTGTTCTGGAATTGTGGAACCGACGTTTCCTGGAATTGAGCGGCCTGGCACCCGTGGCAGCGCATCGTCCGTTTGCCGAAGTGATTGCCGACAGCGAGTTGACCTTGCTGACGCCAGCCACGCGCGATGGCAACGGCCGTCCGGTCCAGGAATGCGAACAGCGCCTCTTTGACGGCCGGGTCTTGGAAATCCGCACCCATCCGCTGCCCACCGGTGGCTTCGTCAACACCTTTACCGACATCACCGAACGTTACCAGCACGCCGAGGCACTGAGCGAAAGCGAGCGCTGGATCCGCCTGATCACTGACCATGTGCCGGCGTTGATCGCTTACCTCAATGCTGATCTGGTCTACGAATTCACCAACAAGGTTTATGAAGAGTGGTACTGCTGGCCCCGTGGCGTGATGCTGGGCCAGAGCCTGCGCGAAGTGCACAGCGAACAGCATTACCAGCGGCTGGAGTCTTACGTGGACAGAGCCCTGGCCGGCGAAAGCGTGACGTTCGAGTTCGCCGAAACCAACGTCAACAATCAGGAGCGCTACATGCTGCGTTCCTATGTGCCCAATCGCTTGGCGAATGGCGAGGTGGTGGGGATCTTCGTGCTGATCCGCGACATCACCGAACGTCGGCGTACGGCGGAAGCGCTGCACCAGGCCTACCAGAATCTTGAGCTGCGGGTCCGCGAACGCACGGCGGAACTGACCAACCTCAACGGCCAGTTGTTGCGTGAAATCGAAGAGCGTCGACAGGTCGAGTCGCGCCTGCGTGAAGCCAAGCAGGAAGCCGAACAGGCCAACCTGTCGAAAACCAAGTTCCTCGCCGCCGTCAGCCACGACCTGCTGCAACCGCTGAATGCCGCCCGGTTGTTTACCAGTGCGTTGCTGGAAAGACGCGAGTCTGGTTCCAACGAGACGCTGGTGCGCAATGTCAGCCATTCTCTGGAAGACGTGGAAAACCTGTTGGGCACCCTGGTGGATATTTCCAAACTCGATGCCGGGGTGATCAAGGCCGACATCGCGCCGTTCGCCCTCAGTGAGTTACTCGACAACCTCGCCGCCGAGTACACCGAAGTGGCGCGCAGTGAAGGCCTTGAATTGCATTTCATCGCCTGTTCGGCGCTGGTGCGCAGTGACGTCCAGTTGCTGGCGCGGATTCTGCGCAACTTGCTCAGCAACGCGATTCGCTACACCTGCAGCGGCCGCGTGGTGCTGGGTTGCCGACGTCATCGGCAGCGTTTGTCGATCCAGGTCTGGGACAGCGGTATGGGCATCGCAGAGCATCGCCTTGAGGAGATTTTTCAGGAGTTCAAGCGCGGCGACGTGCAGCGCCCCGATCAGGATCGCGGTCTGGGCCTGGGCCTGGCGATTGTCGAGAAAATCGCCGGTATTCTCGGGCACAGCATTCATGTGCGCTCGTGGCCGGGCAAGGGTTCGGTATTTTCAGTGGAGGTGCCGTTGAGTGCGACGGCGCCAAAGCCTTTACCGGGCCTGATGATGAGTGAACCGATGCTCGAACGGTTGCGCGGGGCGCGAGTCTGGGTGCTGGACAACGACGCGACTATTTGCGCCGGCATGCGCACGCTGCTGGAGGGCTGGGGCTGCCGGGTGGTCACGGCGCTGTCTGAAGAAGACCTGGCGCGGCAAGTGGACAACTACCTTGGCGAAGCAGATCTGCTGATCGCCGATTACCACCTGGACAACGATCAGAACGGTGTCGATGCGGTGGCAAGGATCAATGCCCGTCGTGCCTCACCGATCCCGGCGATGATGATCACCGCCAACTACAGCAATGAGCTCAAGCTTCAGATCCGCGAGCTGGGCCATACCCTGATGCACAAGCCGGTGCGGCCGATGAAGCTGAAGACGGCGATGAGTCATTTACTTGGCAGGCCTTGATCTCTGCGGTGCATGGGACGGCCCCATCGCTGGCAAGCAAGCTCCTACAGAATCACCGCAATCCTGTAGGAGCTGGCTTGCCAGCGAAAAGGGGCGACTCGGTCTTCAACGTCGCAGATAAGACCCGAAATCAATATCCCCGGCACTCAGGATCGCCTGCACCCGGTTGTGCACGTTGAGCTTGCGCAGGATCGCCGAGACGTGGGCCTTGACCGTGGTTTCGGCAATTTCCAGGGTGTAGGCGATCTGTTTGTTCGACTCACCCTTGGTCATGCGTTCCAGCACTTGCAGTTGCTTGCGGGTCAGGGCCTGCAGCAATTCGGGAGGGAAGCTCGGCGTGTCGTTCATCCGCCGGTGGGTACTGCTTTTGGCGGTGCGGATGATGTCGGGTGGCAGGTAGACGTTGCCATTGAGGATCTGCGCGATCGCCTCGGTCATCTGGGTGCGGGGTGAGGACTTGGTGATGAAACCCACCGCGCCGTAGGTGATGGCTTGCAGGACGATCTGTTTGTCCTGTTCGGCGGAAACAATCACCACCGGAATGGTCGGCGCTTCATTGCGCAGGTTGATCAGGCCATTGAGCCCGTGCATGCCGGGCATGTTCAGGTCGAGCAGGATCAGGTCGAGGTCGTCGTGTTCCTGTGTCAGCGCCAGGGCGCTGTCCAGGTCGGCGGTTTCCATGACTTCGCTGCCGGCAAAGCCATCGCTGATGACGTTGTGAATGGCTTCGCGAAACAGCGGGTGATCGTCGGCAATCAGAATTTTGTACATAGCCTTTCACCTCATTATTTTGATTATGGTGTGGCAACAGCGTGCACGCGTAAAGCTCAGGGAAAGGGTTCGGGCTGGGCGAGCGAAACCGGCAGATTGGCAGCTTGCCAGGCGTCCAGGCCATCGCGGTACCAATACAACGTCTTATAGCCCATGGTGGCCGCGCGTTTGATGGCGTTCCAGCTCAACCAGCAGTCGGAGCGGCAATAGAAGACCAGCGGTTGCGCCAGATTGCCGGCGGTGAGGGTTTTCAGGTGACGCGCAAAGTATGCCTGCCAGTCCGGCGTCAGGTCGCCGTCACCGGTGTTGGCCAGCCAATGGCTGCCGGGCAGATTTTCATGGGGCTGGTCTTCGATGAATTGTCCGTTCAGCCATTGGCGGCGGTAGACGTCGATGAGCACCGGACGCGGGCTTTGGCTGAGCAGGGTTTGCAGGGCAGGGGTGTCGACGATGGTTGCGCCTTGCAGATGTTGTGGCGTCGGGCTGCGGTACAGGTCGATTCGATAACCTTCGGCGGAGAACAGCGGGGTGTCTGCCTGCGCAGTACTCAGCAGCAGGCTCAGCGACAGGGCCCCGAGGGCAAGGGGCAGCAGGCGAGGTCGGGCACGCGGCATGGATACAGTCCTTATAGTTATGGACCTATTACATGCCAGTCGGGGGACATTGGGAATGCGACGATAGACAGGTAGAACCAGTACTAAAGTAGGAGCCAGCAAGCCGGCTCCTACAGGGGGGTGTCAGGTGGATTTGCGCAGCGCGGCATGCTGTGGGTTGAAGGTCAGTACGGCGAGTAACGCAAACAGCAACGTCAGTCCCGTGCACACCGCCAGCGCCAGCGGATTGAAGCGTTCATACAGGGCAAAACGCACCAGCTCCACCGCGTGGCTGAAGGGATTCACTGCGCACAGCCAATACAACCATTCACTGGCTTCACGCATTTTCCACAACGGATACAGCGCCGATGACAGGAAAAACAGCGGGAAGATCACGAAATTCATCACCCCGGCAAAGTTCTCCAGCTGGCGGATCGCGTTCGACAGCAACAGGCCCAGTGCGCTGAGCATCAACGCCACCAGCAGCAACGCAGGCAACGCAATCAACAGCCCCGTGGCCGGTGGCTGCACGCCGTAGACCCAGGCAATCGCCAGAAACGCATACACCTGCAACAGCGAAATCAGCGACGTGGCCAACAGTTTGCTGCACAACAGAAAGGTTCGGGGCAGGGGGCTGGTCAGCAGCACGCGCATGCTGCCCATCTCCCGGTCGTAGACCATCGACAGTGAGCCTTGCATGCCATTGAACAGCAGGATCATGCAGGCCAGTCCGGGGATGATGTAGACCTCATAGGGAATGTAGGTGTCGTAGGGCTCGATGATCGCGATACCCAGCGCTGCGCGAAAGCCGGCCGCGAACACCAGCAGCCAGAGCAACGGCCGCACCAGAGCGCTGAGAAATCGCGTGCGTTGCAGCACAAAACGCAGCCATTCGCGCAGCACGATACCGCGCAAGCATTGCCAGTAAGCGGTCATTGCATCGCTCCTGAAGTCGTAAGACGGGTGAACGCCGAACCGAGATCGCCACCGTGTTCCAGGCTCAGGGCATCGGCTTGACCACTGGCCACCAGCCGGCCTTGATGCAGAATCAGCAAGTCATCGCTGGGGTGCACTTCGTCGAGCAGGTGGGTGGTCCAGAGCACGCTGATGCGCTCCTCGCGACACAGGCTGCGGATGTGCTGATTGAGCGCCAGGCGACTCGCCGGGTCGAGGCCGGCACTGGCTTCATCAAGCAGCAACAGACGCGGCTCATGCAGCAGCGCGCGAGCAATCTCGACCCGGCGACGATGGCCGCCATTGAGTTCACGCACCCGTTCGCGGCGGCGCTCGGTCAGGGCCTGGCGGGCCAGTTCGGCGTTGACCCGAAGGTCGGTCTGGCGCCGGGACAAACCGTGCAGCGCGGCGTGATAGCGCAAGTTCTGTTCGACGCTCAGGTCCAGGTCCAGCGTGCTTTGCTGGAACACCACGCCCAACTGCTTGAGCGCCGGGCGTAGCGAATGACGCAATGAACAGCCACCGACGAAGATATCGCCAAGTTGTACGTCGTACAGCCGTGTCAGTAGGGCGATCAGGGTTGATTTTCCGGCGCCGTTGGGTCCCAGCAGGGCGGCGAAACGCCCGGGTTCCAGGCTGAAACTCACCTTGCGCAAGGCCTCGCGAGCACCGTAGGCAAAGCTCAGTTCGCTGACTTCAAGGGCGTTCATGGTGTCACCACCACGCCCCAAGGGTAGCGCCCAACCTTCACAGACTTGCTGACCTTGAGGCTGTCGACATCGATCACCGAGACATCGCCGCTGACTCCATTGGTGGCGAGCAGTTGCTTTTGATCCGGGGTGAACGCCATCTGCCAGACCCGTCGACCCACCAGCAGGTAATCGATAATCTCGAAGGTCTTGGCATCGATCACCGCCACATGGTTGGCCGGGCCGAGGGCGACGAAGCCGTATTTGCCATCGGCGCTGAGCTTGATGCCCACCGGCTGGACCTTGTCCGGATGCACGCCCTTGATCTGGAAGGTCAGCGTCTTGAGTACGTTGCGACTGGCGACATCGAGAATGGTCACGGTGCCGCCGATTTCCGCCGAGGCCCAGAGCTGAGCACCGTTGGGGGAGAATTCGACAAAGCGTGGGCGTTGGTCCACCAGGGTGCTGTCGGCCAGGGTCTGGGTGCTGGTGTCGATCCAGTGCAGCATGTTGGTGGTTTCGCTGGTATTGACCGCCCACTTGCCGTCAGGGCTGACGGCCATGCCCTCGGGTTCGACACCGACGTTGATCTGGCCGAGCACCTTGGAGGTCTCTGTGTCGATCACCGTGACCAGCGCATCGTCTTCGTTGGAAACGTACAACCAGCGGTTATTGGGGTGCAGGGCAAATTGCTCGGGGTCTTTGCCCGAAGGCAGCTCCTTGATGATCTTGCGCGTGGCCACGTCCATCACCTGGACCCGGTCCGAGTCACTGGCGCAGATGTACAGCAGCTTATTGTCATGGGACAGCAACAAGCCGCGGGGACGCTGGCCGACGGGCAGGGTGTCGGTGACTTGCAGGGTCTGCAGGTCGATCAGGCTCAGGTTGTTGTCCTTTTCGTTGGAGACCCAGGCCGTGCTGGCAACGGCATGGCCGGCGGCGAGGAGCAGGGCGCATGAAAGCAGGGTGCGGCGCATGGCAGTTTCCTTATCGTTTTGGTTATCGGATCAGGGAAAGCGGCAGCTGACCTCGGGCTTGTCGTAACCCAGGCTGTCCATCTCGTTGAAGGGGTGCAGAAAGCCGTCCTGCGGTGACGTACTGACCAACGCCCGGGGCTGGACGATGGGAATTGGCTGGCGCAACTGGCCGTTCCACGGCCGATAGCTGAGCTTGCGGCCTTTGAAACCGTCGAGCGGCAGTTGATCGCTGATTTCAAGCGTACGGATCGCCATAGGCTCCGCCTGGCGCAGTTTGCTCACGGCACTGGCGATGCTGCGCACGGCGATCCACGCGGCGAAATCGCGGTCATTCATCCAGCGTCCCGCGAGGGCTTCGAAGCGTTTTTGCAGTTGCGCGGCGCCGTAGGTTTCCACGGTCTTGTGCCAACCCACCGGGGTCAGGCCCTGCGTGCCGGCGACCGGACGCGGGTACCAGGTCTGGTAGGGCACGTATTCGCCGAAGTCGCCGCGTTCGTCGGCCACCAGCACTACGTCGTACTCGGCGGTCTGGGTGAACAGCGGCATGTCGGCCTGGGCGCTGCGGCGTTGGTCGTTATCAAAACTCCAGGGTTTTTCCGCTACCAGTTGCAAGCCGAAGCGCTTGGCGGCGCGGCGCAGGGCGGCGGCATAGGCTTGGTCGTCCGGGGTCGGGCCGACGATCAGCAGTGCACGCTGCCATTTGCGCACCACCAGAAACTGCGCCAGCGCATCGGCGATCATCGCCCGGCTCGGCAAGGTGTGCAGCACGTTTGGCAGGCAATCGGTGGTGCGCAGGCTGTCGTCGGGGCTGCCGGCATTGAACAGCAGACTATCGGGCAGCGCCGCACTCAATTGGCGCAGGCTGGTCGCGGGCGCATTCACCACAAACAGGCGCAGGCCTTGTTCATGTTGCGCCTTTGCTGCATCGAGCAAGGCCTCGGGGCTGTCGACGCTGGCGCTGACCAGGCTGTAGCCGTGGTTGAGAAAACGCCCGGTGCTGTTGCTGTCGGTGATCGCCAGGTCGGCACCGCGCAGCCCGGCATCGCTGGGCTCGGGGATGACATTCGACAGCAGCGGGCCGGGGTCGGGGCGATAACCCAGGTAGCCGATCCGCACCTGCAAGGGCGCATCGGCGGCCTGGCTCTGGGTAGCCAGGCCGGCGGCGCAGGCAATCGCCAGCAGGTAAATCAAGGCGTAAGGGGCAAGCTGGCGCATAAGGCTCTCCATGACCGATAGCGCCAGCTTATGAAGCCTTTGGTGCAGTGCAAATATGCAGAAAGTACCGAACGGCCAATACCAAGGTAGTAGCTCGTCAAGTACGGCTCGGTTCTAGCATGGGCAACCACGGCCATTGATCTGGAGGGGATTGACCATGCGTATCGTCAAAGCACTGCTCCTGCCGTTCTTGCTGATCCTGACCCTGATCGGCGTCGACCGGCTCCACGGCCCGCGTCCCGTGTCCAACGATCGCCCTACGACCAAGGGAGTAGATAGCGGCCACCAAAGCAGCATGGGGCCTGTGCGCAAGGCTTTCTAAGATGGCTGCCATAGCCTCTGCCAAGAGGTTTTGCGTGCAATCCAGAGGGCATAACAATGACAACAATACGCAACGCCTTGCTCGTGACCGGGCTATTGGCCAGTTTGATCACCACAGGTTCTGTCTGGGCTCATGGCAATGTGGTCCCACAAGCCGTGGCCACCCAGGGCCTTACCCCGATCAAGGACGCAGGGGTGCAGCTCGATGCCGATGGCTGGGCGGCGGTGAACCCGTATCGCACCACCCCGGAACACGACAAAGCCGTGGAAATCGGTGCTTCGGCCTACACCCAGAACTGCGCGGCCTGTCATGGCCTGGAAGCCAAATCCGGTGGCATCGCCCCCGATTTGCGCATGCTCGATGTCGGTGAGTCAGGCGATGAGTGGTTCGTTGAGCGAGTGCGCCATGGCGCGGTGCGCGACGGTCGGGTGTACATGCCGAAAATGGCTGACTACCTGAGCCAGGAAGCCCTGTGGGCGGTGCGCACCTATCTGGACACTGTCCGCCTCGAGGAGTGACCCATGCACCTGCTCGCGGTGTTGATCAGCGCTGTGTGGCTGTGCTGCCAGGCGGCGCAGGCGCAGGTTCGCAACTACGACGAAATGATCGCCGCCGGGGAACTGAAGGTGGCGGTCTACAAGGACTTTGCCCCCTACAGTTTTGAAAGTGCCGGGCAGCCCCGGGGCGTCGATGTCGAACTCGCCGAGGCCTTGGCCAGGGCGCTCGGCGTGCGGTTGACGCTGATCTGGGCGCCGGCCGGGGAAAAGCTCGACGACGATCTGCGCGATTACATCTGGCGGGCGAGTGCCTTGCACAACCAGCAACTGGCCGACCTGATGATGCGCGTGCCCTACGACCATGATTACGCGCAGAAGCGCAACGAGTTGGGCGAGTTGGTAAACGGCCATGTGGTGATGTTCGGTCCGTACCAGACCGAGCAATGGCAGGTGGCCTATGACCGCCGGCGGCTGGACAAGGTCGCCAGCGTCGCGGTGTTCGAACATCACCCGATTGGCGTTGAAGTCGACAGTGTGCCGTCGTTCTACCTGACTTCGGTGTTCAACGGAATGCTCGCCGGCAAGACCCATCACTATCCCGGCGTGCCACAGGCGTTTGCCGCGATGAAGGCCGGTGAGGTCGACGCGGTGATGGCCATGCGCGGTGAAATCGACTGGCAAGTCCATGAAGCGGCCGACCCGCAGGTGGCACTGGCGGAGAATGCCTATCCGAACATGGGCAAGCAGCTCTGGGAAATCGGCATGGCGGTGCACGAAAGCAACCGGCAACTGGCCTATGCCGTGGAAGAAGCGCTCGAAGCACTGATCCGCGAGGGTTCGGTGAAAACCATCTACGGCCATTACGGCCTGCGTTACGACGTGCCCGAGATGTATCAATAAGGAGCAGGCGATGAAATGGCGAGGGAGTTGTCTGTTGGCCTGCTGGCTCAGCCTGGCGGCACAGGCTAACGCTATGGATTCCGGTAAAGACCCGGTGCCGTCGGTGATGTGGACGTTCTATCAACAGCAATTTTTGGGCAATGCGCCGTTCGTTTTCGACGAGCGGGTCAAGCTGCTGGCGCCGCCATTTGCCGAAGATGCCCGGCAGGTGCCGTTGGAAATCGATGCCCGTGCGTTCAAGGGCGAGGTGGTGAGGATCCTCGCATGGGCAGAGCTCAACCCATTGCCGAAAATCGTCGACTTCCAGCCGCTGCATTCGGTTTTGCCCTGGCTGTCATTGCGCATTCGCATCGAACAGGCCACGCCCTTGCGCGCGGCGGTGTTGACCCGTGACGGCGTGTGGCATGTCGGTTCGACCCTGATTGACGCGGCGGGTGGCGGCTGCACCGCGCCGAGTGTGGTGCGCACTCAACCGGGCTGGGAAGAACACATCGGCGAAGTGCTGGGCGGTCGTTATCCCCGTGGCGAATTGAGCCGATTGCGGTTGCAGGTGGCGCATCCCATGGACAACGGCATGGTCAGCGGCATTCCGGAATTCTTCATCAACCACGCCGAACTGCGCGACTACAACGAGCAAGTGCTGGCCCGGCTGGAGCTCTTTCCCGCCGTCAGCGAAAACCCCAACCTGGCCTTCGATATCGAAGGGGCAGGGCAAACACGCCTGTTATTACGGGACAACAGCGGCAATGAGTTCGATGCGTCGATCCCCTGACCCCAAGGAGCGTGGCATGCGCTGGATCCTGTTGATGGTGCTGAGCGTCAGTCTGACGGCCCTGGCCGATCTCGAGTATTCGCTCAAGCCCCGGCAGATCTCCCGGGACACCTGGCTGCTGGAAGGCAGCACGGATAATTTCGCCAAGGCCAATGGCGGCAACATCGTCAACACCGCGTTCATCGTCACTGAACGCGGCGTGGTGGTGATCGACACCGGGCCGTCGAAGCGCTATGGCGAAGCGATGCGCAAAGCGATTGCCGCCACCACCGACAAGCCGGTGATCGAGGTCTTGCTGACCCATCACCACCCGGACCATGTACTGGGCAATCAAGCCTTCAGCGACGTGCCGATCGGCGCGTTGGCCGGCACCACCGAGCTGTTGCATCAGCAAGGCGATGCGATGGCCGAGAATATGTACCGGATGGTCGGGGACTGGATGCGTGGCACCGAAGTGGTGTTGCCGACCCAGACACTGACGCCCGGTGTGAAAAGTTTTGGGGATCATGATTTGCGCTTGCTGAGCCTGGGTGGGCATACGGGCGCGGATCTGGCTATTCTCGACCAGCAAACCGGCGTGCTGTTTGCCGGGGACCTGGTGTTTTATCAGCGGGCGCTGACCACGCCCAACAGCCCTGGGCTGTCAGTGTGGCTGGCGGACATCGCGACCCTGCAAGGCTTGCCCTGGACGCAGGCTGTGCCGGGTCATGGCCCGGTGGCCAGCGACCCAAAACCCTTCGAGCAAATGCGCGATTACCTGACCTGGCTCGATCAGCTCATGCGCGACGGCGCCGCCAATGGCAGCGACATGGCCGAGATGATCCGCAGCCCCATCCCTGAGCGTTTTGCCGGGATCAACCTTACCCGTTATGAACTGATCCGCAGCGTCAGCCATCTGTACCCGCGCTACGAGCGCGAGCGGATGACGCGGGTGGATTCCAGTGCCGGCAAATGATGCTTTTCTGTAGGCGCGAGCCTGCTCCGGGCGGCGTTCCGACGATGGACGTCAACGATAACGCAAGCTGCCTGGATGAACGCGGTGCTCTGGGTTTTTCGCGAGCAGGCTCGCTCCTACAGGGGGGCGGCGCCGTTCACAAAATCTCGCGTCCATCTCACCCGAACCTGTACCAAGGAACTAGCAATCTCCTCATTGCGGGCAATTGTTGCCAGGGCGGCTGCGCCCAAGAATCTGCATCAGACCGGGACAATTATCCGGACATAACAAAAATCCGCAGAGGAAGCCGTCATGACCCAACCCGCACGTCGCCAGCCCTTCGTCTTGAGCCTGCTGCTCAGTGCCATGCTGTTGTCCGGCCAGGCATTGGCCGGGGTTTCCGACCAGGACATTCTCCAGGACCCGAAAAACCCCGAACAGGTCGTGACCAATGGCCTGGGTGTCCAGGGGCAGCGCTACAGCCCGCTGGACATTCTCAACGTCGACAACGTCAAGGAGCTGCGCCCGGCGTGGGCGTTTTCCTTCGGCGGCGAAAAGCAGCGCGGCCAGCAGGCGCAGCCGATGGTCAAGGACGGCGTGATGTACATGACCGGGTCCTACTCGCGGGTGTTTGCCGTGGACGCACGCACCGGCAAGAAACTCTGGCAATACGATGCGCGCCTGCCGGATGACATCCGTCCGTGCTGTGACGTGATCAACCGTGGCGTCGCGCTGTATGGCGACCTGGTGATTTTCGGCACCCTCGACGCCAAGCTCGTGGCGTTGAACAAGGACACCGGCAAGGTGGTGTGGAGCAAGAAAGTCGCCGACCACAAGGAAGGTTACTCGATCAGTGCCGCGCCGCTGGTGATCAACGGCAAGCTGATTACCGGCGTGGCCGGTGGCGAGTTCGGTGTGGTGGGCAAGATCGAAGCCTATGACCCGAAAAACGGCGATCTGCTGTGGACCCGTCCAACGGTCGAAGGCCACATGGGCTTCGTCTACAAGGACGGCAAAGCGGTGGAGAACGGTATCTCCGGCGGCGAGGTGGGCAAGACCTGGCCGGGCGATCTCTGGAAAACCGGCGGCGCAGCCCCTTGGCTTGGCGGTTACTACGACCCGGAAACCAACCTGCTGCTGTTCGGTACCGGTAACCCGGCGCCGTGGAACTCGCACCTGCGCCCTGGCGATAACCTCTACTCTTCGTCGCGCCTGGCGCTCAACCCGGACGATGGCACCATCAAATGGCACTTCCAGAGCACGCCGCACGACGGTTGGGACTACGACGGCGTGAACGAACTGGTGTCGTTCAACTACAGCGAAGGTGGCAAGGAAATCAAGGCGGCAGCCACTGCCGACCGCAACGGTTTCTTCTACGTGCTGGATCGCACCAACGGCAAATTCATCCGTGGCTTCCCGTTCGTGGACAAGATCACCTGGGCCACCGGCCTGGATAAAACCGGCCGGCCGATCTACAACGAAGCCAGCCGTCCCGGTGCCCCGGGCTCTGAGGTCAAGGGCAGTTCGGTCTTCGTAGCACCGGCGTTCCTTGGTGCGAAAAACTGGATGCCGATGGCCTACAACAAAGACACCGGGCTGTTTTATGTGCCATCCAACGAATGGGGCATGGACATCTGGAACGAAGGCATCGCCTACAAGAAAGGCGCGGCGTTCCTCGGCGCCGGTTTCACCATCAAGCCGCTGAACGAAGACTATATCGGCGTGCTGCGTGCGATCGATCCGAAAACCGGCAAGGAAGTCTGGCGCCACAAGAACTACGCGCCGCTGTGGGGCGGGGTGCTGACCACCAAGGGCAACCTGGTGTTCACCGGCACGCCTGAAGGTTTCCTGCAGGCGTTCAATGCCAAGACCGGCGAGAAGGTCTGGGAATTCCAGACCGGGTCCGGCGTGCTCGGCTCGCCCGTGACCTGGGAAATGGACGGCGAACAGTACGTCTCGGTGCTCTCCGGCTGGGGCGGCGCGGTACCGCTGTGGGGCGGCGAAGTGGCCAAGCGGGTGAAGGACTTCAACCAGGGCGGCATGCTCTGGACCTTCAAACTGCCGAAGGACCTCGTGGCCAAGCACTGATGGTACGCAACATACCTTGTAGGAGCTGGCTTGCCAGCGAAGAGGCCCTTCAGTCATGCATCGCCCATGAAGACGCCTTCGCCAGCAAGCCGGCTCCTACTAAATAACGAGAGCCCCTCCTGCCAACGATGCATTCGTCTGGCGCGCGGGGCTCTCTAGTATCGGCTCATCGCCTGTCAGCACGACGGGCATCGACCCAGACAGAGGCCCACCATGATCTACGCACAACCCGGAACCCCAGGCGCCGTTGTTACCTTCAAACCGCGCTATGGCAACTTTATCGGCGGCGAGTTCGTCGCCCCGGTCAATGGCGAATACTTCACCAACACCTCGCCGGTCAACGGTGAAGTCATCGCCGAGTTCCCGCGCTCCAGCGCCGCCGACATCGACAAAGCCCTCGACGCCGCGCATGCCGCTGCAGATGCCTGGGGCAAGACCTCGGCCCAGGACCGCTCCCTGGTGCTGCTGAAAATCGCCGACCGCATCGAGCAGAACCTCGAAGTGCTCGCCGTTACCGAAACCTGGGACAACGGCAAAGCCGTTCGCGAAACGCTGAACGCCGACGTGCCGCTGGCGGCTGACCATTTCCGTTACTTCGCCGGGTGCATCCGCGCTCAGGAAGGTGGCGCTGCCGAGATCAACGAGCTAACCACGGCCTATCACTTCCACGAACCGCTGGGCGTGGTCGGGCAGATCATTCCGTGGAACTTCCCGCTGCTGATGGCCGCCTGGAAACTCGCCCCGGCCCTGGCCGCCGGTAACTGCATCGTGCTCAAGCCTGCCGAGCAAACGCCGCTGTCGATCATGGTTCTCGCCGAGCTGATCGCCGACTTGCTGCCAGCGGGCGTGCTGAACATCGTTCAGGGCTTCGGTCGCGAAGCCGGCGAAGCCCTGGCTACCAGCAAGCGCATCGCCAAGATCGCCTTCACCGGTTCGACCCCGGTGGGCGCGCACATCATGCATTGCGCCGCCGAGAACATCATCCCGAGCACCGTCGAGCTGGGCGGCAAGTCGCCGAACATCTTCTTCGAAGACATCATGAACGCCGAACCTGCGTTCATCGAAAAAGCCGCCGAAGGTCTGGTGCTGGCGTTCTTCAACCAGGGCGAAGTCTGCACCTGCCCATCCCGGGCGCTGGTCCAGGAATCCATCTACGAGCCGTTCATGGCCCAGGTGATGAAGAAGATCGTCAAGATCAAGCGCGGCAACCCGCTGGACACCGAGACCATGGTCGGCGCCCAGGCGTCCGAGCAGCAATACGACAAGATCCTCTCGTACCTGACCATTGCCCAGGAGGAGGGCGCCGAGTTGCTCACCGGCGGCGCGGCCGAACGTCTGGAAGGCGACCTGTCCAGCGGCTATTACATCCAGCCGACCCTGCTCAAGGGTCATAACAAGATGCGCGTGTTCCAGGAAGAAATCTTCGGCCCGGTGGTGGGTATCACCACCTTCAAGGACGAAGCCGAAGCCCTGGCGATTGCCAACGACAGCGAGTTCGGCCTCGGCGCTGGCCTGTGGACCCGCGACATCAACCGCGCCTACCGCATGGGCCGGGCGATCAAGGCCGGGCGCGTGTGGACCAACTGCTACCACCTGTACCCGGCGCATGCCGCGTTTGGGGGTTACAAGAAGTCCGGCGTCGGTCGGGAGAATCACAAGATGATGCTCGATCACTATCAGCAGACCAAAAACCTGCTGGTGAGCTACGACATCAATCCGCTGGGCTTCTTCTAACCCGACTCGAAATCGGGTAACGGCGTTCGCTGGCAAGCCAGCTCCTACAGGAATGCGCAATACCTGTAGGAGCTGGCTTGCCAGCGAATGGCTGTATCTGACACCGCGCATACCCCCTACCAAATCACCCCGCCAACTCCTTCGAAAGTAGCATTCGGGCACTCAACGCCCCGTGCATTAATGGCTCTACCGGAATCACCCGGGCACAAGAAGAGGAATGACCCATGTGGACTAAACCCGCGTTTACCGATCTGCGCATTGGCTTCGAAGTGACGATGTATTTCGCCAACCGTTGATTGATCACCCGGCCAGCCGCTGCGTTGGCCGGGCCTGCCTTCTGGAGCATCCGCCATGCACATCCGTATCCTCGGTTCCGCCGCTGGCGGTGGTTTTCCGCAGTGGAACTGCAACTGCCGCCAGTGCGCCGGTGTGCGCAATGGCAGCCTGCGGGCACAGCGCCGTACGCAGTCGTCGATTGCCCTGAGTGACGACGGTGTGGAGTGGGTGCTGTGCAACGCTTCCCCGGACATTCGCGCGCAACTCGAGAGTTTTGCGCCACTGCAACCGGCACGGCGCCTGCGTGACAGCGCCATCGCCGGTATCGTGCTGCTGGACAGCCAGATCGACCATTGCACCGGTTTGCTCAGCCTGCGTGAAGGTTGCCCGCATGACGTGTGGTGCACCGAGCGCGTGCATCAGGATCTGAGCAGTGGTTTCCCGCTGTTCAACATGCTCGGACACTGGAACGCTGGGTTGCAATGGCGGCCGATCGGTCTTGAGCGTCAGCCGTTCAGCATCCCGGCCTGTGAACACCTACAGTTGCGCGCCATTCCTCTGGTGAGCAACGCGCCGCCGTATTCGCCCAATCGCGGCAACCCGCAACCGGGCGACACCATTGGCTTGTTCATCGAAGACCTGCGCAACGGCGCCTCGCTGTTCTATGCGCCTGGCCTGGGTCGAATTGACGATGAAGTGCTGGGCTGGATGCAGCGTGCCGATTGCCTGCTGCTGGACGGCACCCTGTGGCGTGATGACGAAATGCGCATCTGTGAAGTCGGCCAGAGCCTGGGCAGCGACATGGGACACCTCGCACAAAGCGGCCCCGGCGGGATGCTTGAAGTGCTGGAGGATTTCAACCGCCAGCGCAAGGTGCTGATCCACATCAACAACACCAATCCCATTCTCGACGAAGACTCCGCCGAACGGGCCTTGCTGGAGCGGCGGGGGATTGAAGTGGCTTATGACGGCATGAGTATTGAGCTGTAGCGAAGGACGCCTTCGCGGGCAAGCCAACTCCCACAGGGTTCTGCGGTGTACACAAAAACCTGTGGGAGCTGGCTTGCCAGCGCTGAGACCAGACCAGACACAGCAGATTCCCCGGAGACCCGCAATGACCGACACCCCCATGACCCCAAGCGAATTCGAGCAGGCCCTGCGCGCCAAGGGCGCCTATTACCACATCCACCACCCATTCCACCAAGCCATGTACGCCGGCCGCGCCAGCCGCGAGCAGATTCAGGGCTGGGTCGCTAACCGCTTTTACTATCAGGTCAACATCCCCCTGAAAGACGCCGCGATTCTCGCCAACTGCCCGGACCGCGACGTGCGCCGGGAATGGCTGCAACGGATTCTCGACCACGATGGCGTCCCCGGCAGCGAGGGCGGCATCGAAGCCTGGCTGCGCCTGGGTGAAGCGGTGGGGCTGGATCGCGAGCAGATTGTGTCTCAGGAACTGGTGCTGCCCGGCGTTCGGTTCGCCGTGGACGCCTACGTCAATTTCGCCCGTCGCGCCTGTTGGCAGGAAGCGGCAAGCAGCTCGCTGACCGAGTTGTTCGCGCCGCAGATCCATCAATCGCGACTCGACGCCTGGCCGACTCACTATCCGTGGATCGACGTCGCCGGCTACGACTACTTTCGCACACGCCTGAGCCAGGCGCGGCGCGATGTCGAGCACGGTTTGCGCATCACGCTGGCGCACTACGTGACCGCCGAGGGGCAGCAACGCATGCTCGACATTCTGCAATTCAAGCTCGACGTGCTGTGGAGCATGCTCGATGCCATGAGCATGGCCTACGAGCTGGAACGCCCGCCGTATCACACGGTCACCGGCGACAACGTCTGGCATCGGGGGATCGCCCTGTGAGCCTGATCAATCGCCAGCAGTCACCGGCCTTGCGTCGCGGTTTTCGCCTGCAATGGGAGCCGCGCCAGGACTGTCACGTGCTGCTGTACCCCGAAGGCATGATCAAACTCAACGCCAGTGCCGGACAGATCCTTGGCCTGATCAACGGCCAGCGCAGCGTCGCGACCATCATTGAACAATTGACCACGGTGTTCCCCGGCGTTCCGGGAATCGATGAGGATGTGCTGGCATTCCTGGAGGTGGCGCATGCGCAGTTCTGGATCGAGTGAGACGCTGCCCGGCCCGCCGTTATGGCTGCTCGCCGAACTGACTTATCGCTGTCCGCTGCAATGCCCGTATTGCTCCAATCCGTTGGACTTTGCCCGGCACGGCGAGGAGCTGAGTACGCAAGAATGGATTCGCGTTTTCGGTGAAGCGCGAGAGATGGGTGCCGCGCAATTGGGTTTTTCCGGGGGCGAGCCGTTGGTGCGTCAGGACCTGGCCGAGTTGATCAAAGCTGCGCGGGACATGGGCTACTACACCAACCTGATCACCTCCGGCATCGGCCTGACCGAGCAAAAGGTGCGCGATTTCAAGGTGGCCGGGCTGGACCATATCCAGATCAGCTTCCAGGCCGCCGACGAGGCGGTGAACAACATGCTCGCCGGCTCGCGCAAGGCCTTTGCACAGAAACTCGCCATGGCCCGTGCGGTGAAAGCCCAGGGCTATCCGATGGTGCTGAACTTTGTCACCCATCGGCACAACATCGACCGGATCGCGCAAATCATCGACTTGTGCCTGGAGCTGGAAGCGGATTTTGTTGAGTTGGCCACCTGCCAATTCTATGGCTGGGCGGAGCTCAATCGCGTCGGCCTGTTGCCCACCCGCGAGCAGTTGCAGCGTGCCGAGCGCATCACCAATGAATACCGCGAACGCCTTGATGCCCAGGGTCATCCGTGCAAGCTGATCTTCGTCACCCCGGACTACTACGAAGAGCGTCCCAAGACCTGCATGAATGGTTGGGCCAACCTGTTTCTCGACATCACTCCCGACGGCACAGCCTTGCCTTGCCACAGTGCGCGGCAATTGCCGGTACCGTTTCCCAACGTGCGCGAGCACAGCCTCTCGCACATCTGGAACGAGTCCTTCGGCTTCAATCGTTTTCGTGGCGATGACTGGATGAAAGAACCGTGCCGCTCCTGCGATGAAAAACACAAGGACCTGGGTGGGTGCCGCTGCCAGGCCTTCATGCTGACCGGCGATGCCAGCAATGCCGACCCGGTGTGCAGCAAGTCGCCGCATCACGGTGTGATCCTCAAGGCCCGTGAAGAAGCCGAGGAACCGGGGCAGGGGATCGAACACCTGACGCTGCGCAATGCGAAGGCTTCGCAGCTGATCTATCGCGGATAGCCCAGCGACAAAAATCCCCTGTAGGAGCGAGCCTGCTCGCGATGGTGTGCCAGTTGACTTTGGTTTGCTGACACACCATCGCGAGCAAGCTCGCTCCTACAGTGATCTGTGTCTGGGCCAGTGACCTTGGTCTGATTGCATTCACAGCTGGATGGTTTAGTGTGGTTTCTACCTTCCAAAACAATAAAAACAGGCTTTCCAATGAGCCAGAGTCTCAACCAGCTGCGTAAATTCGTGTCCCCTGAAATCATCTTCGGCGCCGGTAGCCGGCACAGTGTCGGCAATTACGCCAAGACCTTTGGCGCACGCAAGGTCCTGGTGGTCAGTGACCCCGGTGTGGTTGCCGCCGGTTGGGTCGCCGATGTCGAGGCCAGCCTGCAAGCGCTGGGCATCGAGTACTGCCTGTACACCGACGTTTCACCCAACCCACGGGTGGAGGAAGTGATGCGCGGTGCCGAGTTGTACCGGGAAAACCACTGCGACGTGATCGTCGCCGTCGGTGGCGGCAGCCCGATGGATTGCGGCAAAGGCATCGGTATCGTTGTTGCCCATGGCCGCAGCATCCTTGAGTTTGAAGGCGTGGACACCATCCGCGTGCCCAGCCCGCCGCTGATCCTGATTCCGACCACCGCCGGCACCTCGGCCGATGTCTCGCAATTCGTGATCATTTCCAACCAGCAGGAACGCATGAAGTTCTCCATCGTCAGCAAGGCCGTGGTGCCCGACGTTTCGCTGATCGACCCGGAAACCACCTTGAGCATGGACCCGTTCCTGTCGGCCTGTACCGGCATCGACGCCCTGGTGCATGCCATCGAGGCCTTTGTTTCCACCGGTAACGGACCGCTGACCGATCCCCATGCGCTTGAAGCCATGCGCCTGATCAACGGTAACCTGGTGCAGATGATCGCTAACCCGACGGACATCGCGCTGCGCGAAAAAATCATGCTCGGCAGCATGCAGGCCGGGTTGGCGTTCTCCAACGCGATCCTCGGTGCGGTGCATGCCATGTCCCATAGTCTGGGCGGTTTTCTCGACTTGCCCCACGGCTTGTGCAACGCAGTGTTGGTGGAGCATGTGGTGGCGTTCAACTACAACTCGGCGCCGGATCGCTTCAAGGTGATTGCCGAAACGTTGGGCATCGATTGCCGAGGCCTGAACCACCGGCAGATTTGCGGGCGACTGGTCGAACACCTGATCGCGCTGAAGCGTGCCATCGGTTTCCACGAGACCCTGGGTCTGCACGGGGTCAGGACCTCGGACATTCCGTTTCTGTCGCAGCATGCGATGCACGATCCGTGCATCCTGACCAACCCGCGCGAATCCAGTCAGCGTGACGTCGAGGTCGTGTATGGCGAAGCCCTCTGACGAGCAGCAAAGGGCGCTGACCGGCCTGTTGGGACTGGGTAATCACTCGGCCCGCAAGAGCCATTACCCGGAGCTGGCTGCGCGCCTGGATGAACTGGAGGCCGAGCGCAATCGTTACAAGTGGCTGTTTGAAAACGCGGTGAATGGCATCTTCCAGGCCAGCCTGCGCGATGGCATGCGCGCCGCCAATCCGGCACTGGCACACATGCTTGGCTACAAGGATCCGCAGGAAGTGCTGTTTTCCCTGACGGACCTGGCCGCCAACCTGTTTATCGACGGCACGCCGGAGCTGGAACACATCGGCGAAATCCTCACCCGCGAACGCAGCCTGAACGCCTATGAAACCCGTCTGCGCCGCAAGGATGGCAGCCACATCGATGTGCTGATGAACCTGTTGCTCAAGCCGGGGCATGAGGAGCTGGTCGAAGGATTTGTCGCCGACATCACCGAGCGCAAACAGGCGCAGCGACACTTGCAGCAGCTCAACGATGAACTGGAGCACCGCGTCGCCGCTCGCACCGATGAATTACTCGAGGCCAATCGAAATCTTCAGCAGCAGATCGTCCAGCGCAAACTGATCGCCAGGGCCTTGCGCCATGCCCGGGATGCGGCGCAGGCCGCCAATCACAGCAAGGACAAATACCTCGCCGCCGCCAGCCACGACCTGCTGCAACCGCTGAACGCCGCACGGTTGCTGATTTCTACCTTGCGCGAGCGCCAGTTGCCGGCATCCGAACAGGTGCTGGTAGAGCGCACCCATCAAGCCCTTGAAGGCGCCGAGGACCTGCTCACGGATCTGCTCGATATTTCCCGGCTCGATCAGGCCGCCGTCAAACCTGACGTTGCGCCTTATCACCTCGACGAGTTGTTCGGGCCGCTGGTGTCGGAGTTCCAGTCGGTTGCGCAGGCGGAAGGCTTGAACCTGCGCGTGCACGCGGTCGATTGCGCCATCAATACCGATTTACGTCTGCTGACGCGGATCCTGCGTAATTTCCTCAGCAATGCCTGTCGTTATACCGACGAGGGCAGCATTCTGCTGGGGGCCAGGCGTCGCGGCGCGATGTTGCGCCTTGAGGTGTGGGACACCGGGCGCGGGATCGCCGCGGATCGCCTGGACTCGATCTTCCTGGAGTTCAATCAACTGGACGTCGGACGCGCCGCCGACCGCAAAGGTGTTGGTCTGGGGCTGGCGATTGTCGAGCGCATCGCCAAGATTCTCGGTTATACCATCGGCGTGAAATCGGCGCCGGGGCGCGGTTCGATGTTCAGCATCGACGTGCCGATTTCCGCCGAGGTTCCATTGCCCGTCAGCCAAACGGTGCCGCAGGCAGGGGCGGGCGACCCGTTGCCAGGGCGCCGCCTGTTGGTGCTGGACAATGAAGTGAGTATTCTCGATAGCATGAGCGCGTTGCTCGGGCAGTGGGGTTGTGACGTTGTGACAGCCACTGATGAAACTTCTGCGCTGGTTGCGTTGGGCGGTCACGCACCGGATTTGATACTGGCGGACTATCACCTCGATCACGGCGTGGTTGGCTGTGAGGTGGTCCGGCATTTGCGCGAGCACTTTGTGCAGAACATTCCCGCCGTGATCATCACCGCCGACCGCACCGACCAGTGCCGGCGCTCCCTGCAACGACTCGCTGCACCGCTGCTGAACAAACCGGTGAAGCCAGGCAAGTTGCGCGCGGTGTTGAGCCAGTTACTGGGTTAACGCGTTTATATCGCTCGATATTGCAGGCTGAACCCCAGTTGCGCGGATTGCCCTTGTTCCAGCAAGCGCAATCCCGGCCGACCGGGCAAGTGATGTGCATTGACCGGGTGGCTGACCGGCTCAATGCAGAAAAACGCCAGGCCCACGGGGCAGTAGAGCAGGTAGTAATCGCTGCCGCTGGCCTGGCATTGCAGTTCATAACCAAGGTCCGGTTGCTGGATCAGGCAGTGGCCATCCCACGCGCAAAATCCGTTATCGACAAGCGTTTCGGGTAATGCATTGGGTTGCTGAAAGCTCCACTCTTGCGGCAATTCGCTGAGTCGGGTCGGTAGTTTTTTCGAATCGCACAACCAGACCTGTTGCGCCGGCGCTTGCAGTAGTGTGTTCGCCGTACGTGGCAGAAACGGGTGCAAGCCCAACCCGTGCCACGCAGCGCGTTCGGCAAGATGGGTGACATGCAGCTCGATGCTCAGCTTGCCCGCGTTCAGATGAAAACGCTGCCGGGCGCGGTAGGCGAAGGGGGTTGTGCTGTCGAGTTGCAGAACCACTTCGTTCGCTGAATGAGACACCACCTGCCAGGGTTGTTGCCAGGCGCTGCCGTGGATGGGCAGGGGATCGGTGAGGCTGTTCGGCGCAAGGGCCAGCCAACCATCGGGGCAGTCGAAACCGCCTTCGGCAATGCGGTTGGACCAGGGGATCAAGGGAAAACAGCCGAGTTTGCCCGGCAGGCCGGTGTTCAGGGCGTGCTCATCGGCGTGTCGCAGCAAGGGCAGGCCGGTGCTGCGCACAGTCCAGTTGACGATGCTCGCCCCGAGTTCCGGGGCGAGGGTGAGGCGGGTGAATTCGTCTTCGAGTTCGAGCAGTGTTGGCTTCATATTGACCAGCGATGTAGGCGAATGCAGGGAATGCTTTGTGTAGGAGCCCGGCTTGCCGGCGATGACGTCCTTGAGATGGCCATCGCCGGCAAGCCGGCTCCTACAGAAAAGCGTTACAACACCAGATGCGGCAACCACAGCGACAACGCAGGAATGTAGGTCACGGCCATCAGCACCAGGAACAGCACGCCGTAGAACGGCAGCAGGGCTTTGACGGTCGATTCGATGCTGACTTTACCCACGGCCGATCCCACAAAGAGCACCGCGCCCACCGGCGGCGTTATCAAGCCGATCCCCAGGTTCACCAGCATGATCATGCCGAATTGCACCGGGTCCACGCCGATGCCGAGGATCACCGGCATCAAAATCGGCGTGAGGATCAGGATCAGCGGCGCCATGTCCATCACCGTGCCCAACAACAGCAGCATGACGTTGATGCACATCAGGATCACGTAACGGTTGTCCGACAGGGTCAGGAACATCGTGGTGATCTTCGCCGGGATCTGCATCAGCGTCATGATGTAGCCGAAGCTCGCGGCGAAGCCGATCAGGATCATCACGATCGAAATCGTGCGCACCGTGCGATGCATCAGTTTCGGCAGCTCGCGCCACTTGTAGTCGCGGTAGATGAACATGGTGACGAAGAACGACCACAGCACGGCAATCGCCGCCGATTCGGTCGCGGTGAAAATACCCGACAAAATGCCGCCGAGGATGATCACCATCGCCATCAGGCCCCACATGGCTTCGCCGCAGATCTTCAGCGCTTCGCGCATCGGAATGACTTCGCCCTTGGGGTAGTCACGCTTTTTGGCGAAGATCAGGCACAGCACCATCAGGCACGCGCTCATCAACAGGCCCGGGACCACACCGGCCATGAACAGCGAGGCAATCGACACCGTACCGCCCGCGGCCAGCGAGTACAGCACCGAGTTGTGGCTCGGTGGTGTCAGCAGGGCCTGCACCGAGCCGCTGACGGTCACGGCCGTGGCGAATTCACGGGGATAGCCACGACGCTCCATCTCCGGAATCAACACCGAACCGACCGAGGCGGTGTCCGCCACCGAGGAACCGGAGATCGCACCGAAGAAGGTCGAAGCCATGATGTTGACCAGCGACAAGCCGCCACGCACAAAGCCCACCAGCACCCCGGCGAACGCCACGAGCCGGCGCGACATGCCACCTTCGGCCATGATCGCGCCGGCCAGGACGAAGAACGGAATCGCCAACAGCGAGAATTTGTTCACGCCCCCGGCGACCTGAATCATCAAGGCCTGGAAGGGGATATCGATCCACCACGCACCGATCAGCGCCGAAAGGCCCAGCGCGTAGGCGACCGGCATGCCGATCAGGATCAAAGCGATGAAACTGCCGAGCAGAATCAGAGCGTCCATTAAGCGGCACCTTCATTTTCTTCAACGAGGTCGAAACGCACGACCCGACGGTTGCTCTGATCACCGAGCAAGAGTTTTTCCAGAACAAAAATCAATGTCAGCACGCCGCCCACCGGGATCGGCATGTAGGTGATGCCCACGCGCAGCGTCGGCAGGGCGCTCATGAACTGGTTCCAGGTGGACAGGCATAACTTGGTGCCCCAGATCGCCATGAACAGGCAGATGGTCGCCATCAGCAGTTGCGACAGCACGCTGACGGCTTTGCGCATTTCGGCGGGCATGCGGTCGGTGAGCATCGCCACCGCCATGTGTGCACCGGCGCGATAACTGGCAGCGGCGCCGATGAAGGTGAAGACCATCATCAGCAGGATCGCCGTAGGCTCCGGCCAGCTGGAGCCGGTGCCGAGGACGTAACGGGCGAACACGCCCCAGGGGATCATCAGGGAAATGGCCAATACCGACAGGCCCGCGACCCAGATGCAGGTCATGTAGATCCTGTCGTTGATACGCAGCAATAGATTCTTCATCGGGTTCCACCGTAACCGGGCACCCACGGACGTACACCCACGTGCGCGGTGCCGGGCCTTTCCAGAATTCAGGGAGGGTTACTGAACGGCTTCGATGCGCTTGATCAGATCGGCGTAAGGCGCGCCGTATTTTTCGCGGACCGAGGCGGTGGCTTCGTAGAAAGGTTTCTTGTCGACGGTGATGAATTCGACGCCGGCAGCCTTGAGCTTCTCTTCGCTGCTGGCCGATTTCGCGTCCCACAGGGTGCGTTCCTGAGCCTGGGCGGCTTTCGCGGTTTTCTTCACCAGTGCTTGCTGCTCGGGCGTGAGTTTTTCCCAAGTGATTTTCGACATCACGATCGGCTCCGGCAGAATCAGGTGACCGGTCAGGCTGTAGTACTTGGCGTTCTGGTAGTGGTTGTGTTCGAGCAGGGTCGGCGGGTTGTTTTCCGCGCCGTCGATCACGCCGGTCTGCAAGGCACTGAAGATTTCGCCGGTGTCCATCGCAATGCCGTTGCCGCCCATGGCATTGATGGTTTCGATGAACATCGGGTTGCCTTGCACGCGGATCTTCATGCCCTTGAGGTCGGCGAGGCTGCGCACCGGTTTCTTGGTGTAGATGTTGCGCGTGCCGCCATCCATCCAGGCCAGGGCGACCAGGTTGAATTCGGAGTTGGTGATCTTGTCGAGGATTGCATCGCCGACTTCACCGTCGATGACTTTGCGCATGTGCGCCTGGTCGCGGAACACGAACGGCATGTTGAACACGTTCACATCCGGCACCACCGGGCCGACGATGCCGAGGCTGACCCGGGCCATCTGGATCGCGCCGACCTGGGCCTGTTCGATCACTTCCTTTTCCGAGCCGAGCACACCGCCGGCGAACATCTTGAAGGTCAGCGCGCCATTGCTGTCGGCCACCAGGGTTTTGCCCAGTTGCTCTTCAGCCAGCACGGTGGGGTAACCGGCCGGATGAATGTCGGCGAATTTGATTTCCAGCGCGTGGGCGGCGCTGCTGAGGGAGAAGGCGAAGGGGAGTGCAGCGGCCAGCAAGGTGCGTTTGAAGTCCATGGGGGTGTCTCCAGTTTGTTGTTGTTTTTTTAGGCACAGCGATGCAGCACAAGCTTTTTTTATGGGCTCAATCGTTGAAACGGGGTTCGGGTAAACCTTTGACGCCGGGGTCGATGGCGAACACGCCTCCGGCCAGTGACTGCGGATCATGGTCGTCACCGGGGCGAATCGAGGTCACGAATAGCGTGTCCAGTCGAGGGCCGCCGAAGGCGCACATGGTGGGTTTTTTCACCGGAACGGCGAGGGAGCGATCCAGTTGGCCGTCGGGTGTGAAGCGATGAATCAGTCCTGCGTCGTTGGCGCAAATCCAGTAGCAGCCATCGGCATCGACAGCCGCGCCGTCGGGGCGTCCACAGAATTGATTCATGTCCACGAACACGCGGCGATTGGAGGGCGTGGCGCTGTCGATGTCGTAATCGAAGGCCCAGATCTGCTGGACTTGCGGATGGGAGTCGGAGAGGTACATCGTGCGACCGTCCGGGCTGAAACCCAAACCGTTGGGCACGATGAACCCGCTCAACTGTGCGTCGACCGGGCCGCGTTGCCCGGCGCTGTAGCGGTAGAGGGTACCGTCGGCCGCGTTGTCGCCCATGTTCAACACCATGCTGCCGGCCCAGAAACGCCCCTGACGATCGCATCGGCCGTCGTTCAGACGCATGTCGGGTCGGGCGTGGTCGACGTGAGCCAACAGCTGAATGTCGAGGTTGCCGTCGTCACGCGGGTGCAGATGAAAAAAACCGGTCTCCATGCCGGCGACCCAGCCGCCGTCGCGATGCCGAGTGATACAGGCGAGCATTTGCGGGGCTTTCCAGGCATCGACCTGCCCGCTGTCGGCGCTCCAGCGTTGCAAGGTGCCCGCCGGGATATCGACCCAGTACAGAGCGTTTTCTTCAGGCACCCAGACCGGGCTTTCACCTACTGCGTTGCGGGCATCGACGATCAGTTCGGCTTGCATGGCAACTCATTCCCTTGGTTTGTGGTGGGGATCAAGCGAGACGCGCAGGCTTAGTCGCCGAACGGCCCGGCTGTGCAAAAGGCGCCGCCCTGATAGATCCGCGCCGGATCATCCGCCGCCGGAAACGGCTGGGCTTCGATTTTTTCGCGGAACACTTCAGAGCTGTCCTGTGCGACATAACCCAAGGCCGAGGCGTAGCGGTTGTCCCACCAGATGTCCTTGTTGTCGGACATGCCGTACACCACCGTGTGGCCGACATTCGGCGTGTACAGCGCGCGTTCGAGCAGTTGGGTCAGGTCGCTGAAACTCAGCCATGTGCTCATCATCCGGCGGTTGTGCGGTTCCGGGAACGAGGAGCCTATGCGCACGCTGACGGTCTCGATGCCATACCGGTCGAAGTAGAACGTGGCCATGTCTTCACCGTAGGACTTGGACAAGCCGTAGTAGCTGTCCGGGCGGCGAGGAGAGTGGGCGTCGATGACTTCGTCCTGCTTGTAGAAGCCGATGACATGGTTGGAACTGGCGAAGATCACGCGTTTCACGCCATGGCGGCGCGCGGCTTCGTAGATGTGGAACACGCCGCAGATGTTGGCGCCGAGGATCTCTTCGAACGAGCGCTCGGTCGACGCGCCGCCAAAGTGCAGGATCGCGTCCACGCCTTCGACCAGTTGATGCACCGCTTGCTTGTCGGACAGATCGCAGGGGACCACTTCTTCACGGTCATCGATGGCCGGGGCGATGTCGGCGATGTCCGACAGGCGAATCACATTGGCGTAAGGGCGCAGGCTTTCTCGCAAGACTTTACCAAGGCCACCGGCGGCGCCGGTCAGCAGCAGGCGATTGAAGGGCGTTTGGGCGGTTGCAGTGGTCGTCATGGGAATCCCTGGAAGCGGTTATTGTTCTTGATTTGTTGTAGGTTGTCGTATGACTTGAGCGAAGTATTGTTAAGCATTCCGGTTCTTGTCAACGCGACATTGGTGGAAATTGACGGAGGGTCGTTTTCTGCCCCGCAGACACAAATCTCCAGACTGACCCGCACCCTGTAGAGCGAGCCTGCATTTACAGCAGGCTGATCGGGTAGCTGATAAACACCCGGTTTTCATCGAACTCGTTCGTGCTGAAGCTCTTGCGGATGCTCGCGTTGCGCCATTTGACGTTGAGGCTTTTGAGCGGACCGCTCTGCACCGTGTAGGCCAGTTCCGATTCACGGCCCCATTCCGTGCCGTCGGTGATGGTCCCGGTGTGCACGTTGTCGCCGCTGATGTAGCGGTTCATCAGGGTCAGGCCAGGCACACCGAGGGCGGCGAAGTTGTAGTCGTGGCGCACTTGCCAGGATTTTTCCCGGGCGTTGTCGTAGCTGGAGTTGTAGCTGTCGTTGGCCAGGGTGCCGCCGCTGGTGCCATTGACGCGCATCCACACATCGTCGCCGCTGAGTTTCTGCAGGCCGACATAGAAAGTGTTGCCGCCGTACTTGGCCGAGAGCAGCGCGAACGCGGTCTTGTTGTCGAGGTCGCCGGCCAGGGCACTGCCGTCTTCCTTGCCGATGAAGTAACCGAGGTTGGCGCCCAGGGTCCAGTCGCCGATGGGCTGGCTGTGGCTCAGGTTGAAATACTGCTGCTGGTAGATGTCGCTGAGTTCCGCGTACCAGACGCCAACCTGAGTGCGCTTTTCGTTGAAGGCGTATTCACCGCCACCGAAGTTGAAACGGTCCGAGCTGAAGGCCGCCGATTTGCCGTTCATGAACATGTCTTCCATGCTCGCATCGTTGCGCGGGCTGTTCTGGCGGAACTGGCCGCCGTAGAGGGTCAGGCCGCTGATCTCGGTGGAGGTCAACTGGCCGCCCTGGAAGGTTTGCGGCAGCGAACGGCCGTCGTCGGAACGCAGGATCGGCAGCACCGGCATCCACTCGCCGACCTTCAATTCGGTCTTGGAGATTTTGCCTTTCAGCGCCACACCGAGGCGGCCGAAGCTGTCGGCAGGGCGGCCATCATCATGAATCGGCAACAGCTGCGTGCCGCCGGTGCCTTTGCCGCCATCGAGCTTGACCGAGACCAGCCCCAGCACATCGGCACCAAAGCCGACTGGGCCTTGGGTGAAACCGGACTTGGCGTCGAGGATGAAGCTCTGGGTCCACTCTTCGGCCTTGCCCTGGGGGTAGGCCGGGTTGGTGTAGTTGCGGTTGAAGTAGGCGTTGCGCAGGTTCAGCGCGGCTTTGGCGTCATCGGTGAAACCTTCGGCGTGGCAGGTCAAGGGCAGGGCGAGGGCCAGACTGCCGCAACCGATCAGGCTTAGCGTCTGCAAACGGGCGAAGGTTGGGCGTGGGGTACGGGCGGACGAATTGCGGACGAGTTGGCTCACTGTGACGCTCCCTTGCTGCATTTTGTTTTTATTTTTGTCATACGTCGTCGTACAACGTTGGCGCGAATATTTGCGGGATTTTCGAGGGATGTCAATCGGAAGTTATACGATGACTAACCCATGAGTGGAATTCGAGGAAACCCCTGAGCTTGCTCCCACAGGGGGCCGGGCGTGTCAGCTTGTTTCGTTTTCCCTTGTCGCCGCGATCCAGAGCGGATGCTAGTCTTGTTTAACGCTGTCGTCAGGGAGCCCTCATGGGCAATCACAAGATCGAGATTCGTCGCAGTAACGTCGAGAAAATCCTGCTGGGGGCAGAAAAAGTCTTCGCTGAAAAAGGCTTCGGCAGTACCGCCATGGCCGACATCGCGGCCGAAGTGCAACTGCCGCGCTCCAACCTGCATTACTACTTCAGCACCAAGACCGAACTGTACAGCGCCGTGCTGTTCGATTTGCTGGAGGTGTGGAAACAGGACGCGATGTGCTTCGAGATGTTCGACGATCCGCGGGTGGTGCTCAGCAGCTATATCCGCGCCAAGATGAACCACTCGCGCAGCCGGCCCTATGGGTCGAAAGTCTGGGCCAACGAAATCATTCACGGCGCGCCGACCCTGGGCGAAGCACTGGACGCCAGCCTGTACGACTGGGCCAAGATGAAAGAAGCGAAGATACGCCAGTGGGTGGACGACAAGCGCATCCTGCCGGTTGAGCCATCAAGCCTGCTGTACATGATCTGGGCTTCGACACAGCACTACGCCGATTTTGATCATCAGGTGAATATTCTCAATGATCATCAGCCGCTGTCGGACAGGCAGTTCGAGAAAGCGGTGCAGACGGTGACGAGTGTGATTTTGCGGGGGATCGGGCTGGAGCCTTGAGTTTTGTGGTGGCTGTTCGGGGCCCATCGCTGGCAAGCCAGCTCCTACAGGAGTATCGCTATCCTTGTAGGAGCTGGCTTGCCAGCGATGGCGTCAGTTCAGACACCGCCGAAGTCAGACGACAACGTGATACGGATTCCTCGGATCATGATTCCAGTCCAGAAACGGCTTGCCGTTCTCCATGGGCACCATCTCGATACAGTCCTGCACCGGGCAGGTGATCTGGCACAGGTTGCAGCCCACGCATTCCTCTTCGATCACTTCATAGCGGTGGGTTCCATCCGGTTTTTTCAGGCTGGCCACGGCCTGGTGCGAGGTGTCCTCACAGGCGATATGGCAACGGCCACAACCAATGCACGCCTCCTGATCGATTTTCGCGATCACCTGATAGTTGATGTCCAGGTACTTCCAGTCCGTGGTATTGCCCACCGCTCGCCCGGAAAATTCCGAGATGCTGGCGTAGCCCTGGCTGTCCATCCAGCGCGAAAGCCCGTCCTTCATCTCCTCGACAATCCGGAAACCATGCAGCATTGCTGCCGTGCACACCTGTACCGAACCGCAGCCCAGCGCGATGAATTCCGCGGCATCGCGCCAGTTGCCGATGCCGCCAATCCCGCTGATCGGCAGGCCTTGTGTCTGCGGGTCGCGGGCGATTTCGGCGACCATGTTCAAGGCAATCGGTTTGACCGCTGAGCCGCAATAACCGCCGTGGGTGCTTTGGCTGCCGACCATGGGGTTGGCGACCATGCGTTCCAGGTTGACGCTGGTGATCGAGTTGATGGTGTTGATCAGCGACACCGCATCGGCGCCACCGCGATGGGCCGCCCGGGCGGCGACGCGGATGTCGGTGATGTTCGGTGTGAGTTTGACGATCACCGGCAGCGAGCAATACGTCTTGCACCAGCGGGTGACCTGCTCAACATACTCCGGCACCTGACCGACTGCCGCGCCCATGCCACGTTCCGGCATGCCGTGGGGGCAACCGAAGTTCAGCTCGATCCCGTCGGCACCGGTGGCTTCCACCAGCGGCAGGATGTTTTTCCAGGACTCTTCGACACACGGCACCATCAACGAAACAATCAGCGCACGGTCCGGCCAGTCTTTTTTCACCTGGGTGATTTCCCGCAGGTTGATTTCCAGCGAGCGGTCGGTGATCAGTTCGATATTGTTGAAACCGAGCACTTCCCGGTTAGGTCCGAAATGAGCCGAGTAGCGCGACGACACGTTCACCGCCGCCGGGTCTTCACCCAGGGTTTTCCAGACCACGCCGCCCCATCCGGCCTCGAAGGCGCGGACCACGTTGTAGGCTTTGTCGGTCGGCGGCGCGGAGGCCAGCCAGAACGGATTCGGGGATTTGATGCCAGCGAAGACAATCGACAGATCGGCCATTTACGCAGCCTCCACGTTGAGCATCAGTTGAGCATTGATCGCCTCGGCGGCGCGTTTGCCGTGCTGTACCGCCTGCACGGTCAGGTCTTGATCGAGGCTGGTGCAGTCGCCGCCGGCATACACGCCGGCAATGCTGGTGCGCAGGTTCTCGTCGACCTCGATTCGTTCGCCCTGGCGCTTGAGTTCCCGGGCCAGCGGGTCGGCGAGGGCGCTGCTGTCGAAGGCCTGGCCGATGGCTTTGAAGATCGCGTCCGCCGCCAGCTCGAAGGACTCGCCAGTGGTTTGCAGACGACCGTCAACCAAATGTGTGCGCGCAAAGCGCATGCCGCGAACCCGCCCGTTGGTGTCGAGCAGGACTTCTTCGGGTTGGGCCCAGGTCAACAGGCGCACCTGATTGGCCTTGGCGATGTCCTGTTCATGATGAGTCGCGCCCATGTCCTCGACGCCCCGGCGGTACACCAGGTTGACGTCGCGCGCACCGAGGCGGGCCATTTGCACGGCCATGTCGATGGCGGTGTTGCCCGCGCCGAGGACGATGCAGTGATCGGCCAGTGGCAGTTGCGTCAGGTCATCGGCCTGGCGCAGTTCGCGGATGTAATCGGTGGCAGCGAGCAACCCGGGGGCGTCTTCGTGGTCCAGTCCCAGTTGTTTGCTGGCGTTGAGCCCGAGCCCGAGGAACACCGCGTCGAATTGTTGATGCAAATCGCTGAGGGTCAGGTTTTTCCCGAGCTTTTGCCCATGACGGATTTCGATACCGCCAATTTCCAACAGGAAGTCGAGTTCCTTCTGGGCGTAATCGTCCACCAGTTTGTATTTGGCAATCCCGTACTCGTTGAGGCCGCCAGCTTTTTCCCGCGCCTCGAAAATCACCACGTCATGCCCATGCATGGCGCTGCGGTGGGCGCAGGACAATCCGGCCGGGCCGGCACCGACGACGGCGATGCGTTTTCCTGTCGCAGCCGCACGTGCAAACGGGTGCTCGCTGAAATGCGCATTGTCCACGGCATAGCGCTGTAACAGGCCGATCAACACCGGCGCGCATTCGTGGGCGTTATTGCGCACGCAGGCCTGCTGACAAAGGATCTCCGTCGGACAGACCCGGGCGCAACTGCCACCGAGGATGTTGGCCGAGAGGATTGTCTGCGCCGCCCCCTGTACGTTGTCCTGATGGATGTTACGGATGAACGAGGGAATATCGATCTCGCTCGGGCACGCATTCACGCAGGGTGCGTCGTAGCAGTACAGGCAGCGCGAGGCCTCAAGGTGCGCCTGGCGGTCGTTGAGCGGTGGCGCCAGATCGGTGAAATGGCCGGCGAGGGCGGCCGCATTCTCGTAAGGATGCGGGAGGTGAGTCAGGGTCTTGATCACGGTATTGGCCTCACGGTTATTTGAGGTGCTGCCTCTGATGGGCATTGGTTTTTCGTTGCCTGCGAGGACGCCTTCGCTGGCAAGCCAGCTCCTACAGTTTGAAATGCGATCCCTTGTAGGCGCTGGCTTGCCAGCGATAGGCCGAAGGCCGATCTCAGCGTTTCACGGCAACCGGCTGATTCAACTCGGCCCGCTTGCTCAGCAAATCGAACACCGCCGGATACGCCGGCCGTTCTATGTACCGCCCGGCACCGCGCTCGGCCCGCAGATCGCCATCGGCCCAGACAACCTTGCCCTGACTGATGGTATGGCTCGGAACACCGCGCACGGTCTTGCCTTCGAAGATGTTGAAGTCGACCTGCTGGTGATGAGTCTTGGCGGAAATGGTTCGCGTGCCCTGCGGGTCCCACAGGACGAGATCGGCGTCGGCACCGACACGGATCGCACCTTTGCGCGGGTAAAGGTTGAAGATCTTCGCGGTATTGGTCGACGTCAGCGCCACGAATTGCTGCATCGAAAAGCGCCCGGTGTTGACGCCTTCGTCCCAAAGCACGGCCATGCGGTCTTCGATACCGGCGGTGCCGTTGGGGATTTTGCTGAAATCGTCCTTACCGGCCGCTTTCTGCTCAGCACAGAAACAGCAGTGATCGGTGGCGGTGGTGTGCAGATTGCCCGCTTGCAGACCATGCCAGAGTGCCTCCTGATGACCACGGGGACGGAACGGCGGGCTCATCACGTAACCGGCGGCGGTCTGCCAGTCCGGATGCTGGTAGACGCTATCGTCCAATAGCAAGTGTCCGGCCAGCACTTCGCCGTAGACCGGTTGCCCCTTGGCCCGGGCATAAGTGATTTCGTCGAGGGCTTCCTTGGTCGAAACGTGCACCAGGTACAGCGGCGTGCCGAGGGTTTCGGCAATACGGATCGCCCGACTCGCCGCTTCACCTTCAACCTGGGATGGGCGCGACAGTGGATGCGCTTCCGGCCCGGTCATGCCCTGGGCCATCAGTTTGCGTTGCAGGTGGTAGACCAACTCGCCGTTTTCGGCGTGGACGGTGGGCACGGCCCCCAGTTCAAGGCAGCGCTCGAAGCTCGCCACCAGCGTGTCATCGGCGGCCATGATCGCGTTTTTGTAGGCCATGAAATGCTTGAAGCTGTTGACCCCGTGTTGGCTGACGAGCTCGGCCATCTCTTCGCGGACCTGCTCGCTCCACCAGGTGATCGCCACATGAAAACCGTAGTCGGACGCCGACTTCTCGGCCCAGCCACGCCACTGATGGAACGCCTCCATCAAAGACTGCTGCGGGTTGGGAATCACAAAATCGATGATCGACGTGGTGCCACCGGCCAGTCCTGCCGCTGTGCCACTGAAGAAGTCTTCACTGGCCACGGTGCCCATGAAGGGCAGTTGCATATGCGTGTGCGGGTCGATGCCGCCGGGCATCAGATACTGGCCGCTGCCGTCGAGTACTTCGGCACCTGCGGGTATGTCCAGGTTTTCGCCGATAGCCTTGATCACGCCCTCTGCGCAATACACATCGGCGCGATAACTTTCATCATGGGTAATAACGGTAGCGCCACGGATCAACAGAGACATTCCGGATTCCTCGCAGGCAGTGACCGGCTGATGCCGGTTCTAGATGTTTTATATGAAGCGAGTGTCAACAAGCTTATTCCTGTCAACGTTGTCAGGATTAAACGCTAGCTGCAGTTCATGGAATCAGCAAGAATATTTTTTATAAGCTTATTACTATTGTAACTTATTGAAAAATAACAATTAAAAACCATATTCACCAAAATGGTGAGGCTGCTCACCATTTTGACGCACTTGACAGGATCGAAATATGGTCAAGATTTCTTAAGTGGAATCAGGCGTTTGAGCAGGGTCCATGTTTAATGCAGGCGTTTGAAAAAAAGATCGACGCACCAGATTGAGTCCTGACGGTCCGGACAACTTGCCTGGCATTCGGCCTGAGTGGCTGCGCAAGAACAAGTGGACGGTTTGGTTGAATATATAAAGCTGATAGACATCAGCAAGTTACAAGGTTGTATTGGCACTGCCCGATGCGTAAGCGGGGCACCCGGCACGTTTATTGATGCCGCCGCTGACACCTTGGCCGGTCCATGAAAGTTGTCAGTTCCTCCGGCCATCGTCGGGTCAGCGCTTAAAGCGTCGACCCCCTGATGAGCAACAATAATCAAAAGAACAGTGGAGCGGCCATGCAACAGATCAGATCGCAAGTGACCGAGCGCGACGGCTTGTTTGAGCTGGAAGCCGGTAGCGATGTCCTCGACAGTCCCCGATACAACCACGACATCGCACCGACCAAGGTGCGTGAACGAACCTGGAACAAATGGCACATCACCGCGCTGTGGGTCGGTATGGCGATTTGCGTGCCGACCTACACCCTCGGTGGCGTACTGACGGCCTACTTCGGTTTGAGCGTCGGCGAAGCACTGCTGGCGATTCTGTTTGCCAACATTATCGTGTTGATTCCGCTGACGCTGAACGCGTTCCCCGGCACCAAGTACGGGATTCCGTTTCCGGTGCTGCTGCGTTCGTCCTTCGGCGTCCTTGGTTCCAATATTCCGTGTCTGATCCGCGCCCTGGTGGCGTGCGGCTGGTTCGGCATACAAACCATGTTCGGCGGCCTGGCGATCCACCTGTTTCTGGGCTCGGTGTTCGATGGCTGGAAATCCCTGGGCGGCACCGGCGAGGTGATCGGCTTCATGGTGTTCTGGGCGTTGAACCTGTGGGTGGTGATACGCGGCGCCGAGTCGATCAAATGGCTGGAAACCCTGTCGGCGCCGCTGTTGGTCGCAGTCGGCGTGGGCCTGCTGGTGTGGGCGATGCCGAATGTGTCGATGACCGAACTGCTGGCGATTCCGGCCAAGCGTCCCGAAGGTGCTGGAGTGGCCAGTTACTTCGCCGCCGGATTGACGGCGATGGTGGGGTTCTGGGCCACGTTGTCGCTGAACATCCCCGACTTCAGTCGCTACGCGAAAAGCCAGAAGGATCAGATTGTCGGGCAGATCATCGGCCTGCCGCTGACCATGTTCCTGTTTGCTTCCCTCGGTGTGGTGATGACCGCCGCCTCGGTCAAACTGGTTGGGGTAACGGTGTCCGATCCGGTGACCCTGATCGGTCATATCCAGAGTCCGTTCTGGGTGGCGATTGCCATGGCGCTGATCATCATCGCCACGCTGTCGACCAACACGGCGGCCAATATCGTATCGCCAACCAACGACTTCCAGAACATCGCACCCAAGGCGATCAACCGTACCAAAGCGGTCATTCTTACCGGGCTGGTGGGGCTGGGATTGATGGCCCACGAACTGCTGAAAAAGCTTGGTTTGATCGTTTCCGACGTCAGCCTCGAAACGGTCTATTCCAATTGGTTGCTCGGTTACTCCAGCCTGCTCGGGCCGATCGCCGGGATCATGGTGGTGGATTACTTCCTGATCAAAAAGCAGCAGCTTGACCTCGCGGGCCTGTACCGCGACGACGTGTACCCGGCGTGGAACTGGAGCGGTTTCATCGCGTTTGGTGTGCCGGTGGTGCTGACGTTGCTGTCGTTGGGCAGCGACGCGTTCAGCTGGTTTTACAGCTATGGCTGGTTCACCGGTTCGGCGTTGGGCGGGGTGATTTATTACGGGTTGAATGTGATGCGGCCCAGCCCGTCTGTTGCTAAATCGGCGGTGTAAGGGAGGGCCTCATCGCTGGCAAGCCAGCTCCTACAATTGAAATGCGATCCCCTGTAGGAGCTGGCTTGCCAGCGATGGCGGCCTCCAGCACGCCGACAAACTGCCTGAAGAAATCCATAAGAACAGCCTGAGGAGATCATTCATGAACGCGGCCATAGACGTTCTGCAATCCACCCATCAGCACATCAACCGCGACCGGCTGTGGCAGTCGCTCATGGAACTGGCCAAACTCGGCGCGACGGTCAAGGGCGGCGTCTGTCGCCTGGCCCTGACTGACCTGGATCGGCAGGCCCGTGACATCTTCGTCAATTGGTGTACCGATGCAGGCTGCACCGTCAGCATTGACGCGGTAGGCAATATTTTCGCCCGGCGCCCGGGACGCAATCCGGATCTGCCGCCAGTGATGACCGGCAGCCACATCGACACCCAACCCACTGGCGGCAAGTTCGACGGCTGCTTCGGTGTGCTGGCGGGCGTCGAAGTGCTGCGTACCCTCAACGACCTGAACATCGAAACCGAAGCGCCGCTGGAGGTGGTGGTCTGGACCAACGAAGAGGGCTCTCGCTTCGCCCCGTGCATGATGGGCTCCGGCGTCTTCGCCGAGAAATTCACCCTGGAGGAAACCCTGGCCAAGGTCGACGCCGAGGGCGTGACAGTTGGCGAAGCGCTCAACGCCATCGGTTACGCGGGACCGCGCAAGGTCAGCGGGCACAAGGTTGGCGCTTACTTTGAAGCGCACATCGAGCAAGGCCCGATCCTTGAAGACGAACGCAAAACCATCGGCGTGGTGATGGGCGCACTCGGGCAAAAATGGTTTGACCTGAAACTGCGCGGCGTCGAAGCGCATGCCGGTCCGACCCCCATGCACTTGCGCAAGGACGCCCTGGTCGGCGCTGCGGTGATCGTCGGTGCGGTCAATCGCGCAGCACTCGCTCATCAGCCTCACGCCTGTGGCACGGTCGGCTGCCTGCAAGCCTATCCCGGTTCACGTAACGTCATCCCGGGTGAAGTGCGCATGACCCTCGATTTCCGGCACCTGGAACCGGCCCGGCTGGATTCGATGATTGCCCAGGTGCGCGAAGTCATCGAGACCACCTGCGATGAACACGGCCTGACCTTTGAACTCACGCCAACCGCCGATTTCCCGCCGCTGTACTTCGACAAAGGTTGCGTCGAAGCCGTACGCGGTGCCGCCCAGGGGTTGGGACTGTCGCACATGGACATCGTCAGCGGTGCCGGGCACGACGCGATCTTCCTCGCCGAACTCGGCCCGGCCGGGATGATTTTTGTGCCATGCGAGGGCGGCATCAGCCACAACGAAATCGAAAACGCCGCGCCGGATGATCTGGCCGCCGGGTGCGCGGTGTTGCTGCGAGCGATGCTGGCGGCGTCGGCAGCGTTGGCTGCGTGAGGAAAGCAAAGATCGCAGCCTGCGGCAGCTCCTACAGGGGGTCGAGTTCCCCGTAGGAGCTGCCGAAGGCTGCGATCTTTTGATCTTCCTCTTCAAACCCAAATCGCATCCCACAACGGATAATCGCCAATCCGTTGCACCAGCCCAGCGCGCAAGGGGTTCATGATGATGTAGCGGGCAGCGTCTTTGATGTCTTCCTCTTTGCGTAGTGCTCGATCGTAGTAGCCACGTTGCCACACTTGGCCCAAGTCTCTTTGCATCAGATTGATAGATCGACCACTTCTGGATTTGATCCGACACATAAGATCGGCCAATGTGCCGTTATTGAGCTCGATCAACCAATGCAAGTGGTCTGGCATCACTACCCAAGCCATTGAGGTTGTTGCGGAGCTTTCATCGGCACAACGCAGTTGATTGACTAGCTGACGTCCTAAACGCAAATCTGAGAAAACGGGTCGACGCTGATGGGTAACTGCAGTTAGTAGATAGATACGCCCTGGTTCAGAAATCCGAGCGTTGCGTAGGCGACATCCTTTTGCAGCAGCAGGCATTCCTTTGCCCTCTTTTAAAAGTGTGAGTCATGAACAGTAGTCGAGTTTTTTTGGTTCATTGGCCCGAAGTTTTTCGGCTTGTTTCGAGAAAAGATCGCAGCCTTCGGCAGCTCCTACAGGGGATCGCATACACCGGAGCTGCCGAAGGCTGCGATCTTTTGATCTTCAAACCACCGCGACAATCTCAAGGTTTCCACTGACCACCAGATCCGCCTGATGAATCGGCTTGCGCCGGTGCCTGAGCATCCCGCCCTGGCGTTGGTTCAACACCGCCGTCATCTCCGCGAGTATCGACAGCGCCACACTTTCCGGGGCATCGCCGCCGAGGTCGAGACCCATTGGGTAATGCAGGGCTGACGAATTGCGGCCGATGTCCGCCAGCAGACGTTCGGTACGTTCCTTGGGGCCGAGTTGGCCGATGTAGGCGGGCGCGGCTTGCAGCACTTGACCGAGCCAATGGCGGTCCTGGCGGTAACTGTGGGTCATCACGGCCACCGCCGCGCCGTCGATCAGTGGGTGCAGGTCGAACGGGTTGTCGAGGTTGGCGAAGATCACGGCGTCTGCCTGCGGGAAGCGTTCGGGTCGGGCAAAGTGGCTGCGACTGTCGATGACGCTGACGTGCCAGTTCAGCAGTTTCGCCATGCGCACCAGCGGCTGCGCGTCATGACCGGCACCGAAGATCACCAGGCGTGGTGGCGGGGCGATGTATTCGAAGAACACTTCGACTTCGCCACGGGCGTCGGTGTAGAGCCGAATCGATGATTTTTTCTGTAGAAGTGTCTTGTGCAGGTCATTGCGGATGGCGCTGCGTAATGGCCGGTTGTGCAGGGCGTCATCGCAGTCCGAGTGCAACCGGTCACCGACCCGCGCCGTGGCATTGCGTGAGGTCGCAATGACCGTGGCCATGGCGGCCGGTTGTTGGCGTTCGCGGACGCGGCGCAACAGGTCGATGACAGGTGACGGGTTTTTCGCCCGAAGGCGTTCAAGCAGCACGAACACCGTGCCGTTGCAGCCGAGGCCAAAGGTCAGGGCGCTTTGCTCGTCGTCTTCGTCTTCGGTCGCGCCGGTACTGTAGCGACGCACCACGGGCTCGCCGGAGTCGGTCAGCCACCAGGCTTTTTTCGCCAGGTCCTGTTCCAGGCAACCGCCGCTGACGGTGCCGACGGTACGGCCGTGCAGCGGAATGAGCATGCGCGCGCCAGGGCGGCGATAGGCCGAGCCTTCGACCTTGACCACGGTGGCGAGGACGGTTTCTTCACCGGTTTGGGTGGCAGTGTCGATGGCTTGTAGCAGATCGTTGATACCGGACATGGCATTCACCTGAATATGACGCAATCCCCTGTAGGAGCTGGCAAGCCAGCTCCTACAGGGGGATTTGTGTAGGCAGTGGGTCAGTCGTCTACATTCATCAACTGCCTCACCCCATCCCACGCCTCGGCGCGCATTTGCTGCACGTCCAGCCCCGGAATCACGCCGTCATCCACCACCACGCGACCGCCCACCAGGCTGTAGCGCACGGCAATCGGTTCACCGGCCACCACGGGCGCCACGGCAATGTCGTGGAAACCGAAGAAGCGCGGATGGTCGAGGCCATAGATCACCAGATCCGCCGTTTGCCCGACTTCGAGGGTGCCGACTGCGCCCAGTCCCAACACCTGCGCACCACCGGCCGTGCCCCAGTGAATGACGTCTTCGGCGGTGGTTGCCGAGGCACCTTGTTCCGCGCGGTGAATCAACCACGCGGTATTCGCCTCGCCGACCATGCTCCCGGACTCGTTCGACGCCACGCCATCCACTCCAAGGGAAATCGGCACACCCGCCTCGAACATCTGCGGGATCGGCGCGACACCACTGCCCAGGCGCGCATTGCTCACCGGGCAATGGGAAACCCCGGTGCCGGTTTGCGCGAGCATGCGGATTTCACCGGGCTGCATGTGCACCGCATGGGCGAACCACACATCCGGGCCAAGCCATTCGTGTTCGGCGACGAACTCCACCGGCAGGCAGTTGTATTTCTCACGGCAGAAATTCACGTAGTTCTGCGTTTCGGACAAGTGTGTGTGCAAGCGCAAGCCGAGGCCACGGGCGGTGTGCGCCAGTTCGCGCAACAGCGTCGGCGGCAGCGAAAATGTCGGCGTGGTTGGCGCCACCACCACCCGACGCATCGCATCCGGGGTGTCCTGGTGATAAAGCGATTTCAGGCGTTCGATATCGCCGACCATCTGGTCGAGGGTTTCCGGTTGCAGCGCGGTTTTCGAGAAGCCCGGGTGGGCGCTGGCCGATTCCAGCGCGCCGCCCCGGCACAACACGAAGCGCAGGCCGAACTCATCGGCCATGTCGAACAGCAGGTCACCGGTCTCGGTGGTGCCGTTGGCGTGGTAGAGGTAATGGTGATCGGCGCAGGTGGTCACCCCCGACAGCAGCAGCTCGGCCATGCCCAGCCGTGCGGCGATCCGCGCCAGTTGCGGGGTGAAACGGTTGAGACGCGGGTAGGGCACGCTGGCCAACCAGCCTTGCAAGTCCTGATTCAACCCTTCAGGCACGGCTTTGAGCAAGTTCTGGAACAGGTGATGGTGAGTGTTGATCCAGCCCGGATAGACGATCGAATGGCGCGCATCGATCACCCGTTCGCCGGGTTGCGCTTCAAGGCCTGCGGCCATTTCGGCGATGCGACCGTTGACGATGCGGATGTCCACGGCACCGGCCCGCGCACGCGGGCCACGCAGGCCGGTCATCACTGCCACCGGTTTTTTGATCAGGATGTTTTGAAGTTGAGTCATGGGCGGCTCCAGTCAGAGGCTATGGGAAGCGGATTTGCTGGCGGCGGCATCAGGCACGCTGACACCGTTGAGGGCGGCGTTGAGCAACACCGACACCAGGCAGGCGATCACCACGCTGCTGTGCAGGAACGGTTGCGACCACTCGGGTAATTGCTTGAACAAGGCCGGTGCCAATACCGGCACCAACGCGGCGGCAATGGTGAAACCGACGATCAGCACGTTGTAGCGATTGCGCTCGTAGTCGACCTTGGCCAGGGTCTGAATCCCTGCCGCGGCCACCACGCCAAACATTGCGATCCCGGCACCGCCAAGGGCCGCGGTCGGCATCGCCGCAATGATTGCGCCGGCCTTCGGGACCAGGGCCACCGAGCACATCAGCAAGCCGCTGACAGCCACCACCCAGCGACTGCGCACGCCGGTGAGGATCACCAGCCCGACGTTCTCCATGAAGGCAATGAACGGAAACGCGGCGAACATCCCGGCAATGGTGCTGGCCAGACCGTTGGCGCGCAGGCCGTTGATCACTTGTTTTTCTTCCACCGGTTTGTCGACGATGTCGCCGATGGCCACGAACAACCCCATGGACTCGACCATCTGCACGATCATCACCACCACCATGGTGGCGATGGGGATCAGGCTGAAGGTCGGCAAGCCAAAGTAGAACGGGTAGGGTACGGTCAGCCACGGCGACTCCTGCACGCTGTGAAAACTGCCCATGCCCATCCCGTAAGCGAGCCCGGCCCCGACGAGCATGCCCACCAGCACCGCCATGTTGCGCAACATCGGGCTGCCAAAACGGTTGACCAGCAGGATGGTCAGTAACACCACCGCTGCGACCGCGAGGTACGCCGGCGCACCGAAATCGGCGGCATGACGCCCGCCACCCACCCACTCATAGGCAATTGGAAACAGCTGCAAACCAATCACCGTGACGATGCATCCGGTGACCACGGGTGGAAAGAACCGACGCAAGCGCCCCACGAACGGCGCGGCGAGCATGGTGAAAATCCCCGCGCCTATCACCGCCCCGCAAACCCCGGCAAAGCCGACCTCGGGGTTGCTGCCGATGGCAATCACCGGGCCCACGCTGCTGAAGGCCACGCCCTGGAGAATCGGCAGACGCACACCGAATTTCCAGAAGCCGACGGTTTGCAGGAGTGTGGCGATACCGGAGCAGAACAACGTGGTGCTGATCAGGACGACGGTATCGGCCTGGGACATTTTCAATGCACTGGCGACAATCAACGGCACGGCGATGGCACCGATGTACGACACGGCCATGTGTTGCAGGCCGAGGGTGAGCATTTGTCGCACCGATAACACCTGGTCGACGGGATGGAGGGTGACGATGGGTTTTGAAGGGGTAGTGGCTGACGACATGGGGAAACACCTCTTGCTGTTGTTATTCGGTAGAGAGGGGTATTCGTTCTGATGCCGGGCGCTGTCGCCCATGTAGGAGCCGGTTTGCTGGCGATGGCGGCCGACCAGTCGCCATCTTTGTTGGCTGACAGTCCGCTTTCGCTGGCAAGCCAGCTCCTACAGGTGTTGTGTGTTGCCCGATGCATCAGTCATTCATGTGCCCGGAACCGCCATCCACCGGCTCCGATGCCTTTTTCAGCCTGCCAGGCAGGCGGCAAAACCCTGGTTCAGCGCCGCGCGGTCCAGGTCGCGGCCGATAAACACGATCTTGCTCGAGCGCGGTTCGTTGCCCCACAAGGTGGAGGCACGAAACTCAACGAGGCTGTGCACACCTTGCAGTACATAGCGCTGGTCCTGATCGGCCACCGCCAGCACACCTTTCATGCGGTACAGGTTGTCGGCCTGCTCGGTGCGCAGTTGGGTGATCCAGCGATGGAAATCGCCCAGGTTGACCGCGCCATCCACGGCGATGCCCACCGACGACACACTTGGGTCGTGGTCATGGTCCAGGTCGTCATGGTCGTGGTGATGCTCATCGGCGTGGTGATCGTGTTCGGCACCGATCTCCATGAGTTTTTGCGTGGACTCGAAGGCGCCGATGCCAAGGATCTTCGACAGATCGATCTCGGCGTAGCTGGAGGTCACCAGATCCGCCGTGGCGTTCAACCCGCGGATCTTGTCGCTCAGGGACGCCACGTCGGCAGGGCTGACCAGGTCGACCTTGTTGATCACGATGCGGTCGGCGCAGACGATCTGATCCACCGCCTGGTTGTCCACGCCATCCAGTTGCAGGTCTTCCAGGTGTTGGGCGATGTGCTTGGCGTCGACCATGGTGACGATGGCGTCCAGTTCCACTTCATCGGCAATCGGGTCGTTGATGAAGAAGCTCTGGGCCACCGGGTACGGGTCGGCCAGACCGCTGGTTTCGATCAGGATGTGATCCAGCCGCACCGGCCGTGCCACCAGTTCGCGGACAATGCGCACCAGGTCTTCACGGACTTCGGCGGTGCAGCACACGCAGCCGTTGACCATTTCGTAGATTTCTTCGGTCTCGGAACTGAGCACCAGGTCGCCGTCAATGCCGACTTCGCCGAATTCGTTCTCGATCACGGCGATCTTGCGCCCGTGGTTTTCCTTGAGGATGTAGTTGAGCAGGGTGGTTTTGCCGGCGCCGAGGAAGCCTGTGAGGATGGTCACCGGGATTTTGGTGTTGGGGGTTGGGGCGTTGAATGGGGTGTTCATGTGATGCTCCTTAAAAAACTCAATGGTCGGAGTGCTCTCAACTGTAGGAGCAAGCTTGCTCGCGATGAGGGCGGATCAGCAGGCTTTGATGCTGCCTGACCCACCGCTATCGCGGGCAAGCCCGCTCCTACAGGGGGTTGTGGGTTCTCTCCAGCGTTGCGCAGTCCCGGCATCGAGGCCGAACAGGTCCAGGACACGGCCGAGGCTGTGGTCGACCATTTGCGCAAGGTCTTGGGGGCGGGCATAAAAGGCCGGCACCGGCGGGGCGATGATCCCGCCCATCTCGGTGACAGCGGTCATGTTGCGCAGGTGGGCGAGGGTCAGCGGGGTTTCCCGGGCCATCAATACCAGCGTGCGGCGTTCTTTGAGCGTGACGTCGGCGGCGCGACCGATCAGGCCCGATGAAGTGCCGGTGGCGATTTCCGCCAGGGTGCGCATGGAACACGGCGCGACCACCATGCCCAGGCAGCGGAACGAACCGCTGGCGATCCCGGCGGCCACGTCGTCGGCGCGGTGGTAATGGCTGGCCAGTGCGGTGACATCGGCCAGCTTGTAATCGGTTTCGTGGGCCATGGTCAGCAGCGCGGCACGGCTGATGATCAGATGGCTTTCGATATCAAGTTCGGCGAGCAACTCCAGCAGGCGCACGCCATAGATAAAACCGGACGCACCGCTGATGCCGACCACCATGCGCTGGCGGTTCATGGCAGATAGCTCTTGAGCAGATCGCGGGCACGCTCGATTACGTCCTGGTCCAGTTGCGCCTTGATCCCGTCGAATCCCGAGCCGCGTGTGGCGTCCAGGCCCATGCGCGAGGTGGTGCCGTTGACCGAGGACGACGGGTCCAGTGGGCTGCCAGGCAAACCGTCGATGACGAAGATGTCCTGATGCGGCTGGAAATGCGTGGCCAGCGCCCACAACACCTGGCTGTCGTCGCTGATATCGATATCACTGTCCACCGCGATCACGGTTTTCAGGTACGGGTCCCAGCCGAGCAGGGCCAACATGATCTGCCGCGCCTCCCCGTCACGGCTTTGGTCCAGCGCCACGTAACAGTGAAAATGCGTGCCGGAGTTCGGGTAATGCACGGCGGTGACGGCGGGGAAGCGTGCCTTGAGCTTTTCGCTCATTTCCGCTTCCCGCGGCAGCCGCGCCAGGGTCAGGTGCTCGGCGTAGCGCCCGCCGACCACGTCCACCAGCCAGGCGTCCTTGCGCCGCATCAGGGTGTCGACCCGCAGCACATTATTGGTCGAGCGATCCGAGGAATAACCGCTGAATTCCCCGAACGGGCCTTCTTCGGCATAGGCCGCTGGGTCAATCGCACCCTCCAGGACAAATTCCGCAGATGCCGGCACACCGATGCCATAACGCGGAGTTTTCACCAGCTCCAGCGGTGCGCCGAACAAGCCCCCGGCCACCGCTCGCTCATCACTGCCGAACGGCAAACGCGCCGCCGCTGCGAGCATGAACAGCGGATGTGCGCCGACCACCATGGCCACGCGTAATTCTTCGCCGCGTTCGCGAGCGGTTTGCAGCATGCGCCACAGGTGACCGCGTGAATGCAGGCTGGTGGCGAGGGTCTGGCGGGCATGGCGCATCGAGCGGTGGTAGCTCATGTTGGCGATGCCAGTGACCGGGTCTTCGGCAATGATGATCGCGTTGGTGATGTACGGGCCGCGGTCACTGTCGAAATGCTTGAGCATCGGCAGCAGCGCCAGGTCCACGGCTTCGCCTTCGTAGATTTCATCAAGCACCGGGCCGGTTTCCACGTAGCGCGGGGCGATGGGGTTGTTGGCGCGCTGTTGAAATGTCTCGTGCAGTTGCGCCGGGGCAACGCCAAACATCCGGGCGATACGGGTGCGGGAGGCGAACAGGTTGGTGACCACCGGCGCGCCGAAGTGGCCGACCTTTTCGCAGATCAGCAGTGGATCGCGGCCCTGGGTGGCGAGGGCATCGACCAGGGCGGTGACGTCCTGATCGGCTGAAAGGGAGTGCTGGACGGTGAGCACATCGTCCGGGTACTGCCGGCGATAGGCATCGAGAAAATCGTGAAAATCCTGGGTGTCGCCGAGCGTGGAGAGGGTCATGGTTTCACCTCGTGAAAAGCAGTGCTGTGCACCTGTAGGAGCCGGCTTGCTGGCGATGGAGTGTCAGCTGCATCGATTTCGACTGACACACCATCGCCAGCAAGCCGGCTCCTACAGAGAGGTCGAGGGTCAGAGGTACGTCGTGGTCAGCCGAATGTCCGCCTCGATCAGGTCTTTGGGCGGCGGTGTCGGTTCGATGCCGCACAACCGGGCGATGTTGTTGCCCAGGTAGTCCTCAAGGTGATCCTCATCGATGCCCAGCCCTTGCGGTGCCGGTGAGCACAACACCTCCAGTTCTCGCAGCCACATGCCCGGTTCGTTCGGCGGCGAGTCGGTGCCGAACACGATCTTGTTGCGCGGCAAATCCTTGGCGAACTCGACGATCCGCGACTGGAAGCACCAGCCGGATTCGCAGTACACGTTCGGCGTGTCCATGGCCATCCAGAACGCTTCGAACGAGTAGTTGCCCCCGGTCTGGATGCCGAAGTGACCGATGATGAAATTGACCATCGGGAACTCGCGGATGATCGGGTAGAACATCGTCGGAATGGTGTACGGGCCGTCACCGGTGTGGATCAGCACCACGATGTTGTACTTGGCGCAGACCTTCATCGCCGGGCGCAGCCAGTCCAGCGCCCGGTCCGGGCGATAGCCGTGCATGTTGGCGTGCAGCTTGAGCATCTTGAAACCGTATTCCTTGATGTGGAATTCCAGCTCCGCCGCACCGTTTTCCGGTCCCCAGCGCGGGTTGAAGTTGAAGTTGCCGATGAAGCGGTCCGGGTATTTCACGCAGAGTTCGGCAACGTAGGACATGTAGTCACGCACGCCCTCACGGCCCCGGCGGTTGCCGTCGCGATAGCCGGTGTTGCCCGGTGGCGGCTGGATGAAGCCCATGTCAATGCGGCGTGGCTTGCCGTTGATCATGTACGGGCCGTCCATCAGCTTGAGCATGCGCTCGCCGGTGAACGGTTCGCCGGTGTGGCGCCAGGCCTCGTCGACCAGGTTGGTAGGGTGCAGATGGGTGTCGATAATCATCGGTTCAGCTCCTGGCCAGTTGCGTGGTGACGGGGCGCTTGAGCTGCGCCTCTGCTTCGCAAACCGTGCGTGGCGGCGGGGTCGGTTCGAGGCCGATCATTCGTGCGGTGTTGTTGCCCAGGTACTCTTCGAGGGTGTCCTCGTCGAGGTTCAAACCCTGCGGCGGTTCGTGGCACAGCACTTCCAGCAGGCGCAGCCACATGCCCGGTTCGTTCGGCGGAGTGTCGGTGCCGAACAGGATTTTGTGCGTCGGCAGGACCTTGGCGAACTCGACGATCCGCGATTGCAGGCACCAGCCCGATTCGCAGTAGACGTTGGGCAGTTCCATCGCCCATTGCATCGGTTCGAACACATAGACTCCACCTGTCTGTACCCCGAAGTGGGCCATGATGAAATCGACATTGGGGAATTCCTTGATCATCGGCACCCATTCCGACGGGATACTGTACGGCCCGTCGCCGGTGTGCAGCTTGACCGGGATGCCCAGCTCGGCACATTTTTCGAAGCACGGGCGCACCCAGTCCAGCGCGCGGTCGGGACGGTAGGCGTGCATGTTGGCTTGCATCTGCACCATCTTGAAACCGTGTTCCTTGACGTAGCGCTCGATAGCCTCGACGCCGTTTTCCACGCCGCAGCGCGGGTTGTAGACGAAGCAGCCGATGAAGCGGTCCGGGTAGGTCTGAACCATTTTCAGGGTGTAGGCCATGTAGGCATCGATGGACTCGCGACCGGTCAGGTCGCCGTCGGTCCAGGTGTAGATGGTGTTGCCCTGCGGGGGCTGGATGAAGGCTTTGTCGATGCGGCGAGGCTTGCCGTTGACCATGTACGGGCCATCCATCATCTCCAGCAGACGCTCGCCGGTGAACGGGTCTCCGTCATGCCTCCAGGCGAGGTCCACGAGATCCGTGGGATAGCAGCTGATATCGATGATCATTGAAGTCGATCTCCTGATAGCGGGGTAGGGAACCTTGCGGTTCGCAGCAGCCACGTCCCGGGCAATCGGCCATTTCTATGCGCAAAGAATCACGCATTCCCTCGCCTGGTCGCATCCGGCTCGGGACGCTGGCTGCTTGGGGGGAAGTATTGGAAGGGGGTGTGAGGTTCGTACAATATTAATTGGGCGAGGGGTTGATATGTGTTCGATATGGCTTTGTGTTGGCTGGGCGGGCCTCATCGCTGGCAAGCCAGCTCCCACAGTGATCGATGGTGTTAACCCAATCTGTTACACACCACAAAACCCTGTAGGCGCTGGCTTGCCAGCGATGGCGTCAGGATTGTGTATGCAAAGCCAACTGCTTGACCGCTGCAACCACCGGCGCCACCCGCTCGGCCTGACCCGGTGGCCACACCGCATACAGGTTGTAATGCGCCGCAATCTTCGCATTGTTCAACGCCAGCAACCGCCCACTGCGCAGCGCATCTGCCGCCAACAAGCCACGCACCAGTCCTGCACCGACCCCGGCTTCGGCAGCCGCGATCAGATTGGCCGCGTTGTCAAACACCACCCGCGCCGGCGGTTCGGTGGGCTCCATGCCTGCCGCATCCAGCCACGGAATCCACGATCGTCGCGTATAACCCAGCAACGGTAATTCAAGGATCTGAACCGGACTCAGCGGCAACTGTAAACCATAACGTTCCAGCAGCGCAGGTGAGGCCACCGCCATCACCCGATCCCCGCAGATCTGCGTCATCTCGCAGTCTTCCCAGTCGCCATATCCGTAGCGCAAAGCCAGGTCCACGCGTTCGAACGCGCTGCGGTCGGAGCGTGGCATCGATAACAGCACCACCTCGTGGTCAGGCAGCAGATCCAGCAATTGCGGCAAGCGCGGGTTGAGCCAGCTCTGGGCCAGCTCACTGTCGACATCCAGGGTCAGGCGTTGCGCCACGCTGCGATTCCTCACCGAAGACAGCGCCCGGTCGATCTGCGCCAGGCCGTCGGACAGCACACTGGCGAACAACTGCCCGGCGTCGGTCAGGTTGCTGCCGCCGCCTTCACGCACAAACAACGGCTGGCCGATGAATTCTTCCAGCGAGCGAATCTGCTGGCTGATGGCGCTGTGGGTCAGGTCCAGCTTGCGCGCCGCGCTGGAGAAACTGCCGCTGCGCGCCGCCTGGATAAACGCATTCATGGACTGCACCGACGGGTATCGCTTGTACATGCTGTTAGTCCTACTTACACAGGATGGCAGAAATCGTCGCTGGCCCCGTTTTCACAAGGCTTCCAATAATCCGATCACCAGGCCTGCACAAAGACGGGCCGCTCTCTTGGAGCCTGACAATGATCGAATTCACGGTAAACGGCGAACGACACGAGCTGGTAGAGACATCGCCCTCCATGCCCTTGTTATGGGTGTTGCGTGACCACTTGAAACTCACCGGCACCAAGTTCGGTTGCGGCATGGGCCTGTGCGGCGCCTGCACCGTGCACCTGGATGGTGTCGCGGTGCGTTCCTGCCAGCTGCCGCTCGCCGCCGTGGCGGGGCACAGCATCACCACCATCGAAGGTTTGTCGCCGACCGAACAGCACCCGCTGCAACTGGCCTGGGTTGCCGAAGATGTCCCGCAATGCGGTTACTGTCAATCCGGTCAGATCATGTCCGCCGCTGCGCTGCTCAATACCGGCGCGGCGGTCACCGACGATTCGATCCGCAATGCCATGTCCGGCAACGTATGCCGTTGCGGCACTTACGGGCGCATCAACAAAGCGATCAAGCGCGCGGCTTCCGCGCCGAAGGAGGCGTGATGACGATCTCCTCGATGGATCTTTCGCGACGCGGTTTTCTCAAGCAAAGCGCGACCCTTGCTTGCGGGTTGGCCATTGCGTTTTACCTGCCTTCGAGCCTTGCTGCGACCGACCCGAAAGCCCCGGCGCCGGCTGGCGAGTTCGAACCCAACGCCTGGGTGCGGATCCTGCCGGACGGCACCGTGAAACTGGTGGTGCACAAGCACGATTCCGGCACCGGAACGCATACGGCCTTGGCCGCCTGCGTGGCCGAGGAGCTGGACGTGAACCCGATGACAGTGCAGGTGATCTCGCCCGAAGATCCGTTTTTCGAAACTTACATTCACCCGATCTGGAAAGTTTTTTCCACCGGCGGCAGCACCAGCGTTTCGCTGGAGTACGACCGCCTGCGCATGGCCGGCGCCACGGCGCGAGCGTTGTTGATCACGGCGGCTGCCAAACAGTGGAAAGTCAGTCCTGAGAGCTGCATGACCGAGGAGGGCCGCGTCGTTCATGCCGCGAGCAAGCGCAGCCTGGGTTATGGCGAACTGGTCGACGTTGCTGCGCATCTGCCTGCGCCCGCCAAGGTCACGCTCAAGGATCCGTCGCAGTTCAAATACATCGGCAAACTGCGGCACAAACGCGATGCCCAGGCCAAGGTCTGCGGACGCTTTCAGTACAGCATCGACGTAGTGTTGCCGGACATGCTGGTGGCGGTCATCCAGCGCACACCGGTGGTGGGCGCTAAAGTGCTGTCGGTGGACTCGGCCGCGACGCTGCAAGTACCGGGTGTACGCAAGGTGATTGTGGTGCCGGGGCGGCCGGATGTGCTCGGCGGCAACCTGGAAGGCGTCTCGGTGCTGGCCGACAACTATTGGGCCGCGCATCAGGGCCGGGCACTGCTGAAGGTGCAATGGAGCGATTCCCCCTTGGCCGGTTTCGACAGCGATGAACTGGTCAAGGCCCAAACGGCAGCGCTGAGCGACAAAGGCGCGCAACGGGTCTCTGCCATGGCTGCGGGAGATGTGAGTGCGCAATGGCCGGTCGCCGCGAAGCTGCTCGAAGCCGATTACCGCATGCCGTACAAAGTGCAGAACCCGCTGGAACCGATCTGCATCACTGCGCAGGTCAAGGACAACGCCATCACCTACTGGGGCGGGGTGCAGGTGCCGTCATCGGCGCTGGAAGCTGCGCACGTCGTGTGCAAGCTCGCCAAGGACAAGGTCACCATCAACGAGCTGGTGTCCGGTGGCAGCTTCGGTGCGCGGGAAGCCAAGTATTGGCTGTTTGAAGTGGCCTACCTGGCGCAACAGGCCAAGGTGCCGGTGAAGTTGATGAACAGCCGCGAAGATGAAATGCGCTCATTGTTTATGCACCCGGCCACATTGCACCGGGCGAAAGGGGCGCTGGATGCGCAGGGACGTTTGACCGCACTCCAGCTCAACGCGGTGTCGCCAGCCTCACCGGAACAATGGGAACCGGGCTACTTCGAGCGCCCGGACAAGATGGATTACAGCACCACCGAAGCCATCACCGCCTGGGATTTTGCCTATCGCCCGGCGAACCTGGACCTGGTCTGGGTCAAACACGAAAGCGACGTGCCCAGCGGCTGGTATCGCTCGGTGAGTTTCATTCCCAACGTGTTCGCCGTGGAAAGCTTCATGGATGAACTGGCCCATGGCGCAGGGCAGGATCCGTTGGCCTTTCGCCTGGCCCACATGCAAGACCGGCCAAGGCATGTCGCGGTGCTGAAAAGCGCCGCCGAACGCGCCGGTTGGGGTAAGCCATTACCGGAGGGGACATCGCTGGGGATCGCCACCAATCAGGGTTACACCAGTTTCATCGCAGTGGTCGCGCGCCTGTCGAAGAAGGACGGCGCGATCAAGGTCGACAAGCTCACCTGCGTTGTCGATTGCGGCCTCGCGGTGTCGCCCGGTGGCGTCGAAGAGCAAATCTACGGAGGCTTGATGTGGGGGCTCGGCCACGCGTTGTTCGATCAAATGGACATCAAACAGGGCAGGGTGGTGCAGAGTAATTTCCACGATTATCGGGTGCCGCGCATGTCGGACATGCCATTAGTGGACATTCTGGTCGTCGACGGCGAACCGACTAAACCGGGTGGTGTTGGCGAACTGGGCAGCCCTTCGGTGGCCCCGGCCATTGCCAACGCGTTGTTCAGCCTGACCGGGGTGCGCCAGCGCTCGACACCATTGATTTTGGGATAACCGGGTATGGACTTGCGCTTGCTGCGTTACTTCATGGCGCTGGCCGAAGAGCTGCATTTTGGCCGCGCCGCCACCCGGTTGCACATTTGCCAACCACCACTGAGTCAGCAGATTCGTCTGCTGGAGGAGGAACTGGGAACACCGCTGTTCGAACGCAGTCATCACCGGGTTGAGTTGACCGCTGCCGGGCAGATGCTCAAGGAACAGGCGCCGCTGGTGTTCGAACAGCTCAACCGCGCCTTGGACCTCACCCGCCAGACCGGCCGTGGCCAGTTGGGCGAGCTGGAAATCGGCATGATCAGCTCGGTGATGGTCGGTGTGCTGCCCCGGGCTTTGCACCTGTTCCGCGAGCGTTATCCCCACGTCAACTGGCGTCTGCATGAAATGACCCCGGCGGCGCAGGTCAAGGCGTTGAAGGAGAAGCGCATCGATGCCTGTGTGTTTCGGGTTGGTTACGACGATCCGCAGTTGCGTAACGAACTGTTGATCTACGAGCCGATCCGAGTGGTCATGCCGGCCGATCATCCGCTGGCAACACGGGAAACCCTGGCGCCATCGGACCTGGCCCGGGAACCCTTTGTGGCGCTGGAGCTGAAGCAGTCGCGGTTCGCCGATTTTCTGTTTCAGTGCTGTATCCAGGCCGGGTTTACGCCGCAGATCCGCCAGCAAGTGATCGAGGTGCAAACGCTGCTGAGTCTGGTCCGGGCCGGTTTCGGCGTGGCGTTGTTGCCGGCGTCCATCGAGCAATTGGCACCGGCCGGACTGGTGTTTCGACGCCTGACCCCGGCAATGCCGGAAGTGCCGTTGTACGCCACGTACCGCGCAGACGATGACTCGCCGGTGCTTAAGTTGTTCCTCGATACCTTACGCGAACTCGTCCTGCAGGACGCCGGGTAAACGCTGTACCTGTAGGCGCTGGCTTGCCAGCGAAGAGGCCGGCGAAATTGATGTAAAACTCAAGGCCGCCTTCGCCGGCAAGCCGGCTCCTACAGGGTATCTGGCGATCAGGAGAATCCTGCTCTTCGTAGGAGCTGGCTTGCCAGCGAAGAGGCCCCTGAGCTTGACGCAATATTCAAGGCCGCCTTCGCCGGCAAGCCGGCGCCTGCAAAGGTTCTTCGCACGATCATAAACACCTGCGGTCGTAGTCTTCACAAGGGAGCACAACACTGTGGAGCCGCAATGAGCCAGGACGTTTTGACCACCGAAACCAACCGTCGCCAGTTGCAGCAGATTATCGCCGGACTGTCCGACGGTGTGATCCTGCTTGACCCCGACCAGACTATCCGCTGGGCCAATGAAGCCGCTTTGGTCATGCACGGCGTCTCGCACGTCAGCGATCTTGGTCCCAATGCCAAGGCCTACGCCAAGCGCTTCGGCCTTCGTTATCGCAACAATCACCGGGTGCCGGTCGATAGCTATCCGATCAATCGTGTTGCCCGTGGTGAGACGTTCAGCGACGTGCTGGTGGAAGTGGCGTTGACGGGCGATGAAGAACAACGCGTCTGGGTTCACCGCGTCCGCAGCCTGGTGTTGGCGGACAGTCAAGGCGAGCCGGACTCATTGGTGTTGATCATGGATGACGTTACCGAATGGGCCAGCGCCGAACAGCGCTTCGAAAAGACATTCGCCGCGAACCCTGCGCCAGCAGTGATCTGTCGCCTCAGTGATTTACGCTATATCAAAGTCAATCCCGGCTTTCTGGAAATGACCGGGTACGCCCGCGATCAGGTGATCGGTGCCTCAACCTATGAACTGGACGTACTGGAACAGGCCTCCAACAAGGAGCTGGCCAAGCAGCGACTGCGCGAAGGGGTGACCATCCCGCAGATGCAGGCCGAGCTGCGGTTACCGGACGGGGGTAGCAAACAGGTGATCGTCGCCGGCCAGCCGCTGGAGCTCAACGATGAGCCTTGCATGCTGTTTTCCTTCGTCGACATGGAGCCGCGACACAAGGCCGAAGTGGCCTTGCGTCAAAGTGAGGAGCGTTTTGCAAAGGCGTTTCGTTTGTCTCCGGTACCGATTTTGCTGTGCGGCGCGGCTGACCAGCTGGTGCTGGACGTCAATGAAGCGTTTCTCGACACGCTGGGTTATTCGAGTGAAGAGGTGATCGGGGTCAGCATTGCGCAGATTGATTTCATCGACGATAAGTCGGCCCGCTCACGGTTGTTCGCAGCGCTGGAGAAAACCGGTCGCCTGGATCGCATCGACGTGCGCCTGCGCAAGAAAGACGCTGGGTCGATCGATTGCGCAGTCTCGGCTGACACCGTGAACATTGAGGACAATCCTTGCTTCCTGCTGGTGTTGATGGACATCACCGAGCGTAAGCGCACCGAGATTGAGCTGGTGTCGGCCATCGAAGAAGTGATGAAAGACGCCTCGTGGTTCAGTCGCACGCTGATTGAAAAACTGGCCAATGTGAAGCGCGTCAACTCGCCGAAATTGCCCAGCGTGTCGTTCGCTGATCTTACAGCCCGCGAGCGCGATGTCCTGGGCCTGATCTGCGAAGGCCTGGCCGACAAGGAAATCGCTGCGCGCCTGAAACTGGCGCCCAACACCGTGCGCAATCACGTGGCGACGGTGTATTCCAAACTCGATGTACACAGCCGCAGCGAGGCGATTGTCTGGTCCCGGGAACGCGGTTTGTTCTCCGGTGAATGGCGCTCCAGGGGGCAACGGTAAAGGTGCAAATGCACCAGGGTGCGGGGTGCAAATTCATGTGTTGAGCCGGTGCGGTCGTTTCTAGGCTGGAAGAGTGCGACAGGTCTCTTCGGATACCCGACGTGTCCCTTTCGAAACCGCCAAAGGAACAGCCCTATGAATCAGCAGCATGAAGTCTCTTGTGACCAGGACCCCTCCCGATGATCACGTTGGCGCAGCTAAGGATGCTGATTGAACAGAGTTTTTCGCCGTTGGCCTGTGAGTGCAGCGTCACTGGTGACCATTCCTTGACCGTGAAGCTCTATCACCCGGTCTCGGGCCAAGTGGATCTGGTGGTCAGTGGCTTGAACGTGGCGACCCTGCAGTCAGCCGAGTCCGTCGCTGCCTTGATTGAGGAACTGCGCTACGAACTCGAGAGCACCAGCCTGCACCGTTCCGATGAAGTGATGTAAGAACTGTCAGTATTTGCCCGCGTTGGTCATTGAACCGGCCATAAATAATGGAAAAATAATTTTTTTGTGACAGCCCTGTGGATTTTACGCGCAGGTTCTGTTGTCACAAAAAAGTGTCTTTTCACTTATCGCGGGTCGACCTATGAAAACGCTTGGGAAACGCGTCTGTACACCGCTGTCGCTGGTTTTCTGTGCGGCAATTCTCGCTGGCTGCTCCAGCCCACCGCCACCTCCACCCCCTCTTCCACCGCCTGAGCGCACCTGTGAAACCCAGGATAAGACCGATGTCCTGGGTGATGTGCGGGGCGAAAACGGCGAGGTGACAAGAATGACCACGACTACACGGTGTGTCACGCAGTAAGCCTGACGCACGGCTTCTGTAGGAGCGAACTTGCCCGCGATGGTGGGGTATCAGTCGACATCAACGTTGAATCTGATACTGCCATCGCGAGCAAGCTCGCTCCTGCGGGGATTTGTGGTGGGTCAGTCCATCAGGACAGGAAACCGCCATCGACATTCAGCGAAACACCAGTGGTGTAGCTGGACGCGTCGCTGGCCAGATACAACACCGCTCCCGCCATTTCACTCGGGTCCGCCACGCGTTTGAGCGGAATCTGCTGCAATGCGGTGTTGAGGATCGCCTCATTCTTCACCAGCGCCGATGCAAACTTGGTATCGGTCAGCCCCGGCAGCAAGGCATTGCAGCGAATCCCGAACTGCGCGCACTCCTTGGCGAAGACTTTGGTCATGTTGATGACGGCGGCCTTGGTCACCGAGTAGATGCCCTGGAAGATTCCTGGCGACACGCCGTTGATCGACGCGACGTTGATGATGCTGCCGCCGCCGTTTTCACGCATGAGCTTGCCGGCTTCGACCGACATGAAGAAGTAGCCGCGAATGTTCACGTCGACGGTTTTCTGGAAGGCGCTGAGGTCGGTGTCCAGCACGTTGCAGAATTGTGGGTTGGTGGCTGCGTTGTTGACCAGGATGTCCAAACGCCCGAACTGTTCCTTGATGCCGGCAAAGACCTGGCTGATCTGCTCCATCTCACCGATGTGGCAAGCGATGGCAGTGGCTTTGCCGCCGGCGGCGATGATCGCGTCGGCTACGTGCTGGCAACCCTCGAGCTTGCGGCTCGAAACGATGACGTGTGCGCCTTGCTGGGCCAGTAGTTTGGCGATGGCTTCACCGATGCCGCGGCTGGCGCCGGAGACGAAAGCGATCTTGCCGTCGAGGTCGAACAACTGAGTCTTGGACATGGGGTTCCCTTATAAAGGTCTTGTTATCGATTCAAATGCCGGGTTGCGGTTAACGCAGTACAGTTGGGGGCGGGCTTGCTGTGTTGGTCAATGAGCGAGCGTTATCGTTATCGACCTTCGCGAGCAGGCTCGCTCCTACAGGGGGATGGTGAGTAATGCGATAGAGTTACGGTCAGAGGCTGGATTTCTGGATGACCTGCAAGCTCATCTGCTCCAGCAGTTTGTTCATGTGAATGAACTGCGCGAAGCGTTTGTCCTGGGTCTGGCCGTGGTAGAAGCGGTAGTAGATCTGCTGCACGATGCCGGCCAGGCGGAACAGACCGTAGGTGTAGTAGAAGTCGAAATTGTCGATCTGGATGCCGGACCGCTGGGCGTAGTAATCGACAAATTCGCGGCGGGTCAGCATGCCCGGGGCATGGCTTGGCTGGCGGCGCATCAGTTGTACCGGCGCCGGGTCGTCGGCTTCGATCCAGTAGGCGAGGGTGTTGCCCAGGTCCATCAGCGGGTCGCCCAGGGTCGTCAGTTCCCAGTCGAGCACGCCGATGATCTGCATCGGGTTGTTCGGGTCGAGGATGACGTTGTCGAAGCGGTAGTCGTTGTGCACGATACTGGAGGTCGGGTGATCAGCCGGCATCTTGTCGTTCAACCAGGCCTTGACCGCTTCCCAGTGCGGAGCGTCCGGGGTGATGGCTTTTTCGTACCGATCACTCCAGCCCTTGATCTGCCGGGCGACATAGCCTTCGGGCTTGCCGAGGTCGCCCAGACCATAGGCGTTGTAGTCGACCTGATGCAGTTCGACGAACTTGTCGATGAAACTCTTGCACAGGGCTTCGGTTTTCTCCGAGTCCAGCCCCAGTTCCGGTGGCAGTTCGGAGCGCAGGATGATGCCATTGACCCGTTCCATCACGTAGAACTCGGCACCGATCACCGATTCGTCGGTGCAGTGCACGTAGGCTTTCGGGCAATACGGAAAACCGTCGCGCAATTGATTGAGGATGCGAAATTCACGGCCCATGTCATGGGCGGATTTTGCCTTGTGGCCGAAAGGCGGGCGACGCAGGACGAATTCCTGCTCGGGGTATTCCAGCAAATAGGTGAGGTTCGACGCACCGCCCGGGAACTGGCTGATCGTCGGCAAACCGCTCAAGCCCGGAATATGGGCCTTGAGGTATGGATCGATCAGGCTGGCATCGAGCTCTTCGCCGGTGCGGATACGGGTGGACTGGTCAGTAAGCGTCATGCTTATCCCTTCTGCTTATTCTGGAGGCCTGAAACTATTGGCTAATCTAATGCGCATACCCCCCAGCCACAACCGGCAACAGCTCTTATTGGTGAGCGTGTTGCCGGCCAATCATTGCTTTTGATACACACGTTTGAATTGTCCTACATAACGGCGCTACCGACGCTGATTGGCATTTCGATCGGGGTCAAAACCGGTTGACCGGCGAAAAATGCCGTGAGGTTCTTGCCCACCAGTTCGACAGTCGCTTGCGTGGCCTCCGGGGACAATCCGGCGACGTGTGGCGTGAGAATCACGTTGGTCAGGGTTTTCAGGGCATCCGGCACTTGGGGCTCTTCATCGAATACGTCCAGCGCGGCGCCGGCGATCCTGCGCTGCTCCAGGGCGGTGATCAGGTCGGCGGTCACAATCACGCTGGCCCGGGCGATGTTGACGATAAATCCGTTCGGACCCAGGGCATCGAGCACCTGGCGGTTGATCAGGTGTTTGGTACCAAGGCCTCCGGGCGTGGCGACGATCAGGAAATCCGAGGCGCGTGCCAGCTCGGTCGGGGTCGAGCAGAAGGTATAGGGCACGTCGCTGCGATGCTGGCGGTTGTGATAGCACACACTCATGTCGAATCCAGCGGCCGCGCGTTTGGCGATGGCCATGCCGACCGCGCCCAGGCCGAGGATGCCCAGACGCTTGCCGGCGAGGGAAGGGCGCATGATTTTCGGCCATTCACCGCGACGCACAGCGATATCGCAGCGCGGCACATCGCGCACCAGCGACAGCAGCAGCGCCATGGCGTGGTCGGCGACGGAAGACGCGTTGACCCCGGCGCCGTTGGTGACGCTGATTCCCCGGCTGGCAGCCGCTTGCAGGTCGACGTGCTCATACCCGGCGCCAATCACGCAGATAATCTTGAGATTGGGCAGTGCCGCAATTTCATCGGCATACAAGCCTAATGGCCCGCGGGTCAGTACGGCGTCGATCTGACCGGCATGCCGGCTGATGGCTTCGGCGCGCTCGGCGGGTGTGGGGGCCAGGATCAGGTGAAAGCCCTGATGTTCGAGGATGGGCAAGTAGTCATTGATGGTTTCAACCAGTACCAGAACGGTTGCGGGCATGCTTGGCTCCTTAGGGCATCGAAAAGTTGGCTCGAACGTCAATTTGAAGGCTGGCTGCGCGGTGTTTTGGTATTGACCAAAACCTGTCATCAGCAAGCCTCACTTTTGAGTGTAGGAGCTGGCGCAGCTTGCGAGGAATTTCTATTTGAGGCGAATTATCACTGAGCTAGGTCTGCTCCTCTATGAGAAAACGTGTTGCGGCCGCCAGGAGCTCCTCCGACAGCGCATCGCCGCGGGTTGCCCGGGCCAGGATCAGTGCGCCAACCATCAGCGAATATTGCACCAGCGCCTGTTGTCGCTTGAGCGGGGCATCGGGGGAATCCATCAGGCTGCCAAAGTTGTCGAGCAGCCGGTTCAGTCCGACCATGAAGGTTTGACGCAAGGGACTGTCTGCAGCTTCGTGGCACATGTCACCGGCGAAGGCCACCACTGGGCAACTGTCACCCGGGTTATCACGGCTGGCAGTGGAGAGGTACGGTTCGATCAAGGCGCGGCGTGCGGCGGCGTTACTGTCGGCCGCTGCAATTCGTTCTTTCCAGCGAGCCCCGGATTCTTCAAATGCGCGACCGCTGGCTTCCGTCGCCAACGCCTCCCTGGATTCGAAGTGCCCATAAAAGCCGCCATGGGTCAGACCGGCAGCGGCCATCACATCGACGACGCTGATCCCGTGCAAGCCACGTTCGCGAAACAATTTCGTTGCGGCCTCAACGATGGTTTCGCGGTTGAGGTCGGCTTGCTTGCGGGAAACTCGAGGCATTGAGAACTCACAGCTATCAAAGGTTTAATTCAGAGGGCGTACTGGGCGATGCCGTGGCCAAACGACCAATTCTCTTTTTTCACTTCCACCAGGTTGATGAACACATCCTCCAGGCGCACCGCCAGCTCGGACTCAAGGCTCTCGGCGATGGTCTTGTAGAGCAGTTTTTTCTGCTCGACCGTGCGGCCTTCGCTCAGGGTGATCTGGATCACAATCAGACCATCGGAGCGCGGGATGCCCAGGTAGCCGGGATCAAAAATGAAATGCTGTTCATCGTGCTCGTTGAGGATCTGGAAGTTGTCGTTCTCTGGCACACCAATGGTGCTGCGCATCGCGGCGTAGATCAGTTGGCCGACGCGTTTGGCGTGTGTGGGGTCCTGGTGTTTCTTGATGTCGATGCGAACCAGTGGCATGGGCAACTCCGAAAGGCATGCAGGTTCATTCAAAATACATGTCGATGGACCTTTATCAAGTTGCGGATGCTGTTTGGCGATGAAGTGCTCGCGAAACACCCTGTAGGAGCGAGTTTGCTCGCGGTGGTCGTAACCGATGACGCGCACTTGCAGCAGGCCGGTGTAGCCTTCGGATCAATCGCGAGCAAGCTCGCTCCTACAGAGGAGATTTTTACCAATCTGGCACCACCGTTCCTCACCTAACTCTTTGCTTCTGTTCACTAATCCTCCAGAATCGCGCCCCTGTTTCGACCAGGGCGCTGCCTGTCGGGTATTCCGACGCGTTGTGGTCGAGTGGCAAGTGACCGGAATGTGGAGATCCCACCGGATGAATGATCAGGCCAATAGCGTCAACAAACGCTATGTAGCAGCGACACCAACAACGCTTTCGAGCTGGAATCGTCAAGACACCACCTGGATGCTGGGCCTGTTTGGCACTGCAATTGGTGCGGGCACGCTGTTTTTGCCGATCAACGCAGGGCTGGGCGGATTCTGGCCGCTGCTGGTCCTGGCGTTGCTGGCGTTTCCGATGACGTTCTACGCCCACCGCGGCCTGACCCGCTTCGTCCTGTCCGGACGTGAAGGTGCGGACATCACGGAAGTGGTGGAAGAGCATTTCGGGATCAAGGCTGGCGCCCTGATCACCTTGCTGTATTTCTTTGCTATTTTCCCGATCCTGCTGATCTACAGTGTGGCACTGACCAATACCGTGGGCAGTTTCCTGCAGCATCAACTGCACATCACGCCACCTCCGCGCGCCGTGCTGTCGCTGGTGCTGATCCTCGGCCTGCTGGCGGTGGTGCGTTGCGGTGAGCAGATGATCGTCAAGGCCATGAGCCTGATGGTGTATCCGTTCATCGTCGCGCTGCTGTTTTTGGCGGTGTACCTGGTTCCGCACTGGAACGGCGGCATCCTCGCCACTGCAAGCCAGGTGCCTGCGCCTTCGGCGTTGCTGCATACCATGTGGCTGGCCATTCCGGTGATGGTGTTCTCGTTCAACCACTCGCCGATCATTTCGGCGTTCGCGGTGGACCAGAAGCGTCGTTATGGCGAACACGCCGAGGAGCGCAGCTCGCAAATCCTGTCCCGCGCCCACCTGTTGATGGTGGTGATGGTGTTTTTCTTCGTCTTCAGCTGCGTGCTGACCCTGTCGCCGGCACAACTGGCTGAAGCGAAGGACCAGAATCTGTCGATCCTGTCGTACCTGGCCAACCACTTCAGCAATCCGACCATCGCCTTTGCGGCGCCGTTGATTGCATTCGTGGCCATTTCCAAGTCGTTCCTGGGGCACTACATCGGCGCCAGTGAAGGTCTCAAGGGCTTGATCGTCAAGAGCGGCAAGCGTCCGTCGGCCAAGGCCCTGGACCGCATGACTGCGGCATTCATGCTGGTGGTGTGCTGGATCATTGCCACGCTGAATCCGAGCATCCTCGGCATGATCGAGACACTGGGTGGCCCGATTATCGCGGCGATCCTGTTCCTGATGCCGATGTACGCGATCCGCAAGGTGCCGGCGATGGCGCGTTATCGCGGTCAGGCGTCCAACGTCTTCGTGACGGCGGTGGGCCTGGTGGCAATCACGGCGTTGATCTACTCGCTGACCGCCTGATTTAAAGGTCAAGAGATCGCAGCCTGCGGCAGCTCCTACAGGATCGAATCATCCGTAGGAGCTGCCGCAGGCTGCGATCTTTTGATTTTCAGCTACAGTGGCCGCTGCACGTGATACGTGCAGCGGTTTTTTTTCGCCTGGAGACACCGGATTGGCCAGCGCTTCAACTTCCCATTCCACCGAGCGACCCAATCGTTGGCAGGACCTGCTGGCCGGGTTGTCGATTGCCGGCCTGTTGTTGCCCGAAGCGGTGGCTTATTCAAGCATCGCCGCACTGGCGCCTCAGGCCGGGGTGATCGCCTTGTTTGCCGGGTTGCTGTGTTATGGCCTGCTCGGCACCAGCCGTTTTGCGATTGTCTCGGCGACTTCGTCGTCCGCTGCGGTGCTCGCGGCGGCCACTGCGACGTTGGCCAATGGCGACCCTGCGCTTCGCTCGACGCTGGCTATCGGACTGGTGCTGATGACCGGCCTTTTCTTTTTGCTGGCCGGGCTGTTCAAGCTCGGCAGCGTGACGTCGTTTATTGCCAAGCCGGTGTTGCGCGGGTTTGCCTTTGGTCTGGCTCTGACCATCATTCTCAAACAGGTCGCCAGCGTGGTCGGGGTGCATCTGAGCGATGCCAATCTGGTGCGGTTTCTGCCGCAGTTGCTTGAACAATTGCCGCAATGGAATTGGGTGGCTGCGTCTGTCGGCGCAGTGGCATTGGCTTTGTTGTGGCTGTTTGGGCGGCTTCGGCGTTTGCCGGGCGGATTGTTGGTGGTGGTGATTGGCATTGCGGCGGGCCAGTGGCTGGAGCTGCCGGCCTACGGCGTAAAGCTGATCGGCGTGATCGACCTGGGCCTTGAGGTGCCAAGACTGCCGGTGCTGCCGTTTTCCGACTGGTTGCGATTGGGAGAATTGGCGTTCGCCATGGTGATGATCCTGTACGCGGAGTCTTATGGTTCGATCAGCTCCTATGCGTTAAAGCATGGTGATCGCGTCAAGTCGAACCGTGATTTGCTGGTCCTCGGCGCGTCCAATCTGCTGTCTGGCCTGTTCCACGGGATGCCGGCGGGGGCAGGCTATTCGGCAACATCGGCAAATGAAGCCGCCGGTGCAACTTCGCGCCTGGCAGGCCTCGTGGCGGCGTTCGTTGTATTGGTGATCGTGTTGACGGTGCTGCCTTACATCGCGCTGACGCCCGAACCGATTTTGGCGGCTATCGTCATTCATGCGCTGGGCCGTGGCTTGAGCCTGCAACCATTGGGACGTTATTTCATTTGGCGCCGTGACCGTTTGTTGGTGATCTGCGCTGTGGGTGCGGTCCTGATGCTCGGAGTGCTGGACGGCTTGCTGGTGGCGGTGGCGATCAGTGTGTTGCTGATGCTCAAGCAGCTGTCGGCGGCGGATATCCAGATACTCGGGCGCATTGATGGCGGTCACGATTTTGTCGACGTGCAACGCCATCCGACGGCGCGAACAGTGCCTGGCGTATTGATTGTGCGGCCGGGAGAAGCGTTGTTCTTTGCCAATGTCGAGCGGATTCTTGGTGGGGCCTTGCGCTTGATCCGGCATTCGCCAACGCCGATTCATACGGTCATTCTCAGCCTTGAGGAGTCCCCCGACCTGGATGGCACCAGCATCGAGGCATTGCAGGAGTTTTTTGAGCGGGTACATCAGGAAGGCAAGCGGTTGATGCTGGCGCGGCTTAAGGATCAAGCGCAGTCAGTGTTGGCAGCGTTGCCGGAGGTGGAGGCAAACGGGGCGGTGCTGAGTGGGTTGAGTGTGGATGGAGCGGTGCAGCAAGCGCTCAAAAGGAACACATAATCGGTGGGAGGGTTTGTGTGGCGAGGGGGCTTGCCCCCGTTGGGTCGCGCAGCGGCCCCAGTATTTTCATGACTAAACAGTGTTTACCGAATTTACGACTGCTACGCAGCCGAACGGGGGCAAGCCCCCTCGCCACAAAAAGCGCTCACTTCACTGGCGAATTTTCAGGCATAAAAAAACGCCGCTCATCTCACGATGGGCGGCGTTTTTCATTGCGTTGCTACGTTAGGCTTGAACGACCGGGATGTTGGCGTTCGCAGCAGCTTCACGGAACTCGGCGATCTGGTCGAAGGACAGGTAGCGGTAGATATCGGCCGCCATGCTGTCGATCTTGCCAGCGTATTCCATGTACTCCTCGACGGTCGGCAGGCGACCCAGGATGGAAGCCACGGACGCCAGCTCGGCCGAAGCCAGGTAGACGTTCGCGCCGTCACCCAGACGGTTCGGGAAGTTACGGGTCGAAGTCGACACCACGGTGGAGTTGGCTTCTACACGTGCCTGGTTACCCATGCACAGCGAGCAACCTGGCATTTCCATGCGAGCGCCGGCCTTGCCGTAGATGCCGTAGTAGCCTTCTTCGGTCAGCTGGTGAGCGTCCATCTTGGTCGGCGGCGACAGCCACAGACGGGTTGGCAGCTGACCCTTGACCTGTTCCAGCAACTTACCGGCAGCGCGGAAGTGACCGATGTTGGTCATGCACGAACCGATGAACACTTCGTCGATCTTCTCGCCAGCAACGCTGGAGAGCAGGCGAGCATCGTCCGGGTCGTTCGGCGCGCAGAGCACAGGCTCTTTGATGTCGGCCAGGTCGATCTCGATGATTTCAGCGTATTCAGCGTCTTTGTCCGCTACCATCAGCTCAGGGTTGGCCAGCCAGGCTTCCATTGCTTGAGCGCGACGTTCCAGAGTACGAGCATCGCCGTAGCCTTCGCCGATCATCCAGCGCAGCAGGGTGATGTTGGACTGCAGGTATTCGGCAATCGACTCTTTGGACAACTGGATGGTGCAACCGGCAGCCGAACGTTCAGCCGAGGCGTCGGACAGTTCGAACGCTTGCTCTACGGTCAGCTTAGGCAGACCTTCGATCTCCAGGATGCGACCGGAGAAGGCGTTTTTCTTGCCTTTCTTCTCTACGGTCAGCAGGCCAGCCTGGATCGCGTAGTAAGGAATGGCGTGAACCAGGTCACGCAGGGTGACGCCTGGTTGCAGCTCGCCTTTGAAGCGAACCAGAACCGACTCAGGCATGTCCAGCGGCATGACGCCAGTAGCTGCGGCGAACGCAACCAGACCGGAGCCGGCCGGGAACGAGATGCCGATCGGGAAACGGGTGTGGGAGTCACCACCGGTGCCGACGGTGTCCGGCAGCAGCATGCGGTTCAGCCACGAGTGGATGATGCCGTCGCCCGGACGCAGGGAAACGCCGCCGCGGGTCATGATGAAGTCAGGCAGGGTGTGGTGGGTGTTCACGTCGATCGGCTTAGGGTAAGCCGCGGTGTGGCAGAAGGACTGCATCACCAGATCGGTCGAGAAGCCCAGGCACGCCAGGTCTTTCAGTTCGTCACGGGTCATAGGACCGGTGGTGTCCTGGGAACCCACGGTGGTCATCTTCGGTTCGCAGTAGGTGCCCGGACGAACGCCGGTCACGCCGCAAGCCTTGCCGACCATTTTCTGCGCCAGGGTGAAACCCTTGGTGCTTTCAACAGGAGCTTCTGGCTTCTTGAACAGGTCCGAAGGTGGCAGGCCCAGCTCGGCACGCGCCTTCTCGGTCAGGCCACGGCCGATGATCAGCGGGATACGGCCGCCAGCACGTACTTCGTCCAACAGGACCGGGGTCTTCATTTCGAAGGTGGTCAGGACTTCGTCGGAGCCGTGCTTGCAGACTTTGCCAGCATGCGGGTACAGGTCGATCACGTCGCCCATGTTCATGCCGGACACATCGAATTCGATCGGCAGTGCGCCGGCGTCTTCCATGGTGTTGTAGAAAATCGGTGCGATCTTGTTGCCGAAGCAGAAACCGCCGGCACGCTTGTTCGGCACGTAAGGAACGTCGTCGCCGAAGAACCACAGTACGGAGTTGGTGGCCGATTTACGCGAAGAACCGGTACCGACCACGTCGCCCACGTAGGCGATCGGGAAGCCGGCGTTGCGCATTTCTTCGATCTGCTTCATCGGACCGGTGACGCCTTGCTCGTCCGGCACGATGCCGTCACGGGCCATTTTCAGCATGGCCAGGGCGTGCAGCGGGATGTCTGGACGGGACCAGGCATCAGGAGCAGGGGACAGGTCGTCGGTGTTGGTTTCGCCGGTAACCTTGAACACACGCAGGCTGATCTTGTCGGCCAGGGTCGGGCGCTTCACGAACCATTCGCCGTCAGCCCAGGATTGCAGGACGCCTTTAGCGTGAACGTTGCCGTTCTTGGCTTTTTCAGCCACGTCGTGGAAGGCATCGAACATCAGCAGGGTGTGCTTGAGCTCTTCGGCAGCTACTGGGGCCAGTTCGGCGTCGTCCAGCAGGTTAACCAGAGTCACGATGTTGTAGCCGCCCTGCATGGTGCCGAGCAGTTCAACAGCGCGCTTCTTGTCGATCAGGGGGGAGTTGGCTTCGCCTTTGGCAATGGCGGACAGGAAGCCGGCCTTTACATAGGCTGCTTCGTCCACGCCTGGCGGAACGCGATTGGTGATCAGGTCAACGAGGAATGCTTCTTCGCCAGCCGGGGGATTTTTCAGCAGCTCGACCAGGCCTGCAGTTTGTTCGGCGTTAAGCGGCTGGGGAACGATACCCAGTGCTGCACGCTCTTCGATATGTTTGCGGTAGGCTTCAAGCACAGTTATTACCCTCATCAGTGGTCCCAAATGGGTGTCCGGGACGCTCATCCCGAAATTGCCGTACTCATGCGCTGCATGGCGTTGTGAGCCACTTAGCCAGAATTACCGACAATTCCTTACAGAAGCTGCTTTCAAAGTTTTACGCCTGCAGAACGGGAGCTGATGAGGGTTGGCGTTGGGCTTTTCCCCGCTGGAAAAACCCCTCGCCAACACCGCTCTGAAGGAACGACTGTGCTCGTGACGCTTTGAAAACAGCTTCTAACGGACATTGGCGCCTAAAAAGGCAGGCTGATTCTACGGCAAAAAAAAATTAAAGGTAAGTCAGTGTTTATTGGACTTTGGTGGTGGCCGTCGGCAAAGAGCCACCGAGCGCTTTGGCCCCGAACTTTGAGGGGTGATGAATATTCGACAAAGGGCTACCATGCCGACCTGTTTTGCTTTTTCGCGTTTTGCCTACCTATGCCCAATCAGACCATCAAGACGCCCTGCGTCGGCCTTTGCTCCACTGTCTACGGTGACCTGGTGTGCCGTGGCTGCAAGCGGTTCCACCATGAAGTGATTCACTGGAACGGCTACAACGAAGAAGAAAAACGCGCGGTGTGGCTGCGTCTGGAGCAGCTACTGTCCCAGGTGATGGCCGCCAAGGTGGAAATTTTCGACCCGGCGCTGCTCAGAATGCAGCTGGAACAACGCAAGATTCGCTTCGTGCCCCATCAGTCGGAATATTGCTGGGCTTATCAATTGATCGCCCGGGGCGCGCGGGTCATCAACAATCTGGAAGCCTACGGTATGGTGTTGTTGCCGGAATTCCGCGACTGGAACCTGCCGGAACTGCGCGATGCCATTGATCGGGAATTTTTCCTGCTGTCCGAGGCCCATTACCAGCGCTATATCGCGCCGGGGTTTCTGAAAGACGCCTTTGGCGGTTGAAAAGATCGCAGCCTGCGGCAGCTCCTACGGATATTCGGTGTAGGAGCTGCCGCAGGCTGCGATCTTTTTATTGGCTTCAATGCCTGTCGATCAATTCATCAAGATGATCCGCCACTTCCGCTGGCTTGAGCACCAGCACATCACTCTCCACCTTATCCAGCACGACTTCCGCCGTATTGCCGATCAATGCCCCTGACAACCCGGACCGCGCCACGGTGCCGATCACGGTAACGGCGGCCTGCAGCTTGTGCACCATGAAGGGAATCAGCACATCCGCCGGGCCTTCCTCGATATGCAGGTGTTGATCGTCGATGTCGAATTCCGCCTGGAACGCCTTGCACTGTTCGCGATAACGCGCGGCGATGGTTTCGCTCAGTTGAAGCGTCGGGTCGGCGGCCGACAGCATCGGTGACGGATGGGCGCTGATGACGTGCAGGTGGGCCTTGGCGAGGCTGGCGATGTCGTAGCCATGATCGATGATGGTGTTGTGCAGGTGACGGTGTTCAAGGTCGGAGTTGCCGACATCCACGGCTGCCAGGATCACCTTGTCTTTCCACGAGCCCGCGGTTTTCACCAGCAGTACCGGCGTCGGGCATTCGCGCAACAGTTTCCAGTCTTCCGGCGTGAGCAGGGCCTTTTTCAAGGGGTTATCGGGGAAGTGCTGCTTGACCACCAGCCCGCAGCCTTCGGCCTGCTGCACATCGACGATGGTTTTATGCTGGCTGTCATTCCAGGCCTGCTCGGTGGTGACGCTGTAACCATCTTCAAGCAAGCCAGCCTTGAGCACAGTGAGCATGGCGCTGTGATCATGCTTGGGGTCGCAGACCAGCAGGTGCAAATGTGCCTGGGTCACGCCGGCAATCAATTTGGCTCGCTTGAGCGCCAGGCTTTCCGAGTGCTGGGGTTCGATGACCACCAGGATGCTGCGAATGGCTTGCATGATCGGGATCTCCTGAAATTAAAAACGCACGGCGTTGCACAACTATAGTTGTTGCCCGGCATTCGGGGACTTGATGCATATCAACAGTTGGTGTCTGGTGGTCTGCGGGCAGGCCGGTATAATCGGCGCCCTTCGTTTTGAACCTTTTATCCGTGAGCCCCATGATCCTTCCCGAAATTCACGAGTTCCTTGGCTGCCGCACCCCCGACGGCTGGGTTCAAGCCGCGCTGGCCGATCAGGAAACCCTGTTGATCGATCACAAGAACTGCGAATTCAAAGCCGCCAGCACGGCATTGAGCCTGATCGCCAAGTACCACTCCCACGTCGACCTGATCAACATGATGTCGCGCCTGGCCCGGGAAGAGTTGGTGCACCACGAACAGGTGATGCGTTTGATGAAACGGCGCAAGATCGAACTGCGTCAGTTGTCCGCCGGACGCTACGCCTCGGGGCTGCGCAAGGTGGTGCGCAGCCACGAGCCGGTCAAGCTGGTGGACACGCTGGTGGTCGGCGCGTTCATCGAGGCTCGCAGTTGCGAGCGTTTCGAGGCGCTGGTGCCGCATCTGGATGAAGAGCTGGGCAAGTTCTATTTCGGTCTGCTCAAGAGCGAGGCCAGACATTTCCAGGGTTACCTGAAGCTGGCCTACCAGTACGGGGACGCGAAGGACATCGCCCAGGTGATCGACAAGGTTCGCGCCGCCGAGCAGGAACTGATCGAATCGCCGGATGTGGAGTTCCGCTTCCACAGCGGCATACCCGCCGCCGCATAACCCCTGTAGGAACGAGCCTGCTCGCGAAGAACTCAAGCGCGGCGCGTGCATTCAGACAGAGCGCGTTATCGTTGACGTCCATCGCGAGCAAGCTCGCTCCTACAGGTTTTTTTGGTTTAGGCGTTCAGCTTAGAAATCCCACTTGGTGGTCAGCATCACGTTGCGTGGCTCGCCGTAGTAGGTGGTGTCGAAGTTGCCCAGACCCGTCAGGTAACGCTTGTCGAAGACGTTGTTGGCATTGAGGGTGAAGCTCAAGTGCTCGTCGTATTTGTAGCGGCTCATCAGGTCGACGAGGGTGTAGCCACCTTGTTTGATCCGCGTGTAGTCGCCCACGGTCGGGCTGTAGATCTTGCCATAGAACTCGCTCTGCCAACTGATGCCGCCACCGACAGTCACCTGATCCAGTGCGCCTGGCAGCCGGTAGGTGGTGAACGTGCGGACGACGTGTTCCGGTTTGGTGGTCGACAACGGGAAGCCATAGATCCGTTGTTCTTCAGCGTCACGGGTGCGGGCGTAGGTGTAGCCGGCCGACACGTTCCAGCCATCCGCCACTTCACCGGCCAGTTCCAGCTCGACGCCCTTGGTGGTCGCGCCGTCGATGGCTTTGTAGATGCCCTCGTTGGTGACCGCATTGGTGCCGATCGATTCGGCGACGTTGTCTTGTTCGATGCGGAAGAAGGCCAGGCTGGCGTTCAGTCGACCGTCGAAGTAGGCGGCTTTGAGCCCTGCCTCGTAGCTGTCGCCTTCGACCGGTGCCAGGGTCGAACCCGCAGCATCCTTGTAGGTTTGCGGCTGGTAGATGCTGGTGTAGCTGGCGTATACCGAATAGGTGTCGTCGAGGTCATAGACCACACCGGCGTAAGGCGTGACCACACCATGTTCCTTGTAGCTGGCGTGGGTGTCATCGAGCCCGGCACCCGGATAATACGAATAGTCTTCGTTGTACTTGAACGTGCTCAAGCGGCTGCCGAGGATGATCGACAGGTCGTCGGTCGCGTGCAGGCGCGTGGCCAGGTACAGGCCGTTCTGGCTTTGGGTGCGCTCGTATTTGCCGTTTTTCGGGAAGTCCTGTTCCGGCAGATCGCCGTTCCAGTCATAGATGCTGCCCGGGACCATTTCGAAGGCGCTGGTGTCGTAGGTCGCGCCGGTCTGGCGTGAGTGCGACGCCATGAACCCGGCCACCAGTTCGTGCTCTCGACCACCGAGGCTGAATGGACCGGTGACGTTCACGTCGGCGGTGTTCTGCACGCGATGGCCTTCCCAGCGCCCCCAGTACAGGAACATGCCTTCACCGGTGGCGCGGTCCGGGTTGCCGCCGCTGGCCGAGGCCAGGCGCGTGTCGTGATCGGTGGTTTTCTGGTCGAGGCTGGCCTTGAATTTCCAGTCGTTGGCCAAGGCTTGTTCCAGGGACGCGAAATAGGTGATGTCGTCGAAATCGCGTCGGCTCCAGTCGGCACCGGGGTTGAAGTGACGGGAGAAATCGGTACGGCCACCGTCCGAGAAATACACCGGGTTGCCGGTCCAGGACGAACCTCGCGGCGTCGTGCTCGACTTGTCGATACCGAACGTCAGCAGGGTGTCGGGCGTCAGGTCGGCTTCGAGCACACCGTAGAACAGGTCCTTCTTTTGGCTGTAATGATCCTGGTAGGAATTCTTGTCCGAATAGGCACCGACGAAGCGGCCCCGCACGCTGCCAGTCTCGTTCAGCGAACCGGAAATATCGCCGACGCCGCGATAGGCATCCCACGAGCCGACGGTGCCGCTGATGGACGCCTTGAACTCCTTGGTCGGCTTCTTGCGGATCAGGTTGACGGTGGCGGACGGGTCGCCCGAGCCGGTCATGAGGCCGGTCGCACCCTTGACGATTTCGATGCGATCCAGGCTGGATGCGTCGTCGCCATTGTTCGGGTTTTCACCGTACACGCCGTCGTAGGGAATGTTGACGCCGTCGTACTGGAAGTTGGTGATGGCAAATCCACGGGCGGAAAACTCGGTGCGGTCACTGTCGTACTTCTGTGTCGAAATGCCAGGTGTGTTGCGCAGCGCGTCGCTAATGCTCTGCACGCCGCGGTCGTCCATCTGCTGACGAGTAATGACGGTCACCGATTGCGGCGTCTCGCGAATCGACAGGGGCAGGCCGGTGGCCGAAGACGTCGAGCCGGTGGTGTAGGAGCGGGTGCCTTCGGTGGTAGCGCCCAGTGCCTGGCCGGAAATGGTGGTCGCGCCCAGTTGCAGGACGCCGTCGTCCTTGGCCGGTTTTTTCTCGGCCTCGGTGTCAGCGGCGTAGGCAGCGGGGGCGAGGCTCAGCAGGGCGGCGGGCAGGGCCAGCGCCAGAGGGCACAAGGCAAATCGAAAACGGGCGGCAAGCTGGTGCGACATGGGGATCCCTATGCGTCGAATCGGTCGGTAGTTGAAGTGCTTCTGAGGGGTTAACCGAACGAAAAACGCAAAGGGGAACTGCCACGTGAAAAAAATTGATAATTATTCTCAGCAGGCCAGTCCGAGCCGCTCGTGCCACTGGGCGATGGACTCTTGCGGGTAGGCATCGAACTGCTTGTCGCCGGGCTTCACCTCGGCCTCGACCCACGATGCCTTGGAGTCCAGCAACAGGTGCGTGTGTTCCGGCGGCACCGGCAGCGGGGTATCAATGGCTGAAGCGAACGGGTGAATCAGCTCCGGCCATTGCGGGCTGAAGAGCCATAGACCCGAGCCGCAGACTGAACAGAAATGCCGCTCGGCGCTGCTGCGGTGGGCGCGCTTGTCGCCGTCGCTTTTGATCAGCGCGTGGTAGATCGCGATCTGTTTGCGCCCGCGCACTTTCAGGCTGTTGGCGTCACCGGCAATGTTGATCGCAAAGCCGCCGCCGCCCTGGGTCTTGCGACAGATCGAGCAGTAGCAACGCTGGTAAGGGTAGGGATGGGCGCTGGTGAGGCTGAACGACACCGCGCCGCAATGGCAGGAACCTTCGAGTTGCATGAGAGCCTCCGGCGGTCTTGAACGTACTCAAGACAGCCTAGACCGTCAGGGTTATTCGACGGGCACCAGAATCGCGTCGCCGGTCGCCACCAGTTTCAACTGATCGCCGGTTTGCGCGAACAACTCGGCCCGGGCGAACACCTGCTTCTTGCCGCCCTTCACCACGCGTCCCCGGGCGATGAACACTTCACCGACCGCAGGCGAAAGGCAATTGACCGAGAAGTGCGACGCCAGCACGTTGCCGGCGACCGTCCCGGCGGCGAATCCGCAGGCGGTATCGAGCATCGCGCCAATCAGCCCGGCATGCAGGAAACCGGCGTATTGCGCCATGTCTTCTTGCCGAAATGCCAGGGTGAGCTCGGCTTCACCGCTTTCGGCGCGGGTGACTTCAAAGCCGGCCCAGCGGTTGAAGGCTGAGGTCGAGTTGATCTGTTTGAGTGTGTTGAGCATGACGAATCCCTCCGTTTGAGGCATCAACATGCGCCGGGATGTGGGTGGTGTCATCGACCATAAGAGCCGGTGATAGGCAGGCGGATTTGTGGTGAATGGGCTGGCCCCTTCGCTGGCTTGCCAGCGATGAACCATCACGCGGTCTACCGGTTGGGTACCCGCCACAGATACCACGCCGCCACTGTCCGATACGGACTCCACGCCAGGCCGATCTCGATCATCTGCTTGCGCGTCGGCTGCACCTCCAGCCCTTTGAGCCGCCGATAACCCTCGCGTACGCCGAAGTCATCCGCGGGCAGAATGTCCGGCCGTTCGAGGCTGTAGATCAGCAGCATTTCGACCGTCCAGCGCCCCACGCCGCGCAGGGTGACCAGGCGTTCGATCAAGGCTTCATCGTCCATCGCCAGCGCCGAGGCGTAGTCGGGAACGATGCCGTCCAGCGCCGCTTGGGCGATGCCCTGAATGGTTGCAATCTTGCTGGCGGAAAAACCGCAACCGCGCAATGGATCGAAGCCTGTGGCGACAAGCTGTTGCGGTCGTGGAAAAGCGCCGGTGCCAAACAACGCCACCAATCGCCCGACAATCGCGTCCCCGGCCTTGGTGTGCAGTTGCTGGTAGGCAATCGCCCGGACCAGCGATTCGTAAGGATCACGCGCCGGATGCGGTTGATGCAGGCACGGACCGATGGCGTCGATATGGCGGCGCCAGTCGTCATCGAGGGCCGCCAGGAATTCACTGGCGGGGGAGTAGAGGTCGTGCCTGGTCATCGAATCCTTCTTGAGCAAAACGATCAGAACGCCAATTGACGGGTCATCTGCGTCTTCGCGTTTTCCAGCCTGAGCAAGCACGCCTTGCGCGGTTGGCCGCCGCCGTAACCGGTCAACGAACCGTCGGCGCCAATCACCCGGTGGCAGGGCACCACAATCGACAGCCGGTTGTGCCCGTTGGCCAGGCCCACCGCGCGACTGGCGCCGGGTTTGCCGAGAATCGCCGCGATGGCACCGTAGGTGGTGGTCTGTCCGTAAGGGATTTTCGCCAGTTCGGCCCAGACTTGCCGGAAAAACTCGGTGCCGGGCATGTGCAAGGGCACGCTGAATTCGGTGAGTTTGCCGGCGAAGTACGCCGCCAGTTGTTCCTCTATCTGTTGCAAATGCGCGTTGTGCCCCGGGGCCACGGCGTAGCCATGGTGGAGCTGCAGGGCTTCGATTTCACGGGTGAGGGCGGGGCGATCGAGAAACTCCAGCAGCACCAGTCCACGACGTTCGGCCATGGCGATCATTGGCCCCAGCGGCGTGGTCAGTCGCGTGAACAGCAAGGGCTCGCTGTGGGCGGCACGCCCCGGCGTGGTGTGAAAGGATTTCTGGAACGCGTCGCGAAAACCGCTCAGGGATTCGTAGCCTGAATCGAACGCGGCGCTGTCGATGGAATCGCCTTGTTTGATCCCGCCCAGTGCCATGCCCAGGCGTCGGGTGCGCAGCCAGGCGTGAAAGGTCATGCCGAAATGCTGCTTGAACCAGCGGCGCAGTTTCAGCGGTTCGATGCCTTGGGCTTGCAACTGGGCATCGGTCCAGCGCAGCTCGGGATCGGCGTCCACCGATGTGAGCAACCTCTGCACCCAGTCGGGGGCGATGGCAGCAGCATCCAACGGTTTGCAACGCAGGCAAGCGCGATAGCCGGCCGAGAGGCAGTCGTCGGCGTTGGCAAAGAACTCGACATTCTCTGGTTTCGGGCTGCGTGCGGTGCAACCGGGGCGGCAGAAAATGCCGGTGGTCCTGACCGCCGTAAAGAACACCCCCTCGTAGGCGGTGTCTCGTTCGAGCATGGCGCGGACCATCTCGGCATGGGGTGGAAGCTGCGTGGTTTGTAGGTTCATGGGCGCAGCATAGAACGCGTCACGTGCTGCCTCCACCGGAAAATCGACAGGGAATTTCGCGAGGCAGCGCAATTGCCCTGCAGGAGCGAGCCTGCTCGCGATGGCGTCATATCATTCGCTATTGCAGTGACTGACCTGACGCCATCGCGAGCAGGCTCGCTCCTACAGTTACAGGGTTACTTCAGGTACGTCGCGCCATCAGCAACACCGAAGCCGCCGCCGACAACAACCCCGCACAGCAGCGATTGAACATCCGCTTGCCCGACGGCTTGGCGAACCAGCGACGCATGTGCAGGCCCATGTAGGCGTAGGCGCCGATGGCAATCCATTCCAGCATCAGAAACAACGCGCCCAACACGAAAAATTGCGGCGCGATGGCCTGGGTCGAATCGACGAACTGCGGCAGAAACGCCGTGAAAATCAGGATCGCCTTGGGATTGCCGGCCGCCACCAGGAATTCCTGCCGGGCCAATGCCAGCGTACCCACGGGGGCGCTGGTCACCACGCTTTCAACGCCGGGATCGGCGCGCCACAATTGCCAGGCAAGGTAGAACAGGTACGCCGCGCCGAGAATCTTGATCGCGTAGAACAACAGCTCGGAGGTTTGCAGCACGACCGCCAGGCCGGCCGAGGCGAGAGCGATCATCCCGGCAAATGCCAGCAACCGCCCGATGCCGGCCACACACGCCGTGCGGTAGCCGTAGCGGGTCGAATTGCTGACCGACAGCAAGTTGTTCGGGCCTGGCGCCATGTTGAGGGCGAAGCAGGCGGGCAGAAACAGGGTGAGGGTGGCGATGTCCATCGGTGGCTCCTGAAGCAATCGCCGTATTTTTATCACAGCCCGGCGCTGGCTTGACCGATACAGTCATGGGCGCAAACCACCGTACAACGCCTATTTGGCGAATTTCTTCGCGCCGACGACACACAGGATCACCGCCACGGTGACGCCCAGCATGCCGATGCTGACCTGTTCGTGCAGTAAAGTGGCGGCCAGTGTCAGGCCAAAGAACGGCTGCAACAGTTGCAGTTGCCCGACGGCCGCGATTCCGCCTTGAGCGAGCCCGCGATACCAGAACACGAATCCGATCAACATACTGAACAGCGACACGTAACCCAGGCTGAACCAGGCCGGCGTGCTGATGCCGCTGAACGACGCGGGCATGCGCATCCAGGTCAGCACCGCCACCAACGGCAACGACAACACCAGTGCCCAGCAAATCACCTGCCAGCCACCGAGGGTGCGGGACAGCTTTGCACCTTCGGCATAACCCAGACCGCACGCCAGGATCGCCAACAACATCAAGAGGTCGCCCTCGGGTGAGGCGGTCAGCCCTTGGGACAGGGCAAATCCCACCACCAGCAAACTGCCCAGTACCGAGAAAATCCAGAACGCCGGCCGTGGCCGCTCGCCACCGCGTAACACGCCGAACACCGCCGTCGCCAGCGGCAGCAGGCCGACAAAGACGATGGAGTGTGCGGATGTCACGTATTGCAGCGCCAGTGCGGTCAGCAGGGGAAAGCCGATCACCACGCCCAAGGCGACAATGGTCAGGGGCACGAGCTGATCGCGAGCTGGACGTTTCTCCTTGAACAGCCACAACAAACACAGCGCCAGGATGGCGGCGATAGTGGCGCGGGCAACGGTCAGGAACACCGGGTCGAATTCGAGCACCGCCACCCGGGTCGCCGGCAACGAACCGCTGAAGATCACCACACCGATCAGGCCATTGATCCAGCCGCGGGTGGCGTTGTCCGATCGGTGTTTTTGCAGTTCCGAAGTCCGTTCCATTTCGTGCTCGCTCAGTGTTTTGATTGCATGTAATCCATCGTATGATCGACTCCCGATACAATCAAAAAATTGTCATGGATACATCTCCCCATGCCGCGATCACGCTATAAAACCCTGGTGGATGCCTTTGCCGCCGACATCCGTTCGGGGCGTCTGGCACCCGGCACACGCCTGCCAACTCACCGTCAACTGGCCACAGAGCACGGCCTGGCGCTGGTGACTGCCAGCCGGGTGTATGCAGAACTTGAAGGCATGGGGCTGGTCAGCGGCGAAACCGGGCGCGGAACCTTCGTCCGGGAGACATCGCTGCCGCCTGGTCAGGGCATTTCGCAGTCAGTGGTGGCGGCGGGGATGATTGACCTCAACTTCAATTACCCATCATTACCGGGCCAGGCTGATTTGTTGCGAAATGCCCTGCGTCAGTTGGCGTTGTCCGGTGACCTTGAATCCCTTTTGCGCTACCAGCCCCATGCGGGTCGCCTGCACGAGCGAGCCTCGGTTGCGCGACATCTGATGGAGCGAGGGGTGAACGTGCCGGCCGAGCAGGTGCTGATCGTCAGCGGCGCGCAGCACGGCCTGGCGGTGACGATGATGGCGTTGCTCAAGCCCGGCGACGTGATTGCCGCCGATGCGTTGACCTATCCCGGTTTCAAGACTCTGGCCGAAACCCTGCACCTCGAAGTCTTGCCCATTCCAGTCACCGACAATGGGCCGGATTTATCGGCGCTGGTAAAACTCTGTCAGAGCCGATCGGTTCGGGCGGTCTACTCGATTCCCACCCTGCATAATCCGTTGGGCTGGGTGATGGGCGCCGATCAACGCGAGCATTTAGTGGCGATTGCGCGCCAGCATGACCTGTTGATTATCGAGGACGCCGCTTACGCGTTCCTCGCCGAAAACGCCCCACCTCCCTTGGCCGAGATGGCGCCCGAACGGACGGTGTACGTGTCCGGTCTATCGAAAAATGTCGCCACCGGATTGCGCGTCGGATTCGTGGCGGCGCCCGCCAAATGGATGCCGGCGTTCGAGCGTACGATCATGGCGACCACCTGGAACACCCCAGGTGTGATGACCGCCATCGTCACTGCCTGGCTCGACGACGGCACCGTCAGACAACTGGAGGCGCAAAAACGCGCCGATGCGCAGGCCCGGCAAGCCTTGGCCCGCGAAGTCCTGCAAGGGCTCAACTGCATCAGCCATCCCTCTTCGTATTTCATCTGGTTGCCGTTGTCCGAAGACGCTCGGGCCGATCAGGTGGCCATGGCATTGATGCGTGAGCAGGTGTCGGTTTCGCCAGCCGAACCCTTTGCGATCACGACCCACGTGCCCCACGCGATACGTCTGGCGCTGGGTTCGGTGGACATGAACTCGCTGCGCGAGGCGTTGGTGAAGGTGAAGCGGATCGTCAGCCTGTACGCGTAGATTTTTCGGATTAATCCGCCGCAGGGCATTTTTCTTCAATACGGGGTTGCGGCAGGTCTTTACCTTCACGCCTGGTTCAACTCAATGGAAGAAGGTGTGTGATGAGTCTGATGATATCGATGGCGGCGTTTGCGTTGGTCGCTTCAATCACGCCGGGGCCGGTGAACATTGTGGCGTTGAGCTCCGGGGCACGGTTTGGCTTCAGGGCGAGCCAGCGGCATGTGGCCGGGGCGACGCTGGGGTTTGTCTTGTTGTTGGTGTTGATGGGCCTGGGGCTGCACGAGCTGTTGCAGTTATGGCCGGCGCTGACACAAGTGGTGCAGTGGGCGGGCGTGGCATTTTTGCTGTACATGGCCTGCAAACTCGCCGCCGACAATGGGCAGGTGGAGGCCAGGGAGTCGGCGCGAGCCCCGTCGATGTTGTACGGCGCCGTCATGCAATGGCTCAACCCGAAAGCCTGGCTGGCCTGTGTGGCCGGCATGGGCGCGTTTGTTGCCGACGGTGAAGCGCGGCTGGTGTGGCAGTTCGCGGCGGTGTACCTGGTGATCTGTTATTTGTCGGTCGGTTGCTGGGTGTATGCCGGGACGTTTCTGCGCGGGTATTTGAACAATCCGGCGGGGATGCGCTTGTTCAACCGGGTGATGGCGGGGTTGTTGGTGGGGAGTGCGGTGTATCTGGTGTTGCCCTGAACAGGGGGCTCACCCCCGATACTGCCCCGGCGTAGCCGCCAAATGCTGTTTAAACGCCCGCTGAAAATGCGCCTGATCGGCAAACCCCGCTTCCAGGGCCACGTCGGCGATCAGTTTGCCGCTGCGCAGTTGGTCCTGGGCGAACTGGATGCGGCGGTTGACCAGGAAAGCGTGAGGCGTCATGCCGAAGTGTTGTTTGAACGCCCGGATCAGGTAGGACGGTGACAGTTGTGCCGCTGTGCAAATGTCTTCGAGCTTGAGCATGTGCGTGCAATTGTCGCGGATGTACTCGGCGGCGCGTTCCAGCTTGAAATTGGGTTCACGCAGCGGTTGGGCCACCGGATTTAGCTGCAATTGCACCTCGCTGAAGAACTCCACCGCCAGGCTCTGTTTGCGCAAGACGTCCTGCTGCGGATCGACCAGCACCTCATACAAATCGTTGAGGCCGGCAAACAGACGGGCATCGCGCGTATGAGTGACCGAAAACCGACGAAACGCCAAGTCGTCACTGAACCCGAGTTGATGCTGCAAGTCGGTCAGCCACGGCGTATCGACGTACAGCATCACGTAGGACCACGGCTGGTCATCGATGGGATTGCAGGCGTGGACATCATCCGGGTTCATCAGCACGACTGTGCCGATGCTGACCGCAAATTCCGACTGCTCATGGATGTAGGTGCTGCTGCCTGCGGTGATCGCACCGATGGAAAAGTGCTCGTGGGAGTGCCGGGTGTAGCAGACCTCGCGCCCGTCGGCGATCGATCGGGCTTCGATGAAAGGCAAGGCATCATCGCGCCAGAAGCGTGGGGCCTTGTCAGCGTCTTTGGCGACGGTGTGTTTCATGCTCGGTTCTCGGCAGGTCAGGGGCCTGAGTGTATTAGCTCTCGCCGTCAAAGGCTCGTTGCAACGCCGCGATGTCGAGTTTTTTCATTTCCATCATCGCGGCCATGGCGCGCTGGGATTTTTTTGTGTCGGGGTCTTTGATCATGTCCATCATCGCGATGGGCACGATCTGCCACGACAGCCCGAATTTGTCTTTGAGCCAGCCGCATTGCTGCGCCTCAGGTACGCCCCCGGCCGACAGATTGCCCCAGTAATGGTCGACTTCTTCCTGCGTCTGGCAATTGACCTGGAATGAAATGGCTTCGCTGAACTTGAACAGCGGTCCACCATTGAGCCCGGTAAAGCTTTGACCGTCGAGTTCGAAGCTGACCGTCATGACCGAGCCTTCGGGGCGGCCGTGGAACTCGAACCCGGCGTGGCCGTAGTAGGTAAGGCCAGTGATTTTCGAGTGATCGAAGATCGAACAATAGAATTTCGCGGCGTCTTCGGCCTGATCGTCGAACCACAGGCAGGGTGTGAGTTTTTGTAGGCGTTGCATGGCAGGCACTCCTCGGCAGGTTATGCAGGCTGGATTTAAAGCGTAGCCAGCCTGAGCCCGTTCGGCAGTACCGTAGATCGACCCGTGGTCAGAATTGCCATTGGGTGGCCAGTTGCAGCGAGCGAGGTTCTCCGTAGAAGCCGGTGCCAAAGTTGCCCAGCCCGGTGTAGTAGGTTTTGTCGAACAGATTCTTCACGTTCAATGTGGTGCTCAGGTGCTCGTTGAACCGATAGCGCGCCATCACGTCCACCAGCGCGTAGCTGTGCTGGGTGATGGTCGAGTCCTGGCCGACGTTGACGCTGTCGGCGGGGTTGGGCTGGAACACGTTGCCGAAGAACTCGCTCTGCCAGTTCACGCCGCCACCGAGCGTCAGCGCGCTCCACCGGCCCGGCAGGCGATAGGTGCTGAACAGCCGCACCATTTGCTCCGGCGTAGTGGTTTGCAGGATCGAACCGTAAATGAAATCGCCCTGGGCATCGCGGGTATGGTTGTAGGTGTAGCCGGCCGAGAGGTTCCAGCCTTCGCTCACTTCCCCCGCCAGTTCGACTTCAAAGCCCTTGGTCGTCGCGCCCTGCACGGCACGGTAAACCGACTCGGCGTCGACGCCGCTGACGTACTCGGCGATGTTGTCCTGTTCGATGCGATAGACCGCAAACCTGGCATTCAGGCGACCGCCGAAGTACTCGGCCTTGATTCCGCCCTCGTAACTCTTGCCCTGCACCGGGTCGAGCAGTTGCCGATGGGCGTCCTTGCTCATTTGCGGCTGATAGATGCTGGTGTAGCTGGTGTACAGCGAGTAAGTCTCGTCGAGGTCGTAGACCAGCCCGGCGTAGGGCGTGACCACGCCAGTCTGACGATAGCTGTCACGGATGTCGGCGGTGTCCGGGTCGCTATAGTCCAGATCATCGTGGCCTTTGAAATCACTGACCCGCGTGCCGAGGATCAGCGCCAGGTCATCGCTGGGCTTGAGCCGGGCGGCCAGGTAGACGCCCGTCTGGCGCTGCTCGATGTCATTGTCGCCCACCCGTGGAATGTCCGGTTTCGGGAACTCGCCGTGCCAGTCGAAAATACTGCCGCCCACGGGTGGATAAACCGAGCCGTAGACCGGGATGTCCTGGCGAGTGTTCATCGACATGAAGCCTGCGATCAGTTGATGTTCGCGGCCCAACAGAGTGAAAGGGCCGTTCAGGTTGATGTCGATATTGTCCTGGACCTGATCGCCTTCGAACTTGCCCATGTACATGAACATGCCGTCGCCGGTGACCGGGTCCGGATTGCCGCCGCTGGCGGAGGCGAGGAAGGTGTCGTGCTGGCGATGCTTGCGGTCGTAACTGACTTTGAGGGCCCAGTCGTGGGCCAGTTGCTGATCGACCGAAGTGAAGAGTGTCTGGTTGTTGAAGTCACGACGGCTCCAGTCCGTTGCCGGGTTGAACGAGCGCGAGAAATCAGTACGCGAACCATCGCTGTTGTACATCGGGAAACCGGTCCAGCTGGCGCCCCGGGAGCGGGTGTGCTGTTGGTCGATGCCCAATGTCAGCAACGTATCCGGTGTCAGGTCGGCTTCGACAATGCCGTAGGCGATGTCCTTGGTGTTCTGGTAGTGGTCGGCGTAGGCGCTGCGGTCCTGGTACACCCCGACAAATCGTCCGCGCAGGTTCCCGCTTTCGCTCAGCGGACCGGTGATATCTGCCTCGCTGCGGTAACTGTCCCAGGATCCGGCGGCAGCGCTGAGCGAGGCTTTGAACGCCTGGGTCGGCCGCTTCCTGATCAGGTTGACCGTCGCCGATGGATCCCCCGAGCCGGTCATCAGGCCGGTCGCGCCCTTGATGATTTCGACACGGTCGAAGATCGCCATGTCGGTGCTGGTGGTGCCGTAATCGTAGACACCGTCGTAGTCGGTGTTGACGCCGTCGTACTGGAAATTGGTGATTGGCAGGCCGCGGCTGGAGAACTCCCAGCGCTCGCTGTCGTAGTTTTGTACGCTGATGCCGGGCACGCGGCGCAGTGCGTCGGCGATGCTGGTGGAGCCCTGGTCGTCCAGAAGTTGACGGGTGATGACCGTGACCGATTGCGGCGTTTCGCGCAGGGACAGGGGCAATCCGGTAGCCGAAGTGGTCGAACCGATGGTGTAGGAATGAGTGTCTTCGCTGGCCGGGCCGCAGGCTTGTCCGGATATGTTCGTGGCGCCAAGTTCCAGCGTGCCTGTTGCGGCAGGCGCGACACGCAACACGTAGCCGCCCGGGCCTTGGGCCTGCGCTTGCAAGCCACTGCCTTGCAGCACTTGATACAGCGCTTGCTGCTCGCTGTAGTCACCGTTCAGACCGGGGCTGCGTTTGCCGGCGGCAAGATCGTTATGGCCGGCAAGAAACACGCCCGCCTGCTCGGCAAAACGGTTGAGTGCGCTGACCAGCGAGCCGGCAGGGATCGCGAAATGGCGTTGATGCCCGCCCGCCAGTTCACTGTTCGAAAGGGTGTCGGCCCGCAGTGTCGTTGCTTCAAGCCCTGACAAGCCGAACGCCAGGGCCAGCACCGACAGGTGCAAAGGGCAGGGGCGGCGAGTAAGGGTGAAGCGCGACATGGAGTTCCCGGCAATCTGACGGCTTTAAGGGTTAACCGAGTGAAAATCCCAAAAGGGCACCGGCACGACGAAAAAAATCTGCTTCAAACCTTTGGGGCAACGTTGACCCACCAGTCCAACGGCTTTTCCACCCGTATCGGCAACGCCGCTTCCAGCAGTCGCAAGGCCTGGTCGGTGTCCTTGAGCGGGAACGAACCCATGACCGGCAACCCGGCAACGGCCGGGTCGCAGCCAAGATGTCCGGCGCGGTAGCGGCTCAGTTCTTCGAGCAACTGGCCCAGTGGCAGGTTGTCCGCCAGCAATAGTCCCCGACGCCAGGCTTCACGGTTTGGCGTGGCAGCGGTCGGGGCAGGGAGGTGGTGTTCGCTGAAGGACAGTTGTCGTCCGGCCTCGACGACCTGCACCCACCCTTGGTGGGTACGGACTTCGACGGCGCCTTCGTAGACGTTCAGCAGCGTTTGCCGGTCGTCCTGCCGGACGCTGAAACGCGTGCCCAGCGCACGCATTCGACCCTCGTTGGTTTGCACCAGCAGCGGGCGCAAGTTGTCCTTGGCGGTGTCGATCAACACTTCCCCAGCCTGTAACAGCAGCAAGCGTTGCGTGGCATCGAAACGTACATTCAGCGCGCTCAAAGCGTTCAGCCAGACCTGGCTGCCGTCACTGAGCTGTGTTTCGCGGGTTTCGCCAGTGCCGGTGGAGAGGTCGGCGTTCCAGCGCGCGAGCGTGAGCGGCAAGGCGTTTTTCCTCCAGGCGCTCCACCCCAAAAAACCGCCCGAGGCCAGGATCAGCAGGCTCTTCACGGTCTGGCGACGGCTGATTGGCGTGCGTGCGGCGTTGCGCAACACTTGACCGGCCGCTTGCTGATGATCGTCCTGCAACGCGGCAAAGCGCTGGCCAACCCGCTCGACATACTGCCAGGCCGCCTGATGCTCACCGCTTTGCGCCAGCCAGGCCTGCCAGAGCTGACGGTCCTGCTCGTCGACCTGTTCATCATTGAGCTGCACGTACCAGTGCGCCGCGCGCTCAAGGCTGGCATGGCTGATGGCGCTGGTGGCGGTCCGGCTCATTGAATCAGCAGACCGTCGAGTTCGGCCTCAAGGATCGCGCAGTGCGTCAAGGCCTGGGCCAGGTACTTTTTCACCATGCGCTCGCACACGCCGATTTCCTCGGCGATGACGCGGTAAGGCAGCCCGTGCAGTTGCGCCAGAATGAACGCCTCGCGCACACGCTGGGGCAGGCGTTGCAGCATGGCGTCCACTTCATACAGGGTTTCGACGATGATCGCCCGCTGCTCCGGCGATGCCTGCACCGCCTGGGGTTGCGCGGCCAACGTATCGAGCCAAACCTGCTCCAGTTGTCGACGTCGCCAGTGATCGATGCACAAGCCACGGGCGATGGTCGCCAGGTAAGAGCGCTCGTGGGTTTCGCCGTCGAATACCTGCGGGCGCTTGAGCACGCGGATGAAGGTGTCGTGGGCCAGGTCGGCGGCATCGAACGCGTTGTTCAGGCGTCGGCGCAGCAGCTCGTGCAACCAGCGATGATGGCTGGTGTAGAGGTTCTGGACGCTGGAAATGTCGGCAGCCGTCATCGTGAGTGCATATCCGTGGGCGATCCGCGCCCTTGTGCAAATAAGAATGGATCGCGATTAAAGCAAAAGGCCATGCACTGTGCAAATGATATTGGTTTGCTTTTAGGTGGATTTAGGTCTGGTGCAGTCTAAATGACTACGTATGAAGTCATAAAGACTAATTTTGATGGTGGTCATAATGACCTCTTGTGTCTGCAAGGCCCAATCTGCAAGGGCTGCTCACATGGCACGGATCGTGAAGCAGCAAGCGTACAACTGAACGACTTCAGGAGTACCGGAAAATGTCCCATTTCTTCAGCAACCCTCAGAATGTATTGCAGCTGTCCAGCCGAGTGCTCGGTGTAGGCATGGCCATGTTACTGGTTGGCATCTACGGGGCTTATCTGTACGCCGGCGCGCTATCGATCCCGGCCCTGGTGTCGATGCATGCAATGACCATCCTCGGTCCGACCTTGCTGAAAATCGGTTATGTGATGCGGTTGCTGTCGCAGTATCGACTTGACGCACGGGCAATCGGAGCGGCCGCTTGATGCGCCGGTTGGCCACCGCCCCTGTGTTCAGTCTGGGCTTTCGTCCATTCTTTCTGGCGGGTGCGGGGTTCGCGGCAATTGCCGTGGCGCTCTGGGCCGCCTGGCTGTACGGCCATTTAACCGGTCTGCAGCCGGTGGGCGGCATGCTTGCCTGGCATCGGCATGAAATGCCTTTCGGTTTTGCTGGCGCGATCATTGCCGGATTTCTGTTGACCGCAGTCCCGAACTGGACCGGACGGCCAGGGCTCAATGGCTGGCCACTGATCGGGCTGGTGCTGATATGGCTGCTGGCGCGGGTGGCGTGGTTTGTGCCGCTGCCTTGGGCGCTATTGTTCGTGCTGGAAATTGCATTTCTGCCCCTGCTCGCCTGGGTGCTTGGGCGAGATCTGGTGGCTGCCCGCAAGCGCGAGAATTATCCGATCCTGCTGATGATCACGTTGCTGGCTGGCTGTCAGGCATTGACGCTGACGGGGATCGCCCTGGAGGACGCCAATCTGCAACGGCACGGAGTGTTGGCGGCATTGTGGTTGATCGGCGCGCTGATGAGTGTGATTGGCGGTCGTGTGATTCCATTTTTCATCCAGCGTGGCTTGAATCGTCCTGCCGCGCCTGCGGTGAATCCGTTACCCGGCAAATTGCTTATGGTCGGCGTCATGCTCGCGGCGGTTTCGTTTGCCGGTGGTTTGAATGACGTCCCCCGGCTTTGGCTGGCCGGGTTGTTTGGGCTGATCAGCGTGCTGCACTTGCTGCGGCTGTGGCGCTGGCATGATCGGGGATTGTGGCGGGTGCCGTTGTTGTGGTCGTTGTATCTGGCCTATGCCTGGATTGTGGCCGCAACGCTGGCCATGGCGCTGTGGCATGCCGGTGTACTTGATCAGCAAACCCTGGCCACTCATGCGCTGGCGGTGGGCGGTATTGGCGGATTGATCCTGGCGATGATTGCGCGGGTCAGTCTTGGTCATACGGGGCGAGAGTTGAAACCGTCCAGGCTGATCGTGGCGGGTTTTGTCTTGTTGCTGGCGGCCGGGGTGTGCCGGGTTGTGCTGGTGGCATTCTCCAGCGATGGACTGGCACTGTCGGCACTGCTCTGGTGTACGGCGTTTGGCCTGTTCGTGTGGCGTTATGCCGCAATCCTGTGGCGCCCGAGGCTCTAAATCAGGCGTCCATAGCCGCCCATTGAGGCGGCTTTTTTGTGACCGGTGGTCGATGCATCAGGTCACCGGGAAAAATTGCGCTTAGCTAAAGGGATAACCCGAGGCGCGCGTAGGTGTTGCAAGGCCACAGCGACGCCCCTTCAGATCACCTTGAGTCTGAGGAAGTGCGCCATGCTGACCTTGAACATCAATGGCCAGGATCAGGAGCTGGATGTCCCCGCCGACATGCCGCTGCTGTGGGTCCTGCGCGACGTCGCTCATCTCACCGGCACCAAATTCGGTTGTGGCATGGCCCAGTGCGGAGCCTGCACTGTGCATGTCGATGGTGCGCCGCTGCGTTCCTGTATCACCCCTGCCACGGCCGTGGCCCATGGCCAGAAAATCCTCACCATCGAAGGACTCTCTGCTGATGGTTCGCACCCGGTGCAACGAGCCTGGGCAGAGCTGGACGTGGTTCAGTGTGGCTACTGCCAGTCCGGGCAGATCATGTCGGCGGCAGCCTTGCTGGCGAAAATCCCCAAGCCGAACGACAACGATATCGATCAGGCGCTCTCCGGCAACATCTGCCGCTGCGGCACTTATCCAAGGATACGTGCGGCGGTCAAGCGTGCGTCCGAGCTGGGTTGAGGGGCTGAATCATGAACGACATCAACGCTGTCTCGCGTCGTGGTTTTCTCAAAGGCAGTGCCGTGCTCGGCGGGGGGCTGGTGGTCGCGTTTGTCATGCCCGGCGCCCATCGTTTTGCCCTTGGCGCCGAGAACCAGGGCAATGTGTTCGCGCCGAATGCCTTCCTGCGCATCGGCAATGACAACAGCGTCACGGTACTGCTCGGGCATTCGGAAATGGGCCAGGGCATCTGGACTGGCCTGACCATGCTGATCGCTGAAGAGCTGGATGCCGACTGGTCGAAAATCCGCGTGGAGCATTCACCGGCATCGGCCGCCGATTACGGTATGGCCGGGTTTGGCGGGATGCAAATCACTGGTGGTTCGACCTCGACCTGGATGGAGTTCGACCGCTACCGTCAGGCAGGGGCGGCCGCACGAATGATGTTGATCGAGGCGGCGGCCAAGCGGTTCAACGTCGCGCCGTCCGAAATTCACACCGAATCGGGCGTGGTCATTGCCGGTGAACACCGCGCTACGTACGGCGAACTCGCCGATGACGCGGGTAAGCTTCCAGTGCCGGATCCCGCGTCGATCAAGCTCAAGCAATCGAAGGATTGGCGCCTCATTGGTAAACCCACCCCGCGCCTGGACACACCGGAGAAAATCACCGGCCGCGCGAAATTCGGCATGGACGTGCAGTTCGACGGGTTGATGACCGCCATGGTCGCCCGTCCGCCGGTGTTCGGCGCCAGCGTCAAATCCTTTGAAGGCGCCGATGCGCTGGCGATTCCTGGCGTGCACAAAGTGGTGCAAGTGCCGACCGGCGTGGCGGTGATTGCCGATCACTATTGGGCGGCGAAACTGGGGCGCGATGCGCTGAAAATCGAGTGGGAGCCGGGGCCGAACGCCGGACTCAACAGTGAGACATTGCTGGAAACCTTCCGCAAACTCGCCACGACACCCGGTTTGAATGCCGGGCAGTCGGGCGATACCAAGGCTGCGTTGGCCAAAGCGACGAAAACCATCGATGCCGAATACAGCGTGCCGTACCTGGCCCATGCGCCAATGGAACCACTCAATTGCACAGTGCGCATCACAAAGGACAAATGTGAAATCTGGACCGGTACGCAGTTCCAGACGCTGGACCAAATGATCGCGGGGAAAATCACCGGGCTCAAACCCGAGCAGGTCGAGATCCGCACCGAGTTTTTAGGCGGCGGTTTCGGACGGCGGGCCAATCCGACCTCGGATTTCGTCAGCGAAGCGGTGTACGTCGCGAAGGCCGCGGGTGGGCCGGTGAAAACCGTGTGGGCGCGGGAGGATGATATCCGTGGCGGTTATTACCGCTCGGCATTCCTGCACCATGCGCGCATTGGCCTGGGGGCAGACGGCCTGCCATTGGCCTGGAGGCATGTGATGGTCGGGCAATCGATCATGGCCGGTACTTCACTCGAAGCAACCATGGTCAAGGACGGCATCGACAAGACCTCCGTCGAAGGCGTGGCCGACAGCCCTTACATCGAGGGCTTGGCCAATCACCAAATTGAACTGCACTCGCCGAACACCGGCATCAACGTGCTTTGGTTGCGTTCGGTGGGGCATAGCCATACCGCGTTTGTCATGGAGTCGTTGATCGACGAACTGGCCACAGCGGCGGGCAAGGACCCGGTCGAGTACCGACGAACGTTGCTCAAGGACCATCCTCGTCATCTCGGCGTGCTGAACCTGGCCGTGGAGAAAGCCAACTGGAAGGCGCCGTTGCCAGACGGTCATGCGCTGGGTGTGGCGGTGCATGAGTCCTTCGGCAGCTACGTAGCGCAGGTGGCCGAGGTGTCCCAGGACAACCTGGCCATCCGCGTGCACCGCGTGGTGTGCGCGGTGGATTGCGGCATTGCGGTGAACCCGCAGAGCATCGCCGCGCAAATGGAATCGTGCATCACATTCGGCCTCGGTTTCACGTTGCACAGCAAGTTGACCCTGAAGAACGGGCAGGTGGAGCAGTCCAACTATCACGACTATCAAGTGCTGCGACTCAACGAAATGCCGGTGGTCGAAGTGCATATCGTGCCCAGCAGCGACAAGCCCGGTGGCATCGGTGAGGCTGGCGTGCCACCGACGGCGCCGGCAGTGGCGAATGCGGTGTTCGCCCTGACCGGGCAACGCTTGCGGGAACTGCCGCTGCAATTGTCGGGGGTGTGAGATGAGGCGACATCATTGGGTGCTCGGGTCGGTCGTTCTGATCTGTCTCGCAGCCTACGCATCACATGTATTCGCCCAGGACCGGGAAGCCTTGAAGGCGTTCGAGACCGTACAGAAAGTCTTTCAGAGCCCGCGTTGCCAGAATTGCCACATTCCCGGGGATTCGCCGCTGCAATTCGATGCGGGCGTGCCCCATGCCATGAAGGTCGTGCGCGGCCTGGACGGTAAGGGCTCGGCGGGATTGCCCTGCGCGACGTGCCATGCCCAAAGCAATCCACCGGCCAGCTACGGCCCCAATGCGCCACCCGGCGCACCGCACTGGAGCCTGCCACCGGCAACCCACCGCATGGCCTGGATCGGCCTGCCGCCGGACCGCTTGTGCGCGATGATCAAGGACCGCTCCAGCAATGGCGACAGGGACTTCGCCGCCCTGATCAAGCATGTCAGCGACGACAAACTGGTGCTGTGGGGCTGGAACCCGGGTGGCAATCGGGCGCCAGTGCCGGTGCCCCACGACATTTTTGTCACGCAATTCAAGCAATGGGCAGACGCGGGTGGGCCGTGTCCGGTTGCGGAAAGCTGACCAGCGGCGCGTAAACAGGGAGTCAATGCGGTTATGGGCGACTCTAAGTTACATAGCCGCCACGGGAGTCAACGATGTTAATTCCAGGCAAACCGGTAAAAACCGGCCGATATGCGAACCCGTTGCTTACGCCGCAACAGGAACGGGAACGGCTGCGCTACCTGGCGCGACAGGCTGAGCAAGCGTTGATGGGCGTGCAAATGGCGAGCATGGACGAGCTGACCTTGCTGTCCAATCGCCATGGCTTTATCGCGCTGGCCCAGCTCGGGCTCGACGCCTGCGAGCAGTTGGATACTCCGGCAACGCTGCTGTACTTCACCCTTGATGAGTTCAAGCACATCATCTACCTGTATGGTCGACACGAAGGCGATGATGTACTCAAGACCTTCGCCGATGTGCTGCGCATCGGTTTTCGCGAAAACGACGTTGTCGGACGTATTCAGGGGGGCCGGTTCGCCGTATTGTTGACCGGTTCCAGCGCGGTGGAAATTGCAGCCATCAAGATGCGGATTGACGAAATACTGGCTGAACGCAATGCCACAGCGCGCCGCAGTTATGACATTCGCTTCAGTGTCGGGCAGGTTGAGTACGACCCGACGCTTTATGGTTCGGTGGAGGATTTGTTGTCTGAGGCGGAGCGGGTGATGGGCCTGTAGTGCGATGTTGTCTGGGCTTGCCTCTTCGCCGGCAAGCCGGCTCCTACAGGGGGGCGCATTTCAAATGTGGGAGCGAGCCTGCTCGCGATGGCGTCGCTACAGACACCGACTATTTGGCAAACAACTGCCCAATATCCTTGAACGCCTTGAACTCCAGCGCATTGCCGCACGGATCAAACAGGAACATCGTCGCCTGTTCGCCCACCAACCCTTGAAATCGAATCCCCGGCTCGATCACGAAGCGAGTTTCCAGCGATTTCAACCGCTCGGCCAGCGCCTCCCATTCCTTCATCCCCAGGACCACGCCGAAGTGCGGCACCGGCACGTCATGGCCATCGACGGCGTTGGTATGAGCGGCTTCCTGAGACGCATTCTTCGGTGCCAGGTGAATCACCAGTTGATGGCCGAAAAAATTGAAGTCGACCCAATGGTCGCTGGACCGGCCTTCCTCCAGGCCGAATACCGAGCCGTAGAAGTGTCGCGCAGCGGCCAGGTCGTAGACAGGGATGGCCAGGTGGAAAGGGGATAGTTGCATTGGGTAGGGCTCGGCGATGGGTTGAGTTGATAAAAAAACAATAGCCGATCAAACACAATCCCTGTAGGAGCAAGCTTGCTCGCGATAGCGGTGTCTGAGCCACGACCGATGGTGAATGTGCTGACATCATCGCGAGCAAGCTTGCTCCTGCAGGGATTTCACAGCGTTCAAGAAATCACAGGGATAAAAAAACCCGCCAGGATTGGCGGGTTCTTTTATATGGCTAGCCGAAGATTACTCTTCGATGTTGCCCATGGCCGTGGTGTTGAAACCACCGTCCACGTACATGATTTCACCGCTGATGCCGGACGCCAGGTCCGAGCACAGGAAGGCGCCGGCGTTGCCGACTTCGTCGATAGTGACGTTGCGACGCAGCGGGGTTTGAGCTTCGTTCGCGGCCAGCATCTTGCGGAAGTTCTTGATGCCGGAAGCGGCGAGGGTGCGGATGGGACCTGCCGATACGCAGTTGACGCGGGTACCGTCCGGGCCCAGGGATCCGGCCAGGTAACGGACGCCGGCTTCCAGCGAAGCCTTGGCCATGCCCATTACGTTGTAGTTCGGCATGGTGCGCTCGGCGCCCAGGTACGACAGGGTCAGCAGGCTGCCGTTGCGGCCTTTCATCATTTCGCGGCCAGCCTTGGCCAGGGCCACGAAGCTGTAGGCGCTGATGTCGTGAGCGATGCGGAAACCTTCACGGGTGGTGGCTTCGGTGAAGTCGCCGTCCAGTTGGTCGCCCGGAGCGAAGCCCACGGAGTGCACGATGCAGTCCAGGCCGTCCCACTTCTTGCTCAGCTCTTCGAAGACCTTGGCGATTTCTGCATCGCTGGCCACGTCGCACGGGAAGCACAGCTCAGGGCTCGAGCCCCAGCCTTGTGCGAACTCTTCGACACGACCCTTGAGTTTGTCGTTCTGATAAGTGAAGGCAAGCTCAGCGCCCTCGCGATGCATGGCGGCAGCGATGCCGGATGCGATGGACAGCTTGCTGGCGACACCGACGATCAGTACGCGCTTACCGGCGAGAAAACCCATGTGTTGCTCCTCTTTTCAGGTTATTGCGCAGTGGCTGGTGCCAGGAAAGCGGCTTCCAGCAACTGCTGTGTATACGGATGTTGGGGGGCGGCAAAAATACTTTGCGCGTCTCCCTGTTCGACCACTTGGCCATGCTTGACCACCATCAGCTGGTGGCTCAGCGCTTTCACCACAGCCAGGTCATGGCTGATAAACAGATACGTCAGGTTGTACTTGGTTTGCAGTGAACGCAGAAGCTCCACCACCTGGCGTTGTACGGTGCGGTCGAGGGCCGAGGTGGGCTCGTCCAGCAAAATCAACGCCGGTTTTAACACCAATGCCCGGGCAATGGCGATTCTCTGCCGTTGCCCGCCGGAAAATTCGTGGGGGTAGCGGTGCCGGGTTTCCGGATCCAGACCTACCTCCTTCAGTGCCGCAATAATCGCCGCTTCCTGTTCTTCTGTGGTGCCCATCTTGTGAATCCGCAGGCCTTCGCCAACGATGTCGCTGACGCACATCCGCGGGCTCAGGCTGCCGAACGGGTCCTGGAACACCACCTGCATCTCCCGACGCAACGGGCGAACCTCGTTCTGCGTCAGGCAGTCTAGCTGCTTGCCTTCAAAGCGAATGACGCCTTTGCTGCCGATCAGCCGCAAAATCGCCAGACCCAGGGTCGATTTTCCGGAACCGCTTTCTCCCACAATCCCCAAGGTCTGACCTTGAGGCAGGCTGAAATTGATGCCATCGACCGCCTTGACGTAATCCACCGTGCGTTTGAACAGGCCTTTCTTGATCGGAAACCAGACTTTCAGGTCTTCGACCGCCAGCAACGGCGGGCCAATTATATTGGTCGCAGGCTTGCCGCTGGGTTCCGCTGCCAGCAGTTCCCGAGTGTACGGATGCTGCGGCGCGCGGAACAACTCTTCACACGATGCCTGTTCGACGATGCAACCTCGCTGCATGACACATACGCGATGCGCAATTCTTCGCACAAGGTTCAAATCGTGGCTGATCAGCAGCAATGCCATGCCCAGGCGAGCCTGCAATTGCTTGAGCAGTTCGAGGATTTTCAGCTGAACGGTCACATCCAGCGCGGTGGTCGGCTCGTCGGCGATCAGCAGTTCCGGCTCGTTGGCCAGGGCCATGGCGATCATCACGCGCTGACGCTGGCCACCGGACAACTCGTGGGGCAGGGCCTTGAGGCGCTTGTGGGGTTCGGGAATGCCGACCATCTCCAGCAGCTCCAGAGTGCGTTTGGTCGCCACTTTTCCCGTCAGACCCTTGTGGATGCCGAGCACCTCGTTGATCTGCTTCTCGATCGAATGCAACGGATTGAGCGAGGTCATCGGCTCTTGAAAGATCATCGCAATCCGGTTGCCGCGAATTTGGCGGATGGTTTTCTCGTTCAGGCCCAGCAGGTTCTGCCCGGCGTATTCGATGGTGCCGGACGGATGTCGGGCGAGCGGGTAGGGCAGCAGGCGCAGGATCGAGTGCGCGGTCACCGATTTGCCCGAGCCGCTTTCACCCACCAGCGCCAGGGTTTCGCCACGCTTGATGTCGAAACTCACGCCTTCGACCGCGCGTTGACAGCGTTTGCCGACGACGAATTCGACGGAAAGGTCGCGCACTTCGATCAGATTGTCCTGATTCATTTCACTTCCTCGGGTCGAAGGCATCGCGAGCGGACTCGCCGATGAACACCAGCAAACTCAGCATCACAGCCAGCACCGCAAAGGCACTGATGCCAAGCCACGGCGCTTGCAGGTTGGATTTGCCCTGGGCCACCAGTTCGCCCAGGGACGGGCTACCTGCCGGCAAACCGAAACCGAGGAAATCCAGGGCGGTCAGCGTACCGATGGCACCGGTGAGGATGAACGGCATGAAGGTCATGGTCGAAACCATTGCATTGGGCAGGATGTGGCGGAACATGATCGCACCGTTCTGCATGCCCAGGGCGCGAGCGGCGCGCACGTATTCCAGGTTGCGTCCGCGCAGGAATTCGGCACGCACCACGTCCACCAGGCTCATCCAGGAAAACAGCAGCATGATCCCCAGCAGCCACCAGAAGTTCGGTTGCACGAAGCTGGCGAGGATGATCAGCAGATAGAGCACGGGCAAGCCGGACCAGATCTCCAGAAAGCGCTGCCCGGCCAGATCGACCCAGCCGCCGTAAAAGCCCTGCAAGGCCCCGGCGATGACGCCGATGATCGAGCTGAACACAGTCAATGTCAGAGCGAACAATACCGAAATCCGGAAGCCATAAATCACCCGGGCCAACACATCGCGGCCTTGGTCGTCGGTGCCCAGCAGGTTATCTGCCGAGGGCGGTGCGGGCGCCGGGACTTTCAGGTCGTAGTTGATGCTCTGGTAGTTGTAGGGAATCGGCGCCCACAACACCCAGGCGTCCTTGGCCTTGAGCAATTCGCGGATGTACGGGCTCTTGTAGTTGGCTTCCAGTGGGAATTCGCCACCGAAGGTGGTTTCCGGATAGCGCTTGAGCGCCGGGAAATACCAATTGTTGTCGTAGTGCACCACCAGCGGCTTGTCGTTGGCGATCAGCTCGGCGCCGAGGCTGGCACCGAACAGGATCAAGAACAGCCACAGCGACCACCAGCCGCGCTTGTTGGCCTTGAACAGTTCAAAGCGTCGGCGATTGAGAGGGGACAGGTTCATCTCAATGCTCCCGGCTTTCGAAGTCGATGCGCGGATCGACAAAGGTGTAGGTGAGGTCGCCGATCAGTTTCACCACCAGCCCCAGCAGAGTGAAGATGAACAGCGTGCCGAAGACCACCGGATAATCGCGGTTGATCGCCGCTTCGAAACTCATCAGGCCGAGGCCGTCGAGGGAGAAAATCACCTCCACCAGCAACGAGCCGGTGAAGAAGATGCCGATGAACGCCGACGGGAACCCGGCGATCACCAGCAGCATGGCGTTGCGGAACACATGGCCGTACAGCACGCGATGGTTGGTCAGACCCTTGGCTTTGGCGGTGACGACGTACTGCTTGTTGATCTCGTCGAGGAAGCTGTTTTTGGTCAGCAGTGTCATGGTCGCGAAATTGCCGATGACCAATGCGGTGACCGGCAGTGCCAGGTGCCAGAAGTAATCGAGGATCTTGCCGCCCATGCTCAGTTCATCGAAGTTGTTCGAGGTCAGCCCGCGCAAGGGAAACCAGTCCAGGTAACTGCCACCGGCGAACACCACGATCAACAAAATGGCGAACAGGAACGCTGGAATCGCATAACCGACGATGATCGCCGAACTGGTCCAGACGTCGAAGTGGCTGCCGTGTCGCGTGGCCTTGGCGATCCCCAGCGGGATCGACACCAGGTACATGATCAGCGTGCTCCACAGCCCGAGGGAAATCGACACGGGCATCTTTTCCTTGATCAGGTCGATGACCTTGGCGTCGCGGAAGAAACTGTCGCCGAAATCCAGGCTCGCGTAGTTCTTGACCATGATCCACAGGCGTTCCGGCGCCGATTTGTCGAAGCCGTACATGTGCTCGATTTCCTTGATCAGCGCCGGGTCCAGGCCTTGGGCGCCGCGATAGGCGGAGCCGGCCACCGAGACTTCGGCACCACCACCGGCAATGCGGCTGGTGGCGCCTTCGAAGCCTTCGAGCTTGGCGATCATCTGCTCCACCGGACCGCCCGGGGCGGCCTGAATGATCACAAAGTTGATCAGCAGAATCCCGAACAGGGTGGGGATGATCAGCAACAGTCGCCGAAAAATATACGCCAGCATCTGATTACTCCGTGCCCACAGGGTCGGCTTGCAGTTTGGTTTCGACTTCTACAGCAGGTTTCGCATCGGGCTTGACCCACCAGGTGTTGATGCCGATGTCGTAGTCGGGGGAGTTTTTCGGGTGGCCGATGTGGTTCCAGTAAGCCACGCGCCAGGTCTTGATGTGCCAGTTGGGGATTACGTAATAGCCCCATTGCAACACGCGATCCAGCGCGCGGGCGTGGGCCACGAGGCCCTTGCGCGAGTCGGCATTGATCAGGTTCTCAACCAGTTGATCGACGACAGGATCCTTCAAGCCCATGGTGTTGCGGCTGCTGGGCTTGTCGGCGGCGGCGCTCATCCAGAATTCACGCTGCTCGTTACCCGGTGAGTTGGACTGCGGAAAGCTGCCGACGATCATGTCGAAATCACGGGAGCGCACGCGGTTGATGTACTGCGAGACATCGACACGGCGGATCACCAGATTGATGCCCAGGTCGCTGAGGTTGCGCTTGAACGGCAGGAGCACGCGTTCAAATTCGGTCTGGGCCAGCAGGAACTCGATGACCACCGGCTTGCCCGTGGCATCGACCATTTTGTCGTCGACGATCTTCCAGCCGGCCTCTTGCAGCAATTGATAGGCCTCGCGCTGCTGGTTGCGGATCATACCGCTGGCGTCAGTCTTCGGATTTTCGAAGGCTTCGCTGAACACCTGAGCGGGCAGCTTGCTGCGAAACGGCTCGAGGATCTCCCGTTGATCGGCGTCCGGCAGGCCGGTGGCGGCCATTTCCGAATTCTCGAAGTAACTGCGGGTGCGCGCGTAGGCACCGTTGAACAGTTGTTTGTTGGTCCATTCGAAGTCGAGCAGCAGGCTCAGCGCCTGGCGCACCCGCACATCCTGGAACACCGGGCGGCGCAGGTTGTAGACGAAACCCTGCATGCCGGTCGGGTTGCGGTTGGGGATCTGTTCCTTGATCAACCGACCTTCGGTGACCGCCGGGATGTTGTAGGCATTGGCCCAGTTCTTCGCGGTCATTTCCAGCCAGTAATCGAACTGCCCGGCTTTCAGCGCTTCGAGGGCGACGGTGTTGTCGCGGTAGTAATCGGTGTTCATGGTATCGAAGTTGTAGAAACCGCGATTGACCGGCAGGTCCTTGCCCCAGTAATCCTTCACCCGCTCGTAACGCACCGAGCGGCCAGCCTTCACGTCGGCCACTTTGTACGGGCCGCTGCCCAGCGGGATTTCCAGATTGCCCTTGTTGAAATCGCGGTCGGCCCACCAATGCTTGGGCAGCACCGGCAACTGGCCGAGAATCAGCGGCAGTTCGCGGTTGTTGCTGTGCTTGAACTTGAACAGCACCTTGAGCGGGTCTTCGGCGATGACTTCGGCCACATCGCTGTAGTAGCCGCGAAACAGCGGCGAGCCTTCCTTGGTCAGCGTGTCGAAGCTGAACACCACGTCTTCGGCACGCACGGGATGACCGTCGTGGAAGCGTGCTTCGGTGCGCAGGTAAAAGCGCACCCAACTGTTGTCCGGCGCTTTTTCAATCTTGCCGGCGATCAGGCCGTACTCGGTGAAGGGCTCGTCGAGACTGTGCCGGGTCAGCGTGTCGTAGATCTGGCCGATGTCATCGGCCGGTACGCCTTTGTTGATGAACGGGTTGAGGCTGTCGAAGCCGCCGAACCCGGCCTGGCGGAAGATCCCGCCTTTGGGGGCGTCAGGGTTGACGTAATCAAAGTGCTTGAAATCGGCCGGGTATTTCGGCGGCTCGTTGTACAAGGTCACGGCATGTTGCGGAGCGGCGCAGGCCAGCCCGGCGAACAGCAGACCACTGGCCTGCAGGAGCAGGGCACGTACGGGTTTCATCGATCTTTCTCCGAAGACTTCAGCCACCACGCGCTCAGGCCCAGGGTATAGGGCGGCGTGGTGACAAAGGCCAGCCGGTTGCGGTAGGCCAGACGGTGATAGTTGAGGTACCAATTGGGGATGATGTAGTGCTGCCACAGCAACACGCGGTCGAGCGCTTTGCCGGCGGCGACCTGCTCATCGCGGGTCTGGGCCGCGAGCAACTGATCGAGCAGGTGGTCGACCACGGGGTTGGCGATGCCAGCGTAATTCTTGCTGCCCTTGACCCCGACCTGACTGGAATGAAAGTACTGCCATTGCTCCAGCCCCGGGCTGAGGGTCTGGTTGAGGGTCATCAGAATCATGTCGAAATCGAACTGGTCGAGGCGTTGCTTGTATTGGGCGCGATCGACCGTGCGCAGGCTTGCGTCGATTCCGATGCTGGCGAGGTTCTCGACGTAAGGCTGAAGAATGCGCTCCAGGTTCGGATTGACCAGCAGCAGCTCCAGGCGCAACGGTTGCCCGGCCGCGTTTTGCAGGCGCTGGCCATTGAGCTTCCAGCCGGCTTCATCGAGCAGGCCAAGCGCCTTGCGTAGGGTTTCCCGGGGGATGCCGCGGCCGGCGGTCTGCGGCAGACTGAACGGCTCGGTGAACAGCCTGGCCGGTAGTTGCTCACGATAAGGTTTGAGCAGCAGCCATTCATGGCCGACTGGCACACCTGTGGCGGAGAATTCGCTGTTGGGGTAGTAACTCGTGGCGCGTTTGTAGGCGCCGCTGAACAGCGTGCGGTTAGTCCATTCGAAGTCGAACATCAGGCCCAGGGCTTCGCGGACCTTGGCATCGGCGAATGTCGGTCGGCGGCTGTTCATGAACAGGCCCTGACTCTGGGTCGGGATCTGGTGCGCAATCTGCGCCTTGATCACCTCGCCGCGACGTATCGCCGGGAAGTTGTAGCCGGTGGCCCAATTTTTCGCCTGATGCTCGATGTAAATGTCGAACTCATCCGCCTTGAAGGCTTCGAACGCGACGTCACTGTCACGGTAGTATTCGACTTCCATGCGGTCGACATTGTATTTGCCGCGATTGACCGGCAGGTCCTTGCCCCAGTAATCCTTGACCCGTTCGAAGACAATCTGCCGCCCTGGCGTGACCGACGTGATGCGGTACGGTCCACTGCCCAGTGGCGGCTCGAAGGTGGTGGCTTTGAAGTCGCGACCCTTCCAGTAATGCTGCGGCAGCACCGGCAATTCGCCCAGGCGCAGGATCAGCAGCGGATTGCCGGCGCGCTTGAACACGAAGCGAATGCGCTGCGAATTGAGAATGTCGACCCGCAACACTTCCTGAAGGCTGGTGCGATACAGCGGGTGACCTTCCTTGAGCAGCAAGCGGTAGGAAAACGCGACGTCGTAGGCGGTGATCGGTGTACCGTCATGGAAGCGCGCTTCGGGGCGTAGATTGAACACCACCCAGCTGCGGTCTTCGCTGTATTCGACCGACTGGGCGATCAGTCCATAACTGGACGCCGGCTCATCCCCGGACGGCGCATATTGGCCGGTACCGACCATTAACGGCTCGTTGAGCTCGTTGATGCCGTATTGCAGGAAACTCGGCGTGGTGACCGGGCTCGTGCCCTTGAAGGTGTACGGGTTGAGCGTATCGAACGTGCCAAACGCCATCACTCGCAACGTACCGCCCTTGGGCGCTTGCGGGTTGACCCAGTCGAAATGGGTAAATCGGGCCGGATACTTGAGCGTGCCGAACTGCGCATAACCATGGCTTTCGCTGATCGTCGCGCTTGCGCTGGAGCTTAAGGCCAGGCTGATCAGGAGCAGGAGGAGGGGACGCTTCAAATAGGGGATCCGATCCAGGCGGCTTGGGCTTTGTGGATCGTACAGTAACAGCTTGTCTTGGCAGGAAAAAGACGGGGGAGTAATCAGTCATTTCGGCCAGGCCACAATCCTTGTAGGAGCAAGCTTGCTCGCGATGAAGGTATGTCAGTCGCCATCGATGCAAACTGATAAGCCCTCATCGCGAGCAAGCTTGCTCCTACAGGTCTTGTGCTCTCCATGAAACTGCGCAGGCATAAAAAAGCCCCTGAATTCAGGGGCTGTTTTTTAGCGTGGATTGGCGACTGTCAACATCTGCCCCGGCTTCAACGCCTGGCCGACACGCGGGTTCCAGCGTTTGAGGTGCTGCATCTCAACGTTGAAGCGTTTGGCCACGATGTACAGCGAATCGCCTTGCTGAACCTTGTATTTGGTCTGCTGCTGCTTCTTGCTGTTGGCAGCGACCACGGTATTGACGCGACCGGAGTTGCTTTTGCGGGTGTCGCGCATGACCAGGGTCTGGCCGGCCTTGAGGTTCTTGCCGCTGAGGTTGTTCCAGCGTTGCAGATCCTTCACGTCGACGTCGTTGGCCTTGGCGATGGAGCCGAGGTTGTCGCCGCGCTTGACGCGATAACTGCGTTTGGCACTGGCGACTGCAGTCGTGTCCGCGCGGTCGAATACCGGCTTGAGCGGCTTTTTGCTGATCAACTCTTCAGGACGCATGGTCTGCAGGCTGGTGGTCAGCAGCTGTGCCTTGGAGGTCGGCACCAGCAGATGTTGCGGGCCATCAAGTGTGGTGGTGCGCTGTTTGAAGGCCGGGTTGAGCTGGAACAGTTCGTCTTCGTCGATATTGGCGACTTCGGCGACTTTGGACAGGTCCATGCGCTGATTGATTTCGACGGCCTGGAAGTACGGCTCGTTGGCAATCGGGTTCAGGTTGACGCCGTAGGCTTCGGGGGCCATGACCACTTGCGACAGCGCCAGCAACTTTGGCACGTAGGCCTGGGTTTCGGACGGCAGCGGCAGGTTCCAGTAGTCAGTCGGCAGGCCGAGCTTTTCGTTGCGCTCGATGGCTCGGCTGACGGTGCCTTCGCCGGCGTTGTAGGCTGCCAGGGCCAGCATCCAGTCGCCGTTGAACATGTCATGCAGGCGAGTCAGGTAATCCAGCGCGGCGGTGGTCGACGCAGTGATGTCTCGACGGCCATCATACAAGTTGGTCTGACGCAGATTGAAGTAACGCCCGGTGGAAGGGATGAACTGCCAAAGACCTACCGCGTTGGCCCGAGAATAGGCCATCGGGTTGTAGGCACTTTCAATCACCGGCAGCAGCGCCAGTTCCAGCGGCATGTTGCGCTCTTCAAGGCGCTCGACGATGTAGTGCATGTAGAGGCTGCCACGTTCGCCGGCATTTTCGAGAAATGAGGGGTTGCTGGCGAACCACAGGCGCTGTTGCTCGATGCGCGGGTTCACGCCCAACCCGTCCTGCAACTGGAAGCCCTGGCGCATGCGCTCCCAGACGTCCTGGGGGATTTGCGGACTGGGTTTTTCGCTGAGCCAGATCGGCTTCTGTTTGGCGCGTGCGGCGATGTTCGGAGTGTGCGTCGCATCAGTCTGCGGCGCATGGCTGGAACAGCCCGCCAATGTGGCGGACACAGCCACCGCTATGGCTTGAGCCAAGCGGGTCAATGCGTCTGAATTGATGGCTTTACGAATAGGTGACGACATTGGCTGGAAGTTAGTTCCGAACAAAAATGTCGGGCGATTCTAGAAAGCGCACCCCCTGCGGTCAACCTTTCAGAACTGCGAGACTCACAAGCAAGCTGTTTAGAACCGGTCTTTCCAAGCCCTTAGCGCAGCAAAAACCATATCCGGCGCCAAGTTATCGGTGCCGGTCCGTTCGTCCGCTTTTTCTTTAACGGATGTTTCACCGGTACGCAAAAACGGATTTGTGAGCTTCTCCAGTGCCAACGTCGAAGGCAGCGTCATGATCCCGGATTCCCGTTGCCGGGTGACTTTGGCCAGGCGTTCGGCAGTGTCCGGATTGTTCGGTTCGACCGCTGCGGCAAACTTCAGATTGCTCAGCGTGTACTCGTGGGTGCAATAGACCAGCGTGTCCTCCGGCAGCTCGGCCAGGCGGGTCAGAGAAGCGTACATTTGCCCAGGCGTGCCTTCGAACAGGCGTCCGCAGCCGGCGGCAAACAGCGTGTCACCACAGAACAACAAACCAGGGTGGTAATAGGCAATATGCCCCAGTGTATGGCCGGGAACGGCGAAGACATCGAACTCTCGTCCGAGCACGGTGACACGGTCGTTGTCCTGGAGCGCAACGTCCCGTGCCGGGATGTTTTCACTGGCAGGGCCATAGACCTTTGCGTTTGTCGCTTTCTTGAGCTGTTCGACACCGCCGACATGGTCATGATGGTGATGAGTGATCAGAATATCGCTTAATGTCCAGTCGGAATTGGCCGCCAGCCAGGCTTGCACGGGCGCGGCATCACCCGGATCGACGACCGCGCAGCGCTTGCTGACAGGGTCTTGTAACAACCAGATGTAGTTATCGGTGAAGGCGGGCAGGGCAGTGATCTGTATCATCGTCGGATTCGCCAAGCAGAAAACAAAGGCGCATCTTAGAACTTCCTGGCGCGTTGGAGAATGCAATGACTGATAAAGCGTTCGCACAGGCTGATCCCGACTGGCTGGCGTTGATCAGCGCCGCCCGCGACTGGCTGTCCGGTCCCATCGGGCAGTTTTTGCTGGACGAAGAACGGCGCATGCTCGAAGACGAGCTAGGGCGCTTTTTCGGCGGCTATCTCGTGCATTATGGCCCTTCTGCCCAGACACCGCCGTCGGCGCCGCAGGTGCAGCGCAATGTGCGGCTTGGTGCGCCGTTGCCGGGGGTCGAGATCGTCTGCGAAGAACAAGCCTGGCCGCTCAGCGAACATGCCGCCGACGTGGTGGTGTTGCAGCACGGGCTGGATTTCTGCCTGTCTCCCCATGGTTTGTTACGTGAAGCGGCCAGCAGCGTGCGACCTGGCGGGCACCTGCTGATCGTCGGAATCAATCCCTGGAGCAGTTGGGGCCTGCGGCATGTGTTCGCCCATGACGGGATGCGCAAGGCGCGCTGCATCTCCCCGTCGCGTGTCGCCGATTGGCTGAACCTGCTGGGCTTCGCGCTGGAGAAACGTCGCTTCGGGTGCTATCGTCCGCCGCTGGCTTCGCCTACCTGGCAGGCCCGTCTTGCCGGATGGGAGCGCAAGGCCGGTGACTGGCAACTGTCGGGTGGCGGCTTCTATTTATTGGTGGCACGCAAAATCGTGGTCGGTCTGCGCCCGCTCCGACAGGAGCGTCGTGAAACGATGGGCAAACTGATTCCGTTGCCAATGGCCAAGGTCAATCGGCGCAACATCGAGCCATAACCCCTTCTTCAATTTCTGCCGGGCGAGTCCCGGCTTCGGGCGTCGTCGATCCTCGATCGACGAGCCACCGCATTTTCTGGATAGATTGGCATGAGTGATAGCGTAGAACTCTTTACCGACGGCGCCTGCAAAGGCAATCCCGGCCCTGGTGGCTGGGGTGCATTGCTGGTGTGCAAAGGCGTTGAAAAAGAACTCTGGGGCGGCGAAGCCAACACCACCAACAATCGCATGGAACTGATGGGCGCCATTCGCGGCCTGGAAGAGCTCAAGCGCCCCTGCGAGGTGCTGCTGGTGACCGACTCCCAGTACGTCATGAAAGGCATCAATGAGTGGATGGACAACTGGAAGAAGCGCGGCTGGAAAACCGCTGCGAAAGAACCGGTTAAAAACGCCGACCTGTGGAAACTGCTCGACGAGCAGGTCAATCGCCATAAAGTCACATGGAAATGGGTGCGCGGACATATCGGGCATCACGGTAACGAACGGGCCGACCAGTTGGCTAACCGTGGCGTGGACGAAGTGCGCGGCTACAAACAAAGCTAAACAGCGATGTCTGCCCGTAGGAGCTGCCGCAGGCTGCGATCTTTTGACTTTGATTTTCAAGATCAAGAGCAAAAGATCGCAGCCTGCGGCAGCTCCTACTGGCACCGTGTTAACATCGCCGCTTTTGCACGATTGACCGATTGAGAGCTGAGCACTGATGGCCACCAGATCCGTTGTACTCGATACCGAAACCACCGGCATGCCGGTGACCGACGGCCACCGGATTATCGAAATCGGTTGTGTCGAGTTGATCGGCCGGCGCCTGACGGGGCGACACTTCCATGTGTACCTGCAACCGGACCGCGAAAGTGATGAAGGCGCCATTGGCGTGCACGGCATCACCAACGAATTCCTGGTGGGCAAGCCACGTTTTGCCGAAGTGGCCGAAGAGTTCTTTGAGTTCATCAAGGGCGCGCAGCTGATCATCCACAACGCGGCGTTCGACGTTGGCTTCATCAACAACGAATTCGCCTTGATGGGGCAGCGCGAACGTGCGGACATCACGCAACACTGCTCGATCCTCGATACCTTGATGATGGCCCGGGAACGGCACCCGGGCCAACGCAACAGCCTCGATGCCTTGTGCAAACGCTATGGCGTCGACAACTCCGGCCGTGAACTTCACGGCGCCTTGCTCGACTCCGAGATTCTTGCCGACGTCTACCTGACCATGACCGGTGGCCAGACCAGCCTGTCCCTGGCCGGCAATGCTTCCGATGGCAATGGTTCCGGAGAGGGTGCGGACAACTCCGCCACGGAAATCCGTCGTTTACCAGCAGACCGCCAGCCGACGCGCATCATCCGTGCCAGCGAAGATGACCTGGCACGGCACGCGGCTCGAATGGAAGTCATCGCAAAATCCGCTGGCGCTCCGGCGTTGTGGGTGCAGTTGGCTGAGGCGCAGGCGTAGATCCTTCGTGAAGATCGAGCTCCTACGAGGGAATGCGTAATCCTGTAGGAGCTGTCGAGTGAAACGAGGCTGCGATCTTTTGGAAGCCGACCCGCACCCCGGAAAGCATTCGCTGACCCATTTTAGGGCGTCGTGCTCGCCACATCCGTTTCAACCCTCTACCCTGAGGAGATTGGCAGGCTCTGGCCTGCCGCCTCAGGACACTGAGCCCCATGTATAAAGACTTGAAATTCCCGGTCCTGATCGTGCATCGCGATATCAAGGCCGACACCGTCGCCGGCGATCGCGTGCGCGGCATCGCCCGGGAGCTGGAACAGGAAGGTTTCAGCATCGTGTCGGCGGTGGACTACACAGAAGGGCGCCTGGTTGCGTCGACTTTTCACGGTCTGTCCTGCATGTTGATTGCATCCGAAGACGCCAGTACCCATTCCCATCTGTTACAGAATATGGCCGAACTGATCGGTCTGGCACGGGTGCGTGCGCCGGATTTGCCAATCTTCGCGCTGGGTGAAAAGGTCACCCTGGAAAATGCCCCGGCCGACGCCATGGCCGAGCTCAATCAGTTGCGCGGTATTCTTTATCTGTTCGAAGACACGGTGCCGTTTCTCGCCCGGCAGGTGGCGCGAGCTGCGCGCAAGTACCTTGATGGCCTGTTGCCGCCATTCTTCAAGGCTTTAGTTCAGCATACCGCCGACTCCAATTACTCCTGGCACACACCGGGGCACGGCGGTGGCGTGGCCTATCACAAAAGTCCCGTAGGGCAGGCGTTTCACCAATTTTTTGGCGAGAACACCCTGCGCTCGGATTTGTCGGTTTCAGTGCCGGAACTCGGTTCGTTGCTGGATCACACCGGTCCCCTGGCTGATGCGGAGGCCCGTGCTGCGCGTAATTTCGGCGCCGATCACACCTTCTTCGTCATCAACGGCACGTCCACCGCCAACAAGATTGTCTGGCACTCGATGGTGGCTCGCGACGATCTGGTGCTGGTGGATCGCAATTGCCACAAATCGGTGTTGCACTCGATCATCATGACCGGCGCCATCCCGCTCTACCTGTGTCCGGAACGAAATGAGCTGGGGATCATCGGCCCGATTCCATTGAGCGAATTCAGTGCGGAATCGATTCAGGCAAAAATCGATGCGAGCCCGTTGACCAAGGGGCGGGTACCGAAGGTCAAACTCACGGTTGTCACCAACTCGACCTACGACGGCCTCTGTTACAACGCCGAACTGATCAAGCAGCAACTGGGCAGCAGCGTCGAGGTATTGCACTTTGACGAGGCCTGGTATGCCTACGCAGCGTTCCATGAGTTTTTCGCCGGGCGATACGGTATGGGCACGTCCCGCAGTAAGGACAGCCCGCTGGTGTTTACCACCCATTCCACTCACAAGTTGCTGGCGGCATTCAGCCAGGCGTCGATGATCCATGTGCAGGATGGCGGGGCGCGGCAACTGGACCGCGATCGCTTCAACGAAGCGTTCATGATGCACATCTCTACGTCGCCGCAGTACGGCATCATCGCCTCGCTGGATGTTGCATCGGCGATGATGGAAGGTCCGGCCGGTCGTTCACTCTTGCAGGAAATGTTCGATGAGGCCCTGAGCTTTCGTCGTGCACTGGCCAATTTGCGCCAGCACATCGCCGCTGACGACTGGTGGTTCTCGATCTGGCAACCGCCGTCGGTGGAAGGCATTGAACGGGTCGTGACTGAAGACTGGCTGTTGCAGCCCGATGCCGACTGGCACGGATTTGGCGGCGTGACAAACGATTATGTGTTGCTCGACCCGATCAAAGTCACGTTGGTGATGCCGGGTTTGACAGCGGGCGGCACGCTTGGCGAACGCGGGATTCCCGCAGCAGTGGTCAGCAAATTCCTTTGGGAGCGCGGTTTGGTGGTCGAGAAGACCGGGCTGTATTCGTTCCTGGTGTTGTTCTCTATGGGCATCACCAAGGGTAAATGGAGCACGTTGCTCACTGAGTTACTGGAATTCAAGCGCAGTTACGACGCCAATATCAGTCTGGCGAGCTGCTTACCGTGTGTGGCTCAACCAAACATTGCACGCTATCAAGGCATGGGGCTGCGGGATTTGTGCGATCAGTTGCACGCCTGCTATCGCGCCAATGCGACGGCCAAGCACCTTAAACGTATGTACACGGTGCTGCCGGAAGTCGCGATGAAGCCGGCCGACGCCTATGATCAATTGGTGCGGGGGGACGTCGAGGCCGTGTCGATCGATGCACTGGACGGGCGCATCGCGGCGGTCATGCTGGTTCCTTATCCTCCAGGCATCCCGTTGATCATGCCAGGCGAGCGTTTCACCGAGGCGACGCGCTCGATCATTGACTACCTGGCGTTTGCCCGGACGTTCGATAGCAGTTTCCCGGGGTTCGTCGCCGATGTGCACGGATTGCAACATGAAGACGAGGGCAATGGACGGCACTACACCGTCGATTGCATCAAGGAATGAGGACTTTTCCCAGTATGCAGCCGGTCATGAATCCAACCCATCCAGGGCTGTCGGTACGCGTTGCCGACGAAGGTTTCGCCCCCTATATCTGGGGCAGCGATTTTAGTTTTGAAGTCGCCGCCTACGGTGCGCCTGAAATTGGTCAGCCTGTGGAGCATTGGCGAGTCACGCCTATCACCCCCTATCGCAAATGCTATGGCATTGATCCCGAGGAGTTCAGCAGCTTTCGCGATGCACCGGACAGCGCGATTTTCATGGCGTATCTGGATGACGAGCCGGTCGGACACCTGGTGGTGAGCACCAATTGGAACGGCTTTGCCCATATCGACGAATTGGCCGTGCACGCGCCAGCGCGAAGGCATGGAGTGGCCAAGGCGTTGCTGGACGTAGCGCAGTTCTGGAGCCGCAAGAAAAAGTTGCCGGGCATCATGCTCGAAACCCAGAACAACAACCTGGGCGCCTGTCGCCTCTATGAGCGGTGTGGTTACGTGATCGGCGGGATTGACCATCTGCGCTATCGCGGCATTGATCCGAACACCGCTGAAGTGGCGCTTTTCTGGTATCGAATGTTTGAAAATCCTTTGGAAAACCCGATCAGTTCGCCAGCATCGCCGCGGCTTGTTCCGTAAGGATGGCCAGCAAGGCCTGAACGGCTGCAGAGGGTTCGCCGTTTTTCAGGGTCAAGGCGTACAGGCAGACCGGCACGGCCGGTGCCAGCGGGCAGACATCCAGCCCCGTCGTTTTGGCCCCGAGCGCGGTGAAAGGGTCGACAATGGCCAGGCCTTCGCCGGCCTCGACCATGCTGCGCATCATCTGGTGCGTCTGCACGCGGGTCTGAATGACCGGGGCCGGGCGCAGGGCATGCAGTTTGTTTTCCAGTGCCGGGCTCAACGGGTCGTGACCTTCAAGGCCGATCATCGATTGGCCGGCCAGATCCTGTAGCGAGATGTACTTCTGTTTCGGTTGCAGCCAGCCATGGGGTGCGAGCAGTTGCAGCTTGCCTTGGGCAATCACCTGGCAGGCGATTTCGGCGCGATCGGGATCATGCAGGCTCAACCCCAGATCGCTTTCGCGCAATAACAGACTTTTGACGATGTCTCGGGTGGGTTGACTCAACAGCGTGCAGGGCGCGTCCGGCAGGTGTCGACGCAAGGCGGCGATGCTGTGGGGCAATAACTGTTGGGCCAGGGGCGGGGTGCAAATGATGCGCAGCGGTGGTGCCAGGTATTGTTTGAGGCTATTGGCCAGGCGCTGAACCGGTTCGAGCGCATCGTAGACCCGTTCGATTTCCACCTGCAGTTCCCGCGCTTCCCGGGTGGCCTGCAAGCGCCCGCGCACGCTGGCAAACAACATGAACCCCAGCTGATCCTCGGCGTCGCGCAGCAAATGCTCGACATCGGTCACCGGCATCTGCAGCCATTCGGCGGCGGTGCCCAGGTGACCGGTCTGCAGGAGCGCCTGGATCACTTCGATATGGCGTAAGCGCATACATGAAGTCCATGTTCATCAGGTGAAGGAGTCAGTGGCTGAATCCTACCCCAAGTTCGCGCATATGACTTCTGCTCATAACGACGAGTTATGAAACGCTGGCGGTTTGCGGTTCGCGGGTAATGGACACGCCGGTTTGCACTAGCATGAATTCATTGTCGTCGACCTTGTTGACACGGTCGCCAATGGCCAGCTTGTAGGTGGTGACAGGGCCTGAACCGTCTGCCGCCGGGGTGGAGTCCTGGAACTCGTGCACCGAATAAACACGGCCTTCTGCGTCTCTTGCATGGAACTGACCGACGAGTACTGCTGCCATCTGCTTAGAACCTCTGGAGATAAATCACTCAATTTGCGGCTCTGTAGACCGTGCCTGGGCGAAGTAAGTTTTCATACAGGAAAAAAATAGTCGGGAGCAGTGTTTTCGGCTGCCCGCCGGGTAAACGTCATCTATAACTACACACTCTTTCCAACGGACAGTCGAGAATCTCCCATGAGCAACGTCTATACGATCGCCGTCGTGGTCGGCAGCTTGAGAAAGGAATCGATCAACCGCAAGATCGCACTGGCTCTGGCTGATCTGGCACCGGCCAGTCTCAAGCTCAATATCGTCGAAATTGGCGATTTGCCACTCTACAACGAAGACATCGATGGTGTTTCACCGCCGGCAGCCTACAGCACTTTCCGACAACAGGTGAACTCATCCGACGCGGTGCTGTTCGTCACCCCTGAGTACAACCGCTCGGTACCGGCGCCGATGAAGAATGCAATCGATGTGGGGTCGCGCCCGTATGGCAAAAGTGCCTGGAGTGGAAAACCTGGCGCTGTCATTAGCGCATCGCCGGGTGCAATCGGCGGATTCGGGGCGAACCATCATCTGCGCCAGTCCATGGTGTTTCTCAATGTGCCATTGATGCAGCAACCAGAGGCCTATCTGGGCGGTGCAGGCTCAGCGTTTGACGAGGCGGGCAAGTTGTCGGAGTCGGTCAAGCCGTTCCTGCAAAGTTTCATCAATGCTTACGCTCAATGGGTCGAGCAACACAAGAAAGCCTGAGTTCGCGCTCCTTTTGTCTGTGGCGGGCGCAAGTCGGCTCGTCATGGACAAGCAGCCGATTGCTTCCTTCCTTGAAAGCCCCTATGTTCGCGCTTCCTTTTTTATCCCTCGTGTAAGGTTGCAGCGAATGCTGGCTGCGTCACTGATATTCTTGCTGACCATCACCTTGGTGATCTGGCAACCCAAAGGGCTTGGCGTAGGCTGGAGTGCATCATTGGGCGCCGTGCTGGCGCTGATATTTGGCGTGGTGCACCTGGGCGATATTCCACTGGTGTGGCAAATCATCTGGAATGCCACGGGCACCTTTGTTGCGCTCATCATTATCAGCCTGCTACTGGACGAGGCAGGGTTGTTTGCCTGGGCCGCGCTGCACGTGGCTCGATGGGGGCGGGGCAGTGGACGCAAGTTATTTGCTTATATGGTGCTTTTGGGTGCAGTGGTGTCGGCGTTGTTCGCCAATGACGGTGCGGCGCTGATTCTCACCCCCATCGTGATTTCCATGTTGCTGGCGTTGCGTTTTTCCCCGACAGCGACGCTGGCGTTTGTCATGGGCGCGGGTTTCATTGCCGATACGGCGAGCTTGCCGCTGGTGGTGTCGAACCTGGTGAACATCGTTTCGGCGGACTACTTCAACATTGGTTTCAATCGCTATGCCGCCGTGATGATTCCGGTCAACCTGGTCAGCGTTGCGGCGACCCTGGCAATGCTGATGTGGTTTTTCCGTCGCGATATCCCCGGCAATTACGACCCTCAGAAGCTGGATCACCCGGCCTTCGCGATCCACGACAAGGCGACGTTCTATGCCGGGTGGGTGGTGCTGGTGATTTTGTTGCTCGGCTGTTTCGCCCTGGAGCCGCTGGGTATTCCGATCAGCGCGATCTCGGCGGTATGTGCGGCATTGCTGCTGGCCATTGCCGCCCGCGGGCACAAGATCTCCACGCGCAAGGTGATGAAGGAAGCACCGTGGCAGATCGTGATTTTCTCGCTGGGCATGTACCTGGTCGTCTACGGCCTGCGCAATGCCGGACTCACCGGGTATCTGGCAGGTTGGCTCAATGGCTTTGCCGAGTACGGCGTCTGGGGCGCGGCGATGGGCACGGGTGTCCTGACCGCGCTGCTGTCGTCAATCATGAACAACCTGCCAACGGTACTGATCGGTCTGCTGTCCATCGATGCCAGCCAGGCGAGCGGTGTGGTCAAGGAAGCGATGATCTACGCCAACGTCATCGGCAGTGATTTGGGGCCGAAGATTACGCCAATCGGTAGCCTGGCGACGCTGTTGTGGCTGCACGTGCTGGAGCGCAAGAATATCCGGATCGGCTGGGGGTATTACTTCAAGGTAGGGATTGTACTGACGGTGCCGGTGTTGCTGGCGACGTTGGCGGCGCTGGCTGTGCGGTTATCCATCTAGACGGAGTGGCCCCTTTCGCGAGCAGGGGTATACATCTCGATGTGGGAGCCATCCTGCTCGCGAAAGGGCCAGTTCAAGCAGCACAACACTCAACCTAGCCCCGGAACATTCGGCCAAAGATCCGCCACCAGAAACAACCGCTCGGCTTCTTCCCAGTCGCCCTGGGCGTTTTCCGTCAGTCGCACCAACAATTGCGCCGGGGCGAGCGGGTCCAGGACGCTCAGCCATGTTTCCAGTTGTTCGGCGGTCCAGGTGTGCTCCTCGGTGTAGTGCGCAGGTGCCAGCCAGGCATGACGGGGCAAGGGTTGCCAACGACCGGCGGGGCTCTGAGCAACGAACTCCGTCCAATCCTTTTGATGCAACCAGCGTCCGCGCAAATGTCGCGGGTGCGCGCCGCGAGGTGAGTCAGAATGTCCTGGCCATGGATAAAGCAGATAGCCGCCCAGCCATAAATGTGCACTGAATTGGCGGATATCCAGCGCCGCGAGCACTTCGCGGCTCTCGGGGCGTGCGGAGATCGGCAACTGATGTTCGCTGAGGTGATTCAACTTGCGGTCCAGCCGGTCATGGCAACCTGGGCCGAGCCATTGCGCGGTGTCATGGCCATCGCCGGATTGCGGGCCGAGGTAAAGCTTGATTGCCAGTTCCAGGTGATGCACGCCGTCGCGATCGCGCAGCAACATGTCGAGCTCGCCCAGCGTGTGACCTTCGCGGCGGATCGGCATGTTGGCGGCGATCAATTCGATGCCAGGCGCATGCTGCACGGCAAATTGCCAAAGTCGTTCGTAATACAGTCCCAGGCGCCGAGTTCGGGCCTGGGCCAGCCAGTGCAGCAGCCCGTAACTGTCCCGGTCGAGCTGTCGCAGCCAGTGTTCCAGGCGCTCCGGCGTCTGTACCCAATCGCTGCCGGCCAGCGGATGCCGCTGTGGCCACGGCGTATCGCCAAGCATCGGCGGCGCGAGGATGACCCACGCCAGGTCGCGCACTTCAGGGTGGCGCAACTGATGGGGTAACTGGAGCAAATCTGGAAATAGGATCATCTTGCGAGCATAGCCCGAAACAAGAGCACACCCTTGAAGCTGAAAGGATTTTGTCTACGGCCGGCTTTCGCCCATAATCGTGCTTTTCGCCGCCACACAGATCCCGCAGGAGCCCCATGGAGCAATTTCGCAATATCGGCATCATCGGTCGCCTGGGCAGTTCACAGGTGCTGGATACCGTCCGCCGACTGAAACGGTTTCTGCTCGATCGTCACCTGCACGTGATCCTCGAAGACACCATCGCCGAAGTCCTGCCGGGCCATGGCTTGCAAACCTCGTCGCGCAAGATGCTCGGTGAAGTCTGCGACATGGTCATTGTCGTCGGAGGTGACGGTAGCCTGCTCGGCGCCGCCCGAGCGTTGGCCAAACACAATATACCGGTGCTCGGCATCAACCGGGGCAGCCTGGGTTTCCTCACCGATATCCGTCCTGATGAACTGGAAGTCAAAGTCGCCGAAGTGCTCGACGGCCACTATCTGGTGGAGAACCGCTTCCTGCTGCAGGCCGAAGTCCGCCGCCACGCCGAGGCTATCGGTCAGGGCGACGCGCTTAACGACGTGGTGCTGCACCCCGGCAAATCAACGCGGATGATCGAGTTCGAACTGTACATCGATGGCCAGTTCGTCTGTAGCCAAAAGGCCGACGGCCTGATCGTTGCCACGCCGACCGGTTCCACCGCGTACGCGTTGTCCGCCGGTGGGCCGATCATGCACCCCAAGCTCGACGCCATTGTAATTGTGCCGATGTACCCCCATACCTTGTCGGGTAGACCCATTGTGGTCGATGGCAACAGTGAGCTGAAAATCGTCGTGTCCAAGGATATGCAGATTTACCCGCAAGTCTCGTGTGACGGTCAGAACCACTTTACCTGTGCACCCGGCGACACCATTACCGTCAGCAAAAAAGCCCAGAAGTTGCGGCTGATTCATCCACTCGACCACAACTACTACGAAGTCTGCCGGACCAAGCTCGGCTGGGGTAGCCGGTTGGGTGGTGGAGGCGACTGATGCTCGATCCCGCGCGAAGCTACGACCTGATCGGTGACGTGCACGGTTGCGCAATGACCCTTGAGCATTTGCTCGACCGGCTCGGTTATCACAAGCAGGGTGGTGTCTGGCGACACACGTCGCGCATGGCTGTGTTCGTTGGCGATATCATTGACCGCGGCCCGCGGATTCGCGAAGCGCTGCATATCGTCCACGACATGGTCGAGGCCGGTCAGGCGCTGTGCATCATGGGTAACCATGAGTTCAACGCGCTGGGCTGGGTCACGCCGGCACTGCCCGGCAGCGGCAAGCAGTTCGTGCGCGAGCACACGCCACGCCATGCCCGCCTGCTGCACGAAACCCTGACTCAATTTGAACACCATCCGGGGGACTGGCATGACTTCCAGCAATGGTTCTACGAGCTACCGCTGTTTGTCGATGCCGGGCGTTTCCGTGTGGTGCATGCGTGCTGGGATGCGGGGTTGATCGAACCATTGCGAACACTGTTCCCCAACGGTTGCGTCGATGAGCATTTCCTCCAGGCTTCGGCGGAGCCGGGTTCGTTTGCCTGTACCGTGTTCGATCGTCTGCTGCGCGGCACCGACATGCGCTTGCCCCATGGTTTGACCATGACCAGCGGCGACGGATTGGTGCGATCGTTCTTCCGTACCAAATTCTGGGAAGACGACCCGAAGACTTATGGAGACGTTGTGTTCCAGCCCGACGCCTTGCCCGAACCCGTGGCCCGGACACCGCTGACGTCTACCGAAAAGAACAGCCTGCTGCGCTACGGTATCGATGAACCGTTGTTGTTTGTCGGCCACTATTGGCGCAGCGGCAAACCGGCACCGATCCGCCCGAACCTGGCCTGCCTGGACTACAGCGCGGTGCTCTACGGCAAATTGGTCGCCTATCGCCTGGATCAGGAAACCCGCCTCGATCCGCATAAATTCGTCTGGGTCGATGTCGAGCGGCCGGAGGTGCTGCAATGAGTGCTGTCGCGGTATTACGTCTGCCACTGGCGGTCGACCTGAGCGGGTTCGTCCAATTGCTCAAGCGCATGCAAGTGCCTCATCGGGTCAGCGAAGAGTCCGGTGAGCAAGTGTTGTGGGTGCCGCAGAACATCAGCGAAGACGTCCGCGCACTCTACGAACGCTTCCCGGCAGGCGATCCCGATCAGCAACTGGACATTCCGGTGGCGCAAACCGTCAAGCGCCCGGGCTTCGTCGAGCAGTTGAAATACGCGAAAGCTACCGCGCTGATATTGCTGTTGAGTGTGATCGTTGGCGCGGTCACGCTGCTGGGCGACAACCTGGAAACGATGCGCTGGCTGACCTTCCTCGAATTCCGCGTGGTCGGCGAGTACATCCATTTCACACCATTGGCCGACAGCCTCGCGGCAGGGCAGTGGTGGCGTCTGGTGACGCCTATGCTGATCCACTTCGGCATCCTGCACCTGGCGATGAACGGCATGTGGTACTGGGAGCTGGGGCGACGCATTGAATCGCGTCAGGGCAGTATCAACCTGATCGGCCTGACCTTGCTGTTCAGCCTCGTGTCCAACTTCACCCAGTATTTGTTCAGCGGGCCGAGTTTGTTCGGTGGCTTGTCCGGCGTGTTGTACGGCCTGCTCGGGCATTGCTGGATCTTCCAGATGCTGGCGCCCAACCCGGCGTATCGCTTGCCCCGTGGCGTATTGGTGATGATGCTGGTGTGGTTGTTGCTGTGTCTGTCGGGGCTGGTCTCGATGATCGGCTTCGGGGAAATCGCCAACGCGGCCCACGTCAGCGGGTTACTCATCGGATGCTTCACCGGTTTGTTGGGCGGTTTGTACAACCGCCGTAAACTGGCCGCCTAATTCAGATATGCAATAAAGAGCACGGAGACCCAATGTCCTCTTTTAACGAAATGATCAAGAACATCACCCCCGATATCTACGAAAGCCTGAAACTGGCCGTGGAAATCGGCAAATGGTCCGATGGCGGCAAACTCACCGCCGAGCAGCGTGAACTGTCGCTGCAGGCGATGATCGCCTGGGAAATCCAGAACCTGCCCGAAGATCAGCGCACCGGCTACATGGGGCCGCAGGAATGCAGCTCCAAGTCGATTCAAGTGCCCAATATCCTGTTCAAGTCGGATGCCATCCATTGATCGAGATTGGCCGCGGTGCAATCAGCAAAATGTCGGCGCGCCTGGACGGGCCGAACGTGCAATACGCATTTCGCCTGGGCGAAACCGAGGTCCCGGTCAATCCGTTGATCGGGACCACGGTGCGTCTCGAATATCTGGGTGCGATCCACTGCACCCATTGCGGGCGCAAGACCAAAACCAGTTTCAGCCAGGGTTACTGCTACCCGTGCATGACCAAGCTGGCCCAATGCGACATCTGCATCATGAGTCCGGAACGCTGCCATTTTGACGCCGGTACCTGTCGGGAGCCGGAGTGGGGCGAGAAGTTCTGCATGACCGACCATGTGGTGTACCTGGCCAATTCGTCGGGAGTGAAAGTCGGGATTACCCGCGCGACCCAGTTGCCGACTCGCTGGCTCGACCAGGGCGCCAGCCAGGCTTTGCCGATCATGCGCGTATCGACCCGGCAGCAGTCCGGTTTTGTCGAAGACCTGTTCCGCAGCCAGGTGGCTGACAAGACCAACTGGCGTGCTTTACTCAAGGGCGATGCGGCGGCGGTGAACCTGTCCGAGGTTCGCGATCAATTGTTCGCCAGTTGTGCCGAAGGTTTGCAAACCCTGCAGGAGCGATTTGGCCTGCAAGCGATCCAGACCATTTCAGACGTTGATCCGCTTGAAATTCGCTACCCGGTGGAGCAGTACCCGGCAAAAATCGTCAGCTTCAACCTGGACAAAAACCCGATCGCCGAAGGCACGCTGATGGGCGTCAAGGGGCAGTACCTGATCTTCGACACCGGCGTAATCAATATTCGTAAATACACGGCCTACCAGCTCGCCGTGCATCAGTAAGGACTCCAGCATGCGCACCGAACAACCGAAGATGATCTACCTGAAGGACTATCAGGCGCCCGAGTACCTGATCGACGAGACACACCTGACCTTCGAGTTGTACGAGGACCACAGTCTGGTCCATGCGCAACTGGTGATGCGCCGCAACCCCGAGCGTGGCCCGGGCCTGCCGCCGCTGGTGCTGGATGGCCAGCAGCTCGAGCTGTTGTCGGTCACCCTGGCCGACCAGGAGCTTTCTGATTCGCAGTACCAGCTGACCGAAAATCATCTGACCCTGCATCCGACCAGCACCACCTTCACGGTCGATACCAGCGTCAGGATCCACCCGGAAACCAATACCGCGCTGGAAGGCCTGTACAAGTCCGGCACGATGTTCTGCACCCAGTGCGAGGCCGAAGGCTTCCGCAAGATCACCTATTACCTCGACCGCCCGGACGTGATGAGTACCTTCACCACCACCGTGGTGGCCGAGCAGCACAGTTATCCGGTGTTGCTGTCCAACGGCAACCCGATTGCCTCGGGCCCGGGCGAAGATGGCCGGCACTGGGCGACCTGGGAAGATCCATTCAAGAAACCGGCGTACCTGTTTGCGCTGGTGGCCGGTGACCTTTGGTGCGTTGAAGACACCTTCACCACCATGACCGATCGCACTGTGGCGCTGCGCATTTATGTCGAGCCGGAAAACATCGACAAATGCCAGCACGCCATGAACAGCCTGAAGAAATCCATGCGTTGGGATGAAGAGGTCTACGGTCGCGAGTACGATCTGGATATTTTCATGATCGTCGCCGTGAACGACTTCAACATGGGAGCGATGGAGAACAAGGGTCTCAACATCTTCAACTCCAGCGCCGTGCTGGCCAAGGCCGAAACCGCCACCGATGCCGCGCACCAGCGGGTCGAGGCCATCGTTGCCCACGAATATTTCCACAACTGGTCGGGCAACCGCGTGACCTGCCGCGACTGGTTCCAGCTGTCGTTGAAGGAAGGTTTTACCGTTTTTCGTGATTCAGGCTTCTCCGCCGACATGAACTCGGCGACGGTCAAGCGAATCCAGGACGTGGCTTATCTGCGCACCCACCAGTTCGCCGAAGACGCCGGCCCCATGGCACACGCCGTGCGCCCGGACAGCTTCATCGAGATCTCCAACTTCTACACCCTGACCGTGTACGAAAAGGGTTCGGAAGTGGTCGGCATGATCCATACCTTGCTCGGTGCCGAAGGTTTCCGCAAAGGCAGCGACCTGTACTTTGACCGCCACGACGGCCAGGCCGTGACCTGCGATGACTTCATCAAGGCCATGGAGGACGCCAACGGTGTCGACCTGACCCAGTTCAAGCGTTGGTACAGCCAGGCGGGTACACCGCGTCTGGCGGTGAGCGAGTCTTACGACGCGGCGGCAAAAACCTACAGCCTGACGTTCCGTCAGAGCTGCCCGCAAACTCCGGACAAAGTCGAAAAACTGCCGTTCGTGATCCCGGTTGAACTGGGCCTGCTGGACAGCAAGGGCGGTGAGGTTGCCCTGCGGATTGCCGGTGAAGCCGCCGCCCAAGGCACGAGCCGAGTGATTTCGGTGACCGAAGCCGAGCAGACGTTCACCTTCGTCGATATCGCCGAGCAACCGTTGCCGTCGTTACTGCGCGGCTTCTCGGCACCGGTGAAACTGAGCTTCCCGTACAACCGCGACCAGTTGATGTTCCTGATGCAGCACGACAGCGACGGCTTCAACCGCTGGGATGCCGGTCAGCAACTGTCGGTGCAGGTGCTGCAAGAGTTGATCGGCCAGCAGCAGAAGGGCGAGGCACTGTTACTCGATCAGCGTCTGGTGTCGGCGCTGCGTTCTGTGCTCTCGGATGAGTCGCTGGATCAGGCCATGGTCGCGGAAATGCTGTCGTTGCCAAGCGAGGCGTACCTGACCGAAATCAGCGAAGTGGCGGATGTCGACGCCATTCACACTGCCCGCGAGTTTGCCCGCAAGCAACTGGCGGATGCGTTGTTCGAGGGTTTGTGGCTGCGTTATCAGGCCAACCGCGATTTGTCGAAGCAGACGCCGTATGTGGCCGAGGCCGAGCATTTTGCCCGTCGCGCCTTGCAGAATATCGCGCTGTCGTACCTGATGCTCAGCGGTAAACCTGAAGTGTTGGCGGCGACCCTCGAGCAGTTCGACGCCTGCGACAACATGACCGAGCGCCTGACCGCGCTGGCAGTGTTGGTCAATTCGCCATTCGAAGAACAGAAGGCCAAGGCGCTGGCGAGTTTCGCCGAGCACTTCAAGGACAACCCGCTGGTCATGGACCAATGGTTCAGTGTGCAGGCCGGCAGTGTACTGCCTGGTGGTCTGGATCGGGTCAAAGCGCTGATGCAGCACCCGGCGTTCAACATCAAGAACCCGAACAAGGTGCGTGCGCTGATCGGCGCGTTTGCCGGGCAGAACCTGATCAACTTCCATGCGGCAGATGGTTCGGGGTATCGCTTCCTGGCGGATCTGGTGATCGAGTTGAATGGGTTCAATCCGCAGATTGCTTCTCGCCAGTTGGCGCCTTTGACTCGCTGGCGCAAGTACGACAGTGCTCGTCAGATTTTGATGAAGGGGGAGCTGGAGCGGATTCGGGCTTCGGGGCAGTTGTCCAGTGATGTGTTTGAAGTGGTCAGCAAGAGTCTGGCTTGATCTTGGCTTTTGAACCTGGCGGCCTTTGGGCCGACCAGGTTCTTGGTTGATTGAGTACACCCGAACGTACGGCCCCTCGCTTAGGCTCGGCGATCCTTCGCTGCGGTATTGATCCGGGGGCATTGCCCTCCGGTCGGCTTCGCTTCGACCTACATGCAATGAGTTCGACTTCGTCGAACGGCGCTTTGCGCCAATCCCCGGATAATCACCTCCGCTCAGCCTTCCGAGGGGGCGGGTGGATCAAGATCAAAAGCTGAAGGGAGCTAACGCTCGGCCTGATGAGTGGTGAAGAGCGACGGGTGTACGCGGCTTTTGCTTTTGCCTTTTTGTGGGAGCCAGCCTGCTGGCGATGGCGGCCTGCCAGCCGACCAGTTTCTTTCAGATGTACTCAATCCCTGCAGGAGCTGGCTTGCCAGCGATGGCGGCGTGTCAGGTGCAGCAGGGTTGGCCGGGATGGCGCCATCGCCGGCAAGCCAGCTCCTACAGGGAGACGTGTACAGCCTAGCGATCAGGCCGGCCGCCTCGCTTTGGTTGGGCTTTTGATCTTCTTGCCCCCTCGTGAGGCCCACGGAGCAGGACCGGAGCGAGGGCATGCAGAGCCTAGGCGAGGCACCGAATGTCAGGGGCAAGAGCGTTTGGTTACTTTGCGCTTTTCAAAGTAACCCGCTGTAAGAGCGGAACCATAGGTAGCCGTTACCGAAGAAATGGATATGTACACCGAACGCCGAACGCCCCCCACCAAACCCGCAATCACCCCACCTGATACCCAATCATTCAGTACAACCCCACATCCCCCCCGGTTAACAAAAGATAACGTGGCGTCGATTGTCAGACATTCAAAAACACCGATAGGATAAGCCAGCTTCCGAAGGGGCTCTGGATTGCGGGTTTCAGGACTATGCTCTGAAACACCGCTCCAGACGAGCATCCTTGCGGCGCCCTGAAAGGTTGAATGACCTAACAATAATAATGGGGGAAGGTCTATGAGTGAGCCTGTCATGGGTGTGGGTATCTGCCGCCCGCCGGCATTACGCAAAATCGCGTTGCTGGCTACAGCGCTCTCGCTGTTGAGCTCTGCCATGCTGTCGGCACCTGTGCTGGCCGCAGCGGCGCCAGCATCCGACGTTGTTTATGCCACTGAATCTGCCAAGGCCGTCAAAAGCCTGATGCTCGATGTCGTCCACGCCGGCAAGCGCCTGGTGGCGGTCGGGGATCGTGGGCACATCCTTTATTCCGATGACCAGGGCGCCACCTGGACACAAGCCAAGGTGCCAACTCGGGCATTGCTGACGTCGGTATTTTTCGTCGATGACAAGCATGGCTGGGCTGTCGGCCATGACGCGCAGATCCTCGCCAGCGAGGACGGCGGTGTCAGCTGGACCAAACAATTCGAAGACCTGAAACGCGAATCTCCACTGCTCGATGTCTGGTTCAAGGACGTCAGCAGCGGCTTTGCCGTGGGGGCTTACGGCGCACTGCTTGAAACCACCGACGGCGGCAAGCATTGGGAAGACGTCAGCGACCGCCTGGATAACGAAGACCAGTACCACCTGAACGCAATCGCAGCGGTCAAGGATTCCGGACTGTTCATCGTTGGCGAGCAGGGCAGCATGTTCCGCTCCGCCGACTGGGGTCAAACCTGGGAAAAACTCGAAGGTCCGTACGAAGGCTCGCTGTTCGGCGTGATCGGCACGGCTCAAGCTTCCACGCTGCTGGCATACGGCCTGCGCGGCAATCTCTACCGTTCCGCCGACTTTGGCAGCAACTGGGAGCAGGTCGAGCTAAAAGCCGAACGTGGCGATCTGGAGTTCGGGCTTTCCGGCGGTACGTTGCTCGATGACGGTTCCATCGTGATCGTCGGTAACGGCGGCTCGGTGATTCGCAGCAGCGACAATGGCGAAACCTTCAAAGTGGTCAACCGTTCGGATCGTATCTCTGTCTCGGCGGTGACTTCGGCAGGCAATGGCAATCTGATTTTGGCCGGACAGGGTGGCGTTCGCGTCACTTCGCCTAACGGCACCGAGTCGGGCAAATGAGCCGGGTTAATAATAAGAAGGCGCAGCTATGACTTCCTTGAGCACTCATCACCAGGACAAGGCGACGTTTCTTGAACGCCTGATTTTCAACAACCGCCCGGCAGTGATTACCATCTGCCTGCTGGTCAGTATTTTCCTGTTCTGGCAGGCAACGCTGATTCGTCCGTCCACCAGCTTTGAAAAAATGATCCCGCTGGAGCATCCATTCATCCAGAAGATGATGGAGCACCGTAACGATCTGGCGAACCTTGGCAACACGGTGCGTATCTCGGTGGAGGCGACCGATGGCGATATTTTCTCCAAGGAGTACATGGAGACACTGCGTCAGATCAACGACGAGGTGTTTTACATTTCCGGTGTCGATCGTTCTGGTCTCAAGTCACTGTGGAGCCCGAGCATTCGCTGGACCGAGGTGACGGAAGAGGGTTTTGCCGGCGGTGAAGTGATTCCGCAAAGCTACAACGGCTCCCAGGCGAGCCTCGATCTTCTGCGCAACAACGTTCTCAAGTCCGGACAAGTCGGGCGGCTGGTATCCAACGACTTCAAGTCGAGCATCGTCGATATCCCGCTGTTGGAGTCCTATCCTGACCCGCAGGACCAGGGCAAGTTGCTGGCGCTGGACTACCGCAAGTTCTCCCACGAGCTGGAAGAAAAGATCCGCGACAAGTTTGAAAAACAGAACCCCAACGTCAAGATCCACATCGTCGGTTTCGCCAAAAAGGTCGGCGACTTGATCGATGGCTTGGTGATGGTGGTGATGTTCTTCGGTATCGCCTTCGTCATCACCCTGATTCTGTTGCTGTGGTTCACCAACTGCCTGCGCAGCACCGTGGCCGTTCTGAGCACAACGCTGGTGGCGGTGGTCTGGCAGTTGGGATTGATGCACTTCTTCGGCTTCGGGCTCGATCCTTATTCGATGTTGGTGCCATTCCTGATCTTCGCCATCGGTATTTCCCACGGCGTGCAGAAGATCAATGGTATCGCCCTGCAATCGAGTGAAGCGGACAACGCCCTGACCGCTGCACGACGCACATTCCGTCAACTGTTCCTGCCGGGGATGATTGCAATCCTCGCCGATGCGGTGGGTTTCATCACGCTGTTGATCATCGATATCGGTGTGATCCGTGAGCTGGCAATCGGTGCATCCATCGGCGTGGCGGTGATTGTGTTCACCAACCTGATCCTGCTGCCGGTGGCGATTTCCTACGTCGGCATCAGCAAGCGTGCCGTTGAGCGCAGCAAAAAAGACGCGGTGCGCGAACATCCGTTCTGGCGCCTGCTGTCGAACTTCGCCAGCGCCAAGGTGGCCCCGGTTTCCATCTTGCTGGCGCTGATCGCCTTTGGTGGCGGCCTCTGGTACAGCCAGAACCTGAAAATCGGTGACCTTGATCAGGGTGCTCCTGAATTGCGTCCGGATTCGCGCTACAACAAGGACAACAACTTCATCATCAACAACTACTCCACCAGCTCCGATGTATTGGTGGTGATGGTCAAGACCAAGTCCGAAGGCTGCTCGCGCTACGAAGCCATGGCGCCGATCGACGAGCTGATGTGGAAGATGCAGAACACCGAGGGCGTGCAGTCGGCGATTTCTTTGGTGACCGTCTCCAAGCAGATGATCAAAGGCATGAACGAGGGCAACCTTAAATGGGAAACCCTGTCGCGTAACCCTGACGTGCTGAACAACTCCATTGCCCGGGCTGACGGCCTGTACAACAACAGTTGCTCGCTGGCGCCGGTGCTGGTGTTCCTCAACGATCACAAGGCCGAAACCCTCGATCGTGCGGTGCATGCCGTGCAGGAGTTCGCCAAGGAAAACAACAAGGATGGCCTGGAGTTCATCCTTGCTGCCGGTAACGCCGGGATCGAAGCGGCCACCAATGAGGTGATCAAGAAGTCCGAGCTGACCATCCTGATCCTGGTGTACATCTGTGTGGCGGTCATGTGCATGATCACCTTCCGCTCATGGGCGGCGACCTTGTGCATCGTGCTGCCGCTGGTGCTGACCTCGGTACTCGGTAACGCCCTGATGGCCTTCATGGGCATCGGCGTGAAAGTCGCGACCCTGCCGGTGGTGGCACTCGGAGTGGGGATTGGCGTGGACTACGGGATCTACATCTACAGCCGTCTGGAAAGCTTCCTGCGTGCCGGTCTGCCGTTGCAAGAGGCGTACTACCAGACGCTGAAGTCTACCGGCAAGGCGGTGCTGTTCACCGGGTTGTGCCTGGCGATTGGCGTGTGCACCTGGATCTTCTCGGCCATCAAGTTCCAGGCCGACATGGGCCTGATGCTGACCTTCATGCTGCTGTGGAACATGTTCGGTGCACTGTGGCTGTTGCCGGCATTGGCGCGGTTCCTGATCAAGCCGGAAAAACTGGCTGGGCAGAAGGGTAATTCGCTGTTTGCCCATTGAGTCGATGGTGGATTGAAAAAACCGCAGCCTGAGCTGCGGTTTTTTTATGCATGAATCAAAGGTTCAGAAACAGCCTTTCGTCCAATGGCGGTTCAATGATGGATTTTCTCAGGTTGACGACAGTGGTGTTGTCGGCGGCGGCTTGCCTCAACAGATCCTTGTAGGTCTGAAAGCGTTGGGCTGGAATCTTGAGGTGGGCGAAACTGTAGGACGCATGCGGCGTATCAAGGCTTGGGTAGTGAAAGTGTGCAAACCACAGGACGTTTGGACTGTTCTTTTCCCGGATCGCGTATTCGGTAAGGTAATCGCCGGTCGCAAGCTTTTTCAGGCGGGTAACCTCGCTGATATCCACGAAGCCATAGCGCCAGAGAAAATCAACCTTTTGTACCTGAGGTCTCTGTTTTTTATAACCCTCGGCGCAATACTGACGGCCGATCCTGGTAACTTCGCTGGCTTCTTCTTGTAACGTCTTGGCCAGCACCGCAGCATCGTCACCGACGAGCGCCTCAGCCTCTTTGCTCAACGCCTCAAGTTTTTCGGCGTGATGGGCCAGCATATCGTCCCAGTCCCTGGGCTCAATGATTTCGAGGCGGGCAGGATCATTCATTTTCTTTTGCTGGAACTGGATGGAAAGTTCGATTTGCGCCTGCCTGGCTTTTAATGCCGAGCTTTCTTTCCTTACCGTCGTCAGCGATCGAGGGGGCCGCGGTGTAACGGCTTCTGGAGTCGAGGCTGTAAGCTGCTCTACGTAAACTTTTTCTGTCGGGTGTTTATGAAACCTGGCAACCACCTGACCACTCACCGGATCGCGGACTTCAATGCGTTCATCTGCCTCGCCTTCCGTGGCAGGTAAAAGGTCGCCAACAAGCGTGCCTTTGTTCCGGGTTTTGAAAACCCGCTTGGTCAAGGAGTGCTCACGTTGTGGTTTTGACACTGTCGTTTGCGCGGGAACATCCGTCTCGGAGCGGACGATTTCTGCCAATTCTGCCTCGGCATTACCGATGACTTCCGTGATACGAGAAATGAAGCGTTGCTGATAGTCTGCTCGCTCAGGACTCAACTTCATTTCGAGCATGTCATGGCAGGCGCTGAGTGAACGTTTGTAGCGGTCAATGATTGTCGAGAGAGCCTGCGCTCGCTCATCTGCAGTAAATCCTGCGGTCACCCGCAAGTTCATGTGGGACACCGTTATGGCATCCCGAAGATCGGAGACTTCCAGGTCAAACAGATATTGTTCGTAATCATTCATTGCATGGCTATGATCGAAGGTCAGCGTTTTCAATACCGCCAGGCTGTCGATCAGTGCGTTCGTCCTGTCGTTAAGCTGTGGCCGGACCAGAGTGTTTTTCAGAGCCTGACGTGCTTCTCGTCCAAGCCTGAACTGGTCCAGTTCGTTGTAAATGCGATCCAGTCTTCCAGCCAGGTCGATATTCTGTTCTTTAATCTGAAGCTTTTTCTGAAACAACTCGATCATTTCCCGGTAACCCGTTGGATTGCCTTCTCGAAGTTCGGCCTTCTGCCGCAAAAACAGTTTTTTGACAGGTTCGCCCTGTGAGGTCACCGAAGGCTTTTCTGCTTCCAGTCCAAACGCCATCGCAAGAATGTAGCCGGTCGCGAGGCCGGTGAGCAGTTCGGTTTGCCGTTGCGCATGGTCGACGGAAGGTTCCAATGCCTGGCTTCTTCGGCTCATATTCAAGAGCTCGCCACAGGTCAGTTCCAGTTGCTCGTTTATCCGCACCAGCAGTTCCGACTGGATAGCGCCGGTTCGATTGAGATCGGCATACAACCGGACAGCATTTGTGTACTGCAGATTCGTAGCCGCATGCGCTGGGCCTTCGGCTTGATCGAGTGCTGCCCACGCCGCCTGCAGACTGCGAGTGGCAGTCTCCAGTTGATTCACTGTTTCACCCAAGCTGGTCCGGGTCCGGGAAGACTGGGTTATTTGACGTTCTAGTTGTAGTTCCAGTGCTGGCTTGTTGAGGTTGATTTCTTCCAGCTGCTGGCGAATTTCAGCCAGCTTGGCCTGACGTCTATTTTTGGGACCTCCCCCCCTCAGTTTCAGTCCACGATCCAGTCGCCAGTGTCCTTGCCCATCGCAGCTGAGTTTAAAGCCGGGATGGTCAGGTCGGACCGGGTCGATCAGATACACCTCGCCAAAGCCGGGCACGATACTGACCTTGAACAGCAGCCCGCCGGTGCTTGCGTGCCAGATACCGTCGATTTGATACAGACCTTTGAACGGACCGCTTGCTTGCGCAGGTGGCAGATTCTCGGGCCACGGGACATGAAAGCTGAGCAGCTCATTCATCAGCTTCTGGGTCGACTTCGCACTGGCGGTGGAGGTGATGAAGTCCAGCGGTGTGCGGTCACTTCCTACCGGTTCTCCTGTCAAGGCGATGGTTTCGGGTCTGATTTGAACAGTTTCGGGTTTATGCGGATTAAGTTCAGAGCGCCAAGACGCCAGTGAGGGTTCGGTTTTGTCAGGCGCGGGTCGCCGCAACGGGGGCTGAGCAGGCTCTGTGGTCGGCGCAAGGTGAAGTAGCACCATTGCGGTATTGAGTAATAAATCGATCAGAGCGAGTTCCCTGACTTTCGGATCATCGCTACCCAGTCCGGAGAGATCTTTTTCCAGGCTGTCGATCAAGACGAGCATCCAGCCGACCAACATCAGCGGTCCGCGGGCCAGTGGCAGTAGCAGCGTGTTGAAAAGCAGGCCGGCACCTTCGAAAAAAACCTTCCAGCGACTTTCCGCATTCGATACCGAGTCTCGATCGGCCAGATTGACGAGGGCCCGAGCGTTGCTACCGTAGAGTTCACTGAGGATCGTTGCTCCCGACAGTGCCTGGAACAATTCGTCGGCCCCTTCATCTCCTGCAAGACACGCCGGTGCAGGTTTTTGCGGCAGGTTGAATTCATCACCGAGGTGAAAGTGGTTGATATGCGGTTCGTTGAAGCCGTTATTGGCATAAATACTTCTGGCGCGGTCCGGCAGCCAGGCAAGGATGCTGTCTTGCAGTTCCCCGGATTGGGCAATGGCTTCGAACAGCACCTCGCGGGTCGGGAACTCGAGAAGCGCGATGGCATATTGAGGGCGATAAAGAATGCAAGGGCCGGTATTCAGGTCCTTGGGCTCGATCAGGAACATGTCTTCGACAGTGTCCGGATCGGCCCCCGGCTTACGGTGAAAGGCCAAGGGGCGAAGGACAATCTCCTGCTCGTCGAATGTGCGGTCTGCCGTTGTATCGCCCACCAGGGCAGCGACGTATCGATGTCCCTTTTCAGTGAATCCGGACTGCTTGCGGATCTTTTGTTCAAGCGCCAGCATGGGTAACTGCACCCGAAGTTGACGGGAGTACATCTTTTCCCGCCGGCGGGCATCATCGGAATCAGAGAGCAGCAGATCCTTGATTTTCTCCGGATAGACCTTGCCGATATCAACCCGTTGAATCAATCCCTGACTGCCCAGCAAATAAGATTCGTCGAGCCATGCAGGCAAGGGCAGCCCCTGTTTGTGGCTCACGGTCATGCGTCCACCAGGTTTGCCCGCCAGGTTCTTCAATGCCAGGTCAGTCAGCGACAGGCGCACATGCTCGATAATGCCTGCGCCACCTGGATAGCCGGCAGCGACAGCGAACACCAGTTCGAGATCGTCAGGATCAAAGTTGGCCTGCTGGCCATGATCGATCTGCATTTGTGATCGCAAGGCTTTACGGCTGAAGGTGCGGATATCGTCCAGCTCTTCGTTCGGCGCAACGCTTTCGCCTTGCATAGCGACTTCAGCCAGATCCAGCAAATACTGGCGATAGGCCAAACGATCGCTCGGGGAGGTCTGTTGCAGCCAGCCCGGTAGTTGCATGTATACAGGAGTCAGTGGGGCTTCATCTGCCAGCGGTGTCTGTATGAACAGGATCGACGGGTCTGTGAGGGTTTGCGTGCGTTCGACCAGATCCAGTAGACCATTGGCGGAACTGGCTTGAAATGTCTCCAGCTCACCAAGCTGTCCGTTGAGGATGAGACCGGCCTGCACCTCGAAAAGACTGTCGTCAGGCTCGTAGCGTTTCCAGCCAATGTGATCGACCTGATACTGCTGCCGTAATACCCGGCCCCAGGCATCGTTGAAGGCTTGCATTGAATTGAATACCTCGACCCTCCCATCGACGTGGCAAAGCAGCACGTTGTTTTGCTGTTGCAACAGAATTTCAGGTCCCTGTCGGCGTATTTCCTGTTCCTCTTTAGTGAAGGTTGTTTCGAGAAACCAGGCGTCAACGGAACGGCCAGGCCTGGCATTTCGCTCCTGACGATCGGGCGTATTGGCCACCTGCAGCAACGCTTGCCGTTGCGCCTCGTTCAGGTTCGATGGACGAAGGCCCGCCGTTTTCAACTGGCCCTTCAGAACCTCACTTAACCATTGGCAGTGGCTGACGCCGTTTTCATCGGTCTGGTTCCAGTAATCCACCAGCGCCTGTTGATAGTCGATGTACAAGGTGAGGGGAAGGTCGGCAAGGATACGGGCTACCACCTGCATATCCAGGTAAGGCGCAGTGCGAGTGTTCAGGCGCTTCGACCCGTTCAGCGTCAAATAGAAGGGCAGTGGGTCACGGGGGCTGAAGTCCAGAGGGGCGGGGGCCAGCAGATGCTCGATGGCAACTTCAATCAGCAACTTGAGTGTCCAGCCACCTGAGGCGTGTGGGCTGGCAAGTTTGACCGCCATCGGGTCGAAGTCCAGGGTGGGGTAGTGTTCCTTCAGTCTGGCGAGCAAAGTATTTGCCACCACGGACGTTATGGTTGGACGCTGTGAAAATCGTTCCTGAACCGCACGGGCTGGAAGCTGGCTGGGTGCAAAGGGTGACAGAGTGTTCGGGTTGGGCATGGCGACGTCCTTTTCTTTTCGAATAATCAGTCCCCTTCCTGGAGACTGATCCACGGGCCGAATCCTTCGGCCTTACAGGAATCGCATTCTCTCATCAGTGGCGTGCCAGCCACTGATGGCAAGTCTTTACTCGGTGTGTCCGAGCACCACATTCAATGCGTTGCGAGCGTCGTCGAGCTGAACGAGCGTGGCATGTCGCGCGCCGAGGGCATCGCGGTTCTCGATAGCGGTCAGGATCGCCTTGTGCCGGGGCAGCGCCAGCTCATGCAGATTCGGCCTCTGATTGGAGTGCTTCAAGGCTTCGGCGATGGCCACCGAAAGCATGTTGCACAGGTTCGCCAACAGATCGTTGTGGGTTGCATCGGCGATGCGGCTGTGGAAATCGAGGTCCGGTTGCAACAGAGCTTCGGGCGTTGGAGCAGCTTCCATGCGTTGGTAGGCTTCACCGATGGATGCGATGTCCGCATCGGTCGCGAATTGCGCGGCCAGGGCCGCAGCGGCCGGCTCGATGATGCTGCGCACACTGGTCAGCAAATCGAAAAACTCGTTCTGCGGGCTGCTTTGCATCAACCAGTGCAAAACGTCCGGGTCCAGCATGTGCCAGTCCTTGCGCGGCTTGACCACCGTGCCGACTCGGGGGCGGGAGTACACCAGGCCCTTGGCGACCAGTACCCGGGTGGCTTCGCGCAAAACCGGCCGGCTGACCGCATATTCTTCGCACAACAGCGCTTCGGCGGGGAGTTTGTCGTCCGGCAGGAAACGTCCCGAGACGATCTGCATGCCCAGTTCCTGGACAATGCGCGAATGCATGCTTTTGCGGTCGGAGGGTTTGCGATAATCCATGGGGAGCGCTGCGGTCCTGGGCGATGGGGTGTCGCGCATGATAGCAGGCGCGGCGCAATCTTGAGGCAGATGGAAAGCAAATGTGTACAAGCGAGCCTGCTCGCGAATGCGACGTTTCAGCCAACATAAATGCTGAATGTACGACCGCTTTCGCGAGCAGGCCCCCACAGGGGATCTCTGCTGAACACAAAATTTGTGCATGACAGAAATTCAAAACTGTAGGAGCAAGCTTGCTTGCGATGACAGCGTGTCAGCCGCCATCAATATCGACTGATCCGCCGCCATCGCGAGCAGGCTCGCTCCTACAGGGGGACAGGCAGCGTTAGTGAGAATGACGCGGCACTTCAGCTCCGCGGCAACCGACCAGGAAATCGAAGTCGCAACCCTGGTCCGCCTGCAACACATGGTCGATGTACAGCTGACGATATCCACCCACCAGCAATTGCTGCGGCGGTTGCAGGTCGGCCATGCGCGCAGCCAGTTCTGCATCCGGGATGTCCAGGTGCAGGCGACCGCTGGCGCAATCGAGTTCGATCCAGTCACCTTCCTTCACAGTCGCCAACGGTCCACCCGCTGCGGCTTCAGGCGCCACATGCAAGACCACGGTGCCATAGGCGGTACCGCTCATGCGCGCATCGGAAATACGCACCATGTCGGTCACACCCTGGGCCAGCAGCTTGGCAGGCAAGCCCATATTGCCGACTTCGGCCATGCCCGGATAACCCTTTGGCCCGCAGTTTTTCATGACCAGAATGGAGTTGGCGTCCACGTCCAGTTCCGGATCGTTGATGCGCGCCTTGTACATGTCGAAATTCTCGAACACCACGGCGCGCCCGCGATGCTGCATCAGTTCCGGTGTGGCAGCGGAAGGCTTGAGCACTGCACCCAGTGGCGCCAGGTTACCGCGCAATACACAAATTCCGCCGTCGGCGCGGATCGGGTTGTCGAGGGTACGAATCACTTCGTCTTCGCCATAGATCGGCGCGTCCCTGGTGTTTTCGCCGATCGATCTTCCGTTGACGGTCAGGGCATTCGGGTTCGGGATCAGATTGGCCTCACCGAGTCGACGCAGTACCGCAGGCAATCCGCCGGCGTAGTAGAACTCTTCCATCAGGAAACGCCCGGACGGTTGCAGGTCGACGATGGTCGGCATGCCGCGCCCGATGCGGGTCCAGTCGTCCAGGTTCAGTTCTACGCCAATACGTCCGGCAATGGCCTTCAAATGGATCACCGCGTTGGTCGAGCCACCGATGGCGGCGTTGACGCGAATAGCGTTTTCGAAGGCTTCCCTGGTCAGAATCTTCGACAGTTTCAAATCTTCGCGAACCATCTCCACCGCACGCATGCCCGACATGTGCGCCAACACATAACGGCGCGCATCGACGGCCGGGATCGCCGCATTGTGGGGCAGGGAAGTGCCCAATGCTTCAGCCATGCAGGCCATGGTTGAGGCAGTGCCCATGGTGTTGCAGGTGCCGGCCGAGCGGGACATGCCACCTTCGGCCGCAAGGAAATCGTCGATGGTGATGGTGCCGGCCTTGACCTGCTCGCTGAGTTGCCAGACCACGGTACCGGAACCGATGTCCTTGCCTTTGTGCTTGCCGTTTAGCATCGGCCCGCCGGTGACGACGATGGCCGGGACGTCGCAACTGGCAGCGCCCATCAATAGGGCGGGAGTGGTTTTGTCACAACCGGTCAGCAGCACCACCCCATCAATCGGATTACCGCGAATGGCTTCTTCGACATCCATGCTCGCCAGGTTGCGGGTGAGCATGGCGGTGGGGCGCAGGTTGGACTCGCCATTGGAGAACACCGGAAATTCCACCGGGAAACCACCGGCCTCGATCACGCCGCGTTTGACGTGCTCGGCAATCTGGCGGAAATGCGCGTTGCACGGGGTCAGTTCCGACCAGGTGTTGCAGATGCCGATGATCGGCTTGCCATGGAACTGATGGTCGGCGATGCCCTGATTCTTCATCCAGCTGCGGTACATGAAGCCGTTCTTGTCGGCGGTGCCAAACCATTGGGCGGAGCGCAGGGTGGGTTTCTTATCAGACATGATCGATTCTCTTATTGTATGACTATATTGTTCTATCTGAGCGATAACATAAGCTCAAATTCGACTATTTGGAAGTGTTGTTGGATAAATAGTATTACTATATAGTCGTTTTCAGTGGAGGGATGACCCTGGCGATTTTCCGTGAGAGGCGTCCCCCGAGGTTCTATAAAAACAACAATCGGAGACCGATCTCATGAGCCAGGAACTGCGGCTTATTCGTCGCATCACGCGCAAACTGATTCCCTTTCTTGTCCTGCTGTACCTGATCGCCTACGTGGATCGCTCTGCTGTGGGCTTCGCCAAGTTGCACATGGGTGCCGACATCGGCCTTGGTGATGCGGCCTACGGTTTGGGTGCCGGGCTGTTCTTCATTGGCTACTTCCTGCTGGAGATTCCGAGCAATCTGATGCTCGACCGTTTCGGCGCACGGCGCTGGTTTGCGCGGATCATGGTCACCTGGGGCGCCATCACCATCGGCATGGCGTTCGTACAGGGGCCGAACAGCTTCTATCTGATGCGTTTTTTGCTCGGCGCCGCCGAAGCCGGGTTCTTTCCGGGCGTTTTGTACTACATCACCCAATGGTTCCCGGTGCGCCATCGCGGCAAGATCCTCGGGCTGTTCATCCTTTCCCAACCCATTGCCATGATGATCACTGGCCCTGTGTCCGGCGGTCTGCTGGGCATGGACGGCGTGCTCGGGCTGCACGGCTGGCAATGGCTGTTCATCGTCATCGGCACGCCAGCGATCCTGCTGACCTGGCCTGTGCTGCGCTGGCTGCCTGACGGCCCGCAACAGGTGAAGTGGATGGACCAGGCCGAGAAGGACTGGCTGTGCGGTGAACTGAAAAAGGACCTCGAAGCCTACGGTCAGACCCGTCACGGCAATCCGCTGCACGCCCTGAAGGACAAACGCGTGTTGCTGCTGGCGCTGTTCTATCTGCCGGTGACTTTGAGCATCTATGGCCTTGGTTTGTGGTTGCCGACGTTGATCAAACAGTTCGGTGGCAGCGATCTGGTGACCGGGTTCGTCTCCTCGGTGCCGTACATCTTCGGGATCATCGGCCTGCTGATCATTCCGCGCAGCTCCGACCGATTGAATGACCGGTACGGCCATCTGGCGGTGCTCTATGTGTCAGGCGCCATCGGCCTGTTCCTCAGTGCCTGGCTGTCGGTGCCGGTGCTGCAACTGGCGGCGCTGTGCCTGGTGGCGTTTGCGTTGTTTTCCTGCACCGCGGTGTTCTGGACCTTGCCGGGTCGATTCTTCGCTGGTGCCAGTGCGGCGGCGGGGATTGCCTTGATCAACTCGGTGGGCAACCTCGGCGGCTACATCGGCCCGTTCGTGATCGGCGCACTCAAGGAGTACACCGGCAACCTGGCGTCAGGGCTGTATTTCCTGTCCTGCGTGATGGTGTTCGGGCTGCTGCTGACGGGCGTGGTTTACCGGTTGCTGGAGCGCAAGCACGTATTACCGGCGGAGGAGTTTGCCGCCAGTGCGCGGGGTGCGACTCGTACCTGACTCGAAATAAGCATTACCACCGACCCTGTGGGAGCGGGCTTGCCCGCGATGACGGAGGCACATTCACCATTGATGTGCCAGACAGACTGCTATCGCGGGCAAGCCCGCTCCCACAGGGATCTGCGATTGTTTTCGAAATTTGCACTCGGGAGAAATTTCATGCGTTTGGTTCAATTCGAATTGAGTCACGGCGAGCGCCGTGTAGGCGTGGTCGAGGAAGGTCTGGTGCGTGAAGTGCAGGGCGCGCGTACGGTTCGCGATCTGGCGCTGGCGGCGATCGAGGCGGGCGTTGGTCTGGAACAACAAGTGGGGGACATGGGCCTGGGCGTCAGTCATGACTATGCCGAGCTGCTCACGCAACTGCGTATTCTGCCGCCACTGGACCACCCGGACCCGGCGCACATGCTGGTCAGCGGCACCGGCTTGACCCACCTGGGCAGTGCCTCGGCCCGGGACAAGATGCACCAGCAGGCCGGTGACGAAACTGCGATGACCGACACCATGCGCATCTTCAAGTGGGGCGTGGAGGGCGGCAAGCCGGCAGCGAATCAGCCTGGCGTGCAACCGGAATGGTTCTATAAAGGCGACGGCAGCATCGTCGTTCGTCCAGGCCAGCCATTCCCGCTGCCACCGTTTGCCGAAGACGCCGGTGAAGAGCCGGAAATCAGCGGCCTGTACGTGATCGGTCACGACGGCAAGCCGTATCGTCTGGGTTTTGCCGTGGGCAACGAGTTTTCCGATCACGTGATGGAGCGCAAAAACTACCTGTATCTGGCTCACTCGAAACTGCGCAGTTGTAGCTATGGTCCGGAGCTGCGGGTCGGCGAACTGCCTCAACATCTGGCCGGCACCAGCCGCATTCTGCGCGGCGGTGAGGTGCTGTGGCAGAACGAGTTTCTCAGCGGTGAGGCGAACATGTGCCACAGCCTGGCCAACCTTGAATTTCATCATTTCAAATACAGCCAGTTCCTGCGCCCGGGGGATGTGCACATTCACTTCTTTGGCACCGCAACCCTGTCGTTCGCCGATGGCGTACGCACGCAGCCGGGTGATGTGTTCGAGATCAGCCAGGCGGAGTTCGGCGCGCCGTTGATCAATGGCATTGCACCGGTTGCAGCAGCATTTGAACCCGGCACCGTCGGCACACTTTGAGGAGATTGGCATGACCCTGATTCTTGGCCACAACTACATCGGCGGACAGCGCAGCGCTGCCGGCAGTCTCACGATGCAAAGCGTCGATGCCGAAACCGGTGATGCATTGCCTCATGATTTCTTCCAGGCCACACCGGAGGAAGTCGACGCCGCCGCCAAGGCTGCCGCTGCCGCGTACCCGGCTTATCGCAGCTTGAGTGCCGAGCGTCGTGCGCAGTTTCTGGACGCGATTGGCGCTGAACTGGATGCCTTGGGGGATGATTTCGTGACACTGGTCTGTCGTGAAACAGCGTTGCCGGCGGCGCGGATCATCGGTGAGCGTGGACGCACCAGCGGCCAAATGCGCCTGTTTGCCAATGTGCTGCGGCGTGGCGATTTCTACGGTGCGCGCATCGACCAGGCATTGCCTGAGCGCCAACCGATGCCGCGTCCAGACCTGCGCCAGTACCGCATCGGCGTTGGGCCGGTGGCAGTGTTTGGCGCCAGCAATTTTCCCCTGGCGTTTTCAACGGCCGGTGGCGACACGGCTTCGGCGCTGGCCGCCGGTTGCCCGGTCGTGTTCAAGGCCCACAGTGGGCACATGGCAACCGCCGAATGGGTTGCGGACGCGATCATTCGTGCGGCGCAGAAAACCGGCATGCCGGCGGGTGTGTTCAACATGATCTACGGCGGCGGGGTGGGTGAAGCGCTGGTCAAGCATCCGGCGATTCAGGCGGTGGGTTTTACCGGTTCGCTAAAAGGTGGCCGCGCCTTGTGCGACATGGCGGCTGCGCGCCCTCAACCGATTCCGGTGTTCGCCGAGATGTCGAGCATCAACCCGGTGATCGTGCTCCCGCAAGCATTGCAAGAGCGCACCGAAACCATCGCCCGAGGGCTGACCGGTTCAGTGGTTCAGGGATGTGGTCAGTTCTGTACCAATCCGGGTCTGGTGATCGGCATTCGCTCACCGCAGTTCAGTGCTTTCCTGCAATTGGTAACGGACATGATGGCTGATCAGCCGGCGCAAACCATGCTCAATGCCGGGACACTCGGCAGCTATGGCAAGGGCCTGCAAAAGCTGCTTGATCATCCGGGTATCGAGCACCTGTCAGGCAATACGCAACAGGGACGACAGGCGCAGCCACAACTTTTCAAAGCCGATGTGAGCTTGCTGATCAACAGTGATGAAGTGCTGCAGGAAGAAGTGTTCGGCCCGACAACGGTGGTGGTTGAAGTAGCGGATCAAGCGCAACTGGTTGCGGCGTTGAATGGCTTGCACGGGCAACTGACGGCTACCGTAATTGGCGAGCCGGCAGACTTTGAACAATTCGCTGAACTGACGCCGCTGCTGGAACAGAAAGTCGGACGCATCTTGCTCAACGGCTATCCGACCGGCGTGGAAGTGTGTGATTCGATGGTGCATGGCGGCCCGTATCCGGCGACCTCGGATGCACGGGGCACGTCGGTGGGAACATTGGCCATCGATCGCTTCCTGCGCCCGGTATGCTTCCAGAACTACCCCGACAGTTTGCTCCCGGATGTGCTGAAGAACGCCAATCCGCTGCGCATTCAACGATTGGTGGATGGCAAGCCGTCGCGTGAGGCTTTGTAACAACCCGCGCCCTCCGTAGGAGCTGCTGCAGGCTGCGATCTTGTTCTTGAAAAACAACCTCAAAAGATCGCAGCCTGCGGCAGTTGCTACAAGGGAAGGGGTGGTCCAATGAGCTATCATTGCGTCTTTCCCATTCAAAGATTGACTGCCATGACTTCCCCAACCGACACCCTGCTCAACGTCCTCGAACACTGCGATATGGTGGAAATCGACGGCTTGCACGCTTTCGAATTCTCCCTTGATGAGTTCGACAACCTGCATATCGAATGCATGGATGGCCGTGCGGCCAAACACTGGGAGTTCACGCCGGCGCAGATCCAGGCGGCGACCTTCGATCCAACCCTGCAAAGCTGGCTGATCACAGGTGATTCCGGGGAGCATCGGTTGGTGTGCATGACCGCATTTCGCGGTGACAACGATGACGGCGAAGCCGTGAATGAAGATGCGTAATCTCTGGCCGCTGTTGATGGCCGGCAGCATTGGCGCCATGGGCGTGCAAACGGCGATGGCCGAAAATGTCGAATTGCTCGTGGGGTCTTACACCGCAGGCCAGAGCCAGGGGATATACCGTTTGGCGTTCGACAGCGCCACCGGGCAAATCAACCCGAAGCCGCTGCAGGTGATCAACAGCGAAAACCCGTCGTGGTTGACCCTGTCCAAGGATCAGCGATACCTGTTCGTGGTCAACGAAAACGGTCCGGGTCAAACCGATCCGGTAGGGCGTGTCAGCAGTTTTGCCATCGACCCCAAGAGCCATGAACTGAGCCTGATCAACCAAGTGCAAAGCCTGGGCAACGAGCCGACCCATTCGAGTCTCAGCGCCGATAGCAGGCATTTGTTCGTCAGCAACTACTCGGTGTCCGAAGACCCGGGCGGTACGCTGGCGGTGTTGCCGGTGACGGCTGACGGCAAGCTCCAACCGGTGGTGCAGATGAGCAGCCACCCGTCCAGTCGGGTCAATGCCGAGCGGCAGATGTCGGCGCATGTGCACTCCACGGTGTCATCGCCGGAGGGCAAGTACGTGTTTTCCAATGACCTGGGCGCCGACAAGGTCTTTGTTTACCGCTTCGACGCCAAGGCCAACCCTGAGCTGCCTCTGACTCCGGGCACCCCGGCGTTCGTGCAATTGCCGCCCGGCAGTGGGCCGCGTCATCTGTTGTTCAGCGCCGATGGCAAGCACGCCTGGCTGACCATGGAAATGAGCGCGCAGGTCGCCGTATTCGATTACCGCGATGGCAAGCTTGAGCAGACGCAGATGGTCGACCTGGCTGCCGGCCAACCGGTTTCAGACAAGGCAGCGGCGGCGCTACACGCCTCGGCTGATGGCAAGTTCCTCTATGTCAGCAACCGTGGCACGGCCAATCAGTTGCTGGTGTTTGCCGTCGACCCGGCAACCGGGCATCTCAAGGAGCTACAACGCAGGGCAGTCGAGGGCGATCATCCTCGGGAGTTCAGCCTCGATCCGAGCGGCAAGTTCCTGCTGATCGCCAACCAAAAGAGCAACCAGATTGTCGTCGTTGAGCGCGATGCCAAGACCGGGCTACTGGGTAAAACCGTGCAAAAACTGCCAATGGATGCGCCGAGCGATCTCGAGTTCATCCTGCGTCAATAGACCGCAGGCCCCGGCTGGCGGGGCCTGCATCCTTTTATCAATCACGCTGATATGTGGTAATGCTACAAAGCATTTCAAGGCGTCGACCCTCGAAGGTTAAGTTTGCTTCACGGCCCCACCGGGCAAGCAAGCCAACTGAATCCGAGGAATACCGCGATGAACTTCAACCTCTTCTCCGTCATAGCCGCCTCCGCCATCTCTGCCACCGTTGCACTGCCAGCCAGTGCCAATGTTGAAATCAGCGACAAAAAATCCCATACCCAGAGCTACACCCAGAAATACCTGGAACAGAGCGCCAACTTCTACGCTGCGCTGGATCACAAGACCCACGCCTGAAATTCCCTTCCTGCACCCTTTATGCAGGAGCGAACTCACTGGTTGATCGACGGCTGAACAGTCGATAACGATCAGAGTGATGTCGCTCCTGCATAACGCATTTGCGACAGTGTCAGGTGGCCATCAATGTATCGCTTGATATCACAAAGCCATGCGCCTAAATTTGACGCCGGTTTTTCGACTTCCTCTTCAGCAAGGATCGACGACATGGCGATGCGTCTGGCATTGGTTTTCCTGTTTCTTTATTCCACCCCTATTCTTTCCTCTATCGAGCCTGTATCCGGTGAACCTGAAGCGGCACGCGAACGCTTGATGAGCTTTATCGAAGACTGAAACAGTCTGGCTCAATGATCAACGCAGTTGATGGTCACTATGGATATCCCTGAGTGGTGACCTGCACGGTTTTGATCGATTCTGTGGGCATTGAAACATGCCTGCGGAGAACATCATGGCCAGCGCAATTCTCACTTCTGCCAAACACGGCGCGTACGTAGCGATCGGTCTTTACCTGGCGATGGTGCTGGTAGTCAGCCTGTCGATCCAGTCTCGAGACACCGCCGACGCTCCGATTGAAGTGGCTCATCCCGGCATTCAGTTTGAACACCTCTCACAAGATGCAACGGCGAATCAGCCGGAACTCGCGGGAGTCGTCGGAGCATGAAAGGGCGCAGACTCTGGGTCGTTGCCTTTCTGGCGTTCTTGACCAACGGCGCCTCTTTGCTAGGCATCGGGCAAGGATCGGCAGGGTCGGTTGCGCGAGCCATCGAAGCCAACCACAACATTGCACGCAGTATCGAAAACGCCATGGCGCCGGGGATGCTGGCCGGCAATCCGCCGATCAGAAACGAAGGTGTGGCGTTCGGGCCATTCCAGGTCGATTGCTCGGCGATCGGGATGTGCGGGGTGTTGGCTTAAACCTTGCTGCAAAGGGGGGCTTTTGTGGCGAGGGAGCTTGCTCCCGTTCGGCTGCGCAGCAGTCGTCAACCGGTTGATGTGGTTTACCTGAAAATTGAGTGCAAAGGATTTGAGGCCGCTCCGCAGCCCAGCGGGAGCAAGCTCCCTCGCCACAGGGTCGGTGTTCTTATTTGCGCATCACACCGGTAAACAAGTCCGACTCCAGAAACCGCTGCAACCAGTCCTGCAAGCGCCGATACGGCGTCTGCGCGAACCAGTCACGGTCGACGTGGGCGAACTGGCGCACGAACGGCATCAACGCCACATCGGCCAGGCTTGGATGGCTGGCCAGCAAGTAGCCGCGTCCCTCCAGCAATTCATCCAGTCTTTGCAAAAACACCTCGCCCTCGCCGCGATAAACCTCCATCGGCTGCTCGGGATAACGCTCGGCGTACTTGTAGCGATTCAAGTGCACCTTGAACACCTGATCGTTCTGTTCGATCAAAGGGGCGATTTGCACCGCTGCGCCAGGATCATCCTTGAGCAACCAGTCCTGCGGATCGTTCTGTGCCAGGGCCCAGCGCATGATGTCGAGGCTTTCGTCGATCACCCGGCCATCGGCGCTGAGCACCGGCACCGTGCCTTTGCCCGACAGCGCGAGCATTTCGGCGGGCTTGGCCTTCAGGCTGACTTCGACAATGTCCACGGCCACTCCCGAGTAGCGCAGGGCCATGCGTGCCCGCATGGCATAGGGGCAGCGGCGAAAGGAATACAGCGTGTTCATTTCACCTCCAGGGTGCTCAGGCCGTTGCCCTGGCGTTGGACCTGAATCTGCACCGGAATCCGTTCATGCATTTCCTGTACGTGGGAAATCACCGCGACCTTGCGGCCTTGGGCCTGCAAGCCGTCGAGGGCGTCCATGGCCAGTTGCAGGGATTCCGGATCGAGGCTGCCGAAACCTTCGTCGATGAACAACGATTCGATCTTCAAGGTGCTCGACGCCATCGACGCGAGCCCGAGCGCCAGTGCCAGCGACACCAGGAACGTTTCGCCCCCCGACAGCGAATGCACCGAGCGCAGTTCGTCGCCCATTTCGGTGTCCATCACCAGCAGGCCCAACATGCTGCCGCCGCGCTTTAGGCGATAGCGGCGCACCAGTTGCCGCAGTTGAACGTTGGCGTGGTGCACCAGCAAGTCGAGGTTGTAAGCTTGGGCGATCTTGCGGAAGGTGTCGCCGGTGGCGGAGCCGATCAATGCATTGAGACGTGCCCAGCGCTGGTACTCGCTGTAGGCATCGGCAATTTGCTGCGCCAGGGCTTGATTGGCGTTCTGTCGGCGCTGGTCTTCGGCCTGCTCGGCGCGCAGCTCGGCGCAGTGTTGCTCGCTGGTGGCGGCGAGGTTTTGCAGGTCGATCAGCGCACTGGCCAACTGCTCGGCGTCAAGGTTGCCGTTGTGTTGCGCCTGATGATCGAGCAGGCGTTTGTCGCGCTCCTGCACCAGGACGCCGGCCTGTTCGATGGCTTTTTCGCTGTGCTGCAAGCGCTGGCGCAGTTCGCTGACCTGGGTATCGTCGACGCGCAGCAGGTCTTCGAGGCCGCCGTCATCCAGCTCGGGATGACGGGCACGCCAGTCGCCGATCTTGCCGGTGAGTTCACGTTCTTCGCCTTCCAGTGCGTGCAAGCGCTCCTGCTGGGCCTTGAGCTCGGCGGCGAGTTGCACTGATTGCGTAAGGACGCTTTGCAGCGCCTGCGCGGTGCTGGCTTCGGCGCTGCGCGCCTGTTCCACGGCCTGTTCCAGTTGCTGCTGCCAATGCTCGGCGCTGCTGTGTTCGCCGAGTAATTGCCCGAGCGTATGCTGGCTCGCCTGTTGCTGCTCGGCCAGCCCGCTGAACTGCTGTTCGGCGGCCTGCAATTGCTGCACACGGCTGTGCTGGCGGTCCTGTTCTTTCTCCAGGTTTTGCTGACGTTGTTGCTGCTCGGCCAGTTCTTCCTTTTGTTGCTCGAGTTGCGCCAGGCGCTCGGCGATCTGCCGGTCGAGTTGCATGAAGGTCGCGGCCGGCTCGACGCGCAGCGCTTGCAGGGTTTCTGCCGGGAGCAGGTTGGCGAATGCGCTGAGTTCTTCGTCCAGGCGCTGGCGGTCGTTGCCCAGCTCGCGCTGTTGATTGCTCAGGTGCTGGGCCGCTTGCTGGTGCGCGGTTTCGGCATGGCGCAGTTGCTGGGTCAGGCGTGCGGCATCCTGTTGCAGGGTGAGCAGTGCACTCTGCCGTTGCTCGTCCTGGCTGATGCTCTGGTTGAGCTGAGTGTTTTGCTGGATGAGCCAGGCGTCGCGTTTGGCGGCATCCTGATTCAGCAGTTGGGTCGCCAGCGGATGCGCTTCCAGGCTCGGGGCGAGGGCTTGCTGCTGGTTCGCCAGTTGCTCCTGCTGTTGCAGCAGTTCCTTTTGCTGGGCGATCAACCCACCGACTTCGGCGCGCAAGTCAGTGAGTTTTTCCTTGAGCAGGTCGACGGCTTTCTGCGCGTTGGCCTGTTCGCTTTCATCAAAACGGCCGAGACTTTGCAGCAGCGCCTCCGGCTGATGATACGGATGTTCGTTGCTGCCGCAGACCGGGCAAGGCTGATCGTCCTGCAACTGCGCACGCAGCTCTTCGACACTGGCACTGCGCGCCAGACGCTGACGTTCCAGCAGGTCGCGAGTGACGTTGAGGGTCTGTTCGGCAACGCTCAGATCAGCCTTGGCCTTGACCCCGTCCTGAGTCAGGCGCTCACGTTCCTGTTGCGCGGTGAGCTGGCGTTGTTGCAGCTCGGCGCTGCGCTTGTCCAGCTCCTGCTGGCTGGCCCACAGGCGCGCAAGGTCTTCGACGGCGCGCAGTTGCTTGCGGTTGTCCTGCAACAGGCTGCCCAGGATGCCGATCTGCTCGGCGACGGCATCCGGTTCGGCGCCGGCCTCCTTGAACAGCACCTCCAGTTGTTGCTTCTGTGCAGTGAGCGCTTGTTCGGTGCTCGCGGCGTTTTGTTCGAGGCTGGCCAGTTCGGTCTGGCCCTGATTCAACCGGTTGCCGATCAGCATCAACTGTTGCAGGCGATCACGGTAGGCATTCCAGGCATCGCTCAGTGGAGCCAGATGCGTACTTTGTTCGAGCCCGGTGGCGATGCGCTGCAAGTCCCCGGCGCCACGGGCTTGCTGATCGAGCAAGGTCTGAATCGTGCCCTGGCCCTGGGTGCAGGCTTGTTGCGCCTGTTGCCTGGCTTCGGCGCTGAGGGCGGCATCCTTGGCCAGACGGGCGAGGGTGCTTCGCGCTTCGAAGGCCTGACGCAGCGATGGGGCGCTGTCGGTTTGCCGTTGTTGGGTTTCGCTCAAGGCAATCCGGGCGCTGCCGAGCTGTTGCTCAAGCTGTGTCTGGTGCTCGCCGAGTTCGCCATGTTGCTGCGTGTGCAAGGCAATTTGCGCCGCCAAGGGTGTCAGCAGCGCATCGACCTCGGCTTTACGGGCGAACTGGTGCCTTTGTGGGGCCAGTTGTTCGAGGCGGGTGAACCTCAAGCGCTCGCTGGCCAGGGCTTCCCAGTGGGTCTGCGCCGATTGCAGTTGTTCGCTGGCGGCCAGATGTTCGTCCTGCAAGCGACGCAGGTCCTTGAGCCAGGTGTCCTGCAGTTCAAGCTGTTTGAGCTGCGCCTGTTGGGTCTTGAGTTGTTGCTGCGCCTCGCTGAAACGCTGATCCAGTGCGGCGCGGGCTTCAGGTGACAGCGGTGTAACACCGCTGGCCTGATCCTGCAGCAGCTTGTGCGCCTCGCGAGCCTCCTTGGTCTTGTCGAAGGCGCGACGACCGAGGCGGGTGTAGAGCGCCGTGTCGGTGAGTTTTTCCAGCAGTTCGCTGCGGTCGTTGTCATCGGCCTTGAGGAATGCGCTGAACTCGCTTTGTGCCAACATCACCGCGCGGGTGAACTGTTCGAAATTCAGCCCCAGCGCGGCTTCGAGCTGAGTCTTGTATTCGCCTTTCTGGCTGGCGAGCAATTGATCCTGATCGATGTCACGCAAGCTCTGGCGGCTGGCCTGCAGCTTGCCGGCGGCCTTGTCCCGGGCGCGATTGGCTTCCCAGCGGGCGCGGTAGCGGCGACCGTCGACACCGACGAAATCCACTTCCGCATAGCCTTCACCCGTGCCGCGACGCAGCAGGGTACGCGGGTCGCCGGTAGCGATTTCGCCGTCGGCGTCCGGCACCTTGGCGTCGCGGCCGGTGTTGTTCAGGCGTGGTACGGCGCCAAACAGCGCCAGGCACAGGGCATCGAGCAAGGTGCTTTTGCCGGCGCCGGTGGGCCCGGTGATGGCGAACAGTCCGGCACTGGCCAGGGGTTCAGCGGTGAAGTCGATTTCAAACGGCCCGGCCAGCGAGGCGAGGTTTTTCAGGCGGATCGCGAGGATTTTCATGGTTGTTCGCTCTCCATCTGCACGTCTTGCAACAGCTCGGCAAAGTCCTTGAGGGTCTGTTCGTCGACCTCGCTGCCGTAGTTGTCCTGCCAGGCGCGGCTGAACAGTTCCTGAGGCGTGAGCTGGTCCAGTTCGATCAGCGTGCTGCCTTCGTCGGCACCGTCACGGCCGCCGTTGCCGGCGTACTCGGCGGCGATGCGCACCAGGCGTACGGCTTTACCTTGCAGGGCGGTTTCCACTTGATTGCGCAGGTCGGGCTGCGGCTCGTCGAGGCGCACCCGCACCTCCAGCCATGGCTGGCGCTGGATGTCGGCCAACAGGTCGATGTTCGGCAGGTCCGCCAGTTGCAGCAGGATCTCGCTCAATGGCGCCGGGCCGATGCGTTGCAGGTTGACCGCGCGGGGAATCAGTTTCGGCTCGACGCTGACCAGGGTGTCGCCGTCGAGTGTGACGTGAAGAATCTGATGCTGATAAGCGATCTCGGAGAACGACAACGGAATGGGCGAACCGCAGTAGCGAATGCGTTCTTCGCCGTTGACCTTCTGTGGCTTGTGCAAGTGACCGAGGGCAACGTAGCTGATACTCGGCCCGAACAGGCTGGCGGGCAGGGCCTCGGCGTTGCCGATGATCAGGCTGCGCTCGGAGTCTTCCGACACCGAGCCGCCGGCCATGTGCGCATGGCTGATGGCGATCAGCGCCTGACCCTTTTGGCGTTTGGTGTTGGCGGCTTCGATCAGCCACTCATGCACCTGGCCGATGCCGCGCAAATAATTGTCGCCCAGATTCGCGCCAGTGACTTCGGCGGGCCGCAGAAACGGCAACGCCAGGCACCAGCCGGTAATTTCCCCGCTGGCATCTGGCAAGGGCAACAACAGGCGTTCGGCATCCAGTTGACCATCGTCGAGCCACAACACTCGGCCCAACGCGTGAGTCCGCAAGCGGCGCATCAACGGCGCGGGCAGTTCGATGCGCGAACCGGAGTCGTGGTTGCCGGCAATCATCACGATGGTCAGCAACGGCTGTTGCTCGTGGGCGCTGACAATGAAGTCGTAGAGGCGTTCCTGGGCTTTGACCGGCGGATTGACCGTGTCGAAGATATCGCCGGCGATCAGCAGCACATCGGGCTGATCGAGCTTCAGTTGACGCAGCAGCCAGTCAAGAAAACAGCCGTGTTCGAAATCGCGATCCTGGCCGTGCAGGTTCTGCCCGAGGTGCCAGTCGGAGGTGTGAAACAAGCGCAAGGCGAACTCCGCTACAAAATAGGTGATGGCCGCGTGGAAAATGAAGGCGGCGAAAGGGGGGAGAGTTTACTGGCAAATACCTGACAGGTGGCTTTTGTGGCGAGGGGGATTGCCCCCGTTGGGTCGCGAAGCGACCCCCTGAGTTCCTTCAGACATAGAGAGTTGCCTGTATTTACGGCCGCTTCGCAGCCGAACGGGGGCAAGCCCCCTCGCCACAAAAGTGTTCTAGCCACTGAGCGTATTTATTTCGGATAGAGCGGTGGCAACCCACTGTCACCCACCGGATCCTGAACCCGTTCGGCCATCGGAATCGCCTTGATCGCTCGCCACAACTCGTCACCTTGCCAATGTTGGCCGGTTTCGCTGTACAGCGCGCCATTCAGGCCGTCGAGGGCGTCGGACAGGGGGACGAAGCGGGCGGCCATGTCAGCCAGTGTTTCTGGTTGTTGTCGGGCCCAGGCATCGAGGGCCTGGCGGGTGGCGTGGGAGTCGTTGGCCAGGCAGGCACGCTTGAGTTCGTCGAGCACTGTGCGCGGGCTCGGGCCGGTTTGTGCCGTGCGCAGGACCGCCGGTTTCCAGCGGCCGCGCCACCAGAGACCGAAGCCGAGCAGGGTGGTACAGGCAAGGATCAGGGTGCTCAGTTGCCAACGCCAGAGAGTGTCGCTATCGGCATGGGCTTCGACCTGAGGGGTGCTGGCCGGGGTATCGACTACCAGGCTTGGATTGGCCGCCACCTGCAGCGTGCGGGCTGGCAGGCTGCTGTGCTCCAGGTGGTCTTCAAAGGTGTTCCACCAGACTACATCGACGCTGGGCAGTTCGATGGCGCCACTACGGGTAGGTACCAAAGCTTCACGCTCTTCACGGCTGCCCACCAGCCCACGCTCGGTGTTCTGGTTGCCGAGCACCGGCTGATCGGGATATCGGCGCAAGCCTGCGACTTCGGTGCCGGGCAAAGGCGGCAACTGCGTGCTGGCCAAACCTTCGGCCTTTACGATCAGGCTGCGAGTCAGGGAGTCGCCGACCTGGGCGTTATCCGGTTCCGGGTTCCAGCTTTCGTTCAGGCTCAAGCTGCGAGCGGGCAGCCATGGGGCGTCGGCCGGATAGGTGGCGGGTTTGGCCTTGACCGTGAGCAAAAGCTCGGCGGAGCTGATGCGCAACAGCTTGCCGGATTTCGGTCCTTGGGCGGCTGTATCCGCAGCGGGTTGCGCCTCCACCAACGCGGCGTTGAAGATTTGCGCCGGAATGATCAGTTCGCCGCTGTGCTGCGGGTAGATCGCGTAGCGCATTTCGATCACGCCGTGGCGCAAGCCATCGATGTCTTTTTCATAGGTGCGCGATTCGCCCAGCTGCTCAATGCGCGCGTCGGGAACCTGCAACGGCGGAAGGCTGCTGTCGTCGTAGAGCGACACCGAATGGTATATGCGCAGTGTCAGAATGGCCTGAGCCTGCACGTACACGCTGGATTGATCGAGGCTGGCGTCGATGAACACCGGCGCGCGCTTGTTCGGGTTGTTCGGGGATTCGCTCTCGATCACTTGCAGGGTGATCGGCTGGCTCTGGATGTCGCCTAATTGCAGAGAGGGGATGACCACACTGCCGTTCTGACGGGGCAGGAGGGTGATGATCCAGCGCGTGGTAGCCCGGTTGTCACCGTTGAGGGTATTCAACTGGTTGACCTGGCGAGTGCCGCGCACCTCGAACAGTGGTTCCAGCGGCGCCAGGTCAGGTTTGCCGAACTGCGTAACGTCACTGGATTCCAGGGTCAATTCGACCGTTTCGCCAGAACTCAGGCGGCTGCGATCCACACTGGAAACCAGCTCCGCAGCCTGGGCCTGGACCGCCCAGATCAGCAGGGCGAGCAATAAAGCGGTGAAGCGGGTCATCGAGTATTTTCCTGATCCTGATGTTGTTGCTGTTCGTACCAGAATTTGCGCCTGAGCAATTCACCGGGGTCATCCGGGATCTGCCGTAGCCATTGTTCCAGAGCCTGGCGCTGTTCACCTTCGAGGCTGTCGGTGGCCGGACGCAAGGGTGGCCTGGTGTGTTGCTCATCGCCCAATTCGCTGCCCGGAACCTCGTTGGCGCCGGGGTTTGGCGGTGCGGTGGGTGGTGGTTCATCGCCCTGCTCGGCCGGTTGACCCTCGGCTTTCGGTTCGCCGCTGTTCGATGGCTCGATGGCGGCGCCGGGCGGTGCGGGTGGCGGCTCGATATCGGGTTGGGTGCTCGGGGTTTTCTCCGGTTCACGCGCCGGTGGGTTGGTTTTCTGCTTGAGCAGGTTTTCGACCAGCGTCTGGTTGGTCAAGGCCGGGCGCAGATCCGGTTGCCGTTCCAGAGCTTGCTCGTACGCGTCCAGCGCGGCCTCCAGCTCACCGCTTTTTGCCAGAGCGTTACCCCGATTGTAGTGGGCATGGGCGTCGTCGCTTTCGGCGAACCGCTCGGCGGCGCCGGCGTAGTCACCGGCTTCATAGAGTGCCACGCCTTGCCATTGATGGTCTTCGAAATGCTGTGCTGCCTCGGCTGGGCGTTTACTCTTGAGCAAATGCAGTCCTTGCTGGTCGGGGCGCAGCCACAGGTCTTGAAACTCGAATGCATAGCTCGGTTGCGGCAACGCAAACAGCAGCGGCAGGCAGAGCAGCCAACCGCGGCGCCCGGCGCAGGCCGCCAGCAGCAACAGCGGCAGCAGCAGCCAGTAACCCTGATCCGCCCAGGTGTCGAGGCGCAAGGTCTGGCCATCGTTTCGCAGGCTGCGCGGACCGTCGAGCAGGCCAAGGCCACGCAAATCGATATCGCCCAGGCGCGCATGACGATAGCGTCCGTCGAGGTCATTGATGAAGGACTTCAGGCTCGGCTCGTCCAGGCGTGACACCAGGATCGCACCCTGTTCGTCCTTGAGGAAACTGCCGTCCTCCTGAGTGATTGGCGACCCTTCAGCAGTACCGATACCGAGCATCAAAAACTGCGTCGATTTTCCGCGCATTGCCCGGCGAATGCCCTGGCGTTCCTGTTCTGTCAGCGACGAGCCGATCAGCAGGATCCGACCGTCACCGAGCGCGGCCTGTTGCAGCAGGCTCAGGGCTTTTTCTACGGCAAGGTCCGCGCGATGGCCGGCCTCGGGCATCAGCGATGGCCTGAGCGCATCGAGCAGGTTGCGGCTGGTGGACAGATCATCCGACAGCGGCACCAACGTGTGTGCACTGCCGGCGTAGACGACGATCGCGGTCTGGGCGTCGCTGCGGGCCTGTAACAGGTCGAACACCTTGCGGCGCGCTTGTTCCAGCCGATTGGGCGTCATGTCGGTGGCGAGCATTTGCGGGGTTAGCTCAAGAATCACCACCAGCGGATCGGCGGGCTTCTGGCTGGTCTGCTCGACTCGCGTCCAGCCCGGGCCCAACAGGGCGAGCACGGTCAGCGTCCACGCCAGGCCCAGGGCGATCCATGGCAACTTGCTGTCACGTCCACTGCCGCCACTGAGCAATGCGGCATGAAAGGCCGGCGGTAAAATCATTTGCCAGCGCCCGGCGCGCTTCTTGCGGTGCCACAATTGCCAGAGTAACCAGCCAAGCAACGGCACCAACAGCAGCCACCAAGGCCGGAACCAGAACGGCCATAGCACGCTCATCGACGCCTCCGAAGACGCAGGCGTCTGAGGCGTTCGCGCCAGTCAGGCAGCAATTGCGTTTGCAGGAACAGATCCTTGGTAAACAGGCGTTGCAGCGGATTGTCCGGCCAGAGCGCGCGGCCTACCAGCAACAGGCTCAACCAAAGTGCCAGTGCCAGTGGCCAGTGATAAAGCGCCTGAGCCGGGCGGGCCTGGGTCGGTTGCTGGGTCACCGGTTCCAGCTGATCGAGGGTGTCCTTGATCGCTTGCAGTTCTTTGGCGTCGTGGGCGCGGAAATACCGGCCGCCGGTGGCCTCGGCGATGGCCCGAAGGGAGGGTTCGTCGAGGTCCAGGCTCGGATTGACACCGAGAAAACCCACCGTACCGCTTTGCTCCGGATCGGCGCCGATGCCGATCGGGTAGATTTTCACACCCTCTTTGGCTGCCAGCCGCGCAGCGGTGAGCGGGTCGATTTCTCCGCCATTGTTGGCGCCGTCGGTGACGAGAATCAGCACACGGCTTTGCGCCGGGCGCTGGCGCAGTCGCTTAAGGGCCAGACCGATGGCATCGCCGATGGCGGTGTTTTTGCCGGCGATGCCGATGCGCGCTTCGTCCAGCCACACGCGCACAGTATGCCGATCAAACGTCAGAGGTGCCTGCAGGTAGGCCTGACTGCCGAACAGGATCAGTCCGACGCGGTCGCCCTCACGATTTTCAAGGAAATCGCCGAGCAAGTGCTGAACCAGCGAAAGCCGGCTGACGTCTTCGTCCTGCCATTTCATGTCGGGGAAATCCATGGAGCCGGAAACGTCCACCGCCACCAGCAAATCACGGCCACTGGCGGCAATCGGCAAGGGTTCGCCAAGCCATTGCGGACGCGCCGCGGCCACCAGTAGAAACAGCCACAGCAGCATGAACGGCGCTTGTTGTCGCCACGAAGGCAGATTGGCCCGCGCGCGGCGCCCGGCCAGCCCTTCGAGATCGCTCATAAAGCTGACTTTGAGTGCGGGTTCGCCGCTGTCGGCGACTGGCAATATCAGGCGCATCACCCATGGCAACGGCAACAGGGCGAATATCCACGGCCAGGCGAATTCAAACATGCTTGCGAATCCATGTGTCGACGGCCTGGGTGAGGCCGGCGATGGCCTTGTCGTCGAGTTTGCATTCGGGTTTGTAGGCGCCTTCCACAAGAATCATCCAGCGCGTCAGCCCGGCCGCCGGGCAGCGGTTATCGAGGAAGGCCAGCCATTTACGCCCGTTGAGCGTATGGCTCTGGCTATAGGGATAGTGGTTGCGGCACAAACGCTTGAGCAAGCCATTGAGTTGCTGCAACCACGCGCCGGCGGGCGCACCGTCGTAGGGTTTGGGCATTAGCGCCAGCTCCGCCAGCGCAGCGAGGCGCACCGGGTCCAACGGCTGTTCAGCGCGCACCACGGGACGCTTGACTGCAAGCAAATGCCGCAGCTTCCAGGCACCTAATCCCATCAAGGGCAGCAACAGCAGCAGTAACCACCAGCCCGGTGCCGGCGGCCAGAAATCGATCGGTGGCGGAGAAATCAGCGGTTGCAGTTGATCGAGTCCGTTCATCGTCCTTTTCCCGAATTCTGTGGGTTCAGGTACTCGCGCAGTTGCTCGACCATCTCGCTTTGCGTGCTCAATGGCATCATCAACACGCGCAGTTTTTGCGCCAGCAATTCCCAGCGCGCGATGCGTTTCTCGGCTTGGGCGCGATACGTCTGGCGCAGCTCAAAGTTAAGGGTGTCGAGTTCCAGTTGCGCGCCGCGCTCGGCAAAGCGCAAAAGCCCGGCAGCCGGCAGGGCATGATCCAGCGGATCGGACAACGGCAGCAGCAGCAGGTCGCAATGACGCGACAACAAGCTCAGTTGTTGTTCGGCACTGTCCGAAAGGGCGCGTTCGTCGCAGATCACGATCACCAGACTTCCCGGACGCGACACTTCCCGGGCGCGGCGCAGCGCAATGCCAAAGGCATCCCGGTCCGGCTCGCTTTCGGTGTGCAGCGACTGATTGACCCGCACCAGCCGGTTGAGCAGTTGCAGCAGGCTTTGCTTGCTGCGACGGGGTTTGATCTCGTAATGCTCGTTGTCGCCGAATACGAGGCCGCCGACCCGGTCGTTATGGCCCAGTGCGGCCCAGCCGATCAGGCTCGCGGCTTGAGCGGCGAGTACCGATTTGAACATCAGCCCTGAGCCGAAAAACAGCCGACGGCTTTGTTCGACCATGATGAAAATCGGCCGCTCGCGTTCCTCATGGAACAGCTTGGTATGCGGCTCTTGCGTGCGAGCGGTCACGCGCCAGTCGATGGTGCGTACATCGTCGCCGGCCTGATAGACCCGCACCTGATCAAAGTCCACACCACGTCCGCGAAGCTTGGAGTGGTGCAGGCCAATCAACGGGCTGCGTTGGCTCGGGGTAGAAAACAACTGCACTTCACGCACGCGATGGCGCATCTCGATCAGCTCGGCAAGGCTGACACGGATGCCCGGCTCGGGCGGCAGGTTGGCATTCATCGGAGTCAAGCGACGGCTACGACGTCGAGAATCCGCTGGACCACCCGGTCCTGATCGATGCCGGCGGCTTCGGCTTCAAAGGAAAGAATGATGCGGTGACGCAAAACGTCGAAGAGTACGGCCTGAATGTCTTCAGGGCTAACGAAGTCGCGACCGGCGAGCCACGCATGGGCGCGGGCGCATCGGTCCAGTGCGATGGAACCACGAGGGCTGGCGCCATAGGCAATCCACTCGGCCATTTCGGGGTCGAACTTGGCCGGGGTGCGGGTGGCCATGACCAGTTGCACCAGGTATTCCTCCACGGCGTCGGCCATGTACAAGCCGAGGATTTCCTTGCGTGCGGCGAAGATCGCCTGCTGGCTGACCCGGCGCTCGGGTTTGGTTTCGCCGTTCAAGGCTTCGCCGCGGGCCTGTTGCAGGATTCGCCGCTCGACGGTGGCATCCGGAAAACCGATTTTCACATGCATCAGAAAGCGGTCGAGTTGAGCTTCGGGCAGCGGGTAGGTGCCTTCCTGCTCGATCGGGTTCTGCGTGGCCATCACCAGAAACAGTGGCGACAGTTCATAAGTGCTGCGCCCGACACTGACCTGGCGCTCGGCCATGGCTTCGAGCAGCGCCGACTGAACCTTGGCCGGCGCACGGTTGATTTCGTCCGCCAGTACCAGATTGTGAAAGATCGGGCCTTGCTGGAATACAAAGCTGCCGGTTTCCGGACGATAGATCTCCGTGCCGGTGATGTCGGCCGGCAACAGGTCCGGGGTGAACTGGATGCGGTGGAACTGAGCCTCGATGCCTTCAGCGAGTTCTTTGATGGCCTTGGTCTTGGCCAGGCCAGGGGCGCCCTCGACCAGCATATGGCCGTCGGCGAGCAGGGCGATGAGCAAGCGCTCGATGAGCTTTTCCTGGCCGAGAATCTGCGTTGAAAGAAAGGTTCGCAGCGCTAGCAGCGCCTCACGATGTTCCATCGATGACTGTTCCTGGAAAAAGGTCGCCGAGAGCGTTCGAAATACGCCAGGGCTGGGGGCGTTACTTTAATCCATCGCGGGGGGCGGCGACTAACGGCATTTTGTGCAATTTGCAGGGATTTGAACCTGTTCGCGCCCTTCGCAGGGAAAAGGGATCAGCCATGCAGGCAATGCTCCTCTGTTTGAAGGTCGCTCAGCAGCAGTTTTACGGCTTTGCGTTTGACCAATTCACACCACGGACCGTCGTCAACAATGGCGCCCTCCTGCATGACGATGACTCGATCAAAGCGATGCAGATGCCGGATATCATGGGTTACACAAATCAGTCCATGCGCGGCAAATGTTTCAAACAACAAATCCCACACCGGCGTAGCGAGCTTCGGCTCGATCGATGCACTGGGTTCGTCGAACAAATTGAACCGCCCCGGCCTGTTGATCAGGCGCAGTAATGACAAACGTTTGGCCTCACCGCCCGATATGTTGGATGCGTTTTCGCTGATGTTGCGATGGGAAACGATATCTTCAAGGTCAAGCCGTTGTATTGCATCGCTCAGATGGGGGGAGGGAGGCATTCCGAACAATACGGAGATATCGAAATGACCTTCCAGGAACTGCGGTAATTGAGGGCAATACCTCAGCGAGTTCAAGTGGGCCTCGGCGCTTAAGCGGGAGATCGGTATGTCATCAATGCTCAAGTGATTCCTCACCGAAGCATTTAACCCGGCCAGCGTCTCAAGCAATGTGGATTTACCCGCACCGCTGGGCCCGGTAATAGCTACTGACTGGCCTTGAGAGAAAGTAACGCTGCTCTCAATGGAGAGTCGGGTTGTGTCGGCGTCGCCCACCACACAAGGCTCAAGGAACAGCTTCGAGACGCGTCGGGGTTGGATGTCGGTCTGGCGATTACTATCGTCAAAGTTTGGCAGTGCCAAAAGCTGCTGCATGCGTCGTTGATCCGCCAGAAACTGATCAAGTACCCGATAACCCTCCGTCAACGCAGTGATGTTCAGCAAAAAGCTTCCAGCAATGGAAAAAATGGCAACCAGTTGCCCAACGCTGATACCAGGTTCGCTTGAAAGCTGACCGAGAACCCCCCAACTGAGGAGCCCTCCCGTAGAGAGACTTACAAACAGGACTTTTGCTCCGTTCAGGAAACCGCCAGAGCTTGCCGCGATAACCGCGGCTTCGGCGTATTGGACGAAGGCCCGGTTCAGGGGCTTTGTTGCGGTGTGCTCTGCGCGTTCCAATTTTATCGACTTGCCAATATTGATGGTGTTGAACAAGACGCCGCTCAGCTCATCCTCTTGTTCATTGACTGCATCGATGTGCTTTCGGCGCCACCTGATGATCTGGTGAGCCACGAAGAGATAGACAATGCCAAGAGAGGTCATTACCAGAAAAATTCCGGTGCCACCCATGTAGACAAAAGCACTGGCGACAATCAGAAACTCCACGCACAGAGGAAGGCCAACGGTCACAAAAAATGTCAGCAGTTGCTCATTTGCCGTTATCCCACGCTCAACTGACTTTATAAAGTAACCAATACGCCAAGAACTGAATTGAAGGAATTCTTTGCGCATAAGTTGGGCAATCCACTCGATGGATGCATTCATCACGGCCTGCTGTACCAACTTGGACAGGAAGAAAATTTGCAGCGGATGAATGATTGCCTGAATACACCCGGCCAGTGTGAAGCCTGCTGTTAACAATAAGAGTGTGTTGAGTGCGGACGGATTGCTGCTGTTCAGGGTGTCGACAATTTTGCCCAGTAGTAATGGTGGGGCTAGCGACATTATTTTTAGTACGAATATAGTGGTGCATGTTGAGATCAGCAGTACAGTGTATTTTTTGCAGGTTGCTCTAATAATGGTCTGCATGGGTTGCCTGAAAAGCAAGTGGGTTTCGAGGTTGGCGTAGGATTCGTTGCGGGGCGACCAGGCTTCCATTTCTTATGATGTTGAAGCGTTCAAGGCCAGGAATATAAGCCTGGCAGACAATGCCGTCATCAGCGTATTGAGTGACGACTCTGTGGTAAATGGTCCTGTTGGTCGCCAATAGATTTTGTCTCAGCGCGTCTAGTTGCGAAGGAACACTTGCTACGTAAGCTCTGAGAGGGAGGTCCAGCATTGGAAGTCTCAGGTTTTTTACGGGGTTCAGGTCGATAAGGCATCGTAATATTTTTGAATTCGCTAGAAGGTTTAGTGCTTTTCTGTCTTTGGCTTCTTGTGTGTCGTCATAAAGTGCATCGACTTGAAATTGTTCTGTTACGGCTCTCTGAATGGCAGTGCAAATATTCAGTGAACAGCCTGAGCCAAGCGGTGAAAGATGAAACTCCCCCGGGCCAGATTTTGGAAATGCCACAGAAAAATAAACGCCCATTACATCTTTTATAATGATGACCTGTAGTTTTTCTGCCCGATTCAGGGCGCAAGAGTCATTCTGTAATGCTTTTGTTAGCAGCGCGCTGGACGGCGCGTACAGTTTCATGACGGGACCAATCTCACAGACAGACATAAAAAAACAGGAAAGCACATGTCTTTCAATGACTTCATTGATTCCATGCAGCAGCGCTTCAGCTTTGGTGCAGCCAAATGCGGTCCCCGAGTTGGATGAGTAGCGAGACAGAAAATGCGTGTCTGCGCTTGCGGTTTGCCATAAGTGAGTATCCATCACGGGGCAAAGAAGGATGCTGGGAACAAAAAGATCATCCGTTTTATCAAACGTCGTGAGCCTGAAGCATTCAATTGATTCGGCTTCACAGGGAAGACTAGTAAAAAAGCCGTCTAATTCGGCAGCTTTCTGGTTGGCGATAAAGTTACAGCGCTGCAGACTGATGTTGTTTGGGCTACGTTGGAATATGCTGAGGTGTTCGATACTTTCAGCCAGTGCTCCTATAATCGAATCAGGACCTTTTCCTGCGCCAGACTCAACTAAGTTGTGATGTTCGTCAAAAAGTTTTGCGGTGGCTACAAATTTGTCTTTGTCGAGAGTCTGTATGACGGGAGTTAGGTTGAGCGAGCGTATTATTTTCTCGATTTTTAACAATGCTGCAGACGAGCTGAGTTCGCGTTCAGACATAAAAAGCCTCGTGAATTTTCAGAATGCCGAAAGGAGGTCCTTTCGGCATCGTTTCAGGTGCTTAGTTTGTTAATTGGTTAGAGAAGCGAAGAAACTTGCTTCCGTTGCCAGAAAACGGCCGTAAGTGTTCAACGCTTGTGGCAGTTCATCCCACGGCGTAATTTCAGTGCGTTTTTTACCCATGATATTAACTCCTTGTTATAAAGGAAGCGGTATCTGTCATCAGAAACCGCGCTTGCGATGTTTTTTTCGCAAGTGATTAATTAATAGCAGTGAGTTTGTGGTGCGGACAGTTCATCACTTCCTAAGCCGATGTAGGCCCACTCTTGGCGGGATGTAGGATGAAAGTCGTCAATTTTCTGATTGTGTTGTTGTATCGTTTTTTTTGTTTTTGATTCAATGGGATGGAGTGTTTAGTTTTGTACTGGGAAGGAAGCGGAATGTAGTCCGTACTTACGGGCATCCGTATATTTAGGGGAAGTGATGAAGGGATCTCGCGGGCACCTTTGTTGGCAAGCCTGCTCCTACGGGTCTAATGCGATGCAAATCGACGGTAGGAGCTGGCTTGCCAGCGAAAGCGGTCTGTCAGGCCAGCTGGCTGATATACGTCCCAGTCCCTTTCAGAATGTTCTGCAAGGTTTCTTCCACTTCAGCCAGATCCACCATGTCAGCATCAAAGGTGATCTCCAGCACGTCATCTCCATTCAACGCATCGGCATCCGCCGCCGCAATTTCAATCTTCAGCAAGGAAGGGCTGAGGGTGATTTTCACGCCATCAAGGGTCGAAGGTTCGCCGTCGAGGGTGATTTCCAGCTCGTCCTCGTCCGGGTAACGGCTCATCAGGAACATCTCGCCCTGGTCGCTGTGGCAGCAGACCATGGCCATGTTGTCTTCTTCGTCATCGCACGGGTTGACGATCAAGAGGGCGGTTTTCATTTTCATGGGGAATTCCTGGCTTGCTGAATTGGGTAATGGCAATAGCTGCGATTCTGCCAGTGCGCGCAATTTTCTGCTCGTCTGCCTGTCAGAGTCCCTGTCGCGAACACTGGATGTGTTACTGCTCATTTCTGGTACGTACGTCCCGTAAATCCGGACGGAAAACCGTCGTTTTTCTGTGCGAATGCTAGTGTTGTTCGAGGCGTACGCCTTGAGCTGCGTACCGATGACCGAATATGTCGCAGCACCGCAAGCACAGGCCTTGCCGCTCTGGTTAAGCTGCGCAACGGATGAGCACCCGTAAAGGCATTGCGCTGTTCGCAGCCCAGTCGTTTTTGCAGATGCTCATTCACGGAAGGTGAATGTGACCCGAGTGTCCCGTCCAGCTTCACCCCCCAGTCACCCTGTTTCCTCTGCCCGAGAATCAGGAACAGGGTGACGGGTAGCCCCGAACAGGGGTTTTGCACGCGACGCTTCCATCAATAACAAGCCCAAGCGGAGTACCACAGATGGCGTTCTTCACCGCAGCCAGCAAAGCCGACTTCCAGCACCAACTGCAAGCGGCACTGGCGCAGCACATCAGTGAACAGGCACTGCCACAAGTGGCGCTGTTCGCTGAACAATTCTTCGGCATCATTTCCCTGGATGAGTTGACCCAACGTCGGTTATCCGACCTCGCTGGCTGTACCCTTTCTGCGTGGCGCTTGCTTGAGCGCTTCGATCACGCGCAACCGCAAGTGCGCGTCTACAACCCCGATTACGAGCGTCATGGCTGGCAGTCGACCCACACCGCGGTCGAAGTGCTGCACCACGACCTGCCATTTCTGGTGGACTCGGTACGTACCGAGCTGAACCGCCGCGGCTACAGCATCCATACCCTGCAGACCACCGTGCTGAGCGTGCGTCGCGGCAGCAAGGGCGAGTTGCTGGAAATCCTGCCCAAAGGCACCCAGGGCGACGACATCCTGCAAGAGTCGTTGATGTACCTGGAAATCGATCGTTGCGCCAATACCGCCGAATTGAACGTGCTGACCAAAGAGCTGGAGCAAGTGCTCGGCGAAGTCCGCGTTGCGGTGGGCGATTTCGAGCCGATGAAGGCCAAGGTCCAGGAAATCCTGACCAAACTGGACAACAGCCAGTTTTCCGTCGATGCCGACGAAAAGAGCGAGATCAAGAGTTTCCTGGAATGGCTGGTGGGCAACCACTTCACATTCCTCGGCTACGAAGAGTTTGTGGTCAGTGACGAGGCCGATGGCGGTCACATCGTCTACGACAAGGACTCCTTCCTCGGCCTGACCAAATTGCTGCGTGCCGGCCTGACCTACGATGACCTGCGCATCGAAGACTATGCCGTGAACTACCTGCGCGAACCGACCCTGCTGTCGTTCGCCAAGGCCGCACACCCAAGCCGCGTACATCGACCGGCTTACCCGGACTACGTGTCGATCCGTGAAATCGACGCTGACGGCAAGGTCATCAAGGAATGCCGTTTCATGGGCCTGTACACCTCGTCGGTGTATGGCGAGAGCGTGCGGGTCATTCCGTTCATCCGTCGCAAGGTCGAGGAGATCGAACACCGTTCCGGCTTCCAGTCCAAGGCTCACCTGGGCAAGGAACTGGCGCAGGTGCTCGAAGTGCTGCCCCGCGACGACCTGTTCCAGACACCGGTTGACGAGCTGTTCAGCACCGTGATGTCGATCGTGCAGATCCAGGAACGCAACAAGATCCGGGTATTCCTGCGCAAAGACCCGTACGGCCGCTTCTGCTACTGCCTGGCCTATGTGCCGCGTGATATTTATTCCACCGAAGTGCGCCAGAAGATCCAGCAAGTGCTGATGGATCGCCTGAAAGCTTCGGACTGCGAGTTCTGGACGTTCTTCTCCGAGTCCGTGCTGGCCCGCGTGCAGTTGATCCTGCGTGTCGACCCGAAAAACCGCATCGATATCGACCCGCTGCTGCTCGAGCGTGAAGTGGTGCAGGCCTGCCGCAGCTGGCAGGACGATTACGCAGCGCTGACCGTCGAAAGCTTCGGCGAAGCCCACGGCACCAACGTACTCGCTGACTTTCCGAAAGGCTTCCCGGCCGGTTACCGCGAGCGTTTCGCAGCGCATTCGGCCGTGGTCGACATGCAGCACCTGCTGAGCCTCAACGAAAAAAATCCGCTGGTGATGAGTTTCTATCAGCCGCTGGGCCAGGTGTCCGGTCAGCGTGAGTTGCATTGCAAGCTGTACCACGCCGATACCCCGCTGGCGCTGTCCGACGTGCTGCCGATCCTGGAAAACCTCGGCCTGCGCGTGCTGGGTGAGTTCCCGTACCGCCTGCGTCACACCAACGGTCGCGAGTTCTGGATTCACGATTTTGCATTTACGGCCGCCGAAGGCCTGGAACTCGACATCCAGCAACTCAACGACACGCTGCAGGACGCCTTCGTCCACATCGTGCGTGGCGATGCCGAGAACGATGCATTCAACCGTCTGGTGCTGACTGCCGGCCTGCCATGGCGCGACGTGGCGTTGCTGCGTGCCTACGCCCGCTACATGAAGCAGATTCGTCTGGGCTTCGACCTGGGCTACATCGCCAGCACCCTGAACAACCACACCGACATCGCTCGCGAGCTGACCCGGTTGTTCAAGACCCGTTTCTACCTGGCACGCAAGCTAAGCAGCGACGACCTCGAACAACGTCTGGAACACGCAATTCTGACCGCTCTGGACGATGTCCAGGTGCTGAACGAAGACCGTATCCTGCGTCGCTATCTTGATCTGATCAAAGCGACCCTGCGCACCAACTTCTACCAGACCGATGCAAACGGCCATAACAAGTCGTACTTCAGCTTCAAGTTCAACCCGCACTTGATTCCCGAGCTGCCGAAGCCTGTTCCGAAGTTTGAAATCTTCGTTTATTCGCCACGCGTCGAAGGCGTGCACCTGCGCTTCGGCAACGTCGCGCGTGGTGGCCTGCGCTGGTCCGACCGTGAAGAAGACTTCCGTACCGAAGTCCTGGGCCTGGTAAAAGCCCAGCAAGTGAAGAACTCGGTCATCGTGCCGGTGGGTGCGAAGGGCGGCTTCCTGCCGCGTCGCCTGCCACTGGGCGGCAGCCGTGACGAGATTGCGGCCGAGGGCATTGCCTGCTACCGCATCTTCATTTCCGGTCTGTTGGACATCACCGACAACCTGAAAGATGGCGCGCTGGTTCCGCCGGCCAACGTCGTGCGTCATGACGACGATGACCCGTACCTGGTCGTTGCGGCGGACAAGGGCACTGCAACCTTCTCCGACATCGCCAATGGCATTGCCATCGACTACGGCTTCTGGCTGGGCGACGCGTTTGCGTCCGGTGGTTCGGCCGGTTACGACCACAAGAAAATGGGCATCACCGCCAAGGGCGCGTGGGTTGGCGTTCAACGCCACTTCCGCGAGCGTGGCATCAATGTCCAGGAAGACAGCATCACTGTCGTGGGCGTCGGCGACATGGCCGGTGACGTGTTCGGTAACGGCCTGTTGATGTCCGACAAGCTGAAGCTGGTCGCAGCGTTCAACCACCTGCACATCTTCATCGACCCCAACCCTGAGCCTGCCAGCAGCTTCGCCGAGCGCCAGCGTCTGTTCGATCTGCCACGTTCGGCGTGGTCGGATTACGACACCAGCCTCATGTCCGAAGGTGGCGGCATCTTCTCCCGTAGCGCCAAGAGCATTGCGATTTCCCCGCAGATGCAAGAGCGCTTCGACATCAAGGCCGACAAACTGACCCCGACCGAACTGCTCAATGCCTTGCTCAAGGCACCCGTGGATCTGTTGTGGAACGGCGGTATCGGTACTTACGTCAAGGCGAGCAGCGAAAGCCACGCCGATGTCGGCGACAAGGCCAACGATGCACTGCGCGTGAACGGCAACGAACTGCGCTGCAAAGTCGTGGGCGAGGGCGGTAACCTCGGCATGACCCAACTGGGTCGTGTGGAATTCGGTCTCAATGGCGGCGGTTCCAACACCGACTTCATCGACAACGCCGGTGGCGTGGACTGCTCCGACCACGAAGTGAACATCAAGATCCTGCTGAACGAAGTGGTTCAGGCCGGCGACATGACCGCCAAGCAGCGTAATGAGTTGCTGGCGAGCATGACCGACGAAGTCGGTGGTCTGGTGCTGGGCAACAACTACAAGCAGACTCAAGCCCTGTCCTTGGCAGCTCGCCGTGCTTTGCCGCGGATTGCCGAATACAAGCGTCTGATGAACGACCTGGAAGGCCGCGGCAAGCTGGATCGCGCCATCGAGTTCCTGCCGGCTGAAGACGCCATCAACGAACGCATCGCCGAAGGCCATGGCCTGACCCGTGCCGAATTGTCGGTGTTGATCTCGTATAGCAAGATCGACCTCAAGGAGCAGTTGCTGGGCTCCCTGGTGCCGGACGACGACTACCTGACCCGTGACATGGAAACCGCTTTCCCGCCGACCCTGGTGAGCAAGTTCTCCGCGGCCATGCGCCGTCACCGTCTGAAACGCGAAATCGTCAGCACCCAGATCGCCAACGATCTGGTCAACCACATGGGCATCACCTTCGTTCAGCGCCTCAAAGAGTCGACCGGCATGAGCCCGGCGAACGTGGCCGGTGCTTATGTGATCGTGCGTGACATTTTCCATCTCCCGCACTGGTTCCGTCAGATCGAAGCCCTGGACTACCAGGTCTCCGCCGACGTGCAACTGGAGCTGATGGACGAGCTGATGCGTCTGGGCCGTCGCGCCACGCGCTGGTTCCTGCGTACCCGTCGCAACGAGCAGAATGCTGCCCGTGACGTCGCTCACTTCGGTCCGCATCTGGCAGCACTGGGTCTCAAGCTCGACGAACTGCTGGAAGGTCCGACCCGCGAAGGCTGGCAGACCCGATATCAGGCTTACGTCGCCGCTGGCGTGCCTGAGTTGCTGGCGCGCATGGTTGCAGGCACCACTCACCTGTACACCTTGCTGCCGATCATCGAGGCGTCCGACGTGACCGGGCAGAACGCCGCCGACGTAGCGAAGGCTTACTTCGCCGTAGGCAGCGCGCTGGACATCACCTGGTACCTGCAACAGATCAGCGCTCTGCCGGTTGAAAACAACTGGCAAGCCCTGGCACGTGAAGCGTTCCGCGATGACGTCGACTGGCAACAACGCGCGATCACCATCTCGGTCCTGCAACAGGGCGACGGCACCCAGGACGTGGAAACACGCCTCTCCCTGTGGATGGCGCAGCACGACAGCATGATCGAGCGCTGGCGCGCGATGCTGGTGGAAATCCGTGCTGCGAGCGGCACGGACTACGCCATGTACGCGGTCGCCAACCGTGAATTGCTGGATCTGGCGTTGAGCGGGCAGGCGGTAGTGCCTGCGGCTGTCGCCGCCGAGCTGGAACCGGCTGCCTGATCAGGCGTTGAATGAAAAAACCCGCATCGAGAGATGCGGGTTTTTTTTGCCTCGAGATTTGATGATGTTTGAAAGCGCCTCTGCGCGAGCAGGAATTTTTTGTGCGCTGAAGATCCACTGTAGGAGCGAGCCTGCTTGCGATGAGGGAATCTGCAACGCCCGATTATTTATTGACTGAAGTTTGTTCAGTGTTCATTGATATATTAGTTGTCGGCCTGGTCAATAAAATACTGAGCGACTGGTCAAACTTTTGCAGTGCTCGAACTTGAACATCCTGTTGTTCGTTAATGTCCGCAACGATCTCTTCGCTGCGTTTATAGTCTGCCCACACGGGGCTAAGTGCTTTTGCATCGTAGCCTTGGGCTGTGCCCATGTAATTGAAATTCTTGTCGTAAAAGTCTGCACTGACTTTTGACTCGATATCGGAGCTGCGCGACGTCATGAGTTGACTGCGTGTATCAATGATTGCTACGACATCCGGCCTGGCTGCCCTGAGACTTTGCATGTCCGGGTAGACCGTGACCGAGCCGAACTGACGCTGCAAGGAGGCCTTGACGCCTTCAACCGCGAAGTCAGGATTGGACGTGGCCACGTAGGCGTCATGGATCGGCTGCACCAGCAGGCTCTGGCCGAATCCGGTGCCAGCGTTTGCTCGATAGTCCTGTAGATAGGCTCGATTGGTCTGGGTATCGCTGCTGTAGACAACACCTAGCGAGACGTCGCTGCCATTGGGTATGTGCCTGGCGCCACTACGGCCGACCGGTTCAGTGAAGATGCCGTCGAGGGAAGAGACCGCGGTCGGTGCCGTGGGGACCGAGCAGCCGATTAGCAAGGCAGATATCGTCAACGTACTGGCAAGTGCAAGTTTCATGGTGTTTCTCCCGTGAAACAACTTGAGTCGAAAGTTTTAAGTTGCCGGAGTTGGCCGGCGTTGACTTCCAGACTAAACCTTGACGGCTTGAATAAAATAGCCAATATCGACTCTCGTCAGGTGGTCAATAGTTTTGTTTGATTTAATAGTTGTTGGTTAATGACATGAAGAAATAAAAAAGCCCGAATCGCTGAATCGGACTGTTTTATTTATCGCTGTACGTCCAGGCATTAGTTTTCCAAAGGGATCAGTACTTTCTCATCAGGCGCCAACACCATGAATACCAGCAACTTGGCGGGTTTGGTCGCGCTGGCATTTTTCGACACCAGGTGTTCCGAACCGGCGGGTTCATACCAGTACTCACCGGCCTTGTAGGTTTTCGCTTGCTCACCCTTCACCTGGGAAACGATTTCCCCCGAAATGACATAGGCCATGGCCGTGCCTTCGTGTTTGTGGGCGATGGAAGACTGGCCAGGCGCGTAGTCGACCTCGATCATCAGGGCTTTTTTACCGGGGGCGTTTTTCAGCATTTCGTCCTGTAATACCGTGACCTTTTCGGAGGGGTCATGGGCAGACACCGATGTGCAAACCATCAGGGCCAGGACAGCAAAAGGGGCAGCACAATAGCGAACAACGTTCATGGTTCATCACCTGCGAGGGTTGGTTGATGCAAACCACAGTAGTGCGCAAGGGGGGGCGGTGAAACAGCCAATACTCGGGAAGGTGAGGGGACCAATCCACTGTTCAAAGCAAAAAGATTGCAGCCTGCGCAGGAGCTGCCGAAGGCTGCGATCTTTTGATTTTCCGCTGGGCTTAAACGATCGGAAAGCTGTTGAAGTCCACGGCATTGGCCAACTGGCTGTCGATCAGGCTGATAAAGCCCTGCACTTCAGGTCGGTCGAAATGCGCATGCATGGCTTCTTCCGACTGCCAGCGGGCGCTGACGGTCCAGCGGTTGGTGTCCTCGGGGCAGCGGTCGACCATATAGGAATCACAGCCCGGTAGCTCACGCAGGGTGTCGACAATCTTTTGCAGTTGCTTGCCCAGTTCATCCGAGCGGCCGCCGACGGCCGTAACCTGTACGGTATTGATCACTTCATGGGACATTGCTCACACTCCTGAATCAGGCCGGACGAATCCTGCTCATTGAGGGATAACGCTTATGCAGGATAGGCCTGCATCAGCAGACCACCAATAGCCAATCGCCGGGTAAAGCCGCAGGCCAATCCGTCAGGCAACCTGCTGCAGGATGTCGCGCAAGCGGTCCAGAGCAATGTCGATATCAAGGGTTTCGATCGCGCCAAACCCGAAAAAAAGCCCGGCCCGTGGCGCTTCCTGGTAGAAAAAGCTGTCGATGGCATACAGGCCCACTTCGACTTTTTTAGCCAATTCGATCACCAGGGGAATATCCATCGGCACCTTGCACATCACCACCATGTGGAAGCCCGCCGTGCTCGGCACCGCTTCCAGCCAGGGTGAGAGATCGCCGGTCATGCGCCTCAGAATGCGCTCGCGGCGACCGGCATAGATCGTATGGCAGCGTCGAATGTGTTTGAGCAGGCAGCCTTCGGCGATGAACTTGGCCAGTGCCCATTGCGGTAGCGTAGAGGTGTGCAGATCGGTGAGCTGTTTGGCGCGCACCACGGCCTCAAGGATGGCGGGTGGCAGGATCGTATAACCCAGCCGCAATTCCGGTAGCAGGGTTTTGGAGAATGTCCCGACATACGCGACGATCCCGTGTTCATCCATGCTTTGCAGCGAGTCGGTCGGCCGGCCTTCGTAGCGGAATTCGCTGTCGTAATCGTCTTCGATAATGATCGCGCCCAATTGCCGGGCCTTGGCGAGTAACGCGACACGACGCTCCTGGCTCATCGGCAGACCGAGCGGGAACTGGTGGGAAGGGGTGACATAGATCAGCCGTGTGCCGAGGGGGATTTTGTCCACCACAATGCCTTGGTCATCCACCGCAACGCCAATCACCGTGGCTCCGTGGGTGCCGAACAACAGGCGTGCCGGCGGATAACCGGGGTCTTCCATGGCGACGATGCTGCCCGGACGGATCAACACTCGGGCAATCAGGTCCAGCGCTTGCTGCGCGCCGTTGCACACCACTACGTCTTCGTCCTCGCAAACCACCCCGCGTGAAAACGCGATGTGTCGCGCGATGGCATTACGCAGCGCGGGCAGGCCTTCGGGCTGGCTGTAATAGCCTTTGGATGCCGCGATCTGACGCAATGCGTGGGCGGTGCAGCGCCGCCAGTCATCCTGGGGAAACTGGCCCTTGGTGGTCGCGCCGCCAATGAAGTCGTAGCGCAGCGTGCCTTCCAGCGTCGGGTGGCGCAAAAAGACCGGCAGGCTGCGCCATGACTCGATTACCTCGCAACCGGCCAACTCCGAATGACTTTGCTTGCGTTGCACCTTCGACGTGCGGGCGTTGACGTAGGTGCCTTTGCCCACCACTCCGGTGAGAAAGTTTTCATAGGTCAGTTGCGCGTAGGTGTCGGAAATGGTCTTGCGCGAAATACCCAGCTGTTCGGCCAGCAGACGACTGGGCGGCAGTTGCGTTCCGGCCGCCAGGCGGCCGGTCTCGATGGCGCTGCGCAGTTGGTTGTACAACTGGCCTGCGAGGTCCTTGCGGCCATTGATGACGACATGTAGTTCCATACCGGCGAGGCTCCGGAGCAGTTGAGGCGCGTGTGCGTCGCGTCAGATTACCCTCTTGCGCTTGTTGTGCAGAAGTTGCGTGGCGCAAAAAGTCTCAATGGGTCTGGTGTAGGGTGGCGCAGGGTTATTTCGCGAAATTGGATCTGTCGCCTGCCTGCATCAAAAGCTACGGTGAACCCTCCGCCTGCGTTGCACGAGATCGCGCCATGACCCCACGCCTGGATTACTACAGCGCTTCGCCCAAAGCGATGAAAGCCATGCTTGCCATGGAGGCGTTGACCAGCAACCTCAGCATCGAATCCGGCCTGCTACATCTGATCAAGATCCGCGCCTCGCAACTCAATGGCTGCGCGTTCTGCACCGACATGCATTCGGTGGATGCCAGACGCCTCGGCGAGACGGACCGGCGCCTGTACTCGATCGTGGTGTGGCGCGACAGCGGATTTTTCAATGCCCGTGAACGCGCTGCACTGGCCTGGACCGAAGCGGTTACCCTGCTTTGCGAAAGCCATGTGCCCGACGACGTCTACGCTCAGGCCCGAGAACAATTCAGTAAAGGTGAAATGGTCGATCTGACCATCGCCGTTACCACCATCAACAGCTGGAACCGCCTGGCGGTGAGCTTTCGGCAAACGCCCAGCACCTGAGTTGTCACGTTCTTTTCATGAAGGATGCGCAGGATGGAACTCCCGATGATCAATCGACAGGGAGTTCTCGATGTCATTCATGGAAAACGCCGAGCGCCAGACAACCACCGGGTATCGTGCCCCCCTCGACAAGACCGGGTCGTGGCGCAATCGAGCAGCGGCGCTTGAGCCCGAACTGGCACAGTGTTTCACCGTCAGCGCCCGCTGCGGATGTTTCATGCAGGCGGCCCGCAGTCTCAATATCAAGGCCACGCGGTTGCGCAGACAATTGGCGCTACTTGAATCACAACTCCAGTGTTCATTGTTCAACCACTGCGATAAAGGTTTTACCCTCAGCCGCGAAGGCTTGCAGTTGCACTCGCAATTGATCGCACTGGCCCATGAGCGTGATTTGCCGATCGTTGAGCAACCGCTGGTGCGCCTGGCGGTTGTGGAGTCGGTGCTGCATGACATCCTGGGGCGTGATCTGGTGTCGTTGTTGCGCCGCAACGCCAGTGTGCGTCTGGACATCATCACGGTCGACGGCGAACTCTCGCTGCAAGCCGTCAGTGCCGATGTGGTGGTGTGGCTGGGCGATACAGTGTCGCCGTTGCCAGGACCGAGATTTGCCATCACCGAGCCTGTGCGTCTGGCGCGCCTGGATTATCTGCCGCATATCGCCAAACGTTATTCGCGGGTGGCGTCACGGCCTTCGAGCCTCGACGAGCTCGCCGATTTCCTCCTGGTGCAATGGCAACACGAGCGACAGGTAGAAAGCTTGCGCCCGTGGCATGCGGTGGTGGATCAACGCCTGGCCGCAGTGGTGCACTCACATGCCTACGGGCTGATGCTGGAGATGATCCGCTGCAGCGCCTGCATCGGCCTGCTGCCGCACTACATGAGCCACTTCGACCGAGGGTTGATTGGCTTGCCGGGGTTGTTCGACCAGTCGATGCAGCGTCAGGTGTGGATGGCGGTCAATGCCCAATCGCAAGGTGACGCGCAGGTGCGGATGGTCGAAGAAGTGATTCACAACGCTTTTGCAGAGCGGCGGGAGTGGTTTGATTGACCGCTCACGCGTTTAGTCGTACGCGTGCAGCGCGCATCTGCCATGCTCAACGTCCGTAGCACCGCTCCAATCCAAGGAACACCGCAATGGACGATGTACAGCAACTGGGTGAAATGCTGCGCCACTACGCAGAAAGCGAAGCGCATAAAAAGCAACTGTTCGAGTCTCAGTCGGCGGTTTGGACGACGCGAATCAGTGAACTGTTCGACCAGATCGAGCAGTGGCTGGAACCTGTGAAAGCGCCGAATCTGTTGGAGGTGAGCCGCGAAGCCTATGTCGCCACAGGTCCCGGCATCCCGGTTGAGACCTCGACATTCAAGACCGAGAAGCTGTCTATCGTGATAGCCGGTAAACCGGTGGAGTTCGTGCCCGAGGTGATGGGGGCGGGCGGAGTTGTTTCATTGGGGATCGTAGGCTTGACGGCTGCACGCCTTGGCAGCGTTTCGCTGGTTTGCCAGCCGCCGGCCAATAATTGGCAATGGCGCAAGACCAACGGCTTGAAAGACCCGGATGTCTTTGCGTTCGACGCGAACTTCCTGGCGCAGCAGTTGCAAGGTTTGATACCCCGCAATCGCATTTGAAAGTTCCAGCGATGAGCGCACGCCCGCGAGAGCAATCTACCGTCGGTGTTGATGTTGTGGCTGACGGCCTCTTCGCGGGTAAGCCCGCTCCTGCAGGAGCGGGCCATGGCTCACTTCAGTGCTGGATCGCCCATGTTCATTTTCTTCCAACCCTGTAACAGCACCTGAGCTTTGGATTCCTGCCCGCTATCCAGGTAGTACTGGATCAGCGACAACCGCGCATTGCGGTTCGCCGGCTGCACTTTGAGCAGTCGTTCCAGCTCCTCGCAGGCCTGATCGACCTTGCCGCTGTCATGCAATGCCACCGCCAGCACGTATCCGAACTGGGCGCTTTGTGGCTCCAGTTGCGCGGCTTTGCGCAGGAAAGGCATGGCCTGGTCCGATTTGCCGGCACGTACCAGTGACAAGCCTTGGGTGTGTTGCAGCAGGGCGGCGTCGGGGTGTTCCTTGAGGTTTTGCGCCAGCAGGGCCTGAGCTTCCGGCCCGCGGCCATTGGCCTCCAGCCATTGCACCAGCGTCACCAGTGCCGGGTAGAAGTCCGGATCGCGTTTGAGCGCTGTGCGCAATAACCCTTCGACTTCGCCCGCACGGCCGCTGGCCTGGTACAGCATGGCCAGGTTGAGATTGGCTTCGGCGCGTTCGGCCAAGCTCTTTTGCACCGCTTCATACTCAGCAATTGCAGCGTTCCACGGAGCTTGTGCATTGCCGAGGCCGTTGCGCGCAACGCTGAGCAGATCCCGGGCAACGGCGATGCGCACGGCTTTCACCGGATCCTTCAACAATGGCGTCAGCAACGGCGCACCTTCGGCCGGGGGCAAGAACGCGCTGATCGCATGGACGGCGCTTTCACGTACCTGGGGTGACGGATTTTTCAGGTCATTGGTGGCCAGTTTCAACGCTTGTTCGCTGGGGTACAGCGGCAACTCGGCCAGCAGCGTGGCGCGCTGGATTGCCGGCAGGTTGCTGCGTTGCAATTGCTCGTACAAGGCCTGCGCCGCGCCTGGCTGGCCGTTGCGGATCGACCACAGGCTTTCGTCGTAGCGCGGTGCTTGCTGCGCATTGGCGTTGACCGTGTTCCACAGTTTGAATTGCTCAGTGACCTTGTCCCCGGCCTTGCCCTGGTGACAGGTCAGGCAGGCGTCGGGTGTGCCGAGTTTCTGCGCACGCTCAGGGTTGGGAATGCTGAAACTGTGGTCATGCCTGAAATCATTGCCCATGTAGAACTTGCCGGGCATGTGGCAATCGACGCACTGCGAACCCGGTTGGCCGGGAGCGTGGCGCGTGTGCTCGATGGAATCGTAGTTCTTCGCTTGCAGGCCTTTGCCGTCGACGCCTTCCTCGGTGGTTTTGCCGGCGGTGTTGTGGCATTGCAGGCAGACGCCATTGCCCGCAGCTTTCAACTCGGTGCTGTGCGGGTTGTGGCAGTTGCTGCAACGCACGCCCTTGTCGAACATTTTGCTTTGGGCAAAGGAGCCGTGTTCGAACACCTCGTCCTTGATTTTGCCGTCCAGGGCGTACAACTCCCGGGTCAGCGGACTTGGCAGATAGTCGTCCATCAAGCGGTTGCCGACGGTAAAGCCATCGTCAAGCGGGGCGCGACGTGAGTGGCAACGGGCGCAGGTTTCGATTTCGACGGTGGCGTTCTTGTCCTTGAGGTCGACGGCAAAACCGACATGGATAAGGTCGGTTTTTTTCGCGGTCCATTCCAGGTGATTCGACGCCGGGCCATGGCAGGCCTGGCATCCGACGCCAAGGCTGTTCCATTGGCTGTCGAAAGTGTTTTTCGCCGCGTCGAAATTGCGCTTGTAGCCCGTTGTATGGCACTCCACGCACATGAAGTTGGCGTTCTGGCTCGGTTTGCTCCAGTGCAGCGGGTTCTTGAAGTTCACACCCTGGCCCGGATAGAGATGAAACCAGCGGTGCTTCTCGGTATCCCAGGCCACGCCCAGTGCTTGCAAACGGCCTTCACCGACCTCGATCAGGTACTGCTGCAAAGGGGCAATGCCGAAGGTATAGGCGACTTTGAAGTCGGCATTCTTGCCATCGATGCCCGGTGTGTTGACCCAGAATTCATCGCCTTTGCGCGAGAACACCGTGGTCTCCTTTTCCGCCTTGAATGTGACGTTCTTGAAGTCGCCGAGCATGGTTTCGGCGCTCGCCGGCTGCATTGCCAGTTGGTGGTGCGAGCCTTGCCAGTCCTTTACCTGCTCACTGTGGCAGCCCTGGCATTGTTGCTCGTCGACCATTTTCGCCGGTGCACTGGCGACCGGTTGCGGTTTGGCCGGTTGAGCCACAGGCGTACTCACCGGGACCGGGCGCACAGGCGTTGGCTGGCTGCTCAACAGAAACCAGCCGATGCCTGCGACGGCCAGCAGCAAGATACCGATGGTGACGGGAAACAGGTAGCGGTTAATCAGGTTGGATTGCGAATCAGGGTTTGGGTTTGCAGCGTTATTTTTATGTTTCGGCATTGCGACTTCCGTAGTCCAGATGCGTTTGCCTTGCGGCGCGCGTTGACGCTTGATGCAGCTTTGCCGGATGGTCGGCGTGTGTCAAATGGCGATTACTGGGGAGCAGATGGCCTCATCGCGAGCAAGCTTGCTCCTACAGGCCCGATGTCGATCGCAGTCTATGGACACGACACGAACCTGTAGGAGCAAGCTTGCTCGCGATGGTGGTCTATCAGTCGTCCATTACTCCCCGACAAACCACCGGTAATACGGATTCCCCGCATCCCCGCGCATCACTTCGCGAATGTCCCTGGCCCAGGCATCCCGGTCGCCGTCATAGGCATGCAAACTCGCACGATAGAACTGCATCAGGCGTTGCTGATGGATGTTCATGCGTTCGATGAAGCCGTCGTCGGCGTTGATCAAAGGCGGTGGCTGGTGCAAGTCGAGCAGGACAGGCAGCACACGGCTGATTTCCTTTGAGCGGACCCACGGCGCGTATTCGATGCGCGGCTGATCGTCGGTCACCGCTGGAGCGTCGGCGGCAAAGCGTTCAAGCCCGGCGCGGTCGGTCACCCAGGTGGCGAGCAGGGCGGCAGCGGAACCAATGCCGACGTCCTGCAAGGTGCTGCGCACGCTGTCCTGCTGAAAACGCTGATTGATCTTCGCGACATCCAGCTCGATCGGTTCCATCGAACCCACCAGCAGCATTTCGTGAAACTCGCTGGTCCACAGGTTGGCGTAGGGGAATACGTCGAGGAAGCTGCGCACCAGCGAGCGAGAGTCGTCGATGTTCTGGGTCGGTAGAGGCAGCCATTGCGCGACCACACCCTGCGGTTGCAAACGGCTGGCGGCCAACTGGTAGAAATCGCGGGAATACAGGTTCACTACACCGGCGGCTGAGGGCGGTGGTGGTTCGAGAGTGATCAGGTCGTAGCGTTGCGGGTTGCGCAGCAGTTCCTGGCGACCGTCGCGCAAACGCACGTCCACGCCGGGATCGGCAGCGGCATTGAAGTTGCCCTTGAACAATGGAGCGGCTTTGACCACCGATGGCAGCAACTCGGCTACGACGCGATGCTCCAGGCCCGGATAGCGGGTCAGAGCGCCGGCCGTGATGCCGGTGCCGAAACCGATCACCAGCGCCGAGCGCGGTTCACCGTTGTGGATCATCAGCGGCAACAACGCCTGAATTCGCATGTAGCGCAGGGACGGCATGGCGTCGCCGGTATTGGACACACCCTGAATGTACAAACGCTGGAACGCCCGCTGGCCCTTGCCTTGGGTCACCACGGCGACGGTCCCGCCGCGTCCTTCTTCGTAAAAGGTCAGCGTGCCATTGCGTGCGCCCGGCAACAGGTTGGCGAGTTTGTTGACCGGGGTGAAAACGGCGAACGCCACCGACAGCAAGCCGATGGCGACCACCGCCTGGCGTCGTCCCTTTTTCACCCCGTGCCCTTTACACACGGCCAGATAGGCGATGCCGGCAGCGACAATCGCCAGCAGGCCCAACGTGCGCACCAGCCCCAACAACGGGATCAGGACGAAGCCGCACAGCATCACGCCAACAATCCCGCCCAGAGTGTTGTAGGCCACCACCTCACCGACATTGCGTCCGACCTGTTCGCGGCCGACACTCAAGCGCAGGGCCAGCGGAAACGCGGCTCCCAGCAATAGAGTCGGTACAAACACGATGCTCAGGGCGGCGACTGCAAACCGCACGCTCATGCCCACCAGTTCACTGGCACCCAGCGACAGCACCCAGGATTCGGACACGGTCTGGGCAACGACCAGCCAGCGCCCAAGCAAGGTGATTTCCAGCAATGCAATCAACCCGGCACCAGCGATCAGCAAACCGAACACGCCCCAGGGATCGCGCAGACGATCAACCCGACGGGCCAGTAATACGCTGCCCAAAAACAACCCGGTGAGGTACGTGGCCAGTACCACCGCGAAGGCATAAGTGCGGGTGCTCATGAACTGCACGATGGATTGCGACCAGACCACTTCGTAACCCAGCGCGACGCCCCCGGCGATGGAATACAGCCACAGGGCAAGGCGATCGGGCGTGTGCTCGGCGTGATGTTTGACCGGTGCGTCAACGGGAACCTGACGCTGGCGCTGGAACCACAGGGCACCTGCCGCGGCGAGCAGGTTGAGCATGGCGGCGGCCAGTGCGCTGCCGCGCACGCCCAGTGTGGCAATCAACACAAACGCGGCGAGCAAGGTGCCTGCGATGGCCCCGGCCGTGTTCGCGGCATAGAGTTGACCGCCGGACTTGCCCAGGTGTTGCGGGTCGCTGGTCAGCGAGCGAACCAACACCGGCAAGGTGCCGCCCATCAGCAGCGCGGGAATGCCCACCAGCGCAAACGGCAGCAACCAGGCCAGCAACCCGATCTGTTGTTCCAGCCAGGCAAACGGACTGGCCGCCAGGCTCATGGCAAAGGTCGCACCTACACCCAGCACGGCCACCAGCACTTCCAGTCCCGCGTACAACAGCACCGGATGCTGCATCCGGTCAGCCCAACGTCCGAACAGCAAACCGCCCAACGCCAACCCGGCGAAAAACGCACTGATGCCGGTGGTGATGGCGTACACCTCGACGCCCACCACCAACGACAGCTGCTTGATCCACAGCACCTGGTACACCAGCGCTGCAGCGCCGGAGACGAACAGCAGAAGGGCGGGAATCAGCAGCGCAGGGGAGGCGACATCAGGGGCAGGTATGGCCGACGACTTGCTGGCGACACGTGAGGACATGGATTTGTTGCCTTTTGCCAATTTCGACGTAAACACAAACCTTGTAGGCGCTGGCTTGCCAGCGAAAGCGGTGGTTCAGTCAGTATCTATATCGACTGTAAAGACGACTTCGCTGGCAAGCCAGCGCCTACAGGGGTTGTGTTCGCATTTCATAAATAAGTCCGCCCGCCGGTGAGGGCGGGCGGCGGTCCGGCGGTCTTACTGTGCAGCTTTCATTTTTTCAGCGATTTTTGCATCTACCGCAGCACGCACCTGATCGATGCTGAAGCTGGCCGGTTTCTGGCTAGGTGGATACTCGATGAACGTTTCGAGGAACGCCGCCGATTTGCCGACGGCTACCCCAGCCAGGTAGACGTTCTTGGTTTGCCAATCGTAGTACTGATCGGAAACCACGTCGGCGCGCTCATACGGGTCCATCCGCAGGTTGAAGATCTTCGGTACGCGCAGGCATACGAACGGTTCGCTCCAGACCTTGAAACCACCCGGTGCACGTTGTTCACAGAACACCGCTTTCCAGTTGTCGAAACGCATGGACACCAGCATGCCGTCGTCGTTGAAGTAGTAGAACTCCTTGCGCTCGCCTTTAGGCTGCTGGCCCGTCAGATACGGCAACTGGTTGTAGCCATCAAGGTGCACCTTGAAGTTGTTCCCGCCGGAGGTCGGTGCCCAGCCCTTGAGCAGCTTGTTCTTCACGTCGGCATCGCCAGCGGCCGCCAGCAAGGTCGGGAACCAGTCCATGCCCGAGAACATCTCGTTGGACACTTCGCCGGCCTTGATCTTGCCTGGCCAGCGCACAATCGCCGGTACGCGGTAAGCACCTTCCCAGTTCGAGTTCTTCTCGTTACGGAACGGCGTGGTCGCCGCGTCCGGCCAGGAGAACTGGTTCGGGCCGTTGTCGGTGGTGTAGACGACGATGGTGTTGTCGGTGATTTTCAGGTCGTCGAGGGTTTTCAGCAGTTTGCCGACGTCCCCGTCGTGCTCGATCATGCCGTCCGCATAATCGTTGCCGGGCATGCCGCTTTGGCCCTTCATCGATTCGCGCACGTGGGTGAACAAGTGCATGCGCGTGGTGTTCATCCAGACGAAAAACGGTTTGTCCGCCTTGGCCTGTTTCTCGATGAAGGCTTGCGCAGCGGCGGTGGTTTCGTCGTCGATGGTTTCCATGCGCTTGCTGGTCAGCGCGCCGGTGTCTTCGATCTTGCCGTCGGCGAAGCTGTGAATCACGCCACGCGGGGTGTTGGCCTTGACGAAAGCAGCGTCGTCCTTGGGCCAGTACGGACGTTCGGGTTCTTCTTCAGCGTTGAGGTGGTACAGGTTGCCGAAGAACTCATCGAAACCGTGGTTGGTCGGCAGGTATTCATCCTTGTCGCCCAAGTGGTTCTTGCCGAACTGACCGGTCGCATAGCCCTGGGACTTGAGGGCTTGAGCGATGGTGATGTCACGCTTTTGCAAACCTACCGGAGCCCCCGGAATGCCGACTTTCGACAAACCGGTACGCAGTGGCGTCTGCCCCGTGATGAACGACGAGCGTCCGGCGGTGCAGCTGTTCTCCGCATAATAGTCGGTGAACATCATGCCTTCTTTGGCGATTCGGTCGATGTTCGGCGTCTTGTAGCCGACCACACCCATCGAATAGGCGCTGATGTTGGTCTGGCCGATATCGTCGCCGAAGATCACGAGAATGTTGGGTTTTTCGGCGGCTCCGGCGGTTGCCGAAATCGCCATGACCGATGCTGCCACCAAGGCAAGTTTCGGTATCCACGTACGTATGCGAGTCATCTGACTGGCTCCTTATGCTTACTGGTGTCGCGTGCTGCGACTAACGTTTATTGCGGTCCAGCGTTACGTCTTTTTATTGCGCTTGCTCAGGTGTGGCGGCATCGAACGGATAAATCCGACGCCATTCGGACGCCATGTCAACGACGGTCCAGCCACGGTTTTTGGCTTCGTCCAGGGCCTTGTCCAGACGACCGATCTGCGACTGTCGGTCATAAGCCCATTCGCGTTTGGCGTCGGTGTGGTGCACCAGGCCCATGAAGCGTTTGCCCGGCCCGGCGGCGGTCCACTGCAGCATTTGCAAGTCGCCATCGGAGTTGCCGAAGGCGAGGATCGGACGACGGCCGATGACGGCATCGATGCTCACCGGTTTGCCCGGGCCATCATCGTTATGTGCCAGCTTCGGCGTACGCAGGATCGAGGCCTTGCCATCCTTGTAGTCAAAGGTTGTGACGAATGTGGTGCCGATGACCTGCTCGGGTGGAATGCCATAGACCTTCTCCGCGAAGGCGCGCATGAAGCCGGTGTCGCCACCGGAAACGATGTAGGTCTTGAAGTTCTGGCCGCGCAGGTAATCAAGCATTTCCAGCATCGGCTGGAAGATCATTTCGGTGTATGGCTTGCCGGTTTTCGGGTGACGGGCCTGGGTCAGCCAGGTCTTGGCGTAGTCATCGAAGGCTTCGGTGGTCATTCCGGTGTGGGTGGCGCCGAAAATCTTCATCATGCCTTCAAGGCCACTGGCGGCCAGGGCTTTGTGGTCGTTTTCGAGCACGGCCTGGAAGGGCTGGGTGGTTTTCCATTCCGGGTGCTGCGCCGCGGTGCGCTTGACTTCTTCCAGTGCGAACAGCAACTCGAAGTACATCGGTTGCTCGCTCCACAGGGTGCCGTCGTTGTCGAACACGGCAATGCGGTCCTCGGGTTTGACGAAGTCCTTGCTGCTCTGATCCGTCACGGTCTGCACGAATTCGATGATGCTTTTTTTCGACGGGCCGTCATTCCAGGACGGCAGTGGCTCGGCCGCCTGGACCAGCAACGGCAAGCTGAGGGCCAGCGTCAGCAAAAATTTAAACCCGTGATAATGGCGGGGTGATATCGGGCTCATCATCGGAACTCCTTCTCGTGAACAGGGTTGAGTGGTCGCAATGCGGGTGCGACTGATTCAGTATTGTGTTCAGCCAGACTATGCAGCGTAGACAAGGATCGCTTGAGTTGGCGCAACGCTTGATCACTGGTTGGCTCGCGGCCGTAACAGGCACGCAGGAATGTTTGCAGGCGCGGACCGAGTTGAGTCAGCTTTAGTCCGCGGCCAATGCGGCGGGTCCAGAGGTACAGGGCACTCATTTGTGGTGGCTGGCCATCGATCTGGGGTGGGATCTGCCGCCAGGCGTAATCGGCCGATTCCAGCCAGGCAGTGTGTCGGGCATCGCGTCGCGCTTGCCACGCCAGCCAGACGCGATGCACTAACGGGCGGATAAACCACGCCACGGCCAGTACCGCCAAGAGTACTGCCAGCCACCCGAGCCAAGGCGCAGAAAGGTGCAGGCGGTTTTGCTGGCCGAGATTTTTCAGGTCTTCGGTGATCGAGAACACCGGTTTGTAGGCGCTGTTGGCCGTTGCGTCGAACGTCACCGCCGGCACTTGCGCGGTGCGGGTCTGGCGGCTATTGGCGTCCCACCATTTCACTTCGATGGCCGGCAAAGTGAAGTGGCCATCGGTGTCGATTCGATAGATCACGGTGTCGATGCGCTGACCGCCGTTGAAGTTGCCGCGCCCGTCATCGAGATTGCCGATTTGCGGGCTTTGCGGATAACGGCTCAGACCGTTGACGTCACCCAGTGCGGGCGTGGGCAATGCCATCGCCAGCGCACCGTCGGCCTGCAAGGTGAGTTCCCGGGTGAGGCTGTCGCCGACTTTCAGCGGTGTGGCCGAATTGATTGTCTTCTGGGTGAACCGCAGCCCCTGCGCGACCAGCACCGGTTCCCCGGCCTGGAACCCCGCAGGTTGAGCCGCAGTGAAGTGCAACGGCTGGCTCTGGGCACTCAGCTCGCTGGTGGCCTGACCCGGCATTGCTTGCACGGTCAGCGCCGGAATGTCGAAACCCTGGGCCAGGTTCGGTGTGATCAGGTAGCTGTAGCGCATGCCGTTGAAGGATTTGCCGTCGAGCGTCTGGTTGATGTGTTCGGCATGGCCATCCGGTGGCATGACCAATGCGCCGGGCAACGTCAGGCCGGGAAGGGTGGGTGCGCTGGTGAACCAGGTGTCGGTGAGGACGTCGAGTTGCAGTTCCACGAGGCTGCCGACCATGATCGAGTCCGCGGGTTGCAGGCGGGACTGGATTCGCAGTTCGGGATCGGCGGCCAGGGCGTCGAGGCTGATCAGGGTGATGAGCAAGGCGCCGAGTTTAGTGGTGATGGATCTGGCCCCATCGCGGGCAAGCCCGCTCCCACAGTGGATCTGTGTGAACCGCACCCCCCCTGTAGGAGCAAGCTTGCTCGCGATGGCCTCAACGCGGTCTCTCAGGCAAATCATGGTTTTCCCCCCGCCTGATCCTGCAAACTGAACTTGTGCTTGAGAAACTTCGCTGGCGACGTCGTCAAATTCTGCAACCACTGCTCATCCGAAGCGGCCTGTTCGGTCTCGACCGATTTGCTCTGGCCCTTGCCGGGTGCCTTGTCCATTTTGATTTCGTCGGGCTTTACCTCCGGCGCATTCTTTTCAGCGTCTTCGGTGTCTTTCTGCAAAGCGATGGCCAGTGCAAGGTTCGCGGTGGCTTCGGGAAACTGCGGCTGTAGTTTCAAGGCCTGGGTGTAGGCGGCGATGGCTTGGTCGAACTTGAAGCGACGCACGTAGATGTTGCCCAGGTAGAAGTAAGCCTGAGGGGTATTCAGGCGGGCGAAGCTGGCCAGTGCCAGGTCGAAATCAGCCGCGTTGTAAGCCGCCACGCCTTTCCAGTATGGATCGACAAACAACGCCGCCGCCTGGGGGAAATGCTGATGCTCGAAGGCCCAGCGACCTTGCTGGTCCCGGGTGAAGAACGCATCGGTGAACGCATTGGCTTGGGCCGGTGTCGGTTGCAATCCAAGGCCCGCCGCCAGCAGCAGACCGGCCATCCAGTTCAGGCTCCAGCCTTTGCGCACGCTGAAGAAAGCGATCAACAGCAATGGCCAGCACAACCAGTAACCGGCGTCTTTCCAATGAAGCTCGCGCTGTTCGTCGCTGGCCGACTGGAAGTGTTGTTGTGCGTGCAGTTCGATCCAGTCGAGGTCGTCATTGTCGAGGGTCAGGCTGCCCAGCGGCGCGTCGAGTGTCGAGGCCAGCTGCTTGATTGCCGACTGATCGAAACTGCCAAGTTGCGGGCGACCGTTGCTATCGATGCGCGGCTGACCGCTGGCGTCGTGGATGATGCCGCCGTCGCTGCTGCCGACGGCGAGGATCAACACTTGCAACTCGCTGCCCTGCAGCTTCTTGTCCAGCCCGGCCAGTGCCGAAGTATCCGCGCCGTCGGTGATCAGCAGCAGGGTGCCGGGGGTCTTTTCTGCCGCAAGCAGGCGTTTGGCCTGGTCGATGACGGCCCCGACGTTTTTCCCCGGCTTGCCAATCAGGTCGGTACTCAGGGCCTGGATGAATGTGTCGAGCAGGGCCGGATCGTCGGTGGCCGGCAATACCAGATGCGCGCTGCCCGCGTAGGCGATCAGGGCGTTACGCGCTCCGGCGCGGCGTTGGATCAGATCGTGAAGCTTGTGCTTGGTGGCCTCCAGGCGACTCGGCGAAATGTCGCTGGCGTCCATCGACGGTGACAGGTCAACGGCGATGATCAACGGCGCGCGGTTTTCCAGAAAGTCCGGGCGATCCTGCTCCCAGGTCGGGCCGGCCGCGGCGATGGCACCCAATACCAGCAGCGCACAGACCAGATGCACCGGGCGCAAGCGCTGCTGGTCTTGTGGGGTAATCAGCAGGTGCGGCAACAGGTGCTCGGCGATATTGCCGCGCAGGCGTCGTTGCAGGTCCCGGCTGCGTCGCCACAGTACCGGCAGTAACGCGCCAAACACCGCGAGCAAGAGCCAGAGCGGTCGCAAGAAATGGAAATCGCTGAGATTGATGTCCATTTCAGGCCTCTTGCCGTTGACGTGCTTGCACAAGGCGGGGGCGGAGCAGGGCACCCAGGTGATAAAGCGCCAGCAGCGCAATTGCCGCGCCCAGCGGCCACCAGAACAGATCGCGTTTGGGCTGATGACTGAGGGTTTTCACCTGATGCGGGGTGAGTTTGTCGAGGGTGCTGTAGACCTGATCCAGCGCATGGCGGTCTTCGGCGCGGAAGAATTGCCCGCCGGTGGCTTTGGCAATGTCTTGCAGGCCCTTGAGGTTGACCTTGGCTTCGCCTTCGGCATTCGGATCACCAATGCCGATGGTGTGAATCACCACGCCCTTGGCGGCGGCCATCTGGGCGGCGTGGTCCGGGGTGATTGCGCTGCTGGTGTCGTTGCCGTCGGTGAGCAGGATCAGCACTTTCTCCTGTTCGTGGGCTTGGTCGAGCAGCTTCAGGCTCAGGCCGATGGCGTCGCCGATGGCGGTGTTGGGGCCGGCCATGCCGATGCCGGTGTCATCCAGCAACAGTGACAGGCTGGCGTGATCGAGGGTCAGCGGCGCCTGCGGATACGCGCCGCTGCCGAACACGATCAGGCCGAGGCGATCTTCCTTGCGCTTGTCGATGAAGCCATGCACCACTTCCTTGACGGCGGCGAGGCGATTGATTTTCTGCCCGTTGGCGTCGGTGAAATCGGTGGTTTCCATGGACTGGGAAATGTCGATGGCGAGCATCAGGTCGCGCACCGGTTGTTGGCGTTCGATAGGTTGCTCGACGAACACCGGGCGACTCGCTGCGATCAGCAACAACGCCCAAACCAACAGGTTCAGCAACAACTGCCAGTGATTGCTGCGGGTGCCGGCCTGGCTCGGTGCATGGCCGACCGCACGGCTCATGGCCGCGAAAAACGGCACGCGCACGGCGCTGCGGGCTTCGCGGTAGTCAGGCAGGTAGCGGTAGCCGAGCCATGGCAAGGGCAGCAGGATCAACAGCCAAGGGTAATCAAGCTGCCACATGATGATGCTCCACCCAGGTTTTGCAGGTGACGAACAGCTGCTGGCGCTGGTCGTTGGGCAAGGCCCGCAATGCGGCGTCAGGCGCATAGGCCAAGAGTGCCAGTTGCTGGCTGAAATCAGCGGGTAGCGGCTGCTTACAGTGCCGCTGCAAAAATGCCTGCCATTGCTCTTTCCCCAGCGCCGCAGGATTCCCCTGTAGGAGCGAGCTTGCTCGCGATGGCGGTGTGTCAGTCGATATTGAGTTCGAACGTGAGGCCCTCATCGCGAGCAAGCTCGCTCCTACAGTGGGTGTGGCAGGCATCGAGATCGCGACCCGCTTGAGCAATTCGGGAAGTTCGCGCAACGCACTCAAGTCATTGCTTCGTTGCTGTAACTCCGCCAGACGCGCCAGCGCCTCGCGCCGATAGCGATCCCGTCGCCATTGCCAGTAGCGCCGCGCACTCACCAGCACAACAACGGTCATCAACAGCCCAAGCAACGCCCACCAACCCCAGGTCTGCGGCGCGTAACTGACCGGCACCGGCAGTGCCAACTCCTTGAGTTGCTCAATGCTCGGAACATTCGGGTTCATCGCCGTCCTCCGGCAAGCTTGCCCAATTCAGCCCGCAGTTGTTCCTGGGCGTCGGTGGCGGTGCTGAACATCATCAGCGGCACTTGGCTGCGCCGCAGCAGCGTGGCGACGTCCTTGAGCCGACCACTGAGAAAGTCCCCCAACGGCTGATGGACCTGACGCCGATCCACCGCCAGTTCCACCTGCAATTGCCCTTGGGTAATCAGCACGCGGCCATTGTTCGGCAGGTTCAGTGCCAAGGGGTCGTAGACCTGCATGGCAATCACATCGTTATGCGCCGCCAGTTGCCGCATCAGTTGCAAGGTGCGTTCACCGGCCCCGGCAAAGTCGCTGACGATGCAGATCAGATGATCGTGACCGGCCACCGCGAGGCAATGCTGCAAGACCTTGTCGAGTTGATCCTCGCCTTCGGCATCCGGGTTGGCGGCGTTCAATGCCTGGTTCTGCTGAACGATGCGGTTGCACAGCGCTTCGATCCGCTTGCGGCTGCGCAGCGGAGCGATGCTGTCGATGCGTTGATCGTTGAACACCAGCCCGCCAACCCGATCCCCGGCGTTGAACACCATCCACGCCGCCAGAGCGCCGAGTTCGGCGGCGACCGCCGATTTGAAGCTGCGTTGCGAGCCAAAAAACATCGACATGCGCTGATCCACGAGGATCAACGCCGGACGGTCACGCTCCTCGGTGAAGGTGCGCACCACCGGTTTTCCAGTGCGCAGCGAGGCGCGCCAGTCCAGGTGACGCAAATCATCACCGGGCTGATAGCGACGCAGCTCGTCGAAATTCAAACCTCGGCCACGCAAGCGTGACGCGTGATTGCCGGCCAGGATGCTCCCCTGGGGCTGACGCGCCAGAAAACTCAGGTCGCGGGCCTTGAACTCCAGGGCCATCAACTGCGCCAGAGAGACATAGACCAGGCCGTCCGCGTTCACGCCGGTATCGCCACTTTATCGAGCAAGCGATCGAGCACCTGATCGGCCGTCACGCCGTCGGCGACGGCGTCGTAGCTCAGTTGCAAGCGATGGCGCAACACTGGGTGGACGACGGCGCGCACGTTGTCCGGCGACACAAAATCCTGGCCCTGCAGCCAGGCATCGGCCCGCGCGCAACGGTCCAGGCCAATACCACCGCGAGGGCTGGCGCCAATGTTGATCCAGCGCCCGAGATCGGTGTCGTAGTCGGCCGGGTGGCGCGTGGCATTGATCAGGTCGATCAGGTAACGGTCGATGGCAGGGGAGACGTGCACCGCGCTGACTTCTCGGCGTGCGGCGAAAATCACCTCCTGGGACAGAGCGAAGCCTTGCACCGCCGCGGTCCTGGCGCCAAGTGCCTGTTCCTCTTCGCGCAACAAACGAAGCACCTGGCTCTCGTTTTCCGCGCTCGGATAATCCAGCAGTACTTTCATCAGGAAGCGGTCCATCTGCGCTTCCGGGAGCGGGTAGGTGCCTTCCTGTTCGATCGGGTTCTGGGTCGCCACCACGATGAACAGGTCCGGCAGCGCATGACTGTTCCCGGCCACGGTGATCTGCCGTTCTTCCATGGCTTCGAGCAACGCGGCCTGGACCTTGGCCGGGGCGCGGTTGATTTCGTCGGCGAGAATCAGGTTGCCGAACAAGGGGCCGGGCTGAAAACGGATCTCGTTTTTACCCTCGACCTGATGCAGCACTTCGGCGCCGGTGATGTCCGATGGCAGCAAGTCCGGTGTGAACTGGATGCGGCTCATTTTGGCGTCAAGGTGCTTGGCCAGTGCCTTGACCGTGCGGGTCTTGGCCAGGCCGGGAAGGCTTTCGAGCAGCAAATGTCCGTTGGCCAAAAGACCGACGAGAATTTGCCGAATTACCTGGTCCTGGCCGAGTACGGCTTCGGCGATGCTGGCTTGCAGGGCATTGAGATCGTTGAGTGCGGTCATGCTGTCTCCTAGAAAAACGCCAGGGTCAGGTTGACGCTGAAGCCGTTGCCTTCAGGGCGGTTCTTGGTGTCGAATTCCGGTACCCAGCGAGCGCTGATGTTGGCCTCGGCGTCGGCGAACTTGCCGGTCCAGCCCACCACCGGCCCGGCACCGACGGAGCGTCCACGAAAGCCGCTGCTGGCGGAGCCGGAGTCATCGTTGATTTGCTGGATGTAGCCGGCCGCCATGCCCGCAGCCCATCCATTGCCGAAACCGTGTGTCCAGAGCGCGTCGAGGGTGAACAAGTCACCGTTCTGATAATCGGTGACGTCGTTTTCGGTGTAGAACTCCAGGCCGCTCTCCAGGGTGAGCTCGCCACCCTTGCCATCCAGATGGGTGAACGCCACCGTTGGCATGAACGTGTAGGTGTTCTGCCCCGGGTTGGCCAGCCGATTGTCGTTGTAGGCGCCTGTCGGCACGTAGATCGGCAGCGAGAACGCTATGTGGTTGAGTTCGTCGAAGTGGTAGCCGGCCGCTATTGGCGTCACCAGCATGTCGGCGAATTGTGTGCCTGAATCCGAAGTGCCCAGTGTTCTGCCGCGCGGGCCCGTGACGCTGGCGGTGATGTCGGTGTACTGCACGGGTACGCCGATGGCCGAGGCGTAGTTCCAGCGACCCTTACCGGTGTCCCAGACATGAGTGAAGTTGGCCATGGTGTACGACACTTGCATGTCCAGCCCGGTACTCAGGGCGCCGACAATAGGCACTTCACTGTTGCCCTTCAAATCACCGTCATACCAGATGCTGGTCAGGGACATCACCCAACCCGGTTCCGGTGGAACGATGCCGGCATTGGAAAACACCTGTTGCCCGGTGATCGGGCGGCCAACGCCACCCTCAACCGCCAGCGCCAAGGGACTAACACTGACCATGCACAGCGCCAACAGCTGGCGCACTACGTAAGGCCTGATCATGACTGACTCCGCTTATTGTTTTGAGTTGACGGGCGTCAGCAACGGCATTTTCCATTGGCCGCTGGTGACTTCCGGTTTTGGCAGGTAAAGACGCAGGATGCCGTAGAACGGACCGTTCGGCGCCGGTAGCCAATTGCTTTGCAACGCCTCGGCCGGCGCCTTTTGCTGCACATAAAGGGTCAGGCCGCCGTCCGCATCGAGCTTGAGATCGGGCAGCATGCGCGAGTTGATCAGGTAGCGATTGAGCGGGTTGGCCACCAGCAGTTTGGTCCTGGCGTCGTACATCGTCAGTGACCAGAACGCATCGGCCGGGGGCAGAGCGCCTTTGTCGAAGTGCAAGGTGTAGTCGTTTTTCGAGGCGTCGACCGGCTTGTTGTCCTTGTCGACGAAATAACCAATGTAGTTCGCCTCTTCGGCAGAGTTGCCGAAAATACCCATATTGGCCCCGGCATAGCGATACAGGTAATTACCTTTGAGGTGATCGCGGGTGCCGAAAAAATCACCGCTGGTGATTTCATGGGTGTCGACTTTGCCTTTCTTGAACGCGGCAAACTGCGCCTTGGCGTCGCTGATTCCGTCTTCCAGCGCCTTGCGTTGATCGGCGCTGAGCCTGGTCAGGTTGTAGGGCTTGCCGGCTTCGATACCGATGGTCTTGAAGCGTGCGAGCAGATCCTTTTCCACGTCCTGGGCCGGGGCGAATGACAGCATGAAGTTCAAGTAGCGGAACAGGTCCGGGGTGTCGCTCATGGTTGGCGTGGGTTTGGGCCAGTCGATTTTCGTGGCGGCAGGCGGCGCCTTGTGTTTGTCGTAATGGCTCAGGGTTTCAACCTTGTAGCCCTTCTGGATCTGCTTGACGTTGGCCAGGTCTTTTTCGTCGAACAGCTGCGTGCGGTACAGCGCATAGGCAATATTGCTTTCGCTGCGCAGCAGACGGTCGATGTTCTGCGGTTGCTGACCTTTCCAGTCGGGCCCGGCAATCATGAAGTGGCCGCCGTTGTTGCCGGTGCTGCGCGTGCCCAGGTACGCAAAGTTTTGCGTATAGGCATCAATCAACTGCACCGAGTAATAACGGTGCTCTTCAATGGCCGGGAGCGTCAGCACGACCGGTTCGGCGCGCAAATCCATCCACACGAAAGAGTAAGGCGTGTCGGCGTTGGGCGTGACAAACGCCGTGTCCTTGGCGGTGAAGGCCTTGGCGGTGTTGCCGATCTGATTGAACGGCGCCTTGAAGTTCGAGCTCTTCTTGTCGACGGCCTGGGTGTATAGCGTCTTGTACATCTCCACCACCGGAAAACCGTACAGATAAGCTTCCTTGGCAATGGCTCGGGCTTCTTCGGCAGTGGCCGTGAAATCAGCCCTGGCGTTCTGTGCGCCGACACCGCAACTGACAAACATCGTCATCAGGCTGAAACCGGCTACGCGAAGTGCCCCATGCATAAAAAACCCCTATTACTCGAAGGTGATGTTGATACCGGCGTACAGCGTGAATTTCGGCAGGCCCTCACCTTTGTGGTCAACGGTCCACTGCGGTTCAATAAAGGCATTGATGATATTGGACCCCGATTTCCAGGCTTTACCGCCACCCAAACCGAGGGGGATGTAATGGGTGTCGTTTTTCAGGTCGAACGTCCAGGTGCCGGTCGAGCGCAGGTACCAACCCTTCTCCAGGTTATGGATGATGAACGGCTGGAAGGTGGCGGACTCTACGTGGGCGCGGTCCTCATCACCGGCAAACGAACTCTGGTATTGAACCAGGGCGCCAAGCAGCCCGCGAGGCGAGGAATCGATGGCGATGGCGGAGAGGCCAGCCTGCCACTTGCCCGTCCCGAGTTCATCTTGTTCGGCGGTCGGCGCAGTGATCTGCGGGCCGATGCCCAACTGCACGCCTTCGGTCTTGAGCAAGAAAATGTCGAACACGTTCAGGTCCCCGATGCCGGTGCTGTAACCGTTATGCGGATCGGGACGGGTGCTGACAGGCAGCGTGACACGCAGCAGTTGCGGGACACCGATGAAGTCGTTGGGCGCCATCGGCAACGCGCCGCGCAACAGCGCGTCATTGGTGTGGACGTTGGTGTCGTAGAGCTTGGGCGTGTAGTAGTCCTGAAGGTTGACGCCAGGCGCCAGATTCAGCGGATTGTTGCTTTTGTTGGCAGTCTCGGCGTTATCCGCCCGGACTGAAACGACAGGCGCGAGTGAAGTCGCCAATGCAAAGGCGCACATCCCCATCTTTTTGAACATGATTCCCCCGGTTCCCTGGTGGCTCACTGAATACCCGGCCTTATTTTTTTGGCCGTTATCGTGTAATCCTTTTCTGAGCGAGCCGTAGGACGGCGTCAGTTGAAGTTAGCATCTAACCATGAGTTGGCCAGTCGAAGGGATTAATTCTTTGGTTTTGTGTTCAAGTTGGCATGCAATATGTGTACTACAAAGTTAGTTTCGGCGGGCGTCGTACAACATTCATTGATTTAATCCACACAGAGGAAGTACAGATTCCGGAAAAACACGTCAGGCGTATGCATATGTACCGCACCTGACCATCGCACCCCCGACATCCTGTGCCCTACAGATAAGGAGAACTGTATGGCACAACGTATATTCAACGATGGATCGTCAGGAGACGTAGTCATCAGGTCCGGACCGCCCGCCTCCGGCGGGGGCTCGGGTGGCGGATTGGGTGGCGCAGGCAATCGGGTCGGCGCCTCAGGCAATTTTGGTGGCGTTAGCAACCGGAGAAAAAAAGCCAGGAAAAGGGCAGATACCGGGCTCACCGACCAGGCACCTGCTGTTCGCGCCAGAGGCCATGCCTCAGGCTACGACACCCGTTCAGGCACCATTGACGGTGACCGAGCCGCAGATCCAGGACATCCCGGCCGGCGTCGATTTGCGCATCCAGGACTGCATTGTCTGCGTGCCGGGTTTACCGCCAACGTACGTTTCTTTCAGCGTGCCGCCCCTGGGTACGGGCACCGTCAGCGGGACGGGGCAACCGGCGACGGTCGGTTGGTGGAAAGCGGCCACCCAGGCCAATGGCGTGGCCATCCCGACCCAGGTCGGTGATCAGTTGCGCGGACGCGAATTCAAGTCGTTCGCCGCCTTCGATGAAGCGCTGTGGCGAACCCTGGGAGAACACCCACCGCTCACCACCCGATTCGATGAGGTGAACAAAGCACGTATCGAACAAGGCTTCGCCCCCTACGCGCCGAAAAACACATGGGTGGGTGAAAACCGTGAGTTCGAACTGCGTTACGAAGAACGAGCGGATTTCTGGTCCGATCCTTTCAACCTCGATCAGATCAGCATCAAGACACCGAACAGTGCCGGGGGGTGGCTGGGGATCGAACCCGCAGTGGTGTCCTGGCCGCTCCCGCCTGCCGCCACATGGAAACCCTTGGTGCCACCGGGTAGCGAACACCTTGGGTCGACGACGCTACCCGGCACACCAACGTCCCCGACGGTATCTCCCGGCAACCCGGCGATCCCGGTCCTACCGCATAACGAGACGTTTCCGGCTGTTGACGAGGGGGAGATTGGTGCGAGTATTCCGGGGTTTCCGGGAGATGGGGATCTACCTTCGCCCGGACTGGTTTTCGTTGGTCCGCCGGTTGAGCCATTGGAGGTAGGGCCGTATAACGAGCTTAGTGGGCGGAGCAGGGGGGATGGGTTGGATATTGATCATATTCCTTCTAGAAAGGCGCTGGAGGCACATTTGGAATTGAATTTTCCAGATTTAACGAAGCAGGAAATTGGCAAAATTCTGAATCGTGCACCGAGCGTCGCAATTCCTCAGAAAGTCCACCAAAAATTCAGTGAGACTTATGGAGGGCGAAACTCTAAGCAGAAGCGCGTTGAAGACTCCTCTGATATTTTTAGTGCAATTGAAAGTAATGTTTTAGCGCTAAAAGAGGGGTTGTTAGCGGAAAGTATTTCAGCAGCTGAAATTGAAAGAGTCCTTGAGCAATTCGCTAAGCAAAGAGCAGGGGTGGTACTGATGAGCGCAGTGAAGATCGAGGAATGGATCGCAGGGCTTGGTAAGTCTTACGATGCGTTAGTTTCTGAGGGAGTCGTTCCACGTCAGGCTCTGCAGGAACTTTACGAAGGTAGAGATTGGCTTGACATTGAACCGTTTCCAGGGGTGGAACTTAGCTTTTGGGCTGGAACGAATCGGCTGAAAAAGGTTTTTGTCACCCTAATGGAGACAATGCCTGGAATCATTGTGTATGGAGGTGATTTGCCAATGCCGTACATGTCGATGAAGACCCAGTCCGATGTGCATGCGCTCTTCGGCAAACCAATGGAATCCAGAGGTCCAATCAAGATGCCTCAGCCGATGGGCCAGACGGGCGGGTGGGATTCCTACCCACTGGATCCTGCTGTTTACCCGGGCAAGAAGGTTGTCTTTCAATACACCGCGGCAATGGAAGTTAAAACGCTGGTCTTTACATTGATTGATAAGGGACACGACTGAACGTTTGTATAGGGTAAGGGAGGCATTTTGGAGGGCGATCGCTATGGGTCCGACATTGCGCCGACCGTTTTGCGAACACAATCTAAGAAGTTTGCGTGAAGGACTCGCTCCATATCCGAGACTTGCGGATCAAACGGCGGGCGGAAAACTCTCGAGCTCATCATAATGTCGAAGTTTCGATGGGGGGTGGCGTGTATGGGGTCGATAATATCTCGGTAATGACGCCGCAACGTCATATACAGGTCCATAAGGAAAGAAAAATCAGATCTTTAAAGATGGATATGAAGACTATACAGAGGCAGAGTTTTTGTCTTTTTTACGTAGGTTTCGTAATTGTCCAGCGGGGTTGCATGGTAAAGAGTTGGAAATATATCTGGATGGTCTTCTCGTCCACTTTGAAAAAATCACCGAGCACCCAGAGCGCTCCGATGTCATCTTCTACCCAAAGGACGGTCAGGAAGACAGTCCCGAGGGCATCCTGAAAGAAGTCAAGGAATGGCGGGCGGCCAACAATAAGCCCGGATTCAAGCCCGAATAGATGTCACTGGCTAACAGGCAGCTGTCCCAACTCGATGAGCGGCTGCCATTGCTTTCAGCTGTATGTCCAATAAACACAAGGAAGAACCCAAGATGGAACTTAAAGCCACACTAAAGGATTACACCCAGTCGGAATTCCAGGCACTGGTCAACAGAATCTGGGCCGTTGATTTACCCAGGCAGGACCATGACCGGTTGATTGAACATTTCGACCGAATCTGCGGACATCCCAAAGGTGCAGACTTGTTGTTTTATCCTGACGACAAGGTCAATAGCCATTCCGCGGAGTCAGTCGTGTATTACGTGAGGAACTGGCATCACGAGAAAGGTGAGGTGAAAGCCCGTGCGCAACAGTCCTGCGGTTCGAGTTTTCCAGTCGCGCCGACAGTCAGGTCTACGCGCTCAGTGTTCCTCTGGTCGAATTCATGCCACTTGAAGGACAGGATTGGCTGTCGATGGCAACGTGTCAGGGGCAGATCGAACTGCCTTTCAGAATGGGCACGACGGTAGTGCCCGCCAAACCGGGAACGATGTTCCACGGAGCGCGCGAGATCAAATCACTGCCTCAGGTGTACATCGCTCAGGCCGTCGGCAATAGCGTCAGAGTGCGGTCGGTGCGACACGACCCACAATCGAACGGGTTCAGTTTTACCACCGATGGAGTCGCACCCATCACCCTGTGCTGGTCTGCCCCGGCCACTCTCGAAACGCTTGTTCCAGCAGCCCAGGCCTCGCCGCGTCGCCTGGGCTTTGTACAGTCTTTACCGGTGCCATTAATTGAATCCATGGCCGGCGACGCTCAAGCCGCCGAGTACGACGATTACATCCTGGTCTTCCCCGCAGATTCAGGACTTGATCCGCTGTACGTGACACTCAGCACTTCTTCGCTTGCCCGAACACTCGCTCTTCCTGCTCACGCAATTGGGGCGTGAGCTCTGCACCGAAATCCTCCAGCTCGAACACCTGGCGAATCTCGATCTCGGCTTCGGTGCCGGGCATCGGGTTGGGGCAGCGCTTGACCCATTCGATGGCTTCTTCTTTTGACGTTACCTGCCAAATCCAGAACCCGGCGATCAGTTCCTTGGTCTCGATGAAGGGGCCGTCGATGACAGTGCGCTTGTCGCCCGAGAATCGCACGCGAGCGCCTTTGCTGCTCGGCTGCAGGCCGTCGCCGGAAAGGAGAATGCCGGCTTTGGCCAGTTCTTCGTTGTAATTGCCCATGGCAGTCAGCAATTCTTCGCTGGGCATGACACCCGCTTCGGAGTCGGGGCTGGCTTTGATGATGATCATGAATCGCATGGTGAGGTCTCCGCTGGATTTGTGATGATTCACTGGATAGTCGAACGGCTCATGCTTGAATCGACAATGCTGTCTGCGAAATTTTTGTTCACCCGCGATGGTGGTGGGTCAGTCAATATAGATGTTGGACTGGATGTCGTCATCGCAGGCAAGGCAGCGCCTACAGGAGTATTGTGGTGTTCAAAAGGAGGAGGGGTAACGAGTTGTATCCAATTTTGTGCGCTGACACATGACAATTTGGTTTTGACCATAGGTCGTCGGACAATTTCGTGGTTAACTTCGGCCTCGTCAAAATTCTCCACCACCACGTCAGAAGGACTCCGTTCATGGCTCAAGTCACTCTTAAAGGCAACCCGGTTCAAGTTAACGGCCAACTGCCACAAGCCGGTTCCAAGGCGCCAGCCTTTTCCCTGGTTGCCGGCAATCTGTCCGACGTCACCCTGCAGGACTTTGCCGGCAAGCGCAAAGTGCTGAACATCTTCCCAAGCGTCGACACCCCGACCTGCGCGACTTCCGTGCGCCAGTTCAACGCCAAGGCCAGCGATGTCGCCAACACGGTCGTGCTGTGCATCTCCGCTGACCTGCCGTTCGCCCAAGCCCGTTTCTGCGGTGCCGAAGGCCTGGAAAACGTACAGAACCTGTCGACCCTGCGCGGCGCCGAGTTCATCGAAAACTACGGCGTTGCCATTGCTGACGGCCCGCTCAAAGGCCTGACCGCCCGTGCCGTCGTGGTACTGGACGAAAACGACAACGTGCTGCACAGCGAGCTGGTTGGCGAAATCGCTGACGAGCCAAACTACGACGCGGCCCTTGCTGTACTGAAATAAGCTTACCTTTACAATGTTTAACGGCCTGGCCCTGTCCAGGCCGTTTTCATTTGTGCTTCAGTGTCTTACACAAAACTCCTGTTACGTAAGCCGAAGGTAAATTGCCGGTAAAGGCGCTTTGCTTAAGAGCCGCCAGTGCTTATCGTTCAGCCTCATGTAAAACAAGCCCACGCGCCCAATGGTTGATCACTCAATGCAATCCTCCGCTTCCCGTAGTCCCCGTCGCTGGCTGTTTGGCCTGCTCGTCCTGTTGGTCATCGCCGCCCTGTGCTGGAAATTCTGGCCCGGCAGCGCTGCACCGAAAGAAGGCGCGGGGCAAAAAGCCGTGGCCGGGCACACTGGCCGGTCGGGTGGCATGCGGCCGGGGTTCGGTGGAGCGTCCGGGCCGGTGCCGGTACGCGTAGCCCCGGCGGTCAAGGGTGATTTTCCGCTGTACTACAAGGCGCTGGGCACCGTTACGGCGTTGAACACCATCAATGTGCGCAGCCGTGTTGGCGGTGAACTGATGAAGATCAATTTCGAAGAGGGGCAAATGGTCAAGGCTGGTGACCTGCTCGCCGAGATCGACCCGCGCCCATACCAGAACGCCCTGCTTCAGGCCGAAGGCACCTTGCTGCAGAATCAGGCACAACTGAAAAACGCCCAGGTCGATGTCGAGCGCTATCGCGGCCTGTACCGTGAAGACAGCATCGCCAAGCAAACCCTGGACACCGCCGAAGCGCTGGTCGGTCAATACATGGGCACGGTCAAGACCAATCAGGCGGCGGTCAATGACGCCAAACTCAATCTCGAATTCACCAGAATCCGCGCCCCCATTGCCGGACGCGTCGGCCTGCGCCAACTGGACGTAGGCAATCTGGTTGCGGCGAACGACACCACGGCACTGGCGATCATCACCCAGACCCAACCGATCAGCGTGGCGTTCACGCTGCCGGAAAACAGCCTCGAAACCGTGCTCGCCCGTTATCGCAGTGGTGCCAAATTGCCCGCCGAAGCCTGGGATCGCGGCGACACCAAGCTGCAGGCCACCGGCGTATTGCAAAGTCTGGACAACCAGATCGACGTCACCACTGGCACCCTGAAATTCAAGGCGCGTTACGAGAACCGCGATCAGTCGCTGTTCCCCAATCAATTCGTCAATGTCCGCCTGCTGGCCGACACGCTCAAAGGCGTAATATTGGCGCCTTCCGCCGCGATTCAGTTCGGCACCAACGGCACGTTCGTCTATGCCCTGGACGGTGACAAGAAGGTCAAGATCCGTGAGTTGAAAATCGGTGCCAGCGACGGTCAGAACACCGTGGTCACCGAAGGACTGACAGCGGGTGATCGGGTGGTACTGGAGGGTACCGATCGTCTGAAGGACGGCAGTGACGTGGAAGTGGTCAACGACAGCCAGGACGTGCCCGCCACTCCCACCGAACACCTGCAAGGCAAGTCGGCCGCCAATGCGCCTGAACCTGCGACCACCGACAAGGCGAAAAAGGGCGGCGCATGAATCTCTCGCGGCTGTTCATCCTTCGCCCGGTAGCTACCACGCTGAGCATGCTGGCCATTATCCTGGCCGGCGTCATTGCCTACCGGCTGCTGCCAGTGTCGGCATTGCCCCAGGTCGATTACCCGACCATTCGCGTCATGACGCTCTATCCCGGCGCCAGCCCGGATGTCATGACCAGCGCCGTGACCGCGCCGCTGGAGCGGCAATTCGGGCAGATGCCCGGCCTGACGCAAATGGCCTCCACCAGTTCCGGCGGCGCGTCGGTGCTGACCCTGCGTTTCAGCCTCGACATCAACATGGACGTGGCCGAGCAGCAAGTGCAGGCGGCGATCAACGCTGCCACCAACCTGTTGCCCAAAGACCTGCCGGCGCCACCGGTGTACAACAAGGTCAATCCGGCCGATACGCCGGTGCTGACCCTGGCGATCACCTCAAAGACCATGCTGTTGCCCAAGCTCAATGATCTGGTCGATACGCGCATGGCGCAAAAAATCGCCCAGATCAGCGGCGTCGGCATGGTCAGCATTGCCGGCGGTCAACGTCAGGCGGTGCGGATCAAGGTCAACCCTGAGGCGTTGGCCGCCAATGGCTTGAACCTGTCGGACGTGCGCACCCTGATCGGCGCGTCCAACGTCAACCAGCCCAAAGGCAACTTCGACGGCCCGACCCGGGTGTCGATGCTCGATGCGAACGACCAACTGACGTCGCCCAAGGACTACGCCAACCTGATCCTGGCTTACGCCAACGGTGCGCCATTGCGCCTCAAGGACGTGGCGGAAATCGTCGACGGCGCCGAAAACGAGCGGCTGGCCGCGTGGGCCAATGAAAACCAGGCCGTGTTGCTGAACATCCAGCGCCAGCCGGGCGCCAACGTTATCGAAGTGGTCGACCGGATCAAGGCACTGCTGCCGAGCATCACCGACAACCTGCCGGCCGGTCTCGACGTGGTGGTACTGACCGACCGCACCCAGACTATCCGCGCATCGGTCAAGGACGTGCAGCATGAGTTGTTGATCGCAATCGCCCTGGTGGTCATGGTCACCTTCCTGTTCCTGCGTCGGGCCAGCGCCACGATCATTCCGTCGGTAGCCGTGCCGCTGTCGTTGATCGGCACGTTCGGCGTGATGTACCTGGCGGGGTTTTCGGTCAATAACCTGACCCTGATGGCGCTGACCATCGCCACCGGTTTTGTGGTGGACGACGCAATCGTCATGCTGGAGAACATATCCCGGTACATCGAAGAAGGCGACAGCCCGCTGAATGCTGCGCTCAAGGGCGCCAAACAGATCGGCTTCACCCTGATCTCTTTGACGCTATCGCTAATCGCCGTACTGATCCCGCTGCTGTTCATGGCCGATGTGGTAGGGCGGTTGTTCCGTGAGTTTGCGATCACCCTGGCGGTGGCAATCCTGATTTCCCTGGTCGTTTCCCTGACCCTGACCCCGATGATGTGCGCGCGCTTGCTCAAGCGCGAGCCCAAGGAAGAAGAGCAGGGCCGTTTCTACCGCGCCAGCGGTGCGTTCATCGACTGGATGATCGCTGCCTACGGGCGCAAGTTGCAGTGGGTGCTCAAGCATCAGCCGCTGACCTTGCTGGTGGCTATCGGCACGCTGGCACTGACGGTGGTCCTGTACATGGTCGTGCCCAAGGGCTTCTTTCCGGTGCAGGACACCGGGGTGATCCAGGGCATTTCCGAGGCGCCGCAATCGATTTCCTTCGCGGCGATGAGCGAGCGTCAACAGGAGTTGGCCAAGGTGATTCTGGCGGATCCGGCCGTCGAGAGTCTGTCGTCCTATATCGGCGTGGATGGCGACAATTCGACGCTCAACAGCGGACGTTTGCTGATCAACCTCAAGTCGCACAGCAACCGCGATCTGACTGCGCCAGAAGTGATTGCCCGCCTGCAACCGGAAGTGGACAAACTGGTGGGCATTCGCCTGTTCATGCAGCCGGTGCAGGACCTGACCATCGAGGACCGCGTCAGCCGTACGCAGTACCAGTTCAGTATGTCCTCGCCCGATTCAGAGCTGTTGAGCCTGTGGAGCGGGCGGCTGGTCGAGGCGCTGGCGGATCGTCCGGAGCTGACCGACGTTGCCAGCGACTTGCAGGACAAAGGCTTGCAGGTCTATCTGGTGATCGATCGCGATGCGGCGTCGCGGGTCGGGGTGTCGGTGTCGAACATTACCGATGCGTTGTACGACGCCTTCGGTCAGCGCCAGATTTCCACGATCTACACCCAGGCCAGCCAGTATCGCGTGGTGCTGCAATCGCAGTCCGGCGAAAAAATCGGCCCGGATGCGCTAAACCAGATTCACGTGAAAACCACCGATGGCGGGCAGGTGCGGCTGTCCAGCCTGGCGCGCATTGAAGAGCGGCAGGCGCAACTGGCGATCACCCACATCGGCCAGTTCCCGGCGGTGATGATGTCCTTCAACCTCGCGCCCGGCGTGGCGCTGGGGCATGCGGTGGAGATTATCGAGCAAGTGCAGAAGGACATTGGCATGCCAATTGGCGTGCAGACCCAGTTCCAGGGCGCCGCGGAGGCGTTCCAGGCGTCGCTGTCGAGCACCTTGCTGCTGATTCTGGCGGCGGTGGTGACCATGTACATCGTGCTCGGCGTGCTGTACGAGAGCTACATCCACCCGATCACCATTCTCTCGACCCTGCCGTCGGCGGCGGTCGGAGCACTGCTGGCGTTGATCCTCAGCGGCAATGACCTGGGCATGATTGCGATCATCGGCATCATTTTGCTGATCGGCATCGTGAAGAAGAACGCGATCATGATGATCGACTTCGCTCTGGACGCCGAGCGCAATCAGGGCATGGACCCGCAAACGGCGATCTATCAGGCAGCGTTGTTGCGTTTTCGGCCGATTCTGATGACCACTCTGGCGGCGTTGTTTGGGGCTGTACCGTTGATGCTGGCTACCGGTTCCGGGGCAGAACTGCGCCAGCCATTGGGTCTGGTGATGGTGGGTGGCCTGTTGCTGAGCCAGATTCTGACGTTGTTTACGACGCCTGTGATCTATCTGTATTTCGACCGGCTCGGTCGCCGTTGGGGTCGCAAACCTGAGTCCGTGGAAGTGGTTGAGCAGCCATGAACCTGTCCGGACCTTTCATCAAACGCCCGGTTGCGACCCTGTTGTTGAGCCTGGCAATCATGCTGCTGGGCGGGGTGAGCTTCGGCCTGTTGCCGGTGTCGCCGCTGCCGCAAATGGACTTCCCGGTGATCGTGGTGCAGGCCAGTCTGCCCGGCGCCAGCCCCGAGGTCATGGCGTCGACCGTGGCCACGCCGCTGGAACGCTCCTTCGGCACTATTGCCGGGGTCAACACCATGAGCAGTCGTTCCAGCCAGGGGTCGACCCGGGTGATCCTGCAATTTGACCTGGACCGCGACATCAATGGCGCTGCGCGGGAAGTGCAGGCGGCGATCAATGCCTCGCGCAACCTGCTGCCCAGCGGGATGCGCAGCATGCCGACCTACAAGAAGGTCAACCCGTCCCAGGCGCCGATCATGGTGCTGTCACTGACGTCGGACGTGCTGGAGAAAGGCCAGCTCTACGATTTGGCCTCGACCATCCTGTCCCAGAGTCTGTCGCAAGTGCAGGGCGTGGGTGAAGTGCAGATCGGTGGCAGCTCCTTGCCGGCGGTGCGCATCGAGCTCGAACCCCAGGCGCTGAACCAATACGGCGTGGCGCTGGACGACGTGCGCAACACCATCGCCAATGCCAACGTGCGCCGGCCCAAGGGCTCGGTGGAGGACGGCCAGCGTTTATGGCAGGTGCAGGCCAACGATCAGCTGGAAAAGGCCAAGGACTACGAGTCGCTGATCATCCATTACGCCGACGGCGCGGCCCTGCGCCTGAAGGACGTGGCCAAGGTCAGCGACGGTGTCGAGGACCGCTACAACAGCGGTTTCTTCAACGATGACGCAGCGGTTCTGCTGGTGATCAACCGCCAGGCCGGTGCCAACATCATCGAGACGGTCAACGAGATCAAGGCGCAGTTACCGGCGTTGCAGGCCGTGCTGCCAGCCAGCGTCAAACTCAATCTGGCGATGGACCGTTCGCCGGTGATCAAGGCCACGTTGCATGAAGCGGAAATGACACTGCTGATCGCCGTGGCTCTGGTGATCCTGGTGGTGTTCCTGTTTCTCGGTAATTTGCGTGCCTCGCTGATCCCGACGCTGGCGGTGCCGGTGTCGCTGGTCGGCACCTTTGCCGTGATGTACCTCTACGGTTTCTCGCTGAACAACCTGTCGCTGATGGCGCTGATCCTCGCCACCGGCCTGGTGGTGGACGATGCCATTGTGGTGCTGGAGAACATTTCCCGGCACATCGACGAAGGCGTGCGACCGATGAAAGCGGCGTACCTTGGTGCCCAGGAAGTCGGTTTCACGTTGCTGTCGATGAACGTCTCCCTGGTGGCGGTGTTCCTCTCGATCCTGTTCATGGGCGGGATCATTGAAAGCCTGTTCCGCGAGTTTTCCATCACCTTGGCGGCGTCGATCGTGGTGTCGCTGATCGTTTCGCTGACTTTGACGCCGATGCTCTGTGCTCGCTGGCTAAAGCCGCACACACCGGGGCAGGAAAACCGCCTGCAACGCTGGAGCCAGCGGGCCAACGAGTGGATGGTTGGCAAATATGCCACCAGCCTGGACTGGGTGTTGCGTCATCGACGCCTCACCTTGCTCAGCCTATTTGTGACAATTGGCGTTAACATTGCGCTGTATATCGTTGTTCCTAAAACATTTCTTCCGCAGCAGGACACGGGCCAGCTGATCGGTTTCGTGCGTGGCGACGACGGTCTGTCGTTCAGCGTGATGCAGCCGAAAATGGAAACCTTCCGCCGCGCGGTGTTGAAGGATGAAGCGGTCGAAAGCGTTGCCGGTTTCATTGGCGGCAGCAACGGCACCAATAACGCCTTCATGCTGGTGCGCCTGAAACCGATCAAGGAACGCAACATCTCCGCGCAAAAGGTCATTGAACGCCTGCGCAAGGAAATGCCCAAGGTCCCGGGGGCGCAGTTGATGATGATGGCTGACCAGGACCTGCAATTTGGTGGCGGTCGTGAGCAGACTTCATCTCAGTATTCCTACATCTTGCAAAGCGGTGACCTTGGAGCGCTGCGCGAGTGGTATCCAAAGGTCGTCACGGCACTCAAGGCCTTGCCGGAGCTGACGGCGATTGATGCCCGAGAAGGTCGCGGGGCCCAGCAAGTGACGCTGATTGTCGATCGCGATCAGGCCAAGCGCCTGGGCGTCGACATGGACATGGTTACCTCGGTACTGAACAACGCCTACAGCCAGCGGCAGATTTCCACTATTTACGACAGCCTCAACCAGTACCAGGTGGTGATGGAGGTCAATCCGAAGTACGCCCAGGACCCGATCACCCTCAAGCAGGTTCAGGTGATCACCGCCGACGGTGCACGGATCCCGTTATCGACCATCGCCCATTACGAAAACAGCCTGGAAGATGACCGGGTCAGCCACGAAGGCCAGTTCGCCTCGGAAAGCATTGCGTTCGACATGGCCGAAGGCGTGACCGTGGAGCAGGGCAGTGCCGCCATCGAGCGAGCCATTGCCAAGGTCGGTCTGCCGGAAGACGTGATCGCGAAGATGGCCGGCACCGCCGACGCTTTCGCCGCGACCCAGAAGAGCCAGCCGTGGATGATTCTCGGCGCGCTGGTGGCGGTCTATCTGGTGCTGGGCGTGCTGTACGAAAGCTACATCCACCCGCTGACCATCCTTTCGACCTTGCCTTCGGCCGGGGTCGGCGCGTTGCTGTCGATCTATGTGCTGGGAGGGGAGTTCAGCCTGATTTCCCTGCTCGGGCTGTTCCTGCTGATTGGCGTGGTGAAGAAAAACGCGATTCTGATGATCGACCTGGCGCTGCAACTTGAACGACATCAGGGGCTTGCGCCGCTGGAGTCGATTCGCAGCGCTTGCCTGCAACGGTTGCGGCCTATCCTCATGACCACGCTGGCGGCGATCCTTGGCGCCTTGCCGTTGCTGTTGAGCCGCGCCGAAGGAGCCGAAATGCGTCAGCCGCTGGGTCTGACCATCATCGGCGGGCTGATTTTCAGTCAGGTGCTGACCCTTTACACCACCCCGGTGGTTTACCTCTATCTCGACAAACTGCGCCATCGCTTCAACCACTGGCGTGGGGTGCGAACCGATGCCGCTCTGGAAACTCCGCTATGACTGACCGTTCGCTTATCAACCTGGCCACTGTTCGGGGCTCGCGCCTGTTGAGCCTGTCACTGTGCATGGTCCTGCTCAGTGCCTGCGCCATCGGCCCGGATTACCAGCGTCCGCAAGCCGCCGACCCGGTTCAGTACAAAGCCGCCGAGGGCTGGACTCAGGCCAATCCGAGTGACGCGCTCATTCGTGGCGCATGGTGGGAGTTGTATGGAGATCGCCAGCTCAACGAGCTGGTTGAGAGGCTCAACAGCGCCAACCAGACCGTGGCCCAGTCCGAGGCCCAGTTCCGCCAGGCCCAGGCGCTGGTGCGCAGTGCCCGCGGGGCTTTTTTTCCGACGGTCGACCTGTCGCTCGGGAAGAACCGCTCCAGCCAGGGCACCGGCAGCAGCAGTTCCAGCCTGACCAGTTCTTCCAGCGGTATTCGTGACACCTACACCGCACAGGCTGGTGTGAGTTGGGAGGCGGATGTCTGGGGTAAATTGCGTCGTGGCCTGGAAGCCGACACCGCCAATGCCGAGGCGAGTTTCGCTGACCTGGCAGCCATGCGTCTGAGCCAGCAGTCGGAACTGGTGCAGAACTATCTGCAATTGCGTGTGATCGACGAGCAGAAACGCCTGCTCGAAGCCACCGTCGAGGCTTATCAGCGCTCGCTGAAAATGACCGAAAACCAGTATCGCGCCGGGGTTTCCGGCAAGGACGCGGTGGCTCAGGCGCAAACACAGCTCAAGGGCACCGAGGCCGATCTGGTCGACCTGATCTGGCAGCGCGCCCAGTTTGAAAACGCCATTGCGGTACTGATCGGCTTGCCGCCCGCCGAGTTTTCCCTGGCAGAAACCCAAGGTATTCCCCAATTGCCGCAAGTGCCGCTGAATCTGCCTTCGCAGCTGCTGGAACGGCGCCCGGATATCGCTTCGGCCGAACGTTCAGTCATCGCCGCCAATGCCAACATCGGTGTGGCGAAGGCCGCTTACTATCCGGACTTTACGTTGAGCATGAACGGCGGCTATAGCAGCAGCACCTCCAAGGACTTGTTCAGTCTGCCCAACCGTTTCTGGTCGGTCGGCCCGCAACTGGCAATGACCTTGTTCGACGGCGGCCAGCGCTCGGCGGAAGTCGACCGCAGTGAAGCGGCCTATGACGAGACCGTGGCCAAGTATCGCCAGACCGTGCTCGACGGTTTCCGTGAAGTGGAAAACTACCTGGTGCAACTCAAGGTGCTGCAGGACGAAGCTGTCGTACGTCAGCAGGCGCTGGATGCGGCCCGTGAATCGCTACGTTTGACCCAGAACCAGTACAAGGCCGGTTTGATTGCCTACCTTGATGTCGTGGTGACTCAGGCGTCGGCGTTGAGCAATGAGCGCAGCACCCTCGATCTGCAGCAAAGCCGCCTGATCGCCAGTGTGCAGTTGATTGCGGCGCTGGGTGGCGGCTGGGACGGGCAGCTTGATGTAAGCGACACCAAGTAACAAAACTGGGTGAGGCTGCTTGGCTGTGGCGAGGGGGCTTGCCCCCGTTGGGTCGCGCAGCGGCCCTGAATCCAGCTCTGCAATCACCTGATTTGCGACCGCTTCGCGCTCGAACGGGGGCAAGCCCCCTCGCCACAAAGGTGTCTGGCTCGGTAACTCCAGCAGTAAAACAAGCGTTTCATCGGACTAATGGCCTTTTGCTAACTTTGTGAGTGCGTTCCCTTTTGGAATCAGTACAATCGCGCTATTTCACCCCCGAGAAAGGATGCAATACGGCGGTGATTTCGAGAAGTCTCCATGCTCATCGGTAGCTATTCCCCTACGCTGGTCATCATTTCGCTCTGCGTAGCGATTCTCGCATCCTATACCGCACTGGACCTCACCGGCCGTATTGCAACCGCCAAGGGGCGGGCTGTGCATTTATGGACGGCCGGGGGCGCCATTGCCATGGGTGTCGGCGTATGGTCGATGCACTTTATCGGGATGCTCGCATTCAAGTTGCCGATTGATCTGGGCTACGACATCGCGCTCACGTCACTGTCCTTACTGATTGGTGTGCTCTCCAGCGGATTCGCCCTGTGGCTGGTCAGTCAGCCGAAATTGCCGGCGTGGCAATTGGGTTTCGGCGCGCTGGTCATGGGCGCCGGCATCAGTGCGATGCACTACACCGGCATGGCGGCCATGCGCATGCAGCCCGGGATCGATTACGACCCGACACTGTTCAGCGCCTCGTTGCTGATTGCCGTCGGCGCCTCGGGGGCCGCGTTGTGGATAGCGTTCCACCTGCGTCAGCACACGCCTCATGTGCGATTGATCCGTGGCGGTGCTGCCGTGATCATGGGCATCGCCATTGTCGGCATGCACTACACCGGCATGGCCGCCGCGCGTTTTGCCGATGGCAGTTTTTGCGGTGCGGCCGCCTCTGGTTTGAATGGCAATGGCCTGGATAACCTCGTGCTGATCACCACGCTGGCGGTGCTGAGCATTGCCTTGCTGACGTCGATCCTCGATGCACGCCTGGAGGCCCGTACCGCCAGCCTGGCCCTGTCGCTGACCGAAGCCAATCGTGAACTGACGCAACTGGCTCTGCATGACACGCTGACCGGGTTGCCGAACCGGATGCTGCTCGCCGACCGTATTGACCAGGCCATGTCGAGGGTGCAGGAAGAGGGCGGGTGCTTTGCCCTGATGTTCATTGATCTGGACGGGTTCAAACCGGTCAACGATGCCTTCGGACACCACATGGGCGATTTGCTGTTGCGTGAGGTGGCGGCGCGCCTGCGAGAAGACTTGCGCAATCAGGACACCCTGGCACGGATCGGTGGTGATGAGTTCGTGCTGCTGGTGCAGTTGAACGAGCAGAATGACGCCTTGAGTCTCGCTTCCCGTCAGGTCGGGCTGATCGCGCGCTCCTTCCGTGTCACCGAGCATGATCTGCAAATCTCCGCCAGTGTTGGCATCGCGCTCTTTCCGGGCAACGGCCAAACCGCCCAAGAGTTGCTGATGAACGCCGATGCGGCGATGTATCACGCCAAAGGAGCGGGTAAAAACGGCTACAGCTTCTTCGATGCTTCGATGAACAGTAACGCCCGCAAACAACTGCAATTGCTGCAAGACCTGCGCAATGCCCTGGAACATCAGGAGTTCAGCCTGTATTACCAGCCCAAGTTCGATGCCGCCAACGGCCGGCCAATCGGTGCCGAAGCGTTGCTGCGCTGGCAACACCCGACACAGGGGATGCTGTTGCCGGACAAGTTCATCGAACTGGCGGAAAAAACCGGACTGATCATTCCCATTGGCGAGTGGGTACTCAATGAGGCCTGCCGGCAGATGCGAGAGTGGTACGTGTTGGGGTACACCGACTGGCGCATCGCGGTGAATCTTTCGGCCATCCAGTTTTGTCATGCGGGCCTGGTGAGGAGCGTGGCCAAAGCGCTGGCCACCCATCGTTTGCCGGCCAACAGCCTGACCCTGGAAATCACCGAAACCACCGCGATGAGCGACGCCGATGCCAGTATGACCGTGCTGCAGGAACTGTCGGACATGGGGGTAGACCTGTCCATCGATGATTTCGGCACCGGTTACTCCAGCTTGATGTACCTCAAACGCCTGCCGGCCAATGAACTGAAGATTGACCGCGGTTTTGTTCGCGATCTGGAACGCGACAGCGATGACGCCGCCATCGTTTCGGCGATCGTCGCCCTCGGTCAGGCCCTGGGGTTACGCATCGTCGCCGAAGGCGTTGAAACCGGTGTGCAGCAAGACTTCCTCACGCGACTGGGGTGTGACTCGCTGCAGGGCTATTTGCTCGGTCACCCGCTGCCGGCCGAGCGCTTCATGATCGAAATCCAGCGTGGGGAGCAGGTTGTAGCGAGTTGAGTGTTGATGTGAGTCCATGCAAAACCCGTGAATCACGGTTATTCTTGCCCTCGACTGCTTACGCTTGGATTGGGGGGAAAGCTCGCATGGATAAAGTCATCGTCATCACCGGCGGCAGCCGCGGCATCGGTGCTGCCACCGCTCTTTTGGCTGCCGCGCAGGGCTATCGGGTCTGCATCAACTATCTGGCCGACGAGCAGGCTGCTCAAGGCGTGCTCGAGCAGGTCCGCGCCCTCGGCGCGCAAGCCATCGCGGTGCGCGCAGATGTCAGCATTGAAGACGAAGTCATCGCGTTGTTTAACCGGGTGGACGCCGAACTGGGGCGGGTCACCGCACTGGTGAACAACGCCGGCACTGTAGGGCAAAAGTCCCGGGTCGATGAAATGTCTGAGTTCCGCATCCTCAAGATCCTCAAGACCAACGTCCTGGCGCCTGTGCTGTGCGCCAAGCACGCGATCTTGCGCATGTCGCCCAAGCACGGCGGGCAGGGCGGCAGCATCGTCAACGTGTCATCGGTGGCGGCGCGCCTGGGGGCACCCAACGAGTACGTTGACTACGCCGCCTCAAAAGGCGCGCTGGATACGTTCACCGTCGGCCTTTCCAAAGAAGTGGCCGGCGAAGGCATCCGTGTCAACGCGGTTCGCCCAGGCTACATCTACACCGATTTCCATGCCCTGAGCGGTGATCCGGATCGGGTCAGCAAGCTTGAATCCGCCATCCCCATGGCGCGGGGCGGACGACCGGATGAAGTGGCGGAAGCGATTGTCTGGCTGCTGTCGGACAAGGCTTCCTATGCGACGGGGACGTTTGTTGATTTGGGGGGTGGGCGCTAAGCCCCGGGATTGGTGTTGTCAGTGCCGGCCTCATCGCGAGCATGCTCGCTCCTACAGTGGATTTGTGGTGTTCACAGATACCCCTGCAGGAGCGAACTTGTTTTTATCAGAACGACCGCACAATCCGCCCCAACGTCTCCATCGCCTTCTCCGAATCCTCAGTCCACGGACTGCCGTAATTCAGCCGAATACAGTTTCTGAAGCGCTGCGTCGGTGAAAAGATCGGCCCCGGTGCAATGCTGATGCCTTGCGCCAGCGCCATCTGAAACAACTTCAACGAATCCATTTGCTCCGGCAACTCCAGCCACAGAAAGTAGCCGCCAGCCGGCTGACTGACCCGAGTCTGTGCCGGGAAATACCGGGCGATGGCGGCGAGCATCGCGCTTTGCTGGTCCTCCAGCGCGTGACGCAGTTTGCGCAGATGGCGGTCATACCCGCCGTGTTGCAGGTAATCGGCAATGGCCGCCTGGGCCGGCATCGACGCACACAGCGAGGTCATGAGTTTCAACCGTTCGATTTTCTGCGCATAGCGCCCGGCGGCGACCCATCCGATGCGGTATCCGGGGGCGAGGCTTTTGGCGAATGAGCCGCAGTGCATCACCAGGCCTTCGGTATCAAAGGCCTTGGCCGGTTTCGGTGCTTGCTGGCCGTAATACAACTCGGCGTAGACATCGTCTTCGATCAGCGGCACTTCATGACGGCGCAGCAATTCGACCAGTTCCTGCTTCTTCGCCTCGGGCATGGTCGCGCCCATGGGATTCTGAAAGCTGGTCATGCACCAGCAGACCTTGATCGGGTGTCGCTCCAGGGTTTGCGCGAGCACACCGAGGTCGATACCGTCGCGCGGGTGCACGGGGATTTCCACAGCCTTGAGTTTCAGGCGTTCGAGTACTTGCAGACAGGCGTAGAACGCTGGGGCTTCGATGGCTACCAGATCGCCCGGCTCTGTGACTGCTTGCAGGCACAGGTTCAATGCCTCAAGGGCGCCGTTGGTGATCAGCAGTTCTTCCATCGGCAACATCAGACCGCCAACCATGTAGCGCAGGGCGATTTGTCGGCGCAATTGTGGATTGCCCGGCGACATGTCAGTGACGACCATGCGCGGGTCCATCTCACGGGTGGCGCTGGCCAGGGAGCGGGACAAGCGTTGCAGGGGGAACAGGGTCGGACTGGGGAACGCAGAGCCGAACGGCACGGTGTTCGGGTCCTTGATCGAGTCGAGTACCGAGAACACCAGTTCACTGACATCGACCTCGGTGGATTCGTTTACCTCGCTGCTGATCACCGGTTCGCAGAACTGACTCGGGGTATGGGTGTTGACGAAGTAGCCAGAGCGCGGGCGGGCGCGAATCAAACCGCGACGCTCCAGCAGATAATAGGCCTGGAACACCGTGGATGGGCTGACGCCGTAGGTCTGACTGGCATAACGCACCGACGGTACGCGGTGGCCGGGTCCCAGAACGCCGGAGCGGATCAGTTCAGCAATGTCGTCGGCGAATTTTTCGTAGCGTTTCATCGAAAGTCCGATAAGTGTGTTTCAGAAAAACCGGAAGTGACTTCATCGCGAGCAGGCTCGCTCCCACAAAGATTGCGCTGTTCTTGAGGGAGTGAGCCTGCTCGCACGTGGCAGCACCGCAGTTTAACGGCTCAACGATTCATCGGCGCAACAAACCGGCTCTTCGCCACGCTATAGATGCCTGGTTCATCGCTGTCTTGGACTTTGAACGCGATGTTCTGCGAACCGCTGGCCGCTCGTTCCGTAGTCATCGCCACCGACACGGGTACGTCGACAATCTCGCCAGGTGTCAGGCTCAGATCGGTCTTGCCCTGCAACTGGAAGCCGTCGCCATCCACCAGAGTCAGCCGGTAATCCTGGCGTTGCTGGGTCTTGTTGATCACCTTCAGGCTGTAGATGTTTTCGATCTGCCCCTGGCTGTTCTCGCGGAACAGGCCACGGTCTTTGCTGACGTCCAGCGACACCATCGGCCGCTCCACCAGCGCAACCACCAGCGCGGCGATCATCACCAGCAGCACGGCGGTGTAGCCGATCAGCCGTGGGCGCAGCAGGTGCGTCTTGCCACCCTGCAACTGATGCTCGGAGGTGTAGCTGATCAAGCCTTTGGCGTAACCCATTTTGTCCATGATCGAATCACAGGCGTCGATGCACGCAGCGCATCCGATGCACTCCATCTGCAAACCGTCGCGGATGTCGATGCCGGTCGGGCAGACCTGGACGCAGAGCTGACAGTCGATGCAATCACCCAGGCCGACTTCGGCAGGTTTGACCTCGCGTTTGCGCGGGCCTCGGTTTTCGCCCCGGGCCACGTCGTAGGAAATGGTCAGGGTGTCCTTGTCGAACATCACGCTCTGGAAGCGCGCATATGGGCACATGTGCATGCACACCGCTTCGCGCAGCCAGCCTGCATTGATGTAGGTCGCGCCGGTAAAAAACAGCACCCAGAACAGACTGACGCCGCTCATTTGCAACGTGAGCAGTTCCTCGGTCAGCGGCCGGATCGGCGTGAAGTAGCCGACAAAGGTCAGGCCGGTCAGCAGGCTGATCGCCAGCCACAATGTGTGCTTGGCCGAGCGGCGCATCAATTTGTTGAGGCCCCAGGGTGCCGCTTGCAGTTTGATCCGCTGGTTGCGCTCACCCTCGGTGATTTTCTCGCACCACATGAAAATCCAGGTCCAGGAACTCTGCGGGCAGGTGTAGCCACACCAGACACGACCTGCAAACACAGTGATAGCAAACAGACCGAACGCCGCGATGATCAACAGGGCCGATAACAGAATGAAATCCTGCGGCCAGAACGTGGCACCAAAAATGTGGAATTTGCTCTCGGACAGGTCCCAGAGTACGGCCTGGCGTCCACCCCAATTGAGCCATACAGTGCCGAAAAACAGTAAAAACAGAAGCCCCGTGCCGCTCAGGCGCAGGGTTCGGAACAGTCCGGTAAAGCTGCGGGTATGAATCAGATTGTCGCTGGATTTGGCCTTTATCTTCCTGCCGGGTAAAGGCTCGAATGTTTCAACGGTTCGGACGGGGATTCTTTCGCTCATGGTCTTTCGCTCATCAGCCTCCATCAGGCATGAGCACTATGAGCGGCAATCTGTTTGCATAACAGACTCAGGTAATTCAATAAAAAGCGGATCAGATCGTGTGTGAGCGCCTGCCTGCGGCAAGTTGAAGCACCTGCCGCACGCGCCTATGCAACTTGTTTGCGCCGGTATTGAGCCAGATCAGTCAAATCACCGAATCACTGTCCGTCGCTTTCAGGTGCCGACGACCGTCCACTGCGCCCGCTACGGTCAAGGCGTCCGCTTCCGCTTCGGTGATGTAGATGTGCTGACCATTGATGTCCACGGCCGACATGGCTTTTTCCGAGTCGGTGATGATGGTGACATCGGGACATAGTCGGATTTCTTCGCCATTTTCAGTGGTGAAAAAGCAGGTCTGGTTTTCAATGCGCACGGTCATGGTGGAGTCCTTTTTTCGGCGGAACCTATAGTCTCTGGCCGCAACCGCTGGTTATCGTTCTATGCAACCGATTAATGGTCGGTGCGGTCCACCATCCATGGCTCCTCACAAGGACATCACCATGAACGCCTGGTGGCATGAAGTCTGGGTAACGCTGCAAGCCGAGTTCGCCGATATCGGCGACGCGTCACAGTTGACACGGGTGACGGTGCGGTTGCTGATGGCCGCTGTATTGGGCGGGATTCTCGGTTTTGAACGCGAACACAAGGGCAAGGCTGCCGGTGTGCGCACCCACATGCTGGTGGCGATGGGGGCGGCACTGTTTGTGCTGGTGCCGCAGATGTCCGGTTCCCAGGCCGACGCCATGAGCCGGGTGGTGCAGGGGGTGATTGCCGGTATCGGTTTTCTCGGCGCCGGCACCATCCTGAAAAACCACGAGGGCGACGAAGGTCACGTCAAAGGCCTGACAACTGCGGCGGGCTTGTGGATGACCGCCGCCATCGGCGTCGCGGCCGGATTAGGGCGCGAAGCCACGGCGGTGCTCAGTACGTTGTTGGCATTGGGGGTGTTCAGCGTGATGCCGCGAATTGTGAAGCTGCTGGAGAAAGACCACACCCTGTAGGCGCTGCCGAAGGCTGCGATGTTTTGACTCTGACTGTTTAACTGTCTTGATATCAGGGAAGCCCAGATCAACGGATCGCAGTCTTCGGTGCCTACAGTGTCAGGGTTTGACAATGACAGGTGGCATCGTTGTTGGCGGTTCTTCCCGTGGCGGGGTGGTGTCGGGTGGGTCTTGTTCGGGCACCGGTTGCGGCTCGCCTTCAGGGATGACCGGGCTGTCGATGTTCGGATCGGGGGTTTCTGCCGGGAATGGGTTGTTCATTGATCAAGCCTCCAGTGGCACATGGCGTGAGTCGTGCTTAAGTTGGTTGACCACGACGTGGCAGATTTGATTCCCCCCGATTGCGCTGAACTTTTCCCGGCGCCTGTCGCTCGGAACCTAAGTGAGTTCATTCCGGGGCAGGCGTTCCGGCGGGGATGTTGAACAAACACAAGCGCGTCCATGGGGCGTAAGGAGAGAGGCTCGATGACGGCTGAAAAACCGACTGAACTGAGCTACAACCCGAACATGCCGCTGTCGCAGGCACTGTTGCTGCCGCGAATTGTCATTGAAAGCGCCATGCCGACCCTTGAAGGTGGGCAGTTCGCCGTGAAGGCGGTGGAGGGGCAGGATGTTGTGGTAACGGCCAAGGTGTTCGCCGACGGGCATGACAAGCTGGCGGTGCGGGTGCGCTGGTGTCGTGATGGTCAGGACCTGTGGCAGAGCGCGGTCATGGACGATCTGGGCAACAACGGTTGGCAGGGCCAGTTCCGCGTCGAAAGCCAGGGCCGCTACCGATTCTGTATCGAGGCCTGGATCGATCAGTTCGCCAGTTTCCGTTACGAGCTGGAAAAAAAGCATGCGGCTGCCGTGCCGGTCAGCCTGGAGTTGCAGGAAGGGCGCAATCAGGTCCAGCAAGCCGCTGAACGTAGCGAAGGCCAACTCAGCGAACAACTGGCGGCGTTGCATCACGAACTGTCGGGACTGCTCGAAACCGAGCAGGTTGCGCTGTTTCTGCACCAGCGTAGCGCCGACCTGATGGCCCAGGCCGATCATCGCGCCTATTTGAGCCTGAGCCCCGAATACCCGGTGGATGTCGAACGTGAATTGGCACAGTTCGCCAGTTGGTACGAATTGTTCCCGCGTTCGATCACCGATGATCCGTCTCGCCACGGCACCTTCAACGACGTGCATTCGCGGCTGGCGATGATTCAGGACATGGGTTTCGACGTGCTTTATTTTCCGCCGATCCATCCGATCGGCCGCAGCTATCGCAAAGGCCCAAACAATTCCCTTACCGCAGGTCCTGATGACCCGGGCAGTCCCTATGCCATTGGCAGCGAGGAGGGTGGTCACGAAGCGATTCACTCGCAGTTGGGCACTCGTGAGGATTTCCGCCGACTGGTGGCCGCGGCGGCGAGCCATGGCCTGGAAATCGCCCTCGACTTCGCCATCCAGTGTTCCCAGGATCACCCGTGGCTCAAGCAGCATCCCGGTTGGTTCAACTGGCGGCCCGACGGCACGATCAAATACGCGGAAAATCCGCCGAAGAAGTACCAGGACATTGTCAACGTCGACTTCTACGCCGCCGAAGCGATCCCGAGCCTGTGGATCGAGTTGCGCGACATTGTGGTGGGTTGGGTGGAGGAGGGGGTGAAGATCTTCCGCGTCGACAATCCGCACACCAAACCGTTGCCATTCTGGCAATGGCTGATCGCCGATGTGCGGGCGTTGTACCCCGAAGTGATCTTCCTCGCTGAGGCCTTCACCACTCCGGCAATGATGGCGCGGCTGGGCAAGGTCGGTTATTCCCAGAGCTACACCTATTTCACCTGGCGCAACACCAAGTCGGAGCTGGCGACCTACTTCACCGAACTTAATCAATCGCCCTGGCGGGAATGCTACCGGCCTAATTTTTTCGTCAACACGCCGGACATCAACCCGGCCTTCCTCCACGAGTCCGGCCGCTCCGGTTTTCTCATTCGTGCGGCGCTGGCGACCATGGGCTCGGGCCTGTGGGGCATGTATTGCGGTTTCGAACTGTGCGAATCAGCCCCGGTGCCGGGCAAAGAGGAATACCTGGACTCGGAAAAGTACGAAATCCGCCCCCGGGACTTCAACGCCCCGGGCAACATCATCGCCGAAATCGCCCAGCTCAACCGCATCCGCCGACAGAACCCGGCATTGCATACGCATTTGGGCCTGAAAATCTATAACGCCTGGAACGACAACATTCTGTACTTCGGCAAACGCAGCGCCGACGGCAGCAACTTCATTCTGGTCGCGGTCAGTCTTGACCCGCATAACGCTCAGGAAGCGAATTTCGAGTTGCCATTGTGGGAAATGGGCTTGCCGGATGACGCCAGCACCCAAGGCGAAGACTTGATGAACGGCCATCGCTGGACGTGGCACGGCAAATACCAATTCATGCGAATCGACCCGGCGTATCAGCCGTTCGGGATTTGGCGGATTACCGCGTAGGCGCTGCCGCAGGCTGCGATCTTTTGATCCTGGCATTCAATGGAAAGGCAAAAGATCGCAGCCTGCGGCAGCTCCTACAGAGACCTGGCACGTTTGCCAGGCGTGTAGAGAATTCAACAGGAGTTTCAAATGGCGAAGAAACCCAAAGCAGCCACCTTCATCAAGGACCCGCTCTGGTACAAGGATGCGGTGATCTACCAGGTACACGTAAAATCCTATTTCGACTCAAATAACGACGGGATCGGCGACTTTCCTGGCCTGATCGCCAAGCTCGACTACATTGCCGATCTGGGTGTCAATACCATCTGGCTGTTGCCGTTCTATCCATCGCCTCGCCGCGACGACGGGTATGACATCGCCGAGTATCGAGGTGTGCACAGCGACTACGGCACCATGGCCGACGCCAAGCGCTTCATCGCCGAGGCGCACAAACGTGGCCTGCGGGTGATTACCGAACTGGTCATCAACCACACCTCCGACCAGCACCCGTGGTTCCAGCGAGCGCGCAAGGCTAAAAAGGGCTCGGCGGCGCGAGACTTCTACGTCTGGTCCGATGACGATCAAAAGTACGACGGCACCCGCATCATCTTCCTCGACACCGAGAAGTCCAACTGGACCTGGGACCCGGTTGCCGGCCAGTACTTCTGGCACCGTTTCTACTCCCACCAACCTGACCTGAATTTTGACAACCCGCAGGTGATGAAAGCGGTACTGTCGGTTATGCGTTACTGGCTCGACATGGGCATTGACGGACTGCGCCTGGACGCCATTCCCTATCTGATCGAGCGCGATGGCACCAACAATGAAAACCTGCCGGAAACCCACGATGTCCTGAAAAAGATCCGTGCCGAAATCGACGCCAATTACCCCGACCGCATGTTGCTGGCCGAGGCCAATCAATGGCCCGAAGACACGCAGCTGTATTTCGGCGACACCGACAAGAAGGGTTTGAACGGCGACGAATGCCACATGGCTTTTCACTTCCCGCTGATGCCGCGCATGTACATGGCGCTGGCCCAGGAAGACCGCTTTCCGATCACCGACATCCTGCGCCAGACGCCGGATATTCCGGCCAACTGTCAGTGGGCGATTTTTTTGCGCAATCACGATGAGCTGACCCTGGAAATGGTCACCGACAAGGAGCGCGATTACCTGTGGAATTACTACGCGGCTGACCGTCGTGCGCGAATCAACCTGGGGATTCGCCGCCGTCTCGCGCCGTTGATGGAGCGCGATCGCCGCCGTGTGGAGCTACTCAACAGTCTGCTGCTGTCGATGCCCGGCACGCCGACCCTGTATTACGGCGACGAAATCGGCATGGGCGACAACATCTACCTCGGTGACCGCGACGGCGTGCGTACGCCGATGCAGTGGTCCATTGACCGAAACGGCGGTTTCTCCCGTGCCGACCCGGCGAGCCTGGTGTTGCCACCGATCATGGATCCGCAATACGGCTACCTGTCGGTCAACGTCGAAACCCAGGCCGGTGACCCGCATTCGCTGCTGAACTGGACCCGGCGCATGCTCGCCGTGCGCAAGCAATCCAAGGCGTTCGGGCGCGGGACATTGAAGATGCTGTCGCCGAGCAACCGGCGAATTCTGGCGTACACCCGCGAGTACACCGGACCGGACGGCAAATACGAAATCATTCTGTGCGTGGCCAACGTGTCGCGCAGTGCCCAGGCGGCAGAACTGGACCTGTCGGCCTACGTCGGCATGGTGCCGGTGGAGATGCTGGGCGGTAACGCATTCCCGCCCATCGGGCAGTTGAATTTCCTGCTGACGCTGGCGCCGTATGGGTTTTACTGGTTCGGCCTGGCGGCAGAAAACCAGATGCCGAGCTGGCATGTGGAACCTGCTCAAAGCCTGCCGGACTTCACTACGCTGGTGTTGAAAAAGCGCATGGAGGAACTGCTCGAAGCCCCGTCGCGCAATACGCTCGAACAGCAGATTCTGCCGAGCTGGCTGCAGAACCGTCGCTGGTTCGCCGGTAAGGACGCAGTCATCGAGCAGGTGAAACTCGCCTACGGCGTGCGTTTCGGCGATCCGCAACATCCGGTGTTGTTCAGTGAGATCGAAGTCACCAGCGGCGGCCAGACCAGTCGATATCAATTGCCGTTCGGCTACATTCCGGAGGAACAGGTCGGTGCAGCGCTGCCCCAGCAACTGGCCTTGTCGAGGGTTCGACGCGTGCGCCAGGTCGGCCTGATCACCGATGCCTTCAGCCTGGAAACCTTCGTCCACGCCGTGCTGCAAGGCATTCAGGCCGGTAAGGTGTTGCAGACGAGCGAGGGCGATATTCGCTTCGAGGCTACCGCCGAGCTGGAAAAACTCGGCCTGAACGCCGAGTCACCGGTGCGTTACCTGTCAGCCGAACAATCCAACAGTTCGGTGGTGATCGGCAGCAGCCTGGTATTGAAACTGATCCGCAAAGTCGCCTCCGGTGTGCATCCGGAGCTGGAGATGAGTGCTTATCTGACGGAGGCAGGCTTCCGGCATATTTCGCCACTGCTAGGCGCCGTGGTGCGTCGCGATGCCGCCGGTGAAGACAATCTGCTGATGATCGCCCAAGGTTATTTGAGCAATCAGGGTGACGCCTGGGAATGGACGCAGAACAACCTCGAACGGGCGTTGCGTGATGAACTGGCCGGCGCCATGTCCGAGCAGGAACAACATTACAACGCGCTCGGCGAACTGAAAGATTTCGCTGGCATGCTCGGTCAGCGATTGGGCGAAATGCACCAGATGCTCGCCGCGCCGAGTACCCACGCCGATTTTGCACCGCAGGTCACCACAGCAAAAGACGCATTGGCTTCAACCAGGGATGTTGTGGCACAGATCGAGCATGCGTTGAAGTTGCTCAAGCAGCATCAACACGAATTGAACCCGGCGGATAGAACCCTGGTCAGCCGGTTACTTGATAATAAAAAGGCGATCCTCGGCCATGTTCAGGAGCTGGGTAAAAAGACCGCGGGTGGCTTGCGGATTCGGGTGCATGGCGACTTGCACCTGGGGCAGGTACTGGTGATCAAGGGCGACGCGTACCTGATCGATTTTGAAGGCGAACCGGCACGACCGCTGCATGAACGGCGGGGCAAACACAGCCCGTACAAAGATGTCAGCGGCGTTTTGCGCTCCTTCGACTACGCTGCCGCGATGGCGATCAATGTGCACAACGTCGACAACACCGCCGTGGCCGATGCGGCACGCGTGCGGGTAGCTGATCGCTATTTGAAAGAGGCACGGCAGTCATTTGTCGACGCTTATCGGCTGGCGGCTGCCGGTCTTGGCCATGCATGGCAAGATCCGGAAGGCGAAGATGCTGCGCTGGCGTTGTTCGGTCTGGAGAAGGCCGCGTATGAAGTGGCCTATGAGGCGGAAAATCGCCCCACGTGGTTGTCCGTGCCGTTGCACGGTTTATATGGATTATTGAGTGGGCTTAAACCCTTTTCCGATCTTGGTGGAGAGTAGTCATGAGTGTCTCGAACAAGGAACAGGGTGATCACAAAGAAGCGCTGCTACCCAGGGCGCGGGACATCGACGCGTTGGTACGCGCTGAACACATCGACCCTTTTTCCATTCTCGGTCCCCACGGCGATGGCGCTGGCGGGCAGTTTATCCGGGCTTATCTGCCGGGCGCGCTGAGCGTTCAGGTGGTAGCCAGCGATTCTGGCGAAGAGCTCGGCAACCTCGAAGACACACAGACACCAGGGCTGTTTGTCGGGCATTTCGAACGGGCACAACCTTATCTGCTGCGGACTCGCTGGGCCGGTGGCGAACAACTGGCCGAAGACCCTTACAGCTTCGGCCCGCTGCTGGGCGAAATGGATTTGTACCTGTTTGCCGAGGGCAATCACCGTGACTTGAGCGCCTGCCTCGGCGCACAACTGAAGACAGTGGACGGCGTCGAGGGCGTGCGTTTCGCAGTGTGGGCGCCGAATGCCAGAAGGGTGTCGGTGGTCGGCGATTTCAACGTGTGGGACGGGCGTCGCCATCCGATGCGCCTGCGCCATCCTACCGGGGTCTGGGAGTTGTTCATCCCGCGCCTGCAGGCGGGGGAGGTGTACAAGTACGAAATTCTCGGCGCCCATGGGATTCTCCCGCTGAAGGCCGACCCCATGGCACTGGCAACCACCTTGCCACCGGACACCGCGTCGAAAGTCGCGTCGCCGCTCAAGGTCGACTGGCAGGACCAGGACTGGATGTTGTCCCGAGGCGAGCGCCATCGCCCGACCGCCCCTTTGTCGATCTATGAACTGCACGCCGGCTCGTGGCAATGCGAGCTGGACGATCTTGGCGAAGTGGCTCGCCAGTACACTTGGCCAGAGCTGGCGGAGCGCTTGATTCCGTATGTCAAGGAACTGGGATTCACTCACATTGAACTGATGCCGATCATGGAGCACCCGTTCGGTGGCTCATGGGGCTATCAGTTGTTGGCGCAGTTCGCTCCGAGCGCACGTTATGGCACGCCTGATGAGTTCGCGGCGTTCGTCAACGCCTGCCACGTCGCCGATATTGGCGTGATCCTCGATTGGGTGCCGGCGCATTTCCCTACCGATACCCATGGTTTGGCACAGTTCGATGGCACCGCACTCTATGAATACGGTAACCCTCAGGAAGGCTTTCATCAGGACTGGGACACGCTGATCTACAACCTGGGCCGCACCGAAGTGCACGGCTACATGCTGGCGTCAGCGCTGCACTGGCTCAAGCATTTCCACGTTGACGGCCTACGGGTCGATGCCGTGGCTTCGATGCTCTATCGCGACTACTCGCGCAAAGCCGGCGAGTGGGTGCCGAACCGCCATGGTGGCCGGGAAAACCTGGAAGCCATCGACTTCCTGCGCCATCTCAACGATGTCGTGGCACTGGAAGCGCCCGGCGCACTGGTAATCGCCGAGGAGTCCACCGCGTGGCCAGGCGTCAGTCAAGGCACACAACAGGGTGGCCTGGGCTTCGCCTACAAATGGAACATGGGCTGGATGCATGACTCGCTGCATTACATCCAGCAGGACCCGGTGTACCGCGCGCATCACCACAACGAACTGAGTTTCGGCCTCGTATACGCGTGGTCCGAGCGCTTTATCCTGCCGATCTCCCATGACGAAGTGGTGCACGGTAAACATTCGCTGATCGACAAGATGCCCGGCGACCGCTGGCAGAAATTTGCCAACCTGCGGGCCTACCTGAGTTTCATGTGGACGCATCCGGGCAAGAAGCTGCTGTTCATGGGCTGCGAGTTCGGCCAGTGGCGTGAGTGGAATCACGATCAGCAACTGGACTGGTATCTGTTGCAGTACTCCGAGCACAAGGGCGTGCAGAAACTGGTCGCCGACCTCAACCGCCTGTATCGGGAAGTGCCTGCCCTGCATGAGCAGGATGATGTGCCGCAGGGCTTCCAGTGGCTGATTGGTGATGATGCGATCAACAGTGTCTATGCGTGGTTGCGCTGGAGCAAGGAGGGTGATCCGGTGTTGGTGGTGGCCAACTTCACGCCGGTGCCACGTGAAGCCTATCGCGTGGGCGTGCCGTTTGCGGGCCGCTGGAAGGAGTTGATGAACAGCGATTCGGCAACTTATGCCGGGTCCAACTACGGCAATGAAGGCGGGGTGCTCGCCGAAGAGGCGCCAAGTCATGGTCAGGCATTATCGCTGGTCCTCAATTTGCCGCCGTTGGCGGTGTTGATTCTGCGGCCCGAAGACTGACCGGATCATCGCGAGCATGCTCGCTCCCGCAGGTACCACCTCAAGACCTGTAGGAGCGAGCATGCTCGCGATGGCGTCAGCCCGGTCAAAACACCTCTAGTGTCTACTCCTCACCACCGCATCCGCACACCCAGGCTGCCGATCAACCCGTTCAGATCATTGTCATCTACATCACTGCTGTAATCGGCACTGACGTACAAGCTCACCGCTGGTGTCACCCTCGCGACCAGACCCAGGCCCAGTTCGACGGTTGAAGACTTGCGACTGCTGCTGATCTTGTCGACCTCATCGAGCGTCACCGTGTTGCCGGTGTACACCGTGTGCCACAAGTTGGTCCGCACGTAGGGTTCGACGGGCAGGCCACTGATGTCGTAACTGCCTTTCAAGCGCGCTCCGACCCGGCCGCTCCAGGACGTCAAGTCAGTGGAGGACGCATTGCCCGATCCTGCATACGGGGCGTCCAGCGTGATGCGCTGATTGATCAACTGCGCTTGCGGCTCAATCACCCAGTTCTCACCCAGGCCTATGGGGAAGCCACCTTCGACCGACAGCGTCATCGCGCTGCCTTCGGTGGCTTGCCGCGCACCTTGCTCATTGCGGCTGATACCGTTGACGCGGCCTCCGCTGGCCGTCAAGTCGACGTGCCAGCCCTGTGGCCCGGTCAGGCTCCAATAGGCGCCCAGGCTCTGGCCTTGAAGATTGAGTATGTCGCTGTTGGGGTCGGAGTGCGCCACCGGGCTTCGCACGCCATTGCTGTTGAACTGAATCTGCTGGTTGCCACCCACAAGACCGACACGCTGGGTATGACCGCTGGCGCTTTGCAGGGTCAGGATCGCTGGGCTCTTGAAGTCGCTGGTTCCGGGAACGCTGGAGTCGAGGGAAAGGAAGTCGGTTTGTGCTTGCCGTGAAGCCTGGCCATAGAGTTGGTCCCAGGCAGAGGGTGCGGCGTCTTCTGTGGACAGTCGGGAACTTCGTAGATCGGGGTGGGCGCTGAATTGGCCGGGATACGTCGTTGCAAGGGCAGACAAGCTGAGCGTAGGGGGTTCCTGCTGGTACCAGGGTAAGGTGTCTTCCTCGGCAGGGCCGGCCTGCACTTCCATGGAGGAACACAGCAGGAGTGAACTTGAGACAGTGCAAAAAGTAACTTTGATCTCTTGTGAGGTGAGAGTGGTTTTCATGGAGGTCTACCTTGCAATCGCATGCGGGATCTCGCTTCTGGCGTCTCTCCTACCCCGAGTGAGGGGCGACCGAATGGAGTAGGACACACCACGGGCTGCCCGTTTTTACGGGCGCCGGCGGCTTGTCCTGATGGTACTTCCGGGGTAGTAACGTGAAGTCAAGAAGACCCGACCCCATGCGTCAAGAAAATGGCCGATAAGTGGTATGGGTATTTAAGGTCATTTAAGTGACTGATTTACGGCGCCCTCTAAGTGCTTGTTTGTTGGAAGATACGTCAAAAAAACTGCGAGCTAGAGCCTTTTTTCAGGGTTACCAACTGACCCTGACACCCATGTTGCCGAACGTTCCTCGTTGCTGGTTGCTGTCGATATTGCCGGTGTAATCAAAGGCGACGTACAGGCTGACCGAGGGATTCAGACTTAACACCACACCGACCCCGATGTCGGCTGAGGAGGACTCCTGTCGGGTTTCGATTTTATCGGCGTTATCAAAGGTCACCGTATCGGTACCGGAAAAGGTGTGCCACAGGTTTGCGCGCAGGTAGGGTTCCAAAGGTTGCCCGTTGAGTTGGTAACGGCCCTTGAGCCGCGCACCGAGGCGACCGGTCCATGCGCTGTCGGAGTCGAAAGAGACGCGGGAAATGCCATCGTTCTGGCTTTTGAGGGAGATTTTCTGGTTGATCAGTTGCGCTTGGGGTTCGACTACCCAATTGTGGGTCAGCGCGATGGGATAACCGCCTTCCACCGAAAACGTCAGGGCATGACCCTTATTGTCGATCTTCAGGCCACGCTCGGATTTACTGTCACCGTCCAGCCAGGTGTACATCGCTACGCTATCGAAGTACCAGCCTTGTTGATCGGTCAGGGTCCAATAAGCGCCAAGGCTGTCTCCATTAATCTCAACCTTGCCGGCGCGCATGTCTTCGAATCCCTGAGTGAATCCGTTGACGTTACCTTGCAAACGACTGTGGCCGACAAAGAAACCCGTCCGCTGGGTTTGTCCGCCCGCCAGTTGTGATGCGAAAAGATCGTTGCCCACCTGAAAAGCCTTCAGCGAACCATTGAGACGCGGCGCCACGGTGCCGGCCCACGTCTGGTCGAAGTCCTTGCCGTAGACCCGACCCCAGCCTGCACTCAAGGCGCCGGTTTCAGCGAGCAGGCGCTGATCGCCCTGACGATCATGGAAGGTACCGAGGGCACTCAGAACCAGTTGTGTAGCGGCTGGCGGCAGCACCGACCAGACCGGCACTTCTTGCCGGAAAAGCGCAATCGGCGCGGCGCCCGGTACGGCGGCAGGCAACACCAGGGTTTCCAGGAGTGGAACTGTTGGAATTGTTGGATTCGTTGGATCCGTTGGAACTGTTGGCACTTCAGGACTTGGCGGAACTCCGCCCTGCGCCACAATTGGCGCAGCGACGGGAACCGCGACCAGCGGCACCAGAATAGGCGGTGAATCCGGTGTTGCGCCAGCGACCTCCACCAGCGGCGGCGCCACGACGGAGGAACGCAGGTAGAAACTGTTTTCGCTGCCTCTGGTCACGCCACCCTTAAACAAACGGTAATCGTACGCCCCCGCCGATACGGTACCTTTGAGGGCAAACGCGGTGCTTTCGCTGACTGCCGTGCCTTGAGCCTTTACCACCTCAATGCCGTTCTGTTGAGTCAGGGCACCCACACCGCCGATGTTGGTGACGGTGATCAGGGTGGTGCCGGTCAATTTTCCGTTACTGACCACCAGCTTGTCGCTGGGCGAGCTGTCGTCGCCCAGGCGGGTTTGCACTAACAACTGGCCACCCTTGCCGACGTAATTGCCGTTGAGGGTCATGGTGTCGTCGGTGCGGGAGTTGCTGCGGGTGAGGTCAATGGTGCCAGCGTTGTTCAACGTGGCGAGTCGTTCTGCGTTGAGGGGGGCGATACCGCCCTGAACCGAAGTCAGCGTACTCTTGGCGTCGATGTTGAATTCACCGGTACCGATGGTGCTGTCGCCCAACACAAAAGTGCCATCCAGATCGAAGCGCGAGTCGTTGTTCAGATTGACCGTTTCCCAATTCTTATAACGACCAGCACCCGCCGAATCGCTGTGATCAAAGGTCAACAGGTCGGTGCCGTTTTCACCGTTGATGCTCGGGGTCAGGGCCAAGGTGGTTTCAGTCAGGTTGCTCAGGGTTGCGCGGTCGTTGCCTTCGCCCATCAGGATGGCTGAGCGGATCGTCCCGCCATCGCTCCACTTCAGCGTGTCATTCCCGGCACTGGCGCGGATCTCACCGACAATCTCGCCACCGGTCACGGTGATTCTGTCGTTGCCGCCGCTGACACTGAGGTTACCGCCGATACGGCCCCCCGAGAGGATGATGGTGTCGGTGCCGAACCCGGTGACCAGATTGCCCTTGATCTCCCCGCCAGACATGTCGAACAGGTTGTCGTCGAGCTTCATGTCTACCCGGCCGATGGAGCCCGCAGTCATTCGCGCTTCGTCGCCATCCTCGAAGGCGCCCGTTATGGTGCCGCCGGTCATCAAAAACCTGTCAGGACTGTCTCCCTGAGCGAGGGAACCGATGATGCCCCCACTCATGAGAAAGTTATCGACGCCATCACCCTGGAGGACTGCCCCGGTGACCTGACCCGCACCGATGGTGAAAGTGTCGTCACCATCACCCTGCAAGACCGTGCCGACAATCACACCGGAAATCATATCGACTTTGTCGTTACCAGCACCGAAGGTCACATTGCCCGTGACTGTGCCGCTGCCGCCTGCGGGAAAGGCCAGGCTGTTGTTGCCCGACAAGTCAGTCAGTGCGCCACTGGAGCCACTGTCACACACGTAACTATCGTTGCCGACGGTGGGCGTCAGCGTACAGGCACCCAGGGCAGGTTGCGGCCATCCGGCACACAACCAGAGTGAAAAAACACAGGCGCCATAACGGTATTTGGTCAGATCTGTCGAAAATTCCATGTTCGTCTCCACGAATGGACCGATGCCCGGGCCGCCACCGCTTTAACGTGGCAAGGCATCGGGCACGCTCGGCAGCGCGAGTTGCGAGACGACATCGAGAAATCAACTTTCCCGCACAGATCCTTCGGCAACCTTGGCTACAGTGAGTCGCAAGCCCCTTCAACTATCGAAATGGGCGAGGTCACCGTAGCAAAGAATTTTTGTGCGTGGCTACTGTCAGAAATAACAGGTAGGTGTGCGCATCAGAGATGTACTTCCACCGCCAACGGCAAATGATCGGACAGATGCGTCCAGGGTTTACTCCCCAGAATGCGCGGTTGATGGCTGTTGGCGTTGCGCAGGTAAACGCGGTCCAGACGTAGCAATGGAAAGCGTGCAGGGTAGGTCTTGGCGGGTCGACCGTGGTGGCGTTCGAAGGCTTCGTGCAGATAATGGCGGCGGGCGAGGGCGGCGTTGCCTTGCAGTTGCCAGTCGTTGAAATCCCCGGCGATGATGACCGGTGCATCGTCGGGCAGGGATTCAAGCAACTGACAGAGCAACTGCAATTGCAATTGGCGATGGCTCTCCAACAGGCTCAAGTGAACGCAGATGGCATGCACCTCGGTATGGCCCGGCACGTCCAGTACGCAATGCAACAGACCACGGCGTTCGGGCCCGGTGATGGACACGTCGAGGTTGCGGTATTCGCGGATCGGGTATTTCGACAGCAGGGCATTGCCGTGGTGCCCGTTGGGGTACACGGCATTGCGGCCATAGGCGAAGTCGCTCCACATGCTGTCGGCGAGGAATTCGTATTGCGAGGTTTGCGGCCAATCGTTAAAGCGCGAGGAGTGACGATCGTGCTCGCCGACGACTTCCTGCAGAAACACCAGGTCCGCCGAGGTACTGCGGACCGCTTCACGCAGCTCCGGCAGAATGAAGCGTCGATTGAGCGCGGTAAACCCCTTGTGCGTATTGACCGTCAGCACCCGCAACCGATGAATGGCCGCTGGGGGATCCACCGGCACCGATTCGGCTGCCTGCTGCTTGGAATGACTGGCCACGTTTGCTCCTTTGTCTGCGGTCTGCTTATGCATGCGACTGATACGGTGGCGCGCAGTTCAGTTTCACAGGCGACAACGTTGCGGTCGCAAAGGTGCTTTTATTCTTCCTCCTCATGCTGAAGCTCGAACAGCAGCAACGACCGTCCGGTGACCGAGTATTCGTGGCCGAACTCAAAGCGCTCCTGGCCGCGAATCGACGGTTGGTTGGTGTCGATCATGCAGGTCCAGAATCCGCCGTCAGGCACTTGCGGCAGCATGAAGTTGACGATGTCGTGATGGGCGTTAACCACCAGCATCAGCGTAGCATCCGCGCCTTTGCGGCGAATCCCGGTTTCCTGAGCGCGACCGTCGAGCAGCATGCCCAGGCAGCGGTTGTGCACATCGTGCCAGTGCTCGGTGGTCATTTCAGTGCCGTCCGGCGCCAGCCAGGTCACGTCCTTGACGCCGATGTCCTCGTTGTAATTTCCCACCAGAAAACGCCCACGGCGCAGGATCGGGTAAGTCAGGCGCAGCTTGATCAGACGTTTGACGAACTTGAGCAACGCTTTGCCGTCCTCGCTCAAGTCCCAGTTGACCCAACCGATCTCACTGTCCTGGCAATAGGCATTGTTGTTGCCGTCCTGGGTTCGGGCGAATTCATCACCGGCCACCAGCATCGGCGTGCCCTGGGCGATTAACAGGGTGGCAAAGAAGTTGCGCATCTGCCGATGACGCAGGGCATTGATCTCGGGGTCGTCGGTCGGCCCTTCGACACCGTGGTTCCACGACAGATTGTTGTTGCTGCCGTCCTGATTGTCTTCGTCGTTGGCTTCGTTGTGCTTGTCGTTGTACGACACCAGGTCGTTGAGGGTGAAACCGTCGTGGGCGGTGATGAAATTCACGGAAGAATAGGGACGCCGTCCACGCTGATTGAACATCTCGCCCGAGGCAGTCATGCGGCTGGCGAAGTCCGCCAGTTGCCCGTCATCACCTTTCCAGAATGCGCGGACGGTGTCGCGGAACTTGTCGTTCCATTCGACCCAGCCCGGTGGAAAACCGCCTACCTGATAGCCGCCGGGGCCGCAATCCCAGGGTTCGGCAATCAATTTGACCTGGCGCAGCACCGGGTCCTGCCGGCAGGCGACGAGGAAGCTGTGGCGTTCGTCGAAGCCGTCGTGATAGCGCCCGAGGATGGTTGCCAAATCGAAGCGGAAGCCATCCACGTGCATTTCGGTGGCCCAGTAACGCAAGGAGTCGGTCACCATTTGCAGGACGCAGGGATGGCTCAGGTCCAGGGTGTTGCCGGTGCCGGAATCGTTGATGTAGAAACGCTTGTCGTCGGGCATCAAGCGATAGTAGGACGCGTTGTCGATGCCGCGCATGGACAGGGTCGGGCCTTGTTCGTTGCCCTCGGCGGTGTGGTTGTAGACCACGTCGAGGATCACTTCCAGATTGGCTTCGTGCAGGTGCGCGACCATTTCCTTGAACTCGGCAATCTTGCCGCTGGCCAGGTAGCGCGGGTCGGGGGCGAAGAACGCGATGCTGTTGTAGCCCCAATAGTTGGTCATGCCCTTGTGCAGCAGGTGCTGGTCATTGACGAAGGCATGAATCGGGAGCAATTCAACGGTCGACACCCCGAGCTTGCGAATGTGTTCCACCACGTCATCGACCATCAACCCGGCAAACGTACCGCGCACGTTCTCGGGGACGGCAGGGTGGCGCATGGTGAAACCGCGGACATGGGTTTCATAGATGATGGTTTTGTCCCAGGGCACACTGACGCGATGGTCGTGGCCCCAGGTGTGGGCCGGGTCGATCACTTTGCATTTGGGCACGAAGGGCGCGCTGTCGCGCTCATCGAAACTGAGGTCGGCGTCGGGGTGGCCGATGGTGTAGCCGAACAGCGCTTCAGACCATTTCAGTTTGCCGACCAGTTGCTTGGCGTAAGGATCGATCAGCAATTTATTGTGATTGAAGCGATGGCCGTTCGCCGGGTCGTAAGGACCGTAGACGCGATAGCCGTAGATCAGGCCCGGATGGGCGTCGGGCAGATAGCCGTGGTAGATCTCGTCGGTGTATTCGGGCAGTTCGATGCGTTCGAGCTCGACTTCGCCGGTATCGTCGAACAGGCACAGCTCAACCTTGGTGGCATGGGCGGAAAACAGGGCGAAGTTGACCCCCAGGCCATCCCAGGTCGCACCCAGCGGGAAGGGCAAACCCTCGCGAATTCGCGTGGCTTCGGCACGGGGGGCTGGTGTGGCGAGTTTCTTGGGGCTGGTCATAAATTCTCCGGCAAACGTTTAACCTGTAGGAGCGAGCCTGCTCGCGAGGGTGTGTCAGCCTGCACAGGTGCTGAATGTTGAACCGCTATCGCGAGCGAGTTCGCTCCTACAGGTTTTTTTCGGTCGAGCGTAGCCTCAGTGGCAAGCGGGCTCGCCACGACGTCATTTAGAAACAAGGTTGGGTAAATCAAACCGCAGGCGGTTTTCGCGCAGCCCGGGGTTTTTTCTCGGCGGCTTTTTCCCCCGGCGGAATCACTTTCGATGCCGCCGCAGGCTTGCTCCTGACTTTGGGCACGGCAAGCTTGCCGTCCAGCGCTTTGCCATTGCTGAGCTTGCCGTCGCCGGTTTTTTTAACGCCAGATTTGCTGGCGGCAGCTTTGGGCGACTTGCTCGGCGCCAGCGCTTCGGCCTCTGCCAGTTTGCGCGCCATCTCCCAGTGGCGGGCTTCCTGACCTTCGGGTTTTCCTTCTGACTCCCAGATCTGATAAGCGAATTCTCGGATGCGTTTATCGTCGGTACTCATCGCAATGCTCCTGAACTGAACTCAAGTGTGGGTCGTTTGAATAATGAGATTGACCGGGAATTCCCCCAGCGCGGCGCTGATCATCAGCTCCCTGTGTTTTGTGACTGCGACGCTCGAAAAAAGTCCCTTCAGATTTTCCTCAGGCTCAGTGAACGGCAAGTTGACTCGGGTATCGCCCCACAGCGGCGCGTCGATCTGTGGTTCGGCACTGTTTTCCAGCAGTTGCGCGCATCGAATCGGCACAATCACGATGGCGCGTTTTCCTTCGTGCTCCCGGGCAAAAGCCAACACTCGTTGAGCCTGGCTGCCCAGCACTTCCAATGCCTGATACGTGCCTCGGTGAAACAGCGTCGCTTGTTCGGCACGCAGACCCAATGTGCGCGCAATCAAGGCCTGCTTGATGCGCCCATCGCGCCAGTTCATCAGCAGATCCGGCACATCAACCACCTGCTGCAGCGTTTGTTGGCGTCTGGCGTAATCCACCGGTTGCCGATTGTCCGGATCGACCAGGCTGAAGTCCCAATAGTCGTTGCCTTGATAGAGGTCCGGCACCCCTGGCACTGTCATGCGCAGCAAGGTTTGCGCCAAACCATTCAGGGCGCCGGGCGTGGCGATTGAGCGGGCCGCTTTTTCAAGGGCGGCGCGCAGCAGTTCGCCTTCCGGGCGCAGCAGCAGGCGCTGGAGAAAATCCTCGGTCGCCTGCTCGTACGCATCGTTGGGCGCGCTCCAGCTGCTTTGCAGTTTGGCTTCACGCAGCGCTTTGCGTTGCCATTGCCAGAGGCGCTTGGCGTAGTCCTCCAACGCCACCGGCTCATCCGCCCGCAACGTCAGTGGCCAGCTGCCGAGAATGGCTTGATACAGAATCAATTCATCACCCGTCGACGGCGTTTGATCGTCGGCGCGCAAGGGCCGGGCGAGGGCGCGCCACAAACCGATCTGATCGGCATACCAGGCGCTGCGCTCACTCAATACGGCCAGGCGCGCGCGGGTGTCTTCGCCGCGTTTGTGGTCGTGAGTGGCGGTGGCGAGCAGGTTGTCCGGGAAGGCGTCGAGGCGCTCGATGCAGGCCTGATGGAACGCTTCGACCGGGGCACTGAACTGCTCGGTACTGAAACCGACGTCATTGCGCGAAAGCAATACCGCCGAGCGATAGAAAGCCGTGTCTTCCACCGCTTTCGCTGCGGCGGGCGAGGTCAGTTGCTGAAAGCGTACGCAGGCATGCTTGAGGCGTTTGCGTTCGCGGCCTGCGGGACGCCGGCGCCAGGGTTCACCGCCGAGCCACCCGGCGAGGCAATCGAGTACCGGCCAGTCGGCTTCGCCCAGCGCTCGACGGGCACCTTCGATGGCCTGCTGGAAAAACACGTCATCCTGATCTGATCGGCCGAGGGGGTTGATGTACGTGCGGTACACCGGGAAATACACGATCAACGCCTGCAAGGCCCGGCGAATCGCACCGAGGGTCAGGTCGCGAGTCATGAGGTTGTCCCGGGCCACTTGCAGCAAGGCCTGGGCGACACTTTCAAAATCCCCGGCCAGGGAACCGTTGAGAATCTGCTGGCGCGCCAACTGAGCTTCCTGAGCAAAATCGGCGGGACGTTCACTGTGGCGGTGCCAGAGTTCGGCGAGTGTCTGTGTGCCCAGCGGATCGTGCTGCAGCAGTGACAGCTGATTCATGAACTCGTAACCGGTGGTGCCGTCCACCGACCAGTCGCGGTGCAGGGTTTCGCCTTCGCCGAGAATCTTTTCGACGTAGATGGGCAGGTGCCGCCCCACGGATAACCGATCGATCCGTCGACGCAGTTTTCGGCAGTAGCCCCGAGGGTCGGCGAGGCCGTCGATGTGGTCGATGCGCAGCCCGTCGATCAGCCCTTGCGCCACCAGCTGGAAGATCTTCGCATGGGTCGCTTCGAAGACTGCCGGACGTTCGACGCGCAGGCCACCCAATTCATTGATGTCGAAAAAGCGCCGCCAATTGATGTCGTCGGCGGCGGTGCGCCAACTGGCCAGGCGATAGCTCTGGCGCTCCAATAAATTGTGCAGGCGCTGGAAACCTTCAGGAGTCTGGGAATTGAACTGTTTGAGATTTTGCTCGATGGCTGCGGCGAACTGCGGATCGTTCGCCAGGTCGCGCAGCTCGGCTTTGAGCGGGATCGCCAGGCTATGTGCATCGGTCTGGTAGCTCAGTGCGCCGAACCGATCAGCCAGGTTTTTGAGTAGCTCGGCCTGAGTTGCGTCGGGCGCCACCTCGGTCTTGAGCAGTTCACCGTAATCGCCAGGGCAAATCGGGAAACGGTGATCGTAGTGTTCAACATGGAACGTGCCGTGCCAGGCATCGAATCGCATCGCCAGGGTGCCGTCCTGCAAGGCGACGCCGTAGTCGCTGCCAAGGAACGGCAGGAGCAATTGGCCCTCCATCAGCGGATCGGGGGAATGCCACTGGATGTCGAAGAACTCGCCGTACGGACTCAGTCGTCCCCATTCCAGCAGGTCCAGCCACCACGGGTTATCGCCGCCGCCCACGGCCATGTGGTTGGAAACGATATCGAGGATCAGTCCCATGTCGTGTTCGCGAAGGGCATTGACCAGACGCCGCAGCGCCGCTTCACCGCCCAGTTCCGGGTTGACCCTGGTCGGGTCCACCACGTCATACCCATGCATCGACCCTGAGCGGGCGCGCAGCAAAGGCGAGGCGTAGACATGGCTGATGCCGAGGCGGGCGAAATACGGCACCAGCGGCACCGCATCGTCAAGCGTGAAACCTTTGTGAAATTGCAGTCGCAGGGTGGCCCGCAGCATTGGATCAAGCGTTTTTGTCATCGATCACGCTCGGCAGCTTGCAGGCGCGCGCAGGCGAGCAGTTCCAGGCGCCGGGCGGCGTCCGGACCATCGAGCAAAGCTTCGCTGTACCCGGGAAGCCTTCGCGACCAGTTGGGGTGTGCGTCGATGGTGCCCGGCAGATTCGCCTGCTGCTCAACGCCGAGAGCATCCTCCAGCGGCAGCAAAACCAGAGGCGCACGGGTATGGCCGAGGAAGCGAACACTGGCATCGAGGATCTGGTCGGTCTCGTGGGATTCTTCGCGGAAGTTCTGCGGATCCTGGCTCAAGACCCGGCGCAGACCTTCGCGCTCGCGCTCACGGTGCTGGCGCCATTCGATTTCACCGCTGGCGTCGACCATGCCGAGCCGGGCATTCCAGTCGATATCCCGGCCATGCCACCAGCCGTTGAGCGTCGGCAGGTCATGGGTGCTGGTGGTGGCCAGCGCATTGTCTGGCCAGTCGAGTATCGGTTTGAAGTGCGCGTTGTCCTGTTCAAACAGCAAGACGCGCATGCCCAGCATCGAACGGGCAATGAGTTTCTCCCGCAGACCCTCCGGCACCGTGCCCAGGTCCTCGCCCAGCACGATCGCCTGATGACGATGGGATTCCAGGGTGAGTAAACGCAGCAGATCGTCCACCGGGTAATAGAGGTACGCGCCGTCGGCGGGCGGCGAGCCGTTAGGTATGACCCACAGGCGTTGCAGGCCCATGACATGATCGATGCGCAAGCCGCCGGAGTGGGCGAAGTTGGCCCGGAGCATTTCGATGAAGGCGCGGTAGCCGTTACGCACCAGGCCTTCTGGCGAGAATGCGGAAATCCCCCAGCCCTGGCCGCTGCGATTGAGGATGTCCGGTGGCGCGCCGACGGTGAGGGCGGCGAGCAGTTCGTCCTGCCGGCTCCAGGCCTGGCTGCCAGCACCATCGGCGCCGACTGCCAGATCGGCGATCAGGCCTATGTTCATGCCGCTGCTGCGGGCAGCGGCCTGGGCCCGTTCCAGGCAGCGGGTGATCAGCCACTGGCAGAACGCGAAAAAACCGATGCGCCCGGCGTTTTCTTCGGCGAATTCGGCCAGCGCGGTGCTACGTGGATTGCGCCATTGCTCGGGCCACTCTCGCCAGTCGAGGTTTTCACTCCGGGCGGCGCGAGCTTCCTGAATAGCCTCGAAGCGGCAATGGTTTTCCAGGGCTTCGCCACCGGCGTGGCGAAAGCTGCTGAAGTCGGCGTGCAAGGGGTGTTCGCCCTGGACGAAGCCTTCGTACAGCGCCTGCAATATCCGGTGCTTGGCTTCGGCGGCGGCCGGCCAGTCGATCAGCGGGCGCGCTTCCAGATCCTTCAGCTGGTCAGCCAGCCCGGTTGCATCAATCGCGGTGCGCAAGGCGCGTTCACCCAGAATCGCACCAGGCGCGCAGTAGAGGCTATTGAGAAATAAACGGCTGGACGGTGAATAAGGGCTGTAGCGCTGGGTGTCACTGGAGAACATCGCGTGCAGTGGGCTGATCGCCAGCGCGTCTGCACCGCGCTCGCCCGCAACCCGGGCGAGGTCTTCCAGCGCCTGGGTATCGCCGAAGCCGCCATCGCCCGGGCGACGCAAGCCATACAGCTGCACACTCAAGCCCCAGCCACGCGGGATCGGGCTGTCTGCCGCATCGCCTACGCTGTAGCAACGGGCCGGCGCCACGGCGAGGGTGAAGGTTTGTCCATCAATGCTGGCGTGCTGGTAGCCGACCGGGATCAAGCCGGGGAGCACCGCCTGGGCATCCAGTTTCAGGTTGAGCCGCGAGCCGTCTTCGAGATGGATTTCGCACAGGGTTTGAGGGGCAAAAAAACGTGCCAGATCGAGGCCGACACCGACGTCGGCGGTGATCAAGGGTGGCAGGTGCTGGGTGTGTTGCGCCGCTTGCAACTCCAGCAGACTGGCGTCGATTTCCTGGGCGCTGCCGGCCGGATGGCCGAGTCCGGTCAGCACATTACGCAGGACCGAGGGCGCGACTTTTTGCGCGCGGCCATTGGCGTCGATCCAGTCGACCGCGAGGCCGGCACGGCTGGCCAGAATTTCCAGTTGCGCATCACTCATGGACGCTCTCCGTCAGGGGTAGCAAAGGGGCTGCAGCGATGATGCTGACGAGCGCGCAATAGGGAGCAAGGGTGCCTTGATCCAGCAGGGCGGCGGACTTTGGCGGTTGTTCGAACAACACCTGCGCGCCGGTCTGTGGGGTGTGGACCACGGGCTTGTCGCCCAGGTTCAGGTCAATGCGCCACAGACTGCCATCGCCCAGACGCCATGACGCACTGACTGCGCCATCGCCCAATACATTAGCGCCCAGTGGCTGGGTGCCAGGCAGGCGCGGGATGAGGTGTCGATGGCGGATCTGCAACAATTGTCGATACAGGTCGTGCGTCGCGCTGTCAGCACACGTTGGCATCATTGGGCGCGATGCTTCAAAGGTCTGCGGCGCATTCGGATCGGGAATGCGCGCGCGTTGGTGCGGATCGGTGAACGCGCTGAACGCCGCGAATTCATTTCGACGCCCATCGCGCACCAGTTTCGCCAGTTCACCGTGGTGGCTGGTGAAAAACAGGAACGGTTGTTCGACGGCGAATTCATCGCCCATGAAAAACAGCGGGATCATCGGCGATAACAGTAACAACGCCGTCGCTGCCCGCAATGCTTGCGGATGGGCCAGTTGATGCAGGCGCTCACCAAAGGCACGGTTGCCGATCTGGTCGTGATTCTGCAGAAACAGGATAAATGCACTGGGTGGCAGGTGCTCGCTGGGCTCACCACGTGCCACACCGTGACGGTTGATGTGGCCCTGAAACACGAAACCCTGGTTCAGGCAGCGCGCCAGTTGTGCGGTCGGATTGTGTGCATAGTCAGCGTAGTAGGCGTCGGTCTCACCGGTCAGTAGAACGTGCAAGGCATTGTGGCCGTCGTCGTTCCACTGCGCGTCGTAACCTTGCTCCAGCAGGCTGGCCTCGTTGTGTTCGTTTTCCAGCATCAGCCAGACATGACGCGCAGGATCGATTTGTTGTCGTACCCGTCGCGCCAGTTCCTGAAGGAAGTCCGGGTCTTCGATGGCGTGCACGGCGTCGAGGCGCAAGCCGTCGAAGCGGTACTCCTGCACCCACATCAAGGCATTTTCGATAAAGAAGTCCCGCACTTCACGCCGACGGAAGTCGATGGCCGCGCCCCAGGGCGTGTGCTTGTCTTCGCGGAAGAAGTCCTTGGCGTAACGATGCAGATAATTGCCGTCCGGTCCGAAGTGGTTGTAGACCACGTCGAGAATCACCGCCATGCCATGGCCATGGGCGGTGTCGATCAAATGCTTGAGCTGATCGGGTGAGCCATACGACGCCTGGGGCGCAAAGGGCAGAACACCGTCGTAGCCCCAATTACGCTCGCCGGGGAATTGCGCCACAGGCATCAATTCGATGGCGGTGACCCCCAGTTCAACCAGCCGCGACAAATGTTGCTCGACGGCCTCGAAGCCGCCGAGCGCACCGACGTGCAATTCGTAGATCACCGCCTCGCTCCACGGCCGTCCCAACCACTCAACGTGTCGCCACTGGTAAACCAACGGATCGACCACCATGCTGTGGCGATCGATATCGCCCGCCTGTGCGCGAGAGGCGGGGTCGGGCACTTCCAGTTCGCCATCAATGCAGTAGCGGTAACGCGTCCCCGCCGGGCATCGAGTATTGATCACGAACCAGCCGTCGGCCTGAGGCAGCAACGGCAAGGACTGTCCATTTTCCAGTTCGACACTGACGTAAAACGCATCTGGCGCCCACAACGCAAATTGCGTGTGCTGTGCGTCCAGCATGATTGCGCCGTGGGGCCAGGTCTCAAGGGTCCGTAACGGCATCTTCATCCCTCTTACTGTTTGTTCGATTTCCCCAACGCTTTAGCCACAAGCTGTTCGTAGAGTTCGGCGTAGGGTTCGACCGCCTTGCACCAGTTGAAAGGTGCCGCCATGGCCCGGCAGCGCATGGCGTGCAGCAGGTCAGGGAAGGCAAACACCTTGAACGCCCGGCTCAGAGCTTGCTGATAGCTCTCGACGGTGGATTCGTCGAACAGGAAACCGGTCACGCCGTTTTCGATGGTGTCGGCCAGGCCGCCGGTGTTGCGTGCCACCGGCAAGGAGCCGAAGCGCTGGGCGTACATCTGGCTCAGGCCGCACGGTTCGTAACGGGACGGCATCAGCAGGAAATCGCTGCCGGCGAACATGCGCCGGGCATCGGTTTCGTTGAAGCCGATGCGCACGCCGATCTGCCCGGGGAAACGCAGGGCCAGTTCGCGCATCGCCTGTTCTTCTTCCGGTTCGCCGCGACCGATGATCGCAATCTGGCCGCCGTTTTTGACGATGAACTCGGACACCGCTTCGGTCAGGTCCAGGCCTTTCTGGTAGACCAGTCGCGACACCACGGCGAACAGCGGACCCTCTGAGTCCTGCAGGCCAAACAACTGGCGTACGTGGGCGGCATTCACGGCTTTGCCTTCCCAATCGCCAATGCCAAACGGACAGAACAGGTGCGGATCGGTGGCCGCATCCCAGCTCTCGTCGATGCCGTTGGGAATACCGCTGAGCAAACCTTGCTGGGTCTTGGCGGCGAGGAAACCGTCGAGACCGCAGCCGAAATCCGGGGTGGTGATTTCCTGGGCGTAGGTCGCACTGACCGTGGTGATGTGGCTCGAATAGGCCATGCCGGCCTTGAGGAACGACATCTTGCCGTAGAACTCCATGCCTTCCTGTTGCAGTGCGTGATGGGGGATGCCCAACTCGGGGCAGGAACCCAGGCTGGTCACGCCCTGATACGCCAGGTTATGGATGGTGAACAACGTCGGGGTGCGCTGCCCGCGCCAGTGCATGTACGCCGGCGCCAGGCCGGCCGGCCAGTCGTGGGCGTGCACCAGGTCCGGGCACCAGTGAATTTGTGCGAGGTTGGCGGCGATATCGGCAGCCGCCAGACCCAGGCGAGCGAAGCGAATGTGGTTGTCCGGCCAGTCACGGCCGTTGTTCGCGCCATAGGGTGAGCCTTCACGCTCGTAGAGTTCGGGGCAGATCAACACGTAAATGACCAGACCATCAGGCATGTCCATGCGCCCGACCTTGCAGGGTGGCAGCGCCGCATGGCCGCCCAGTTCACCGATGATATGAATCGGGTTTTCGCTGTTGAGCACTTGCGGGTAACCGGGGATCAACACCCGCACATCATGCAGATGGGCCATGGCGCGAGGCAGCGCGGCAGAGACGTCGCCGAGTCCACCGGTCTTCACCAGGTCGGCAATTTCCGAGGTGACGAACAGGACTTTCTTGCGGTTGGGGTTGTGGCTGACCACCGGTGCCAGCGTCTTGGTCACCGGGACGTTGATCGGTTGCGTATTTGCGGCACTTACGGCGCTCGATTCGCCGACCTGATGAGCACGCTCTCCCTGTATTTCCAAAGCCGTACTGATCATATGAATCTCCCGTGTTGTTGATCTAATTCTTAGGTCTGGCAAACGGTATTTCAGGCCAGATTCCCTTGGCCGGGCGCAAAAGCGCTACGCATCAGTGAGCAAGCGCTGCCCAATGCGTTGAAGCAAAAGGGGTGAATGAGCCTTTGCAAAGATTGCACCAGTCGCAACGCACCTTCTTTTGAGAGGACCGACGGAGAAAGGTAAAAGTTTCCACTTTTTTTCCGTTTTGTGACCGACCGGTCTCGCCTCGAGAAAATGAGTCTAGGCCAGAACTTAGAGCGGTAAAGCGCAGATGGCAAAATTGTTCGACAATCGGTTTGAAGCGGAACGAGCGTGCCTGATCAAGGGGCGAACGCTCCGACGAAGGGCGTGTTTTTTTGCGCATTGGCCTCAAAAAGTCACGGGCCGGTCACATAACCGTGCAACAGGATTTTGCGCTCATGCACTGTTACGGTGCGTGACGGGTGAGTCCCGCATTTGGCCGAACCACTGCCTTACTGACGGTGATGGGGGGTTGGTATAGTTCTGGCCTCATTTTTTGCCCGCAAAAGGATCACTGGCATGGCTCAGTACACCGCGTTCAACGTCGAACTGGTCAATAAAATCGCTCATGTGCAAATCAACCGCCCCGAGAAGATCAACTCGATGAACGCTGCGTTCTGGAGTGAAATCGTCGAGATTTTCCAATGGATCGACGACAGCGACGATGTGCGCGTGGTGGTCCTCAGTGGGGCAGGCAAGCATTTCTCGTCGGGTATCGACCTGATGATGCTGGCCAGTGTGGCCAACGAACTCGGCAAGGACGTGGGTCGCAACGCACGCCTGCTGCGACGCAAGATCCTCAACCTGCAAGCCTCGTTCAACGCCGTCGATAATTGCCGCAAACCGGTGCTCGCGGCGATTCAGGGTTACTGCCTGGGCGGGGCAATCGATCTGATTGCCGCTTGCGACATGCGTTACGCCGCTGAAGATGCACAGTTCTCGATCAAGGAAATCGACATCGGCATGGCCGCCGACGTCGGCACGCTGCAACGCTTGCCGCGAATCATCGGGGACGGCATGCTGCGTGAACTGGCTTACACTGGTCGCACGTTTGGTGCCGACGAGGCGCGGAGCATGGGCCTGGTCAATCGCGTTTACAGCGACAGCGCCAGCCTGCTCGACGGCGTCATGGGCATTGCCGGCGAAATCGCCGCAAAGTCGCCGATTGCCGTCACCGGCACCAAGGAGATGATCAGCTACATGCGCGACCATCGCATCGATGACGGCCTCGAATACATCGCTACCTGGAACGCCGCCATGTTGCAATCCACTGATCTTCGCGTGGCCATGGCTGCCCATATGAGCAAACAGAAACCCGAATTCCTGGATTGATTGACCATGATTTCTCGCTGGACCACCGCAGTACTGGACACAGACCAACCCGGCGGCTGGGCTGTCGCACGCAGCCCTGAAGGCTTTTTGTTCGACGACAACGGCGCGCTGTTCCCAAGGGAATGGCTCAAGCGCCAGGACTTGTCGATTCTGGCTGAACACGGCATCGGTCATCTCGATGGAGAGCCGGTTTATCTGCTGGAACTGCGCAGCCACAGCGACGTGCCGGGTTGCAACTGGAAAGGTCTGCGGGCATTCATGCTGGACGGTGATCACACGGTCTATAAAGTGCTGGGTTACGCCGCGCAGATCGGCACCTGGGCACGCGAGCATCGCTTTTGCGGCAATTGCGGGCAGGCCATGACGCAAGTGCCGCGAGAGCGGGCAATGTATTGCCAGCCATGCGAGATGCGCAGTTATCCGCGCATCTCGCCGAGCATGATCGTGTTGGTCACCCGGGGCGATGAAATCCTGCTGGCGCGTTCACCGCGCTTCGTCACGGGGGTCTACAGCACACTGGCCGGTTTTGCCGAGCCGGGTGAGTCGGCCGAAGATTGTCTGATCCGCGAGGTACGCGAGGAAGTGCGCATCGAGGTCAGGAACATCCAGTACCTGGGCAGCCAGTGCTGGCCGTTCCCGCACTCGATGATGCTCGGCTTCCATGCCGAATACGCCGGTGGTGAGATCGTGTGTCAGGAAGACGAGATCGAAGACGCCCAGTGGTTCAACGTGCACGCGTTGCCGCCGTTGCCGGCGTCGCGCTCGATTGCCCGTTACCTGATCGACGTGTATGTGGCGCGGCGTTTAGGCCACGCTGAACCAGTGTTGCCAGGCTAAACGCACGGTCAGACCCAACACCACGGTGATGAACACCGGACGAATGAACTTCGCACCCCCGCTGATGGCGGTGCGGGCGCCGAAGAAGGCGCCGACCATCAATGACGAGCCCATGCACAGGCCGATGATCCAGTCCACCTGACCGGAAAAGATGAACACCGACAGCGCCGCCGCGTTGCTGACGAAGTTCATGCTGCGCGCCACACCGCTGGCCTTCACCAGATCGATAGGGTAGAGCAGCAGGCTGCTGACGGTCCAGAACGCGCCCGTGCCCGGACCGGCCACGCCGTCATAGAAGCCGAGGCTGAAGCCCTGTGTCGATTGCCACTTCTTCTTGATCGGCGCGTCGCTGTCCAGCGGCGCTTTCGGCGTACCACCAAACAACAGATAAACGCCACAGGCGAAAACGATTACCGGCAGCATCTTGTTCAGCCATTCCGCTGGCAGGTAATGCGCGACGATGGCACCGATCAGTGCGCCCACCAACGTGCCGACGATGGCGTGAACCCACTGTGCGGGATGGAACAGCTTGCGGCGATAGAAGGTAAAGCTGGCGATGGCCGAGCCGAAGGTCGAGCTGAGTTTGTTGGTGCCCAGGACCAGGTGCGGAGGCAGGCCGGCGGTCAGCAGGGCTGGTGTGGTCAACAGACCGCCGCCGCCGGCGATGGCATCGATGAAACCGGCAACAAAAGCGACAAGGGCGAGAATGGCCAGGGTGGAGAGGTCAACACTGAGTTCGAAGGGCATGGGATCGGCTTATTCGGCGGGTGCAGAAAGGGGCTGCGGGGAAGGGGCGACATCTTACTCATCTGTACAACACAAAACCAATGCAGGAGCGGATCGCAGATCCTGTAGGAGCCGGCTTGCTGGCAAGCCAGCTCCTACAGGTCCGGCGCGAGGGCTGATGCTGTAGGCGCCGGCTTGCTGGCGAACCAGACGACGCGGTGTGTCAGGCCGGCCGCCTCGCTGGCAAGCCAGCTCCTGCATAAAGTGCGTGTTTACAGGCCTAGATCTGACAGCCCTGGATGATCATCCGGTCGCCGCCCCAGCGGCCAGTGGTACTTGCGCTCGCTTTCCTTGATCGGCATGTCGTTGATGCTGGCAAACCGTCGCGCCATCAAACCATCCTCGTTGAACTCCCAGTTTTCGTTGCCATAGGAACGAAACCAGTTGCCCGAGTCGTCGTGCCATTCATAGGCAAAACGCACTGCGATGCGGTTGTCGGTAAAGGCCCAGAGCTCCTTGATCAGGCGATAGTCGAGTTCCCTGGCCCATTTGCGCGTCAGGAAGGCTTTGGCTTCTTCGCGGTTATGGGCGAACTCGGCGCGGTTTCGCCATTGGGTGTCCAGGGTGTAGGCCAGGGACACGCGCTCCGGCTCGCGGGAGTTCCAGCCGTCTTCGGCCAAACGGACTTTCTCAATGGCCGATTCACGGGTGAAGGGCGGCAATGGCGGGCGAACGTTGGCATCAGACATTTCAAGGCTCCGTATCAAGTTGAAATTCAAACAAGGGTCGAGCAGATTTTGATCTTCAGAGTGAAGGTCCTCTTTTTGCAATACCAATGCGTTGATGCCTGATAAATGGCTTTCGCGAGCACGCTCGCTCCCACAAGAGAATGCCGTTGAATGGGGGCGTGAGCCTGTTCGCGAAGAGGCCATTACAGACCGTAACAAGACCCAACCCCATCGATGGTGTAAGCTCTTGGGTTCTTCGGATTCGACCCATTGCGAGCCCTATGCCGTCGCTTTTCAAACGCTCCCTGCTGCCAAAACTACGCAGTTTTGCGCTGACCGCCGATGCCGTCAGCATCCTTTCCGGCGCTGCCGAATTTCGTCGTTGCCTGCTGGAAAAAATCGCCAGCGCGACCCAGCGCATCTATATCGTCGCGTTGTACCTGCAACAGGACGAAGCCGGCCAGGAAATTCTCGATGCCCTGCACGCAGCGAAAGCCGCACGTCCTGAGCTGGACGTGGTGGTCGTTGTCGACTGGTTGCGCGCCCAGCGCGGTCTGATCGGTGCCGGCAAACAGCCGGGCAACTCGGCGTGGTATCAGGAAATGACTCGCACCCACGCAAGTGTAGTGCCGGTGTATGGCGTCCCGGTGCAGACCCGCGAACTGTTCGGCGTGTTGCACCTCAAGGGCTTCGTCATTGATGATTGCGTGATCTACAGCGGCGCGAGTCTGAACAACGTTTATCTGCACAAGTTCGACAAGTACCGCTACGACCGTTATCACCTGATCCAGAACCGCGAACTGGCCGATTCGATGCATCACCTGGTGCAACACGGCCTGGTCGCATCCAAAGCGGTGCATCGCCTCGACTTGCCGAACCTGCCGACCACCCGCAGCCTGCGCAACGATATCGGTGACTTGCGCAGCCGTCTCAAGCACGCGGCGTACGACACCACGGCGGGCACCACGCTCAAGAACGGTTTGACCGTCAGCCCGTTGCTCGGCGTTGGCAAGAACAACCCGTTGAGCCGGGTGATTTGCGAACTCATCGCCAGTGCCCAGCATCAACTGACCATTTGTACGCCGTACTTCAACCTGCCATTGGCCGTGACCCGGGAAATCAACCGGGCACTGGCGCGGGGGGTGAAGATCGACATCGTGGTCGGCGACAAGACCGCCAACGACTTCTACATTCCGCCGAGCGAACCGTTCAAGGTGATCGCGGCGCTGCCATACCTGTACGAGATCAGCCTGCGCCGGTTTGCCAAGCGCCATCAGCGCAACATCGACAGCGGTCAGTTGAACCTGCACCTGTGGCACGATGGCGACAACACCTATCACCTCAAAGGCATGTGGATTGATCAGCGCTACACCTTGCTGACCGGCAACAACCTCAACCCGCGCGCATTCCGCCTCGACCTGGAAAACGCCTTGCTGATCGATGATCCGCACAGCCAGTTGCTGGAACCGCGCCGCAAGGAGCTGGCCGAAATCTTCCAGCACACCCGGCGCATCGAGCGCTATCAGGATCTGGAAACCCTCGCCGAATACCCGGCGGGCGTGGCCAAGTTCCTCAAGCGGGTCAGTCGCGTGCGTATTGAGCGGTTGCTTTACCGTATTCTTTGAGCGGTAACGTCGCCTTCAATGCAATCGCGAGCAGGCTCGCTCCCACAACCCCTGTGGGAGCGAGCCTGCTCGCGAAGAGGCCCTTAAAGCGCTACAACACTCAGTTCAACCCCAGCTTCCCACGCATCGTCGACAAATCTTCAGCCAGCGTATTAACCGGCCCGACCAGCGCCTTGCGGTCCTTTTCCTTCACTTTGTCGTAGGTCTCGAAACCACCGTCGCTGGTCTTGTACCTGGCCAGGATCTTGTCCACGGTCGCAAAATTCCTGTCGACCTTGGCCACGAACCCGGCGTCCTGTTTCTGGATCTGTGGACGGAACAGGTCGACGATTTTCTTCGCACCGTCGATATTGCCCTGCAAGTCATACAGGTCGGTGTGGCTGTAGCGATCTTCCTCACCGGAGATCTTGGTCGCAGCGACTTCTTCCAGCAGTGCGGCAGCACCACCGACCACTTTTTCAGGCGGGAAGGTCAGGCCGGCCACGCGGGCCTGCAGGTCTTTGATGTCTTTGTTCAAGCCGTCGGCCAGTTCGCCCAGGCCTTCGGTACTTTTTTCCGAGAACAGCGAGTATTCAAGGCGGTGGAACCCGGTGAAGTCTTCGGCCATCACACCTTTCTCGTGATCGTCGACGCGGGAGTCGATGGACGCATCCAGGTCACTGAACAGCTCGGCAATCGGCTCGATCGACTCGTAATACACGCGAGTCGGCGCGTAGAGTTTTTTCGCGGTGGCCAGGTCACCTTTTTTTATGGCGTCGGTGAATTGCCGGGTGTGGCTGGCCAGCTCATCCAGTTGTTCAGTGACGTATATCTTATAGTCCGAGACCGGCCCCACCAGGTCCAGCGGCGCGGTGGCCGCGAACGCCGAAAACGGGGTGTTGAGCAAGCCAAGGATCAGCAGTAACACGAGGGGCGACTTTTTCATGGGGCGGTTCCGTGAGGATCGTTGTGGCGGTTAGGCAGTGGTTTTGTTGTGTGTAGCGTTCAGCAGCGAACGACCGATGAAATCCTGGTCGCCGATGACACCGGGCAACGTGAAGAAATACCCGCCGCCGACGGGCTTGAGATATTCCTCCAGCGGTTCGCCGTTGAGGCGGTTTTGCACGGTGATGAAGCCTTTTTCCAGGTCGCTCTGGTAGCAGATGAACAGCAGACCCATGTCGAGCTGACCGTTCTTGTTCACACCGTTGGAATAGTTGAATGGCCGACGCAGGATCAGGTTGGTCTGGCTCGCCGTGGTGCGCGGGTTGGCCAGGCGGATATGTGCGTCGAGCTTGGTCAGCTTGCCTGCCGGATCGTTGGTGTAATCCGGGATTTCGCTTTCGTGGCTGCCGCCCATGGGTGCGCCGGTGCTTTTGACCCGACCGAGAATGCTTTCCTGTTCCTGCAATGGCGTACGGTCCCAGCGCTCGACGAAGTTGCGGATGATCCGCACGGCCTGATAGCTGCCGTTGGCCGCCCACGCCGGTTCATCGCTGCCCGGTTGCACCCAGACAACGGAGTCCATCGCTTTGGCATCGTTGGAATCTGGGTTGGCTGAGCCGTCGCGAAAACCCAGAAAATTGCGCGCGCTCTGTGCCGGTACGCCGGGTTTCGCCGGGGCCTGGGGCGGCACGCTGCCTTCCTGTTTCCAGCGCACCAGTAATAAGTCCGGCAGGTTTTTCACGATGTCGCGCAGGGCGTGGATGTTGGTGTCGGTGGTGTTGGCGCACAATTGCAGGCTCAAATCGCCGTGGCAGCAGTCGGCCTCCAGCGCATCATTGGGAAAACCGACCATGCGGGTCAGCCGCTTGGGCTTTACATCGGCGAGGCCGAAGCGTTCGTCGAACAGCGACTCGCCCACCGACACGGTGATGGTCAGGTTGTCCGGTGTGACAACGGGGCCGAGGATGCCCGAGTCCACGGGGGGCAGCTTCGGATCGATCTGGGACACCGGGCCGCCCTTCATCAAAAAGGCGATGCGTTCGTTCAGGGTACGGAACAGGCGCTCAAGGTCTTCGCGGTCGCTGGCCAGAACATCAAACGACACCAGCATGCCCGACGCCGGGCGCGGCGTGACGATGCCGCTTTGGTGTTTGCCGTGGAACGCGTGACGATCTTCGGTACGGTCGCTGCTCGGCGCCGCGGTGACTTGCGCGGGGGTTGCCGCCATGACCGGGCAGCTCAGCGCCGAGCCGGCGAGGGCGACACCGGCGGCGCCCATGCCCATCAAGACTCGACGTCGCTGGAAGTTGCATGGTTCTGAATCGTTCATCGTTTGGAGCCTTCTGCTGTCAGGCCACCAAGGCCAAGGGCGGGGTCGATGGCATCCAGTGCGCTGGCCAGTGCCGTGGCTTTGTCGGCGATCTGTTGACGTTGCGCGGTGTTGACGCTGTCATAGCTGGCGTAGCCGTCGTTGACCTTGAAACGGTTCAGTTCGGCGTCGAACGCATTGAGGGCGTCATCGATTGTCGGCAGTAACCCGGGCGCAGACGTGGTCAGCAGCGGGCGCAACAGGTCGACAACTTTGCGGGCCGCATCGAGATTGCCGGCGAAACCGTTCAGGTCGCTGTGGCTGTAGCGTTCCTCTTCACCGTTGAGGGCGCGGACTTCGGCGATGCTGTTGAGGTTGCGCACGATGATGCTCACCAATTGCTCCGGTGGCAGCGACTGGGCCAGCAGCTGTTGTTTGAGGGTGGTGACGTCCGTCAGCAGACGCAGGGCATTCGGTGTCAGTCCGTCGAGATTGCGTTGTTGGAACAGCGCGAATTCGAGGCGGTGGAAACCGGCGAAGGCCGGGTCTTGCTCGCGCTTTTCAAAATAGTCGGCGCGGGCATTGATGCTGTTGTCCAGTTCAGCCAGGCGCTGCGCGGCCGGGGCCATGCGCTGATAGGCGACGCGGGCCGGCACGTACAGCGCCTGTGCCTGAGCCAGATCACCGGAGGCGATTGCTTGTTCCAGTACCGTGACCGCTTTGATCAGCACCGAGCCTTGAGTGCTCAGGTACACGCGAAATTCCGACAATGGTCCGACAAATTTCAGCATCGACGGCTTTGCCTTGGCGGCGGCATCGGACGCCGCGGTCGGCGTGACGTGCAAGGTGCCCCGCGGGTTGCTCAACAGGCCACACGTGATGGCGTAGTCGCCGGGCAACAGGTTCGCGTTAATCACCTGACTGAGGCCGGGTGCGATGTTCTCGCGCTCTTCGATCACCAGCACACCGTCGAGGATTTCCCATTCAACCGCACGATCGGAACGATTAACGATGCGCAAGCTGGCGCGCCCGGCGGGGACCGTCAGGGTATTAGGCTCACAGCTGTGCGGATGAATAGTCACCAGCACCTCGTCATGATTGGCCAGGCGCTTGGCCGCGGCCATGGTCGAGGCGTAGTAGAACAGGCCGCCGGCGGCGATCATCACGATCACCGAACCGACCACTGCCCAGCGCAAGGCATGGGGTGGGGACGCCTGGGGTGGGGCTTGGTTTGGCATGGTTGCCCTTACTGGCTGGAAACAGAAGACGGAGTTTTCGAAAGCGCCGGCGCCGGGAGAAAGAACATCACCAGCGCGATCAGCAGGTAAATCAGATAAGCGCCGAGGGTGCTGACGGTCGGCGCGTCCTGATAGCCGAACATGCCGGCCAGTACCGAGCCCAGCGGGCCGTCCATCGGCAGCGTGGCGCTGATATCGAAGAGCACGGTTTGCAGGTGATTCCACACCCCGGCTTCATGCAGCGCCTGCACGGAGTTGGCGAGAATGCCCGCGGCAACCACGAGAATAAATAACCCGGTCCAGCGGAAAAATGCAGCCAGGTTCAGGCGCAGGCTACCGCCGTAAATCATGAAACCGATGACGATGGCCAGGACAAGGCCGAACAGGGCACCCACCGGAGCGGCCGGACCTTCGCTTTGCTGGAACACCGCCAGCAGGAAAAACACCGTTTCCAGGCCTTCGCGGGCCACGGCGAAAAACACCATGGCGATCAGCGCGATCAGCTGATGTGTTGAACCGGCCAGGGCATGGTCGAGGGAGACGTGCAGTGAATGCTTGATCGAGCGCGCGACCTTGCGCATCCAGAACACCATGGAACTGAGAATGCCGACGGCCACCAGCCCGACAATGCCTTCGAACAGTTCCTGTTGTTTCTGCGGGAATTCAGCGCTGACCAGTTCCAGGCCACCGCCGACCAACAGGGCGAGGGCGGCGGCGAGGAAGACACCGATCCACACGGCCGGCATCCACTGCCCGCGGCCGGTCTGTTTGAGGTAGCTGGCGATGATGCCGACGATCAGCGCGGCCTCGATGCCTTCGCGCAGCATGATCAGAAAAGGAACGAGCATTCAGCAACGTCTCGGATTTAGATAGGGTGCTAAGTTGTAACATAATGACACTCATTCACATATGCCACTGATTGACATTTACCTGAACCTAACCTGAACGATCTCAAGAACACCAAAATCCCTGTGGGAGCGGGCTTGCCCGCGATGGCGTCATAACATTCAACATTGATGTTGAATGATCGATTGCAATCGCGGGCAAGCCCGCTCCCACAGGATCTCCATTGCGCGAACGGGCTGCGCTAATATGCCCACCACTCAAAACAACAACAGGCTCGCCTCGGTCAATGTCGGAAAAAGACACCATTTCCATTCAACTGGTGCGTGAAGCGCTGCTGCAAAGCTGCGCGCCGGGCATCGCCACTGAAGATGTGCTGAACAAGGTCGGCATTGATCCGCAGCTACTGGCAAGCGCCGATGGCCGCGTGCCGGCTACCGCTTACGCGCGTCTGTGGCGGTTGTTGGCACGGCGCGGGGACGATGAGTTTTTTGGCATGGACCCGCGCAAGCTCAAATCCGGCAGCCTGGCGTTTCTCTGCCGTTGCGCCATGGTCCAGCCGAGCCTGGCAACGGGCCTCATCAGCGGTTTGGGTTTCCTGTCCCTGATGCTTGAAAACATGCCCGCCGAGTTGGTGCGTCAACAAAGCCTGGCGGAAATCGTGCTGCTCGAAGACGGCAAAGACCCGCGCCGGGCCTTCACTTATTTCACCTATTGGATGATCGTCCACGGGGTCGCGTGCTGGCTGGCGGGACGGCGAATTCCGATCCTGGCCATCGAATTGCGCTGCCCCCAGCCGGACTTCTGCGATGACTACCAGGTGATGTTTTCCGAGAACCTGCGTTTTGACCGCCCGCGCACGCGGATGATTTTCTCCGCCGATTGCCTGGACGCGCCGATCAAGCGCAGCCCCGAAGAGCTCAAGCGTTTCCTGGCCCATGCACCGGCCAATATCCTGGTCAAATACCGGGATCCGGAGAGCCTCTCCAGCCGGATCAAACAAGATCTACGGCAACTTCCCGCCGAACGCTGGCCAGAAACCGAGGCCCTGGCGCAACGCCTGTGCATGTCAGCCTCGACCTTGCGCCGTCGACTGGCCGAAGAGGGCCAGACCTACCAAGGCCTCAAGGACAGCGTGCGCAAGGAGTTGGCGATTGTCTGGCTGGCGGAACCGGCCATCAGCTTCGCCGAAATCGCCACGCGTCTCGGGTTTGCCGATGCCAGTTCGTTCTACAAGGCGTTTCGCAAGTGGTCAGGGTCAAATCCCGGGCATTACCGCAGCCTGATTCTTAATGAGGCAGAGTGAATTCAGCGCTGTTGCAGCCATTCTTCGCGAGTGATTTCCCAGGTTTCTTTCGTAAATATCCCGCCGACGAATCGACCTTCGTCGGTATGGATCAAGCGCATCCCCGTGCGTTCGGAGAGCCTGCGCGAGCCGGTGTTCGGCGCGGCTTTCGGCACACGCAGCACTGAGCGGCCAAGGGTTTCGAACCAAAAATCGGTGACAGCCTCACTGGCCTCGCTAATGAAGCCCTGACCTTGCCACTTCGGACCGAGCCAGAAGCCGCGGTTGTTGTCCTGTTCGTTCATCAAACTGATGTTGCCGATCAGTTGTTCCGGCGCTGACTTGAGTCGGATCGACCAGTGCCATTCAGAGCCCCGGGCCATCGCCGGTAACGCATTGTCACGCAGATATGTCAGTGCACCGTCTGCCGGATAAGGCCATGGAACAAACTCGTTGAGGTAACGCACCACTTCCCAGTGGGGGAATTGTTGCTGGATCGCTTCGGCATCGGCCAGCTCCAGCGGCCGCAGGATCAGGCGCTCGGTATGAAGCGTAGGGGTAGCTTCCATTGGGGGTGTCGCTCCTTGAGTCAGGCTTCACCTGGCACCGGTCGTCGATGCCGGCAGGTTGAGTGTGCCACTATCGATGAAGCGCTTGGTGTTGAAAACCCCTCCCGAGAGTTTGCCGCGCAATACGTAGGGCATGTTGTTAAGGGTTTTCAGCTGGCTGATGCCGTAGGTCTGGCGGATCACCGAAAACGCCGAGACGCTTACCGGCACGCTCACGATCACGTCGGAAAAACGTCCGATCTTGCCGCGCTCGTCGCTGACGCCGGAGGCGAAGGGTTGGCCGTTGATGTCCAGGTCCAGTGCGACACCGCTGTAGGTGAGGTTGTAGTCGTTGGGATTCTGCACGCGGATCTTCACGGCAAAACGCACTTCCATGCCCTGACCTTGCAGTGGCTCGATGCCGACTACGTTGATTTTCAGCGGGTCACGGTTGGGCAGGGACGAACAGGCGCTCAGGCAGAGCAGGAGGGAAATCAGGACTGCGTGGACGCTGCGCATGGGGGTGCTCTCGAAAAAAAGGGCTGGACCGTCAGCGGCTCAGCCCTTGAGCTCGTCCAGCGGTTCTACTGTGCGACCACCGCAGGTGTTGCGGGTTCATCCTTGGCGGTCACATCCGGGTTTTGCATCACCTGAAGCACCGAGGCTTCCGGGTCGAATTCGTCTTCTTCCAGTTCGAGGAACTCTTCGGGCAGGAAGATATTTAGAACGATAGCGCACAGCGCGCCGACCGTGATGGGCGACTCGAAAATGTTATGCAGCGCCATCGGCAGTTCGCGCAACACCTCGGGAACGGCGGCCACGCCCAGGCCCATGCCGAGGGAGATCGCGACAATCAGCATGTTGCGCCGATGCAGGCCGGCTTCGGCGAGGATCTTGATCCCGGCCACGGCGACGGTGCCGAACATCACCAGCTCGGCGCCACCCAGTACCGGTTTGGGCATCAGTTGCAGTACCGCGCCAATCATCGGGAACAATCCCAGTACCACCAACAGGCCGGCGATAAAAAACGCCACGTAACGACTGGCCACGCCGGTGAGCTGGATCACGCCGTTGTTCTGGGCAAAGGTCACCATCGGCATGCTGTTGAAGACCGCGGCCATGGCCGAATTGAGTCCGTCGGCGAGCAGGCCGGATTTGATCCGGCGGATGTACAGCGGGCCTTTGACCGGTTGGCGGGAGATCATCGAGTTGGCGGTTAGGTCGCCGGCAGCTTCCAGCGGCGACACCAGGAAAATCACCGCCACGGGCACAAACGCCACCCAGTCGAAAGAAAATCCGTATTTGAACGGTACCGGCAAGCTCATCAGCGGCACGTCGGGCAGGCTGGAGAAATTCACCTGGCCCATCAGCCAGGCGACGAAATAACCCAGGGTCAAACCGATCACAATCGCCCCGAGGCGCAAAAACGGCACATCCACCCGGTTCAACACCACGATGGTCCCCAGCACCAGTGCCGCCAACGCCAGGTGACTGGCAGCGCCCAGATCAGGCGCACCGAAGCCGCCGGCGATGTCGGTCATGGCCACTTTGATCAGCGACAAACCCATGAGGGTGATGATGGTGCCGGTGACGACCGGGGTGATCAGCATGCGCAATTTGCCAATGAATTGGCTCAACACCACTTCAATGAAAGCGGCGAAGAAGCACACACCGAAGATCGTCGAAAGGATCTCGTCGGTGCCACCACCCCGAGCCTTGACCATGAACCCGGCGCTGAGTATCACGCTGATGAACGAGAAACTGGTGCCTTGCAGGCACAACAGGCCAGAACCGACGGGGCCGAAGCGCCGCGCCTGAACAAAGGTACCCAGGCCGGAGACGAACAGCGCCATGCTGATCAGGTACGGCACTTCGCTTTGCAGACCCAGGGCGCTGCCCATGATCAGTGTCGGCGTGATGATGCCGACGAAACTGGCCAGCACGTGTTGCAGGGCAGCGAACACCGTGGCGGTCAGGTGCGGGCGGTCGTCGAGTCCGTAGATCAAATCATTGTGGCGTGGAACGGGGGCTTTTTCGGAGGCGGTCATGGTGATTTGCGTGCCTGAAGGCGGGCCGGGTCAGAAAATGGACGCGCAGGATGCCAGAAGCCTCTTGTCACAGCAAAACAAGCTGTCCGCCAGCCAGATCAGAGCCGTGGCGCCAGCACCTCGCCGACGCTGCGGCGGCGGGCGTGCAACTCACTGGCGTGGATCAGTTGCTCAAGGTCTTCAGGGGTCACGTCAAAGAACGCTTCCATCTCGGCCAGCGCCTTTTTCAGGTCCTGGGCAGTAATGGCCTGGCTGTCGATTGGCGGATGGTCCGCCGCAATCACGGCCGCTGGTTCACTGGCGCGTTTGGGGTAACGAACGCGTGTCAGGTTGTTGTAGGCCAGTGCGCTGAGCAGCATCGTCGCCGCGCTGAGCATCACCGGTGCGAGGGCTTTCCAGTCCATGGCAATGGTCGCCGGATCGGCCAGCACCAGAATCAGCGCCAACGCGCCGGCCGGTGGATGCAGGCAACGCAGGCAGCACATCAGAATCAGTGCCATGCCTGCCGCCAGACACGCCGTGGCCAGTGTGCGACCCAAAAGGTGCGCTACCAGCAATGCCAGCACGGCGGCGCACAGATAGCCACCCAGAATCGACCAGGGCTGCGCCAGTGCGCCGGAGGATACCGCGAACAACAGCACCGCCGAAGCGCCCAGTGGACCGATCAGATGTTGTGCCACCTGGATGCCGAACACCTGAGCGCAAAGCCAGACGGTCAGCAGCGTCCCCAGCGCCATGCCGATAGCGGCACGGCTCCATTCAGTGGGTCGGGTGTTGATAGCGGCAGGCAACCAGCGGGCAAACATTTCGAAAACGCTCCGTGAGCAAAAAAATTCAATCAAAAAAAAGGCTTAGCTGGGAAACCCAGAAAGCCCTTTAAGTTGTTCCAACTATTGGGGGAGGAACGGGCACAGTGTGCCGTTCAATCCATTTACTTACAAATTCATATTAATGAGCTTTCAGTGCATTAATTTTGCTGTATGGCCTCGGCCACTGATGAAACACAACAGCCCACCCACAGCGGCAAGAACGCTCATGGCGTAAAACATGGTCGGCGCTGGTGTATGCATCAGCAGGAACCCGCAAATCACCGGGCTCACTGCACCACCCAGTGCTGCCAGGTTCTGCGCGCCGTAGTAGCTGCCACGCAAGTCTTCTGGAGCGAGGGTGTCGACGAAGAGAAATTCTGCCGGATAGATGATGATTTCGCCCAGGGTGAAAATGAACATCGCCACGCACCAGCTCACCAGGCTTTCTGCGAGGCTGAAGCCGATCAGGCCAAGAATGAACAGGCCGGTGCCCGCGACGATCCATTGGCGCAAGTGCTCGCGCTTGAGCAAACGCCCGATCTGGTATTGCAGCAGGATGACGCTGATGGCGTTGCAGGCGAGCAGGGCAGCCATGATTTGCATGGTGTGTCGCGAGTCGCTGGTCACCAGCAGGTATTGCGACAGGTAAAAGGTAAACCGGCCGTGGACCACCGTGCTAAGCAGGCAACCACCGGTGAACATGATCAGGGTGCGGTCGTTTTTCAGGGTGATCAGGGTTTTGAGGAAGCTTTGGACCTGACCCGAATCAGGCGCACGGGCAGGGTCTTTCGGGATCCCGATCATCAGGAAAATGCTTGAAAAGGCAATGGCCGATGCGATAAGGAACGGCGCACTGGTGAAGCGGCTGGCGATCAATACACCGAACATCGGTCCCACGGCGTAACCGATGTTGGTCAGCGTATAGCTCAGGGAAAATGCCTTGGCACGCTGGCCCATGGGCAAATTGTCGCTGAGGATCGCTTTGGAACCGATCAGGAACAGCGCTGACGCGGTTTCGGTGACGATCAGGGTGACCGTGGTCAGGTAGAGGTTCTCGGCAAAGGTCAGCAGGACCAGGCCAACGGCGCTGGAGAGCATCGCGAGGATCAACAGCCGGCGCTTTTCGAAGCGATCAATGATGTAGCCGCCGTAAAGCGATAGCAGGGTGGCGACAAATACGGCGATGCCGAGCAGCAGACCAACGTCCTGTTGGTTGAGGCCGAGTTTGTCGCTGACGAACAGCGTGAGCAGCGGGCTGGTGATGGCGCGGCTGACGACGATGGTCAGCGAGCAGACCAGCAAGCGGCGGATCAGGGGGGAGTAACTGGTCACGGGGAACGTCCTTATTCGATTGAGCCGGTTTCAGCCCAATCCCGGAGGCTACTGTAAACGCAACGTTGAACCTGTGGCGAGGAAGCTTGCTTGCGTTGGGCTGTGCTGCGGCCCTGAGAGCGGACTATTGCGGGCTCCAGCCGGAGCAAGCGCCCTCGTCACAGGCTTTTGTGTATGCGCCACCCCCCGGTTTGGTCGGCATGGCGTTGACTTTCCCGGCCATGACCGGCAGCGTAACGGCCATTGCTGGACCCACACCATTTTTCGTTTATAGATGCACCTCTCTATTTCAAGGCCGTTTCGTTTGATTGACTTACCCGATGCTGATTCGCGCACTCCCTCCACCAACCCGCTAACCGTGTATCTGGCCCGTCTCGCACCGTCCAGTCAGCTGACCATGCGCTATGTGTTGCAGGACGCTGCCGACCGCTTGGGTTTTGAAGACGTCGATATCGAAGAGATCCCCTGGTACAACCTGCAGCCAGAAGACGTGATCGCGCTGGTGGCGGCCTTGCGCGAGGATGGTTATGCACCGAACACCTCTTCGCTGTACGTCAACGCGGTACGCGGCGTGATGAACGAAGCGTGGCGCATGAGCCTGATTTCTCAGGAACACCTGTTGAAAATGCGTTCGGTAAAGGGCATTACCGGGACGCGGCTGTCCCAGGGGCGCAATCTCAGGCGAACACTGATCAAGGAATTGATGGCGGTCTGCGCCGCCGATCCGAGGCCACAAGGCCTGCGGGATGCAGCGATCATCGCGATTCTGTACGGTTCCGGCATGCGTAAATCGGAATCGGTGAACCTGGAACTGAACCAGGTCGACTTCACCGAGCGCAGCCTGCGCGTCACCGCCAAGGGCAACAAACAATTGATCAAGTACGCACCCGCCTGGGCTTTCGCCAAACTCGAAGCCTGGCTGGAACTGCGTCGATCCATGTTGAAGGAGGGCGAGGAGGACGATCCGTTCCTGTTCAACCGTATTCGTCGTGGCAGCCACATCACCCGCGAGCGCATCACCAAACATGCGATCTATTACATTGCCCGGCAACGGGGCACGCAAGTCGGGGTGAAAATCATGCCCCACGATTTCCGGCGTTCATTCATTACCCGGGTGATCGAAGAACACGATTTGTCGATTGCACAGAAACTGGCCCACCACAGCAACATCCAGACCACGGCCAATTACGATGTGCGTGATGACAATGAGCGACGCCGGGCGGTTGATCGCTTCGACCTTTGAGGCGAGGAATTCAAACCTCGCTCAGGACGTGGGCGTGGCCGATGGTCGAGACCTGAACCGCGCTGCCGGCCGGTGGCGCGTACATGCCCGAGCTGCGTACCAGCAGTGATCGGCCGGGTTGTTCGCTATTGACCAAAGGTTGCAGCTCCACAGTCAACGTGCAGGTATTGCCGCTGAAATCCCGGTCGATCACGACTGCGCGACAACCGGCAACGTCTGCATCGCTCGGCAGGATACTGACCAATTGCAGCTGTTCAGGCCGCAGCATGATCTGCGCCGCGCTGTTGTTGCGGTGATTGTTGACCGGAATCCGCCCCAGATCACAATGGGCCCAGCCGGCCTCGATGCGCGCCGGCAAGACCACGGCATCGCCGAGAAACAGCGCGGTCTGTTCGTCTTCGGGATAACGGTAAAGATCCAGCGGATGCCCCGACTGCACCAATTGGCCATGTCGCATCACCGCCAGTTGATCGGCGAATGACAAGGCTTCGCTCTGGTCATGGGTCACCAGAATGGTGGTGACGCCCGTCTCTTCAAGCAGGCGGGCGACCATTTTGCGCATGGCCGCCCGCAAACCGGTGTCGAGTGCCGAGAACGGCTCATCCAGCAACATCAGGCGCGGTTGCTGTGCCAAGGCACGGGCCAGCGCCACACGTTGCTGCTGGCCTCCGGACAATTCGTGAGGCCAGCGCTCGGCCATATTCGAATCCAGCGCCACGCTGTCCATCAATTCATCGATGCGATGTTGTCGGACAGCGCCCTTGGTCGACAGGCCGAAGCCGATGTTGGCCGCTACGGTCATGTGCGGAAACAGCGCGCCGTCCTGGGGCACATAACCGATCAGGCGCTGGTGTGCCGGCACTTCGTGGGTGCTGTCGACCAGCGTCTGGCCGTTCAGCGACAGGCGCCCGGTATCGGGGAATTCGAAGCCGGCGATCATCCGCAGCAAGGTGGTTTTGCCAGAGCCCGAGGGGCCGACAATCACTGTGCGGCTGCCGCTGGGCACTGACAGACTGACGTCGTCCAGGGCACGATGGGTGCCGTAGGTTTTACTCAGCGAATGCAGTTCGAGCGTGTTCATCGGCCCGCCGTTTTTTTCGATTGATGATAAAGGAGCCCGGTCAAGGGCAGCGACAACAGGATCATCAGCAGCGCATAGGGAGCCGCGGCGGCGTAATCGATTTCGCTGGTCATCGCCCAGAACCCGGTGGCCAGGGTGCGCGTGCCGTTCGGGGCGAGCAGCAGGGTGGCGGTCAATTCATTGGTGATCGCCAGAAATACCAGTGCCGCGCCCGCGGCCGCGCCCGGTGCAGCCAGACGCAGGGTAATCAGCCACAGCGCCCTGGCGGGTGAGCGGCCAAGGCTGCGGGCGATGTTTTCCAGCTCCACCGGGGCTTGGGCGATGCCGGCACGTAAACTCACCAGCGCCCGGGGCAAAAACATCAGCAGGTACGCCAGCAGCACGGTAATCGTGGTCTGGTAGATCGGCCGCGCGAAATGAATGGTGACCGTCACCAGCGCCAGTGCCACGACAATGCCGGGCAAGGAGCTGGTGATGTAGTTGCAGCTTTCCAGCACCCGCTGCATTCGGCCGGGATAACGAATCGACAACCACGCAATCGGGATAGCTGCGCAGGTGGTCAGCGCCGCGCCCGCTACGCCGAACAACAGGGTTTGTTGCAAGGCGGGTAATAGTTCCGGCAGGTTCCAGACTTGAGCGCCCCCGGCGACCAGCCACCTGCCGAGCGTCAGCAACGGAACACCCAGGGCGAGCAGGCAGGTCACGACCATCAGGATCATGGACAAAAGAGTCGACGGTGTTTTAAGGATCACGACCCGTTGATCCCGGGCACTGCCGGAACCGACGCGGGCGTAACGCGCCGATCCCCGTGCGGCCGATTCCACGGTCAACATGGCCAGACAGCACAACGCGAGCACACTGGCCAACATGTGCGCGGCGGGGCCGTTGAAGGTGGACTTGAACTGATCGAAGATCGCCGTGGTGAAGGTGTCGAAGCGGATCATCGCGTACAGGCCGTATTCGGCGAGCAGATGCAGCCCGACCAGCAACGCGCCACCACAAACGGCCAGGCGCAACTGCGGCAGCACCACGCGATAAAATACCGCCCAGGGCTTGAGGCCCAGGGATTCGGCGACGTCTTCAATGGCCGGATCAAGCCGACGCAACGTCGCCGCCACCGGCAAGTACAGAAACGGGAAATAGGCGATCACCGACACCAGCACACCCGCAAACAACCCGTGAATCGGCGGCACCAGGCTGACCCACGCATAGCTGTGAACGAACGCGGGGACCGCCAGCGGCGCGGTTGCCAGCAACGACCACCAGCGCCGTCCCGGCAGATTCGTGCGCTCCGTCAGCCACGCCAGCGTCACGCCCAATGCGATGCACAACGGAATCGTCAGCAGCACCAACAACACGGTGTTGACCAGCAGTTCACCGACTCGAGGGCGCAACACCAATGTCACAACGCTCGCCCAACCGGTCTGCAAGGACACGCCAATGACGTAGGCAATCGGCAGCAGTGCCAGCAACGAAACCAGCACCGACAAACCGATTACCCACGCGCCGCCACGCCCCGCGAACACCCCACGGGATCGTCGACGCAAATGTGCGGGTATCGGCTCGGCGATCCCCGCAGGCAGTATTTCCGGCATCAATTAAAGCAGTCCGGCCTGTGTCATCAGCTCCACGGCTTTTTTACTGTCGAGTTTCGAGGCATCGACGGTCGGCGCATCGAGTTGTTGCAGAGGCACCAGTTTAGGGTTGGATTCAGCGCCCTTGCCCACGGCGTATTCAAACGACTTGCCAGTCTTCAGCACAGCCTGGCCATCCTTGCCGGTGATGTACTTGAGAAACGCCTGGGCTTGTTCCTTGTGTTTGCTGGAGGCCAGCACGCCACCACCGGAAATGCTGACAAACGCACCCGGATCCTTGTGCTTGAAGTAGTGCAGGGCGGTGTTCTTGCTGTTTTCGCCAGTCTTGGCCTGATCGACGTAAGCGTAATAGTGATAGATCACGCCGCTGTCGATCTGCCCGGCGTTCACTGCCTTGAGTACCGAACTGTTGCCGCGGTACGCGGTGAAGTTGGTTTTCATCGCCTTGAGCCAGTCGAGGGTCGCCGCTTCACCTTTTTGTTCGAGGATGGCGGCGACGATCGCCTGGAAGTCGGCACCGCCCGGTGAGGCGGCCCAGCGGCCTTTCCAGCCTGGCGCGGACAGGTCCATGATCGATTTGGGCAGGTCGGCTTCCGCCAGCTTGGCCGGGTTATAGACAAACACCGTAGAGCGTGCGGCAATGCCGACCCATTTGCCGTGGGCCGGGCGGTAGGCCGCGTCCACTTGCTCCAGCGTGGTGTTGTCGACCGGGGCAAACAGGCCGGCATTGTCGACCAGCACCATGGCCGGCGAGTTTTCGGTCAGGAACACATCGGCAGGGGAATCCGCACCTTCCTGCACGATCTGGTTGCCCATCTCGGTGTCATCGCCATTGCGCAACGTTACGGGGATACCGGTCTCCTGAGTAAACGCCGCAACCCAGGATTTGGTCAGGCTTTCATGCTGCGCGTTGTAGACCACCAGGCCGACGGAATCCGCGGCATACACGTGGCCGGCGCTCAACAGCGCAGTGGCTAGCAGGGCTTTTTTCAGAAAGGCGGGGAAATGCGGATTCATGCGGCGCCAGCTCCTGTTTTTAGAGTCTTGCAGGCTGAGTCGAGAGAATCGACAACGCAACGTCGTCAATTATTCTAGATCAATACGAATCATTTGCATGTTTGAGGGGCGGCTAATTTCAACCGCCCTTTAGAAAAAATCGTCAAATCATTGCGATGCAGGACAGCCTTTTTGTATGCCTGCCGATGCTTGGTTGATCAACTCAGCCAGGCGCTTGACGTTTTTCTGCTGTGCGAGTACCAGGTCATCAATGCTAGGCCCGGACGGCGTTTTCAGGGTGCTGCGGCAGATGATCCGTACGGCATCGGCTTCACCGCCGCTGCGCAGACGCCATTTGACGTCCATCAGCGCGTATTGCCCCGGCACGGAGTCAAAACGCTGTACGTGGATCCGTACCGATTGCCGGTTATGGGCATTGCTGTTGGTCAATTGATCGATCAACGCGCTGCGCAATTCGTCGACGAGGTTGGAACCCCACCACTGGGTTTCCAGAATCGCCAGTCCGCTGTCACCCTCGCGAATGACGATCTGCGGACGATCGACCTGTGGCGGCACGGTCAGGGTGTCAATCTGGATAATCCCGGCGCTTTTGGAGTGAACACCCGGTTGCGCCGGGGTCAGGGTGTGGAACTGAATCGGGTCACTGCGGCAAGCGGCAAGCAGTACCAACGCAGCGACCAATGTGAGCTTCAGCGGAAAAACCATGGTTGTTGCTCCTTTATTCAATTGCGCGGAGGCCCTTTAAGGTCCATCGGTGCGGCATTGTCGGGACGGCCGCGCAGCAGCGATTCCGGATGCCGGCCCAGGTAATCCGAAAGGTCGCGCAAGGATCTCGATGTGCGTCCCAGTTCATCCAGGGTCTCGCCCAGTTTTTCCCGCTGCGGAGAATCCTCGGCCAGGGTCGAGTTGGCCGATTGCAGGGTGGTATTGGCCGAATCCAGGGTTTTGCTCAGGTCAGCCAGAGTGGTTGACACGTTAGGCAGCGTCTTGGCGTTGAATTGCACCAGGCCTTTGCGCAGTTCCACGAGGTTGCCATCGAGATTGCCGGCAATGCGCTCCACGGGCAGCTTGTTGAGCTTGTCGACCATGGCTTCGAGTTTTTCCTGCAATTGCTCGAGGCTGCCCGGCACGGTCGGGACCATGATCGGGCGCGCATTGGCATCGAAAGCAACTTTCTCGGCTTTTGGATAGAAATCCATGGAGATGTAGAGCTGGCCGGTCAGGAAATTGCCGGTACGGGCCTGGGCACGCAGGCCGTTCTCGATAAATGAGCCGATCAAACGCACCGCACCGGCTTCGTCGCTCGGGTCATGATTGAGCGCCTTGAGCATTTTGACATGGGCCTGCCCCAGGCGTTGCGGGTAGATCACAATGCCGACATTGACCGGGAAGGTGCGTTTCTTGGCGTCGAAATCCAGGTTGATCGACACCACTTTGCCGATTTCGATGCCCAAGAATTCCACCGGCGCATCGACCTTGAGTCCGCGCAGGGCCTGTTCGAAGCGCATGGACATGTACTGCGGCTTGCCATTGGGCGGGGCGAGGGCAGTTTGTTGGTCGTCGAACAGTTCGTAGGCGTATTCGGCGGCAGCAGGTTTATCGTTGGGGCTGTAGTCCGGCGCACGGAACGCAATGCCGCCGACCAGTATGGCTGACAGCGATTCGGTCTTGACCGCGAAACCGTTGGCGCCGACGTTGACGTCAATCCCGCTGGCGTTCCAGAACCGGGTGTTTTCGGTGACGTACTTGTCGTGCGGCGAGTGGATGAACAACTCGATGTTCACGCCTTTACCGTCCGGGTCAAGGGCGTACGCCACGACCTGGCCGACCGGGATCTTGCGGAAATAAACCGGGGAGCCGATATCCAGCGACCCCAGATCCTGAGTGATCAAGGTGAAACGCTTGCCCGGTTCGCCATAGGTAATCGGCGGCGGGTTTTCCAGACCCTGAAAGTGCTTCGAGCGGCCATTGGCCTGGCCGATGTCGGCACCAATGTAATCGCCGGACAGCAACGTATCGATACCCGAGACGCCGCCAGCCCCGATGCGCGGCCGGACCACCCAGAACTGTGAGTCTTCGCGGGTGAAGCTCTCCGCCTGCTTGGACAACTTGATGGTGGCGTTGACGCTTTTCTGGTCGTTGCTCAGGTCCACGTCCGTGACATGGCCGATCACCACGTTGCGGTACTTGACCTCGGTCTTGTTGGCGGTCAGGCCGCTACCGGTCTTGAAGTTCACCACAATGGTGGGGCCTTCTTGCAGAATGCTGTGAACCACCAGCGAAATCCCCACCAGCACCGCGACAATCGGCACGATCCAGACCAGCGAAAAGCTGAACCGGCCGCCCGTCTTGATCGGGGCCTGCCCTGGAGCTTGTGGCTCGTTAGTGGTTTGCGACTGCATCCTTGACCTCCTCAGTTTGTGGGTCCTGCTGCTCTTTATCCCAAATCAGGCGCGGGTCGAAACTCATCGCCGACAGCATGGTGAACACCACCACCAGACCAAAGAACAAAATGCCCGGACGCGGCTCGATGTCGGCCAGGGCTTGAAACTTCACCAGCGAGGCCACCAGCGCGACCACGATCACATCGAGCATCGACCAGTAGCCGATGACTTCGACGAAACGGTACAGCGTCGAGCGCTCCCTGCGCGCCCATGCGCTTTCGCGTTGCACGCTCACCAGCAGCAACGTGAGGGCGACGAACTTGACGCCGGGCACCGCGATACTGGCGATAAAAATGATCAGGGCGATGTCCCAGGCGCCTGCTTCCCAGAACTCCAGGACGCCACTCATGATCGTGCTGTCGGCGCCGCTGCCGACCATTTTGGTGTTCATCACCGGCAACAGATTGGCCGGGATGTAAAACACCAGCGCCGCGATCATGTAGGCCCAGGTCCGGGTCAACGAATTGGTTTTGCGTCGGTGCAAGGGTGCGCCACAGCGTTCGCATTCGTGGGGCGCATGAGTGACGTCGCAGGCCAGGCCACAACTGTGGCACAGGCAAAGATTGAGTTCGTCGGCGACCGGAGGCCTGCTCATAAGATGTCCCACAGTTCACGAATATCGCGCCCGGCGATGCGGATCATCAACAGACTCAGAATCGCCAGGGCAATCAGGCCGATGCCGGGCAGCACGTCGAGCAACCCGGCGAGCTTGATCACCGCGACCATCGCGCCCAGCAGACAGACTTCGAGCATGCTCCACGGCCTCAAGCTTTCCAGCCAGCGCATGCAGAATTTGAAACCGGGTGCGCGCCGTTGGGTGAGGGCGAAACCCAGGACCCAGAGCAGCAGCATCAACTGAATGATCGGCGCGATGATCATCGCAATGGCGGCGACCATGGCAATGAAGGTAATGGGGCCCAGACTCAGGGCCAATACCGAGTCCCAAAGGGTCGCGCTGTTTTTCAGGCCCTTGAGGCTGATACTCATGATGGGATAGAAATTGGCGAAGACCCAGAGCATCAAAGCGGTGAACGTCAGCGCCAGACGCTGCTCCACGGTCAGGCCGTTATAGCGCTGAAGCACGCCGCCGCAGCGCGTGCACAGGGTTTTCTGATGTTTGGCGAGCGACACTTTTTCATACACGCAATCGCAGTGCTCGCAGATGATCAGCTGATCAGTAGTTGCCATGGGCAAAGCTCAACAGAAGGCAGGAAGTTCAGAGCACCTCCTCAATATAGAAGTGGTTCGCAATTGAGCAAATAGAAATAAGTGTAGGAGCCGGCTTGCTGGCGAATCGGGCGGTGCGGTATGTCAGGCAGACCGCCTTCGCCGACGAGCCAGCTCCTGCAGGGTAAAGGCTGTCAGCCCAACACTTCACGCACCCTGTACCACAACATTCCCAGTGCCAGCAGCGGCGAACGCAGGGCGCGGCCGCCGGGGAAGGTCATGTGTGGCACGGCGCTGAACACGTCGAAGCCTTTGCTGTGACCGGCATGGATCGCTTCGCCCAACAGTTTCGCGCACCAATGGGTCACGTTCAGGCCATGGCCGGAGTAACCCTGGGCGTAGAACACGTTAGGGTGCTGGCTCAGGCGACCGACCTGCGGGAAGCGATTGGCCGAGATGCCGATTTTGCCACCCCATTGAAAATCGATGCGGGTGTTGGCCAGTTGAGGGAACACCTTGAGCATCTGCGGGCGCATGTAGGCGGCGATGTCCGCCGGATCTCGCCCGGAATAGTGACAGGCGCCACCGAACAGCAATCGCCGGTCTGCCGAGAGCCGGTAGTAATCCAGGCCGACTTTCTGATCGCACAGCGCCAGGTTGTGCGGGATCAACTGCGCGGCGGCTTCTGCTGACAAAGGCTCGGTGGCAATAATGTAGCTGCCCGCCGGCAGTACCTTGCCGCTGAGTTTGGGTTCGAGTTCTTCCAGATGCGCGTTACACGCCAGCACCAAGGTGTTGGCGCGAACCGTTCCACCGGCGCATCGCACTAGCGCGGTGCTGCCATGGATCAACTCCAGCACCGGACTTTGCTCGAAGATCTGTACGCCAAGGGTTTCTGCGACCCTCGCTTCGCCCAAGGCCAGATTCAGCGGATGCAAATGCCCCGAGCCCATGTCCACCAGGCCACCGGCATACACGCCGGAATTCACCACGTGTTCACGGATCTGCCCGGGTGCGATCAAGCGGGTTTCATGGGCGTAGCCCGACTTGATCAGTTCGGCCTGTTCGGCCTTCATCGCCGTGAACTGCGCCGCCGTGTTGGCCAGCTCGCAAAAGCCCCAACGCAGGTCGCAATCGATGCCGTGTTCGCGAATACGATCGGCCACCACTTGCACCGACTCGATGCCGGCGTGCTCAAGGTATTGCACGCCGTCGGCACCAATGTGTTTGGCGAAACCGCTGACGTCATGCCCGATGCCGCGAATCAACTGACCGCCGTTGCGCCCGCTGGCGCCCCAGCCAATCCGTCGGGCTTCGAGCAGGATCACCGAGAGCCCGCGCTGGGCCAGTTCGATGGCCGTGTTGATGCCGGTGAAGCCGCCGCCGATCACGCAGACGTCGGCCACCAGATCCGTGTCCAGGGTCGGCCGCGGCTTCATGCCTCTGGCCGACGCGGCGTAATAGGAATGGGTGTGTTCGCGGGTGTACTGATTCATTTGTTGGACTTCACTTTGCTCCACGACCGGGTCATCAGACGCATGATCGATTGGGGCGGGGTCGTGGAGATATACAGCTTGTCGAGGACTTCCTGGGATGGGTAAACCTCGGGGTTGTTCACCAGTTCAGGTTCCATGAACTGTTTGGCGGCCGGGTTCGGGTTGGCATAGCCGACCGAGGCGCTGACCTTGGCGATCACCTGCGGGTCGAGCAGGTAATTGATGAAGGCGTGGGCTTCTTTGGGGTTGCTCGCGTCGGCGGGAATGGCCAGCAGGTCGAACCACAGGTTGGCGCCTTCCTTGGGAATGGCATAGGCGATATTGACGCCGTTGCCGGCTTCCTTGGCCCGGTTGGCGGCCTGGAACACATCACCCGAGTAACCGAAGGCGACGCAGATGTCGCCGTTGGCCAGGTCCGAGACGTACTTGGACGAGTGGAAATAGGTGATGTAAGGGCGAATGCTCAGCAGCTTGGCTTCGGCTTTTTTGAAGTCTTCAGGATTCTCGCTGCGTGGGTCCATGCCCATGTAGTTGAGCATCGCCGGGAACACTTCGTCGGCCGAATCCATCATCGACACGCCACAGGCGCTGAGCTTCTTGATGTTTTCCGGTTCGAACAGCACGGCCCAGGAATCGATCTTGTCGATGCCCAGCACAGCCTTGACCTTGTCGACGTTGTAGCCGATGCCGTTGGTGCCCCACAGGTAAGGCACCGAGTGCGAGTTGCCCGGATCGTTTTTCTCCAGCAACGCCAGTAATTTCGGGTCGAGGTTTTTGAAATTCGGCAGCTGCTCGCGGTCCAGTTTCAGAAAGGCACCGGCCTTGACCTGACGGGCGAGGAAGTGGTTGGACGGCACGACTACGTCATAGCCGGTGCGGCCGGCAAGGAGTTTGCCCTCCAGGGTTTCATTGGAATCGAAGACGTCGTAGATCACCTTGATCCCGGTCTTGGCCTGGAAGTCGGCGAGGGTGGTTTCGCCGATGTAATCGGTCCAGTTATAGACGCTGACCTGAGGCTGGGCCTGGGCGACGGCACTGAACAGGACCGCCATCGCGACGGGAACCACGGATTTCAAAAGACGCATATCGATACCTTCTTGGAATTATTGGGTTATCCCGATTTTTTTCTGTCCGAACTGTAGGAGCCGGCTTGCTGGCGAAAGGGGAATGCGGTGTATCAGGTACACCCCGCCACGTCTTTCGCCAGCAAGCCGGCTCCTACAGGGAGCGTGTGTGCTGTCGTCAGACGCTAAGCATCAGGAACTCACGCTCCCAGGAGCTGATCACCCGCTTGAAGTTCTCGTGCTCGGCGCGTTTGACCGCGACATAGCCACGCACGAACTTGTCGCCCAGGTAACGGCCAATGGTTTTGCACTCTTCCATTTGCGTCAGCGCGTCTTCGATAGTGATTGGCAGGCGCAGGTTGCGACGCTCATAGGCACGGCCCTGGACCGCAGCACTCGGTTCGATGCGCTCGACCATGCCGAGGTAACCGCACAACAGACTGGCGGCAATGGCCAGGTACGGGTTCGCGTCGGCGCCCGGCAGGCGGTTTTCCACGCGCATGGCGTCCGGGCTGGACGTCGGTACGCGCAGGCCGACGGTGCGGTTTTCTTCGCCCCACTCGACGTTTACCGGTGCCGAAGTGTCCGGCAGGAAGCGGCGGAACGAGTTGACGTTCGGCGCGAACATCGGCAGCACTTTCGGGATGTATTTCTGCAAGCCACCGATGTGATGCAGGAACAGTTCGCTCATGTTGCCAGCGGCATCGGCGAAGATCGGCTGGCCGGTGGCGATGTCCACCACGCTCTGGTGAATGTGCATGGCGCTGCCCGGCTCATCGCCGACCGGCTTGGCCATGAAGGTGGCCGCCACGTTGTGCTTGAGCGCCGCTTCACGCATGGTGCGTTTGAACACGGTGATCTGGTCGGCCAGGTCCAGGGCATTGCCATGACGGAAGTTGATTTCCATCTGTGCCGGGCCGTCTTCGTGGATCAGCGTGTCCAGGTCCAGGCCTTGCAGTTCGCACCAGTCGTAGACGTCTTCGAACAGCGGATCGAATTCGTTCGCGGCGTCGATGGAGAACGACTGACGACCGCTTTCGGCACGGCCCGAACGGCCCATGGGTGCCTTGAGCGGCAAGTCCGGGTCTTCGCAGCGCTGGGTCAGGTAGAACTCCATTTCCGGCGCAACAATCGGACGCCAGCCCTTGTCGGTGTACAACTGCAGGACTTTCTTGAGCACGTTGCGCGGCGACAGTTCGATCGGGTTGCCGAATTTGTCGAAGGTGTCGTGGATCACGATGGCGGTCGGCTCGATGGCCCATGGCACCACGTACACAGCGTCGGCGTCCGGCTTGCAGACCATGTCGATGTCGGCCGGGTCGAGCAGGTCGTAGTAGATGTCGTCGTCGACAAAGTCCCCGGTTACCGTTTGCAGAAGGACACTTTCCGGCAGGCGCATGCCTCGCTCATGCAGGAACTTGTTGGTCGGTGCAATTTTGCCGCGTGCAATGCCGGTCAGATCGCTGACGACGCACTCGACTTCGGTAATCTTGTGATCTTTCAGCCAAGTGAACAGCTGATCGAAAGGGACATTCATAAAGACCTCGTTATTGGTTTTATTAACGCCAGGAGAGACCGGTTTCATCCGCCGGACACTTCCCCTGTAGCGCGTTGACGACTATCTTGTGCGAGCCGTGCGGTTCCATCTATCCACTTTAAGCAGCACAAAGCGCACCAAAAGAGTGCGTAAGGTCGCCCCATGACAGGTTCAACTTCCCTCCAGGTCCAAGCGTTCAGCACCGCCGATGTTGCCGAGCAAATCCGCGCTACGCCCGGCTGGGTGCAGCAATACCAGCAGATGTCGCCGGGGCATTTCGCGGGCCTGGTGCGTTATCTGGATCTTCAGGGCGTGGAGATTTACGAGGAGTCGATGAACACCCGGGTCGAGCAGAATTTCAGCGCGCCCCAGGGTTCGCTGGCGTTCTGTTTCGATCGCAGCGACAACGCGCTGTACGTGTTGAATGGCGAAAGCCGCAACATCTGGATCACCCCGGAGAACTACCAGGAAATCGCCGTGGTGTTCGGCCCCGAGTTTGTCCAGCGCCACAGCCTGGATGTCGCCCGGCTCGAAGGTCTGTTCATGGCACCGCTCAATTCCCAGCAGAATGCGCTGTTCAGTCGCTGGCTCAGCGGCACGCTGACGCGCCTTTCGCAGACGTTCGATCCGCTGAGTCGCGAAGCCCTGACCCAGCAATTGCTGGACGATTGTCTGTTCATTCTCGACAACGCCTGCGTGTGTCTCGACCAGGGTGCCTTGCAACGCCGCGCCGGGGAGCGGGCGATCATGAAACGGGTAGGGGAATGGGCGGCGGACACGCCGGAAGAACACCTCAACCTGCTGGAGCTGTCACAGGTTGCCGGAGTTTCACTGCGTCAGCTGCAGCACGCCTTCAAGACCTACGCCGGCATGGCGCCGACCCAATGGTTGCGCTTGCGCCGGCTCAACAGTGCCCGCCGCGAACTGCTCAGCCGCACGCCGACGCAAACCACGGTGGCCGAAGTGGCCATGCATTGGTCGTTCTGGCATTTGGGCCGGTTTTCCAGCAGCTACCGCGCCTTGTTCAACGAGCTGCCGAGCGATACGCTCAAGCGTGCGAGTGCCACTGGGCCCAGCGGTCGTGGTCGGCGTTAAAAGGTTGGCGGCGTGATCACCCAGATCACCACCGCATCGACGTCGCCAGGGTTGCCGTAACGGTGCGGTTGCTGGCTGGAGAAGCTGAAGCTGTCGCCTTCATTGAGCTGGAAATACCGTTCGCCGACCCACAGCTCGAAACTCCCCGAGAGCAGGTAACCGGCTTCTTCACCGTCATGGCTGTAGCTTTGCTGGCTGTAGGTGCCCGGCGGAAATCGCGAGTGAAGCATTTCCAGTTGGCGGTTGGCTTGCGGGGTCAGCAACTGGTCGACGATGCCGTCTTCGTAATGCACGTTCAGGCGACTGTTCTTGCGCACCACGATGCCGTCGTCCTCGGGAGCGGTGACGGCTTCGCTGGCGAAAAACCATTGGATGGTCACGCCCAGGCTTCTGGCGATGTTGAACAGCGCGGGGATCGACGGATACGCCAGGTTGCGTTCCAGCTGGCTGATATAGCCGGCGGTGAGTTCGCTCTGCTGCGCCAGTTCGACCAGGGTCATGCCCCGGCGCTTGCGCAGGCCGCGAATGCGCGTGCCGAGGAAATGCGGTTCGGCGCTGCCGGTTGCGGGGGGTGTCTTGCTGTTGTTGCTCATGGAAAATTCCGAACCGGGAAGAGGATCGCATCCCCTGTAGGAGCGAGCCTGCTCGCGATGCGGTGGGTCAGCCAACATTGATGTTGAATGTACTGACGCTATCGCGAGCAGACTCGCTCCTACAGGGGCGGTGTTAGCCGTGAAAGCCCCGGAGTATAAACAGCCTTAAAGCGCCCAGGCGACTTTCAAACCTTCATAGATTGCTTCTTCAGCGGTGCGCGGTGCCAGGCAATCGCCGATGCGACGAAATTCCACCAACCCTTGCAACTCTTCGCCCAGGGTATCCACCGGTTGATGGCCCTGGCACAACACCAGCGTGTCGATGTTTTCCATCAGCATCGGTTCGCCGCTGGCGGTGTGTTGCAGGTAGACGGTGTTGTCATCGCAGCCATACAACCGCGCATAGGGCGTGATTGGCACACCCAGTTTATGCAGCTCGCCGGCCAGTTGATCGCGTACGTACAGCGGCAGGTTTTCCCCGCAATGGGTGCCGTTGACCGCCAGTTGCACCTGATGCCCGGCGCGGATCAGACGTTCGGCGATGCCGGGGCCGATCCAGTCGCAGCGCCAGTCGACGACGACCACTGAACGGCCGATCTGCACTTCATCGCGCAACACCTGCCAGGCATCCACCACCTGCAATTCGCCGCCCCGTTCGAACGCCGGCCAGTAGGGCTCGGCGCCAGTCGCGACAATCACCACGTCGGGTTTTTCTCTTTCTACCAACGCTCGATCAACACGGGTATTGCGGATGACACGCACGCCGGCCAATTCCATCTCCCTTTGCAGGTTGGTACTGGCGCCACCGAACTCGCTGCGTCGAGGCAGCAACTGTGCGAGCAACACCTGACCGCCGAGTTGTGAACTGGCTTCGTAGAGTGTCACTTCATGCCCTCGCTGGGCGGCGACGGCAGCGGCTTTCATACCCGCCGGGCCGCCGCCGGCGATCATGATGCGCTTGCGATGCGGCGTCGGTTTGCGTTCACTGAAAATCAGCTCACGCCCGGTTTCCGGGTGCTGGATGCAGGAAATCGGCAAGCCCTTGTGAAAGTGTCCGATGCACGCCTGATTGCAGGCAATGCATGCACGTACGTCTTCGGCACGACCGGTGTCGGTCTTGTTCGGCATTTGCGGGTCGCAAATCAAGGCTCGGGTCATGCCGCACACATCGGCCTGGCCCCGAGCCAGAATCAGTTCCGCTTCCTGGGGCTGGTTGATGCGCCCGGTGACGAACAGCGGGATGTCCAAACTGGCCTTGAACGTCCCGGCCTCCCTGGCCAGGTAAGCCGCTTCAATCGCCATCGGCGGCACGATATGCACCGCGCCACCGAGCGATGCCGACGTGCCGGCGACGATGTGCACGTAATCCAGCTGCGATTGCAGCCGTTTGACGGCGGCCAGAGATTCGTCTTCGGTCAGGCCCTCCGGGTCGCGCTCGTCGGCGCAAATGCGCAGGCCGATGATGAACTGCTCGTCGGTGGCTGCACGCACCGCAGCAATGATTTCTCGCAGAAAACGCAGGCGCTGTTCCAGCTCGCCGTTGTAGCCATCGGTGCGACGGTTGACCCGGGGATTGATGAATTGCGCCGGCAAATAACCATGGCTGGCCACGACTTCGACGCCGTCGATCCCGGCCTGATGCAAGCGCCGGGCAGCGGCGGCGTAACCGGCGACGATCTCATCGATCATCGTCTGGTCGAGTGCGCGGGGCATTACGCGGAACCGCTCGTTAGGCACCGTCGAAGCGGAGTAGGCCACCGCCAGCAAGCCGTCGCTGGACTCCATGATTTCCCGCCCCGGATGGAACACTTGTGACAACACCACGGTGCCGTGGGCGTGGCAGGTTTGTGCGAGTTTGCGGTAGCCCTCGATGCACGCATCGTCGGTCGCCATCAGCACGTGGGAGGTATAGCGCGCACTGTCGTGAACGCCGGCCACTTGCAACACGATCAGGCCGACACCGCCCTGCGCACGGGCCCGGTGATAGGCGATCAGTTGTTCATTGACCAGATTGTCGGTCGGCATCGAGGTGTCATGCCCGCTGGACATGATGCGGTTTTTCAGGCGCTTGCCACGAATCTCCAGGGGTTCGAAAAGGTGCGCAAAGGCGGGTGTCGAGGTCGGCATGGGGCGGGTACTCCTGGCAGGCTGGCCTGTAGGAGCGAGCTTGCTCGCGATGGACGTTAACGAAAACGCGTGTCGTCTGGACGAACGCGTCGCCCTCCGGTCCATCGCGAGCAAGCTCGCTCCTACAGAGGAATCAGGTTTTCGGTGTTGTTATCATTGGCCTATAGAAATTTACCCTCAGTAAAAAATCAACTTGTTTTTTTACTATGGCTTGCAGTAGTTTCGTGTCGAGCCCGCTCGCCACCGTGGATCAAAGCAAGGTGATCCAGAGCGAATGTTGGTTTTTGGGTCGACCATGGTGAAGAGCTGGAAGAGCGCTTCACTGCCTGGGCTGTAGGAGCTGGCTTGCCAGCGAAGGCGGGCTCATGATCGATGCAAAACCCAAGGGCGATCTGTAACTGGACGCACAACCGCGTCCAGCCGTACTGTCTGCCCCAGCCGATCAGCCTGGAGACCACAAGAATGAACACCATCGCCACCCACCTGGCCTCCCAGCGCAGCGCCACTGAACAGCGCCTGCGAGAAGAGCTGGCTGCGTGTTATCGCCTGATTGCGCATTACCGCATGACTGACCTGATCTTCACCCACATCTCGGTACGCATTCCGGGGCCGGAGCATCACTTTCTGATCAACCCTTACGGGCTGATGTTCGATGAGATCACCGCGTCCAACCTGGTGAAAATCGACCTTGATGGCCACGCTGTCGAGCCGTCGCCATACCCGGTCAACCCGGCCGGTTTTGTGATTCACAGCGCGATCCACGGTGCCCGTGAAGATGCGCAATGCGTGCTGCACACCCACACCAAATCCGGTTGCGCAGTCGCCGCGTTGAAGTGCGGATTGTTGCCGGTAAACCAGATTTCCATGGAGTTCTACGGCCGCGTGGCTTACCACGATTACGAAGGCGTGGCGCTGGACATGAGTGAGCAGCAGCGGCTGGTGGCGGACATCGGCGACAAGCCGGTGTTGATGCTGCGCAACCATGGATTGCTGGCCGTTGGCGAAACGGTGAGCCAGGCATTCTTGCGCATGTATTACCTGGAAAAGGCCTGTGAAATTCAGTTGGCGGCGATGGCGGCCGGTGAAGTTGTATTGCCATCGGATGAGGTCTGCGCGCATACCGAGCGGCAGTTCAACGATCCAGGACGGCCTTTGGAAGAAGGTGAGTTGACTGACTCGGATGCGATGCAATTGGCGTGGTCGGCGTTGTTGCGTTTGCTGGAGCGGGTGGCGCCGGGGTATCGGGACTGATCTGGAATCTGTGTTGCAGGTGCTGACGCTTTCGCTGGCAAGCCAGCTCCTACAGGGATTGTGTCGGGTGCAAAAGGTGCGGCACCCCGAGTTCCTGTAGGCGCTGGCTTGCCAGCGAAGCAGGCACCGCGGTCCCTAAGACTGGAAAGCGACTGGAGACATCCCGTGCTCTTGCTGTACAGTCGTTCAGCTCGCAGCAAAAACGCGGGTCCACCGATTGAGCCCAAGGAGTGTCGCCCATGAATCAGGAAGCCCGTTTTTCCCGCATGGAACCGGAGTTGCGCAAAGCCAACCTGATCGAGGCGACGCTGGTGTGTCTCAAGCGCCATGGCTTCCAGGGCGCGTCGATCCGCAAGATTTCCGCCGAGGCCGGGGTGTCGGTCGGGCTGATCAGCCATCACTACTCCGGTAAGGACGAACTGGTGGCCGAGGCTTACATGGCGATCACCGGGCGTGTGATGACCTTGTTGCGCGACGCCATGGAGCAAGCCGCGCCCAATGCCCGGGAGCGTTTGTCGGCGTTTTTTCGCGGTTCGTTTTCCGCCGAATTGCTCGATCCGCAGCTGATCGATGCCTGGCTTGCATTCTGGGGAGCGGTGAAAACCGCCGAAGCGATCAACCAGGCCCACGACCATTCCTACGGTGAGTACCGCGGCATCCTGCGCAAGGTGCTGACGGAACTGGCGCAGGAGGAGGGCTGGGAAAACTTCGACGCGGACCTCGCCGCCATCAGCCTCAGTGCCTTGCTTGACGGTTTATGGCTGGAGTCGGGGCTCAATCCCGGCACCTTTACCCCGGAGCAGGGCATCCAGATATGCGAAGCCTGGGTCGACGGTTTGCAGGCGGGTGGACGTCAGCGCTTTTGCGGGCAGACGAGTAGCTGTTGATCACTTGTTCAGCAGTGGCTACTCTTTGGCGCTGATGCAGCACCCCTCTAATAAGAAACAAGCAGGACACCGGCAATGACTCCTCGGGTATTGATCGTCGATGACGATCCGCTGATTCGCGATTTGCTGCACGCCTACCTGTCCCAGGAAGGCTACGACGTGCATTGCGCGGCCACCGCCGAGCTGGCAGAAACGTTCCTCGCCAGCCAGAGCGTCGACCTGGTGATGCTCGACATCCGCCTGCCGGGCAAAGACGGCCTGACCCTGACCCGCGAACTGCGGGTCCGCTCGGAAGTCGGGATCATTCTGATCACCGGGCGCAACGACGAAATCGACCGCATTGTCGGCCTCGAATGCGGCGCCGATGACTACGTGATCAAACCGCTCAATCCGCGTGAGCTGGTGTCCCGGGCGAAAAACCTGATTCGCCGGGTGCGCCATGCACAGGTACCACACGCAGTTGCCGCCGTCGTCAAACCGGTCAAACAGTTCGCCGACTGGGCGCTGGACACCGACCGCCGCCGGCTGATCGACCCCACCGGTAGCGAAACCCTGCTGACCCACGGCGAATTCCAGTTGCTCAGCGTCTTTCTGCGCAACAGCGGTCACACCCTCAGCCGCGACCAGTTGATGGATCAGATCCGCAACCGCGAATGGGTGCCGAACGACCGCTCCATCGATGTACTGGTCGGACGCTTGCGCCGCAAGTTGCATGACGATCCGTCGGAGCCACAATTGATCATCACCATCCACGGCGCCGGCTACCTGTTCACCGCTGGCGTGGCAGCCTGATCTTCATGAAGCGGTGGCTGTGGCTGCTGTCAGTGCTGGTGTCGGGCAATGCCCTGGCGAACGAAACGGTGCGCTATTGCGATTATCCGGTGTACCCGCCGATTTCCTGGAGTGACGGCAAACACGTTCGAGGCCTGGCGCCCAGCGTGGTGAAAAACCTCTTCGGCCGAATGGGATACGACGTTGAAGTCGTGGTGCTGGGTAACTGGAAACGCTGCCTGCTCGACGCCGCCGAAGGCCGGGTCGATGTGGTGCTGGCCTACAGCACCGCACAACGGGAGCAAAGCATGCTGTTCTCCACGGTGCCGGTACTGCGCGAAGAAGTGGCCTTGTTCATCAATCGCCGGCACCCCGTGACGTTCGAGGAACTGGACGACCTGGCGCACTATCGCGGCGGCCTGTTGTTCGGCGAGAGCTATGGTGTGGAATTCGATCGCATGGCGGCTCGACACAACAACATCGAATGGGTCTCCGACAGCCGTCAGAACTTTGGCAAGTTGATTCGCGGGCGCATCGACTTCATCACCCAGGAGCGCCGGACCGGGCAGCTGTATGTGGAAAACCTGCCCGGTGCCCAAGACATTGTCGCGTTGCCCAAAGCCTTGAGCGTTGACTACCTGCGGGTTGCCGTCTCGCGCAAATCTCCTCTGGCCATTCACATGCCGCAAATCAACGAGCAGTTGCAGCGCATGGTCGATGCCGGTGATATCGAGCGCTGGTTGAATGAAAGTGAGGTGACTTACCGCGACATGATCAACCTGCCGGCGCACGCGCAATGATTCGCGCCCGGCCCGGTGGACTGCTGCGACGCCTGTTGCTGTTCATCCTGTTGTTCAGCCTGTGCTTCACCGTGCTGGCCAGCAGCGTGCAGCTGTACATCGAGTATCGACGGGAAATGCGCGACATCGATTCGCGTATGGAGCTGATTCGTGCCGGGTATCTGGCCAGTCTGGAACGCAGTCTCTGGGACTTGAATCAGGAGCAACTGAACGTGCAGTTGCGCGGGTTGGTGGACTTTTCCGACGTGGCTCGGGTGCATCTGAGCAGCCCCGACTTCGATCTGGTGCAAGGTAACCTGGAGCCCGTCGGGCCGTTGCGCATCGAGCGGTTCGCCCTGGATTATCAGCCGCCCTCCGGTCCCTTGCGCAACCTCGGCGAACTGGAAGTCAGCACCGATCTGGGCGCGGTGTATCAGCGTCTGTTCGCCACCGGTTTGACCAGTCTGTTGTGGATGGCCGTATTCCTGTGCGGCCTCGCGGTGGCGTTGTCCGGGTTGTTTTATCGGCTGGTCACCCGCCACCTGAAAGTCATGGCCGAGTTTGCCCGAAGCATCGCCGCCGGCGACTGGCAAGAACCGTTGAATCTGGACAAGCGTCGCGGCAGTGATGAAATCGACACCGTGGCCCAGGCTCTTGACGACATGCGCCGCTCGATCCTGCGGGATATCGAGCGCCGGGAAACCGATCGCCTGGCCTTGCAGGACAACCGTGATCAATTGCTGAAGATGGTCGAGCGCCGCACCGCCAGCCTGATGCGCGCCAAGGACGAAGCTGAAGCGGCCAACCTCGCCAAATCGCGATTCCTGGCAACCATGAGCCATGAACTGCGCACGCCGCTCAACGGCATCCTCGGCATGGCCGAACTGTTGCGCGGTGCGCGTCTGGACGAGCAGGACGGCAAACGCCTCGATGCCTTGCACAAGGCTGGCGAAGGGTTGCTGACTATCCTCAATGAGGTGCTGTATTTCGCGAAGCTGGAGGAGGGTGTCAGCCATCCCGAACCGGTGGTTTTCTCCTTTCGACAGCTCCTGGATGAAGTACTGACGCTGCTCGAACCACGCGCTCTGAGCAACGACACCTTGCTGCTGCACCGAATAGACCCGCAGGTCGCCGAGCACCATCAGGGTGCCGAGCAGTTTTTGCGGCAAGTGTTGAGCAACCTGCTGGCCAACGCGATCAAGTTCACCGAAGGTGGCGAGGTCAGTGTCGAGGTGGCGCTGCTCAATCAAGCACCCGAGCAAAGATTGCGCATCAGTGTCACCGACAACGGCATCGGCATCGCGTCCTCCGTGCAGACGAAAATCTTCGAGCGATTCACCCAGGCCAGCGAAGAAGTGGCCCAGCGCTTTGGCGGCACCGGATTGGGCCTGGCGATCTGTAAACACCTGGTGGAACAGATGGGTGGCATTATCGGGGTCGACAGCGAGGTCGGTCGTGGTAGTTGTTTCTGGTTCGAGCTGACGTTGCAACCGGCCAGCCGTGTCGAAAAAGTGCTGCCGGTTCGCGCAGTCGGGCCGGCGCTGGACATTCTGGTGGTCGAAGACGTGGCGCTCAACCGCGAGGTGGTCAAGGGCCTTTTGCAACGGGATGGCCATCAGGTATGGCTGGCCGAAGACGCGGAACAGGCAGTGCTTGAATGCGCCGCCCGGAGATTCGATCTGCTGTTGCTCGACGTGCATTTGCCGGGGATCAGCGGCGTCGAGTTGTGCAAGCGGGTTCGCCACTGTGAAGGACCTAACCGTCATACCCGCATTTTCGCTCTGACGGCCAGCGTGCAACCGGCGGTGGTGCGTGGTTATCTGGAGGCGGGCATGGACGGCATCCTGGCCAAACCGCTGAAGCTGGAAAACCTGCGTCAGGTGTTGCAAGGGCAAGCGCCAGTCGCCACGCCTGTGCCGGACGGCGAGGTCATTGACTGGCCGCTGATACAAACCCATCGCACCTTGCTCGGTGAGCAAAAGGTCCAGGGACTGCTTGGGGTATTGCGTAGCTCGATTGTCCAGCATCGCGAAGCACTGGAGGACGCTATCGCGGCGGATGACTGTACTGAAGTCGCCCATCAGGCTCATCGACTGGCGGGCAGCAGTGACTCGCTGGGATTTCGTGCCTTGGCCTCGGCGCTGCGGGCACTGGAAGAAGCGGCGCTGGCCAACAATCAATCGTCCATCGAAGCGTTGGCACCGCGTGTCCACCAGCAGATGCAGCACGCGCTGAAGGCTCTGGAAGCCCTGTTGCAGCGCTGACGTACAAGTTTGTTACGACTTTCTACAACTTCGATCTTTACGGTCAACGCAAACTTACATCGCTTTCCAATAATCGACGCAACCGCCGCAGCGCGGTCTTCGAAGCTTATTGGAGATAATAATAATGAAATGCCGTAAAGCTGCTTCCTCCCTGCGCCGTGACCTCCTGTCACGCGCTGCGCACCTCACTGACTGCTGAGGTGCCGAAATGAACGACAACACTGATCGCAAAGGCATCCAGCTCACCCGCGCCTTGAAAAGCCGGCACATATTCATGTTGTCCCTGGGTGGCGTGATTGGCACCGGCCTGTTCATGGGCTCGGGCGTGACCATCAACCAGGGCGGACCGGTGGGGGCGATTCTGGCTTACCTCGTGGCGGGTTTCCTGATGTATCTGGTGATGGTCTGTCTCGGCGAACTGTCGGTACAGATGCCAGTGTCGGGTTCCTTCCAGACGCACGCGACGAAATACATCGGCCCGGCCACCGGTTTCATGATCGGCTGGGTGTACTGGATGAGTTGGGCCACCACCGTCGGCCTGGAATTCACCGCCGCCGGCATGCTGATGACGCGCTGGTTCCCGACGATCCCGATCTGGTACTGGTCGGCGCTGTTCGTGGTGGTGTTGTTCGGCATCAATGCCATGGCCACCCGTGCGTTCGGTGAAGCGGAATACTGGTTCTCGGGGATCAAGGTGGCGGCGATTCTCGGGTTCATCGTAGTCGGCGTGCTGGTGATCTTCGGTGTGATGCCCCTGAGCAGTGGCGCACCGGCGCCGATGGCGACCAACCTGATTGGCGACTCGTTGTTCCCCAACGGCTTGTCCGCTGTGTTCGCCGTCATGATGACCGTGGTCTACGCGTTCCAGGGTTGCGAGATCATGGGTGTGGCCGCTGGCGAAACCGATCAGCCGGAGAAGAGCATTCCCCGCGCCGTGCGCAACGTGGTGTTTCGCGTGCTGATTTTCTATGTGCTGGCGATCATCGTGCTGTCGGCCATCGTCCCTTGGCAGCAGGCGGGGTTGATGGAAAGTCCGTTCGTGCAGGTGTTCGACATGGTCGGCATTCCTTACGCTGCGGACCTGATGAACTTCGTGATCCTCACGGCGATCTTGTCGGTGGGCAACTCCGGGCTGTATGCCTCGACGCGGATTCTGTGGGCGATGTCGAAAACCGGCATGGCGCCCAAAAGCCTGTCACCGCTGAGCAAGCGTGGCGTTCCACTGCGGGCCTTGAGCATCACGCTGTGCTTTGCGCTGGTGTCGTTGATGACCAGTTTCGTCGCCGCTGACACCTTGTTCATGGTGCTGATGGCGGTGAGCGGGATGTCCGGCACCGTGACCTGGATTGTCATCGCGCTGGCGCAGTACAAGTTCCGCAAGGCCTACCTGCGTGAGGGCGGCAAACTCAGCGACCTGAAATACCGCGCACCGTGGTTCCCGGTGTTGCCGCTGATGTGCATCACGCTGTGCTGCTCACTGTTCGTATTCCTGGCGCTGGATGAAACCCAGCGGCCGTCGTTGTATTGGGGCTTTGGGTTTATTGCGCTGTGTTATGGCGCGTACTTCCTGATTCATCGCAAACGCCAGGGTGTGTTGGCACCGAGCTTGCCGACGGCTTGATCCCTGTAAGAGCCGACTTGCTGGCGCATATGTTCCTGCAGGAGCCGGCTTGCTGGCGATAGCAGCGCACCAGTCAACCGCGATGTTGAATGTGAGGCTGTCATCGCCAGCAAGCCGGCTCCTACAGGTTTTGCGTTATCGGTGTTTCCCCGCAATACGTTGTTGCCAGTTGTTCGAAGTTGTAACAGCGGCACTGGCCTAACCCTGAAAATCAACAAATAAGCCAATAAAACCAATGTGTTAACGATTGTAGAAGATCGTTACAGGTCATCTCTTCACCAATTGCCGCCTTACTGAACACTCGTTTAGTATGGCCTCAAGTCGCGTCACCTCAGACCAATCACAATAATTCGAGGACTCCCATGACTACTCAATCGTCACTGCTCAGCCAGGTCGAAGCAGGCGTTGCCTTGATCACCCTTAATCGCACTGCCCAGCGCAATGCGCTCGACATCCCGACCCTGAAAAACCTGCATGCCCTGCTGGAAGAATTCAATGCCGATCCGGCCGTGCGTGTCGTCGTATTGACTGGCAGCGGCCGCAGCTTCTGCGCCGGTGCCGACCTTGATGAATGGGCCGATGCCGAAGCCCGGGGCGCGCTGGAAACCTACGGCTGGACCGAAACCGCCCACGCCCTGATGACCCGCCTGCACAGCCTGGAAAAACCCACCATCGCCGCCATCAACGGCACCGCTGTCGGCGCCGGGATGGACCTGACCCTGTGCTGCGACTTGCGCATCGCCGGTCAATCGGCTCGTTTCAAGGCCGGTTACACCAGCATGGCGTACTCACCGGACGCTGGAGCCAGCTGGCACCTGCCGCGACTGATCGGCAGCGAACAGGCCAAGCGCCTGTTGTTCCTCGACGAATTGTGGGGCGCCGACCGTGCCTTGAATACCGGACTGGTGAGCGAAGTCTGCGCCGACGAACAACTGCTGACCGTCGCCAGTGAACTCGCCGCACGCCTGGCCAGCGGCCCGACCTTCGCCTTCGCCCAGACCAAAAAACTCATGCGTGAAGGTGCCGAACGCAGTCTGCCTGAACAACTGCAAGCCGAGCTCGCTGCCGGCCTGCTGTGCGGTCGCAGCGAAGACGGCACTGAAGCCCTGCGCGCCGCCATGGAAAAACGCCCGCCAACTTTTATCGGTCGCTAATCCGCATGCACACCGATCTGTAGGCGCTGGCTTGCCAGCGAAGCCTTTTAGCATCTCCCCATTTCGCCGTTAATGAACAACAGGTAGCACCATGAATTTCCAACTGACCCAAGAACAAGAAATGTTGGTGGACTCGGTACGCAGCTTCGTCGAGAAAGAACTGCTGCCTTATGAAACCGAAGTAGACCGTGCCGACGAGGTTTCCCCGCAGCTGGCGGCACAGATTCGCGGCAAGGCGATTGCCGCCGGTTTCTATGCGTTCAACATGCCCGAAGAAGTGGGTGGTGGCGGTCTGGATTACCTGTCCCAGGCGCTGATCGAGCGTGAGCTGTCCAAGGTCTCCTGGGCACTGCACGTGTTCGTGGCTCGGCCATCGAAAATCCTCATGGCCTGTACCGGCGACCAAATCAACGACTACCTGTTGCCGTGCATCCAGGGTGAGAAAGTCGACTGTTTCGCCCTGACCGAACCGGGCGCCGGTTCTGACGCCAACGCGATCAAGACCCGCGCCGTGCGTGAGGGTGACGACTACATCCTCAACGGCAGTAAGCACTTCATCAGCCACGCTGGCCATGCCGACTTCGCCATCGTTTTCGCCGTGACCGACACCTACGAGCACAACGGCAAGAAGCGCAACGCGGTGACCTCATTCCTGGTCGACCGCAATACCCCGGGCATGACCATCCGCCGTGGGCCCAAGTGTGTGAGCAACCGTGGATACCACACCTTCGAAATGTTCTTCGACGACTGCCGCGTACCGGCCAGCAAAGTGCTGGGCGAAGTCGGCAAGGGTTGGGACGTGGCCAACGCCTGGCTGACCGCCGGGCGCGTGATGGTCGCGGCCAACTGCGTCGGTCAGGCCCAGCGGGCACTGGACGTGTCGCTGCAATGGGCGGCGGACCGCAAGCAATTCGGCCAGCCAATCGGCATCTATCAAGGCGTGTCGTTCAAATTGGCTGACATGGCCACGCAAATACGCGCCGCCGAACTGTTGACCCTGCACACCGCCTGGAAAATGGACCAGGGCAGCATGACCGATGGCGAGGCGGGCATGGCCAAGCTGTTTGCCAGTGAAGTGCTCGGGCGCGCCGCCGACGAAGCGGTGCAGATTTTCGGCGGCATGGGCCTGATGGACGAAGGCCCGGTGGAGCGCATCTGGCGCAACGCACGAATCGAAAGGATCTGGGAAGGTACGTCGGAAATCCAGCGCCACATCATTTCCCGCGAATTGCTGCGGCCACTGCTGCGCTGACCGGCCCGGAGAACTCCCATGTCGCAAACCATTCGTGACAACCTCAAACGCATGCTCGCGCCACAACACGTGGCGTATGTCGGCGGCCGCAGCATGGCCCGTGCGCTCAAGCGCTGCGCCGAGGGTGGATACCAGGGACAGATGTGGCTGGTCAATCCGCAGCACGACAGCCTCGAAGGCGTGCCCTGCGTGCGCAGCATCGCCGAGCTGCCGAGCGGGCCGGATGCGGTGTTCATCGCCACCAACCGCGAGCTGACCCTGACCTGTGTGGCCGAACTGGCGGCCATCGGTGCAGGCGGTGCGATCTGCTACGCCTCGGGCTTCGCCGAAACCGGCTCTGAAGGTCAGGCCCTGCAACAACGATTGCTCGAAGCTGCTGGCGAGATGGCCTTGCTCGGTCCCAACTGCTACGGCCTGCTCGACTACCTGCACAGCTCTGCGCTGTGGCCGGTGGCCCACGGCGGCAAAGCGGTAGAGAAGGGCGTGGCGGTGCTGACCCAGAGCGGCAACTTCGCCTACAACCTGTCGATGAGCGACCGCTCGCTGCCGGTGGCCTACATGGCCTCGGTGGGCAATCAGGCGCAACTGGGTGTCGCTGAACTGATGGACGTGTTGCTCGACGAGCCGCGCGTCACCGCCATCGGCCTGCACCTTGAAGGCCTGAAGAACGTGCCGGGTTTCGCCCGCGCCGCGCACAAGGCATTGGAAAAGGGCATCCCGATTATCGCGCTGAAAACCGGCGTGTCGCAGATCGGTGCCGAACTGGCCCTGAGTCACACCAGCTCGCTGTCTGGCTCCGATGCGTTGTATGACGCGCTGTTCGACCGCCTCGGGGTGATTCGCGTCAGCGGTCCGGTGAGTTTTGTCGAAACCCTGAAAGCGGCGGCGTGCGGCAACCTGCCGGCGGGCAACAGCCTGATCGCGCTCGCCTGTTCCGGCGGCGATGCCGGGCTGATTGCCGACTACGCCGAACGCAACGACCTGAGCCTGCCGAAACTCGATCAAGGGCAGGTCGGTGAACTCGCGCAGGTGCTGCCGACCTACGCCAACCTGGTCAACCCGCTGGATTTCACCACGGCAATCTGGGGTGATGGCGAGGCGTTGAACCGCATGCTCGACAGCGCATTGCGCACCGAAGCCGATGCAGCGATGCTGGTGCTCGACTACCCATCCGAGTACACCGGTGAGCGCAAGGAATGCGACTTGCTGCTGGAACTGTACTGCGCGGCGCTACAGCGTCACGGCAAGAGCGGTTTTGTCACCTCGGCGTTTCCTGAGTTGCTGCCGGCCCATGCCCGTGAGCGTCTGCATGCGCAAGGTGTTGCGGCGTTACAGGGCGTTGAGGACGGATTGGCCGCGTGGGGCCGCATCGCCGGTTATCAGCGTAATCGTCAGGCGTTGTTGGCACTGGGTGAGTCGGCGCTGGTGCCGTTGTGCCCGCAAGCGCTTGCAGGCGAGGGACGCTTGCTCAATGAATGGGATTCCAAACAGGCGTTAAGCGCCTTTGGCTTGCCAACGCCGAACGGTGTTTTGAGCACCCCGCAAAACGCGCTGACAGATGCCCAAACGCTGGGTTATCCGCTGGTGGTGAAAGCCGTCAGCGCGCAGTTGCCGCATAAAACCGAGGCCGGTGCCGTGGCACTGAACCTCAAGGACGGCGCGGCATTGAGCGCTGCACTTGAAAAAATGCATACCAGCATCGCGGCCTACGCGCCGGGTGTGCCGTTCGATCAACTATTGCTGGAGCCGATGGCCAAACCGCCACTGGCAGAACTCATCGTCGGGATCAAACGCGAAAACGATTTTGGTCTGGCGCTGGTGATTGGCGCGGGCGGCATTCTGGTCGAGTTGCTCAAGGACAGTCGCAGCCTGTTGCTGCCGACCAACGACGGCGCCATCCGCAATGCCGTGCTGAGCCTGCGCAGTGCTCCGTTGCTGCAAGGTTTCCGGGGGCGCGAATCGGCCGATCTGGAGGCGTTGGTCGCTGCGATTTGCGCGGTCGCCGATTACGCCTGTGAGAACGCCGCGCAACTGCTGGAACTCGATGTGAACCCATTGTTGGTCGGTGCCCAGGGCACGACGGCGGTCGATGCGTTGATTCGCCTCGGCCAAGAGTGAGGACATTATTATGCAAAGCAAAACCTTGACCGGTGGCCAGGCGCTGGTGCGCCTGCTGGCCAATTACGGCGTCGACACCGTGTTCGGCATTCCCGGTGTGCACACCCTGGAGCTGTATCGCGGGTTGCCCGGCAGCGGCATTCGCCATGTGTTGACCCGCCATGAACAGGGTGCCAGTTTCATGGCCGACGGTTATGCGCGGGTCAGCGGCAAGCCCGGTGTGTGCTTTGTCATCACCGGCCCCGGCGTGACCAACGCCGCCACCGGTATCGGCCAGGCCTACGCCGACTCGATTCCGATGCTGGTGATTTCCAGCGTCAACCACAGCGCCAGTCTGGGCAAGGGTTGGGGCAGCCTGCACGAGTGTCAGGATCAGCGTGCGATGACTGCGCCGATCACAGCGTTCTCGGCGGTGGCACTGATCGCTGAAGACCTGCCGGAACTGATCGCCCGTGCCTACGCGGTGTTCGACAGCGAGCGTCCGCGCCCGGTGCACATTTCGGTGCCGCTGGACGTGTTGTCGGCGCCGATTGCCCGTGACTGGAGCAATGAAGTCGTGCGTCGCCCGGGTCGCGGTCCGGCTTGCGCCAGTGCACTGGATGAGGCCGTTGCCAAACTCAATGGCGCAAAACGTCCGATGATCATCGCCGGTGGTGGTGCGCTCAATGCCACTTCTGAGCTGCAACAAATCAGCACCCGGCTCGCCGCGCCCCTGTTCACCAGCGTCGCCGGCAAAGGCCTGTTGCCACCGGATGCACCGTTGAACGCCGGTTCATCCCTGTGCGTCGAGCCGGGCTGGAACCTGATCGCCGAGGCCGACGTGGTGCTGGCGGTCGGCACCGAAATGGCCGACACCGACTACTGGCGCGAGCGCCTGCCACTCAACGCCGAACTGCTGCGCGTCGACATCGACCCGCGCAAATTCAACGACTTTTATCTGTGCGCGGTTGCCTTGCATGGCGATGCACAACAAACCCTCAGTGGTTTGCTCGAGCGCCTGCCGTCCGGGGTGCGCGACGCCAGTGCCGCGATTGCCTCGGTCGCCGCCCTGCGCGAAGCGGTCAAGGCCAGCCATGGTCCTTTGCAGTCGATCCATCAGTCGATTCTCGACCGCATCGCCGCCGAGCTGCCGGACAACGCGTTCATCAGCACCGACATGACCCAGCTTGCGTATACGGGCAACTACGCCTTTGACAGCCTGGCCATCCGCAGCTGGTTGCACCCGACCGGCTACGGCACGTTGGGGTACGGCCTGCCGGCGGGCATCGGCGCCAAGTTCGGCGCACCGCAACGACCGGGTCTGGTGCTGGTGGGCGACGGCGGGTTCCTCTACACCGCCCAGGAACTGGCCACGGCGGTTGAAGAACTGGACAGCCCGCTGGTGGTGCTGCTGTGGAACAACGACGCCTTGGGGCAGATCCGCGACGACATGCTCGGCCTGGACATCGAACCCATTGGCGTATTGCCGCGCAACCCGGATTTTGCCGCCCTGGCGCGTGCCTTCGGTTGCACCGTGACCCAGCCGCAAAGCCTGGCCGAGTTGCAAACCGACTTGCGTCACGGCTTCAAGCGCAACGGCGTCACGCTGATCGAACTCAAGCATGCCTGTGCGCATTGATCTGCATTTAAAGGGGATGAAGCCATGCGCTTTTCCGATCTGACTCAACGCATCGCCGGTGACGGTGCTGCCGCGTGGGATATCCATTACCGCGCACTCGCACTGCGCGAACAGGGTGAAGACATTCTGCTGTTGTCCGTGGGCGATCCGGATTTCGATACGCCGCAACCGATCGTGCAGGGCGCCATCGACAGCCTGCTCAATGGAAACACCCACTATGCCGAAGTGCGCGGCAAGCGCGCCCTGCGTGAAGCCATCGCCAAACGTCACCACCACCGCAGCGGCCAGGCCGTTTCGGCTGATCAGGTCACGGTGCTGGCCGGGGCGCAATGTGCGCTGTTCAGCGTCGCTCAGTGCGTGTTGAATCCGGGCGACGAAGTGATTGTCGCCGAGCCGATGTACGTCACCTATGAAGCGGTGTTCGGTGCTTGCGGCGCGGTGGTGGTACCGGTGCCGGTGCGTTCTGAAAACGGTTTTCGCGTGTTGCCCGAAGACGTCGCGGCGCGCATCACTCCACGCACCCGGGCGTTGGCCTTGAACAGCCCGCACAATCCGTCCGGTGCGAGCCTGCCGCGCAGCACCTGGCAAGCCTTGGCCGAACTGTGCATCGGCCACGACCTGTGGCTGATTTCCGATGAGGTCTACAGCGAACTGCTGTTTGAAGGCGAACACGTGAGTCCGGCGAGCCTGCCGGGCATGGCCGAGCGCACCGCGACCCTCAACAGCCTGTCGAAATCCCACGCCATGACCGGCTGGCGCGTCGGCTGGGTGGTGGCGCCGCCGTCCCTCGCGGCTCACCTGGAAAACCTCGCGTTGTGCATGCTCTACGGTTCGCCGGATTTCATTCAGGACGCTGCCGTCATTGCGCTGGAAAACAACCTGCCAGAACTGGAAACCATGCGTGAAGCCTATCGCCAGCGTCGCGATCTGGTGTGCGACAGCCTGGCCGATTGCCCAGGGATTCGGGCGTTGAAGCCCGATGGCGGAATGTTCGTGATGGTCGATATCCGCGAAACCGGGCTCAGTGCCCAAGCGTTTGCCGACCGGTTGCTGGATCGTCACGGCGTATCGGTATTGGCGGGCGAGGCCTTTGGTCCGAGTGCGGCGGGGCACATTCGCCTCGGCCTGGTGGTCAGCGCCGAACCGCTGCGCGATGCCTGCCAGCGCATTGCACGTTGTGCGGAAGAACTGATGGAGGCGTTGGTTGATGCTTAATCACAAGGCACTGTTTATCGATGGCCGCTGGCAAAAACCGTCGGGGCAGGGTGTCGCCGAGGTGATCAATCCGGCCACCGGGCAAGTTTGCGGCAGCGTCCCGCAGGGTAATGAACTCGACGTCGAAAACGCCGTGGCGGCTGCACATCGAGCCTTCCCGTCCTGGTCGCGCACACCGTCCAGCGTGCGTGCCGGTTACATCCGTGCATTGGCCGAACAACTGCGCAATCGTGCCGATGAAATGGCCGCGGTCATCACCACCGAATTGGGCATGCCGGTGCAGTGGTGCCGTTCGGTGCAGGTCGATGGACCGATCACCGGCCTTGAGCAGTACGTCGAACTGGCTCATCTCATGGACGAAGTGCGCGAAATCGGCAATTCGCTGGTGATCCGCGAGGCGGTGGGCGTGTGCGCGTTCATCAATCCGTGGAATTACCCGCTGCATCAGTTGATTGGCAAACTGGCCCCGGCACTCGCCGCCGGTTGCACGGTGGTGGTCAAGCCGAGCCAGGAAACGCCGCTGCACGCGTTCCTGCTGGCTCAGATGATCGAAGACGTCGGTCTGCCTGCCGGTGTGTTCAACCTGGTCAGCGGGCCGGGTTCGAAAGTCGGCGAAGCCTTGGCCAAACATCCGGACGTGGACATGGTGTCGTTCACCGGCTCCACGGGCGCAGGCGTGCGGGTCGCGCAAGCGGCGGCGCCTTCGGTGAAACGCGTGTGCCTGGAACTGGGCGGCAAGTCACCGCTGCTGATCGCCGAGGATGGCGATCTGGCGGCGGCGGTGCGCTATGGCGTGCAGGACGTAATGATCAACTCCGGCCAGACCTGCACCGCGCTGACCCGCATGCTGTTGCCGGCCAGTCGTTATGCCGAAGCCGTGGAGCTGGCGTTCGAAGAAACCGTCAGCTTGCGCATGGGCGATCCCCTCGACCCACAGAGCTTCCTCGGCCCGATGTGTTCGGCAGGACAAAAACGCACCGTGCTTGATTACATCAAGGTCGGCCAACAGGAAGGGGCGCGGCTGTTGTGCGGTGGCGATGCTGCGCCAGCGTTTGAACGCGGCTTCTATGTCAGCCCGACGCTGTTCGCCGATGTCGACAACCGCATGCGCATCGCCCAGGAAGAAATCTTCGGCCCGGTGTTGTGCCTGATTCCCTACAACGATGAGGCGCAGGCGATCCAGATCGCCAACGACTCGCCGTTCGGTCTTTCCAGTGGCGTCTGGGCCGGCAGCCCGGAGCGTGCCTTGCAGTTGGGCCGCCAACTGCGTGCCGGCCAGTGCTTCCTCAATGGCGCGGCCTTCAATTATCACGCGCCGTTCGGCGGCTACAAACAGTCAGGCAATGGCCGTGAATGGGGTGAGGAGGGGCTGAACGAGTTCGTCGAAGTGAAGGCGATTCAGGTGTGACCGTTGGCCCATCAACTGATTTTCGCACCGGGCCCTGGCCCGATGTCTTGCGTGTTTTTGAACCGGTAATTCATTAGCTTTTTGATCAGGGGCAGTGCAATGAGCGATAACAAAAACAAGATTACTCAAGCGAACCATGAATTCAGTTTTCCGCGACGCGACTTTTTAAAGTACAGCGCAGCTGCCGCAACAATGGCGGGTGCGTTCTCCATGGGTTTGCCGTTTGGCGCTTTTGCCGAAGAGGCCACACCAAAGCCTGGCGGTGTCCTGCGTCTGGGACTGGCCGGAGGCAGCACCACTGACTCTAAAGATCCGGGTTCCTGGGCTGATACCTTCACCTTCGTCGGCTTCTCGGCGGTCTACAACACCCTGACCGAAATCGATGTCGACGGCACGGCAATCCCCGAACTGGCCGAGAGCTGGACCTCTACCCCCGACGCTCGCATCTGGACCTTCAAGATTCGCCAAGGCGTCACGTTCCACAACGGCAAGGCGCTAGACGCGGCTGATGTGGCGGCGTCAATCCAGCATCACCTCGGCGAGAAGTCCACCTCGGCGGCCAAGACTGTACTCGGCGATGTCGCCAAGGTCAGCGCCAATGGCAGCGACAGCGTGGTGTTCGAGCTGCACTCGGGCAACGCTGATTTCTCGTATGTGGTCGCCGATTACCATCTGGCGATCATGCCGAGCAAAGATGGTGTTGCAGATTGGCAGACCGGCGCCGGCACCGGTGGTTATCGCCTCAAGGACTTCGAGCCCGGCGTGCGCATGACCCTGGAGCGCAACCCGGACTACTGGAAACCAGGTCGGGCGCACTTTGCCGGCGCCGAGCTGCTGGCCATCTCCGACGGCGCGGCACGGGTCAATGCGCTGGTCACCGGGCAAGTGGACGTGATCAACAAGGTCGACCTGAAAACCGTGGCGTTGCTCAAGCGCAACCCGAACCTGTTCATCGAAGAAACCAAAGGCGCCCAGCACTACACCTTCCCGATGCTCACCGACAGCCAGGTGTTCCAGAACAACGACGTGCGCCTGGCGATGAAGTACGCGATCAACCGCGAAACCCTGCTGGCGTCAGTGCTGTACGGCTATGGCCTGGTGGGCAACGACCATCCGATCCAGCCCGGCAGCCGCTTCATCAATACCGCGCTGGAGCAACGGACCTACGATCCGGACAAGTCGCGTTTCCACCTGAAAAAGGCCGGGCTGGATTCGCTCAAGGTCCGCCTGCAAGCCTCCGATGCGGCGTATACCGGCGCGGTGGATGCCTCGGTGTTGTTCAAGGAGCAGGCCCGTGCAGCGGGGATTGACATCGACGTGGTGCGCGAACCGGCCGATGGTTTCTTCTCCAACGTATGGATGAAGCAGCCGTTCACCACTTCGTTCTGGTACAGCAGCCTGACCGCCGATCGCATGTTCAGCATCGGTTACGCCAAAGGCGCGGCGTGGAACGAAACCCACTGGGACAACACGCGTTTCAACCAACTGCTCAACGCTGCCAGGGGCGAGATGAACGACCCGCTGCGGCGGGAGATGTACAACGAAATGCAGGCACTGTGCCGGGACGAAGGCGGGGCGATTGTGCCGTTGTTTGCAAGCTCCGTGGCGGCGCGCTCGAACAAGGTGGCTCACGGCGCACAGACCGCGCCCTATGGCGAACTGGATGGGCTGCGGGTGATCGAGCGGTGGTGGCAGGCGTAATGCCGGGAACGATGGAGATCCCCTGTAGGAGCTGGCTTGCCAGCGAAGAGGCCCTCGAGCCATGCGCCGCCCATGCGGGCGCCATCGCCAGCAAGCCGGCTCCTACAGTGGTGTTTGCCGTCTTTACAAGCGTGCCATTCAAGGAACTGCACAATGAGAAGTATTTTCAAGCTGTTAGGGCAGCGCCTCGCGTTAGGCCTGCTCTCGTTGTTCGCCGTCTCGGTGATTATCTTCCTGGCCGTCGGCCTGCTTCCGGGCGATATCGCCCAGGCCATGCTCGGCCAGTCCGCCACTCCGGAAACCGTGGCGGCCTACCGCGCGCAACTGGGTCTGGACTTGCCGCCACTGACGCGCTTCTGCCACTGGATCTGGCACTTGCTGCAAGGTGACCTTGGCGTGTCACTGGCCAACCAGCGTCCCATCGCCGATCTGGTCAGCACCCGTTTGGGCAATACCTTCAGCCTGGCGCTGCTGGCGGCCTTGGTTTCCGTGCCATTGGCCTTGCTGCTGGGCATGCTCGCGGCGTTGTACCGCAACAGCTGGTTCGACCGGTTGCTCAACACCTCGGCCCTGAGCGCGGTGTCGTTCCCCGAGTTCTTCGTCGCCTACATCCTGATCCTGGTGTTCGCGGTGAAGCTCAACTGGTTCCCGAGCATTTCCAACCTGGCGCCGGACGCGTCCCTCGGCACGATCCTGGAGCGCTCGGTGTTGCCGGTCGCGACCCTGAGCCTGGTGGTGATCGCGCAGATGATGCGCATGACCCGCGCATCCTTGATCAACCTGCTGGCCAGTCCCTACATCGAAATGGCCCGGCTCAAGGGCATCAGCCAATCGCGGATCATCTTGCGCCATGCCTTGCCCAATGCCCTGGCGCCGATCGTCAACGTGGTGGCGCTGAACCTTGCGTACCTGGTGGTCGGCGTGGTGGTGGTCGAAGTGGTCTTTGTTTATCCGGGGCTCGGCCAGTTGCTGGTGGACTCGGTGGCCAAGCGCGACATCCCGGTGGTGCAGGCCTGCAGCCTGATCTTCGCCGCGACCTACATCCTGCTCAACACCAGCGCCGACGTGCTGTCGATTGCCAGCAACCCACGCCTGATGCATCCGAAGGGGTAAACCATGAACCTGTTGAAACAAGTGTGGCGGGCGCCATTGAGCGCCCGGTTCGGGCTGCTGATGATCCTGCTTTATATTCTGGTGGCCGTGTTCGCGCCGGTATTGGCGCCGTTTGGCGAAACTCAGGTGGTGGGCGCAGGCTTTGAGCCGTGGGGCGGGCAGTTCCTGTTGGGCACCGATAACCTGGGACGCGACATGTTCAGCCGGCTGGTCTACGGCGCGCGCAACACCCTGGGCATTGCATTCCTGACCACGGTGCTGGCGTTTCTGCTCGGAGGCTTGAGCGGTCTGATCGCGGCGATCAAAGGCGGCTGGGTCGATCAGGGCTTGTCGCGGGTGGTGGATATCCTGATGGCGATTCCACAACTGATCTTCGCCTTGCTGATCCTCAGCGTGGTCGGCACCAACGCCACCTCGCTGGTGCTGGTGATTGCGCTGCTGGACGCGACCCGGGTGTTTCGCCTGTCCCGTGCCGTGGCGATGAACGTGGTCGTGCAGGACTTCGTCGAAGCCGCACGCCTGCGCGGTGAAGGCCTGTGGTGGCTGGTCACCCGCGAAGTGCTGCCCAACGCTGCCGCGCCGCTCATTGCCGAATTTGGGCTGCGCTTCTGTTTCGTGTTCCTGTTCATCAGTGCGCTGTCGTTCCTCGGCCTGGGCATTCAACCGCCTACCGCTGACTGGGGCAGCATGGTGCGCGACAACGCTGTGTTGATCACCTTCGGCGACATCAGCCCATTGCTGCCCGCCCTGGCCGTGGCGTTGATCACGGTCAGCGTCAACTTCGTCGTCGACTGGATGCTGCACAAATCCAGTGGCCTCAAGGAATGCTGAACATGACGATGACTAAACCTTTGCTGCAAATTCGCGACCTGCACATTGAAGGTCACTACGAAGACGCCTGGCATCCGCTGATAAAAGGCATCGATCTGACGCTGCAACGGGGCGAGGTGTTGGGGTTGATTGGCGAGTCCGGCGCGGGCAAGTCGACCCTCGGCCTGTCAGCCATGGGCTACACCCGCGACGGCTGCCGAATCACCGGTGGTTCGGTGCATTTCGACGGCATCGACCTGCTCAAGGCCAAGCCTGAAGCCCTGCGCAAACTGCGGGGTCTGCGTATTGCCTATGTGGCGCAAAGCGCGGCGGCCTCGTTCAATCCGGCCCATCGATTGATCGACCAACATGTCGAAACCGCCGTGAAAAACGGCGGCATGAGCCGCGAACAGGCCATGCGCGAAGCGGTGGAACTATATCGCGTACTGCGCCTGCCCAACCCCGAAACCATCGGCCATCGCTATCCGCATCAAGTGTCAGGCGGGCAGTTGCAGCGAGTAATGACGGCGATGGCCATGGCCTGCCATCCGGACCTGATCATCTTCGACGAACCGACCACTGCGCTGGACGTCACCACCCAGATCGAAGTGCTCGCCGCGATTCGCGATGCGGTGGCGACCTACGGCAGCGCGGCGATCTACATCAGCCACGACCTGGCGGTGGTGGCGCAAATGGCCGACCGCATCATGGTGCTGCGTCACGGCAAACTGGTGGAAGAGGCCGAGACCCGACAGATGCTTGGCGATCCGCAGGAGGACTACACCAAATCGCTGTGGGCGGTGCGCAGTTTCCGCACCGAACCCAAGGCCTGCCCGCAACAGGAACAACCGCTGCTGGAATTGCGCAACAGCTGCGCCAGTTACGGCCAGCAACCGGTGCTGCATGACGTCTGCCTGAAATTGTATCGCGGCCAGACTCTGGCGGTGATCGGCGAGTCGGGCAGCGGCAAAAGCTCCACGGCGCGGCTGATCACCGGTTTGTTGCCGTCGACCTACGGCGAGGTGTTGTACGATGGCCAGCCGCTGCCGGCGGATTTTCGTCAGCGCAGCAAGGAGCAATTGCGGCGCATCCAGATGATCTACCAGATCCCCGACACCGCGCTCAATCCGCGTCAGCGCATCGTCGACATCATCGGCCGTCCACTGACGTTTTATCTTGGCCTCAAGGGCAAGGCCATGCGCGCCAGGGTCGCCGAGTTACTGGAAATGATCGAACTCGACCCCGCTACCTTCATGGAGCGTCAGCCCCGTGAACTGTCCGGTGGGCAAAAACAACGCCTCTGCATCGCCCGAGCCCTGGCGGCCGATCCGCAACTGATCATCTGCGACGAAGTGACCTCGGCGCTCGATCAGCTGGTGGCCGAAGGCGTCCTGAAATTGCTCAACCGCCTTCAGCAAGAATTGGGGGTCGCGTACCTGTTCATCACCCACGATGTTGCCACTGTGCGGGCGATTGCCGATGAGGTATTGGTGATGCAACGGGGCAGGGTGGTGGACCACGGCTCGCGCAGCCAGATCTTCACCCCGCCGCATCAGGACTACACCGGTTTGCTGTTTTCTTCCGAACCGCAAATGGACCCCGACTGGCTCGACCGGCTGCTGGCCACGCGCGCTTCTAACTCTTCAACCGATACGCTGGAAAAAGTCTAAGGAATCACCATGAAAGTACTGATCGTCCACGCTCACCCGGAGCCGCAATCCTTCACCGCCGCCCTGCGGGACCAGGCCGTCGCCACCCTTGAAGCCCAGGGCCACGAAGTGCAGGTCAGCGACCTGTACAAAATGAACTGGAACCCGGTGGCCAGCGACGCGGACTTCTCGTCGCGGGAAAACCCCGAGTACCTGGTCTACGCCCTGGAACAACGCCTGGGCGTGAAAAGCCAATCGCTGGCGGCGGACATCCAGGCTGAACTCGACAAACTGCTGTGGGCCGATCTGCTGATCCTCAACTTCCCGATCTTCTGGTTCTCCGCGCCGGCCATGCTCAAGGGCTGGATCGACCGGGTGCTGGTGTCCGGCATCTGCTATGGCGGCAAGCGTTTTTACGATCAGGGCGGTCTGGCCGGCAAGAAAGCGCTGGTCACCGTGACACTGGGCGGGCGCGAACACATGTTTGGCGAAGGCGCGATTCATGGGCCGTTGGAGGACATGTTGCGCCCGATCCTGCGCGGAACGCTGGCCTATGTCGGGTTCGACGTGCTGGAACCGTTCGTGGCCTGGCATGTGCCGTACATCAGTGAAGAAGCGCGCAAGGGCTTTCTGGAGGATTACAGCCTGCGCTTGCAGCACCTGAGCGACGATCAGCCGCTGGTGTTCCCGAAACTGTCGCAATTTGACGAGCAGTTGTACCCGAAGCCGGGCGTCGAAGCCTGATCGACGGGGCGGAGGGGGTGTAGCGGTGAACTACACTTTACTGGTGTTTCACCCGATCGTCGGCGACGCGCATTGTCGCTCGCCGTCCGCCACTGAACCCAGGGCTTTGCACGTGTGGCAGGCCTGACGGAGGTCAACATGAAAAGGTTTTCGCCGGTTAGCCTGTGCATCGCATTGTCACTTTTGAGTGCCCCTGGATGGGCCCAGACGGTGGTTCCGATGAAGGGGCAGAGTTCGCAGCAAACGCAGACGGATATGACCGAATGCCAGAACATCGCCAACAGTCAGAGTACATCGACGTCTTCGTCTTCATCAGGCGGACGGGCCAAGGGGGCGGCGGCGGGGGCGGCAGCCGGTGCCGTGGCGTCGGGCGTGCGCAGCAATCAGCACGAAGAGTTTGATGACCGTGTCGACAGCGATGTGAAACAGGACATACGCCAGGACCGTTCCAAGGAGGCTGCTGCGGCCGGCATGGTTGTCGGTGGCTCACGCCAGCGTCAGGACCGCCGCGAAGAGGAAAAGACCACAGCGGCGAATACCACGACGGCCTACAACAGCTGTTTGCAGGGCAAGGGGTATCAGATCAATCCTTGAAGCGGTACAGGTTGCACCCCTGTTCCCCGTGGGAGCGGGCTTGCCCGCGATGACGTCCTGTCAGGCGACTTCAATTGCGCCTGACACACCGCCATCGCGGGCAAGCCCGCTCCCACAGTTTTTTGTGTTTGGGATATCTTCTTCAATCTGGGCTATAGGTGTGTTTAAGGGTTGTAGGACGTTACTTCTCGCAAGCTACAACACCTCGCGTCATTGCCTACAGCTACGCCGGAATCCGCCGGCTTGTGCGCCTTGAAGCCAGGCTCTATCGTTTGCCGGTCGTTGAGAAACAGCAGCGATCGGGTTTGGTAGCCCGGGTTTTACAAGGTTCAGCACGTCACTGCTTGCAGCGTTTTTCTGCTCTGCTACATGGTGGCCATGCACAGGGCGTCCTTGGGCGCGCCGGTTTCCTTGTCCCGGTCTACCAACCTGCGTATGGCCACCGCCCTACGTTTCGACCCAGGCTCGATGTTTGAGCGTGACGACCCCGTGCAGGGCCGTCACTGCGAAGGTGCCTAGTTGCCAGCGGGCAATGACAGGTTGATGCCGTCTTTTTTCAGAGCGTCACGCAGGTACTGGAATTTCTGGTACTGCGACAACTCGATTGGCCCGTCGTAACCCATGCTTTGCAGTTTGCGTGGCGGATAATCGACATAGGTTTTCATCAGTTTGATGATCGCGGCAGAGATCGGCACCATCGTCCAGGTGCGCTCGGTGAAGTTGTTCATGAACAGGTCATAGCGCTCTTGCGGGTCTTGCCACAAGTCAAAGACCTGAGGCACCACCGCCACATATTTTTCTGCGCCTTTCCATCCCAGATTAGTGTCCACAGCGAGGCCACCGGTCTGCGCGCCATTATCACCGCGCAAGTTGAACACGGCCTTGTAGTTTCCGACACGGGCCGCACCCGGAGACAGTTCGTTCTCTGTGAAGTAGAACCACTCCTTGCGTGGAGACGGGCCACTGCCGGTGAGCACCGGTGTCATGTCGTAACTGTCGAAGATGATTGGCTGACCTTCGCGATCTTTTTCCGGCAGTTTCACCCCGGCAACGGCAGCGAACGTCGCCATCAGGTCCAGGCCACCGAGGATCTCGTGGTTTTTCGTGTCCGGTTTGATCTTGTCGGGCCAGACGGCGATGGCCGGAACCCGGTTGCCGCCTTCACGCACGGTGCCCTTGGTGCCGCGGAACGGGGTGTAGCCGGCATCCGGATAAACGTCCTGCCAGGCGCCGTTGTCCGTGGTGTAAACCACTAACGTGTTCTTATCCAGACCCAGTGCTTTGAGCTTGTCCATGATGCGCCCAATGTGGGTGTCGAGTTCGACGACAGAGTCGGCGTATTTGGACTTGGACATGGACTTGTGAATGAACTCCGGTGCCGGCATGTTCGGTTGGTGCACTTTCATGAAGTTGACGTTGATGAAGAACGGTTTGTCGGATTTGGCGGCCGTGTCGAGAAACTCCAGGGTGGCTTTTTCAACGTAGTTATCAAAGAACGGAATGCCAACCACGCCTGGCTTGCCATCCACGACAGGCGTGTCGACGTACTGACCGTTGACCTTGAATTCTTCGACGGGTTTTTCACCCGCCTTGCCGGACAATGCGCCTTTGGTCACCTTTTGAAACATCTCACGGGTTTCCGGATCCATGTCCGGGAACCAGGTCGGGTCGGCGTAGGTGTAAGCGTTGAGGTGATAAAGGCCGACGTATTTCATCACGTCATAGCCTTGTGCGTTGGGCAGTGCGTAATCGGCTTCGCCCAAATGCCATTTACCGGTGAAGTAGGTGTCGTAGCCAGCGGTTTTCAACACCGAAGCCAACGTCCATTCGGCGGCCGGCAAGCCGCCGCCCTGACCCTGAAAGGCCACGGTGGTCATTCCGCTGCGGTTGGGGATGCGCCCGGTCTGCATGGCAGCCCGGCCTGGCGTGCAACTGGGCTGGGCGTAAAAGGAATGGAAGGTGACGCCTTGGGCGGCCAGTTGATCAATGCTGGGGGTCGGCATGCCGCGCCCGACACCGCCACCGTAAGGCCCCAGGTCACCGTAGCCGGTGTCATCGGAAACAATGAACAGGATATTGGTTTTTTCGGTTTGTGCCGCTTGGGTCATACCGTTGAGTGCCAACAGGAGTGAATAGGCAACGTAAAGCCTGGAGCGATGCGGGAGTCGTTGCATGACGGCCTTCCTTTATCGGTGTCGATCCCGGGTGTTGCCTCTCTCAATCGAGTCTGCAACGACCAGGATCCTGGTGAGTTACCCCCCAAACCTGTGCCCGGAGAGCGCAAGGAGAACAACTAACCCGACAACAGAACTCCCGTTCGCTCATCAAGAGGCCCGTTCTAGCCTAGTTTGCTTATTCACCTTGCGCGGGGCCAGGGCGCAGATTTCAATGTCGCTCGTCGCTTTGTGGTGCAGTGAAGGGTTATCGTCAGGTTTTCAGCGTGATTTACTTCGTTGCTTGTGCGACATCGCCGCAGGCATTGACAACTTCCAGCAGTGGATCAGTTGCCTGATGGCGCTATTGGCTAGCGCATTCATGCAGCCCTGCGAGACGAATCAAATAAAGCCACCGCTTGTAAACACAAGGAATGTGCAAAATGAATTCATTCAGGGTTCGCGAACTGGAACGGGCCGATGCCCAAGCGCTGTTGGCATTCGAAGTGCTTAATCGCCAATGGTTCGAATCACATATCGATGCGCGCGATCCCTCTTTCTACTCATTGCCGGGAGTTGCCGAACATATTGATGATTATTTGTCTGGTTTGGCGGTCGGTCGCTGGCACCCCTTTGTTCTCGAAGATGCCAATGAACGAATAGTGGGTCGCGCCAATTTGAAATGCATCGACCCCTTGCAGGGCAGTGCCGAAGTGGGCTATCGGATTGATCAAAGTGTTTGCGGCCAGGGTCTTGCGACACTGGCGCTTGAACATTTGATCCGGGAGGCAAGGGGGCGCTGGGAACTAACGCAGCTGGTGGCTTATGTCTATGCGCAAAACGCGGGCTCCAGAAAAGTACTCGATCGGTGCGGCTTCGTGCTTGAACAACCGTCTTGTAGCGACAAGACGGTGGGCGAATACCGATTCGTTCTTTCTCTCTAGATAGGTGTCCGCCTCAGCGAATGCCGGCACCCGCCATGGATTCCGGCACCCACTGCGCCGTCGATAGCGGCGCGATGTAGTGAATGCCGCCATGGGGGCCGACTACGCCGTTGATGTTGTAGGTGCCCTGGGAAAGGTCGTAGGTCATGAACGGGGTGGCATCCGGGACCTGCTCGTCATAGCTCTGGCTGAGAAAAGCGAAGGAGCCACGGTAAAGTTGTCCCTTGGTGTCGTATTGATCGGAGGCCACAGCGGCCCAGGTGTCTTCATCCAGGTAAAAGCGGCGTTTCTGGTAGATGTGTTTTGCACCGGGCTTGAGGTTGCCCTCCACCACGTAGACGCGGTGTTTTTCCCAGCGCACGAAGTCCGGGGAAAGGTAATTGGGGGTGGTCAGCGACTTGGCATCGCGGGCATAGGTCAGTTTGTAGGTGTTGTAGGGCACGATCATTTCCTGCTTGCCCACCAGGGTCCAGTCATACAGTTCGAGTGCACGGGCAGTTCCCGGGTTCGGCGTGTCGTAGGCCAGGATCGAAATCTGTTTGACCCGGCGCTGGGCCGGCATGTACTGCCAGGCGCGACCAGGACGTTGCAGCGGGTTGGTGGCGTTCTTGAGCATGACCGACTCGCCGGCTCGCCGCGCAGGTCCGGTATAGGACAGCTTCAACTGGTAATAGATGTCGGAGTTGTTGATCGGCTTCGACATGTTCTCGTAGATCGGGAACGAGACAAATGCTTCGCCGGTAACCGCCAGGCTCGCCACACCCGCCGAGTCGACACTCCACGAATCGTATTTGGAGCGGATGTTGACGCCTTGATAACGCAGCAGGAAATTCCACATCGCCTCGGCGCCCGATTGCGGGATCGGGAACGGCACGCCGGGCAAGACATTATCGAAAGCTATCCCGCCACTGAGGGATTTGGCGCCGGTGGCATTCTTGCGGCTGTTTTCCAGTACCGCCTCCGGCAGCGATGCTGTGCGATGGGTCGGGTAAACGTCGATGCGGTAGCCGGGGAAACGCTTGGCCAATGCAACGGTGGTGGCCGTCAGCATGCCAGCGTACTGATCAACGTTCTTGCCATTGATTACCAGCAGGGGTTTCTCCGCTGCGTAAGGATCCGGGCGCATGCTGTCACCGGTCTTGAAACCGGCCGGGGCAGTGGTCAGGCCACCGCTGTAAGGCGGGATTGAACCGTCGGCGTTACCGGCCTTTTCAGCGCCAACCAGCGTCAGGCTGGCGCCCAGTTCGGCGGCTTCCCGACTCGAGACCAGGGCCTGTGCATCAAGGGCCAGGGTCGAGAGCAGTGACGCAGCCAAAAGACTTTTCACGAATTTCATATTGTTATTCTCCTGCTTGGCGTACCAAACAACGCGTGACTCAGGCGGAGTTTTTTTAGTACTGCCATTAAAACGCCCGCTGGTGGGAGGCGCTTTACATTTGACGACAGACGCTTGGCTATCAATGACAGACCCAAATTTTTGCGAGGGGCATTCGGCTGCCTGACTCAGACAGCCGAATGCGCGGGGAGGGAGGGTGAAGCGTTAGGCTATCGGCTGAAACGCTCGGCCAGGCCGTGCAGGTAATCGGCCATTGCTTCAAGTTCCTTGCTGATCGCGGCGCCTTGCTGGGCCTGACCGGCGCTGTGATCGCACAACTGGGCGATACGGGTGATCTGTTGGTTGATGTCTTCAGTCACGTGGCTTTGCTCTTCTGATGCCGACGCCATTTGCTGGCTCATATCGGTAATGCGGCTGACGGCTTGACTGATGCCGACCAGGGCTGTCTGTACCGCCTCGACACGCTGCATGCTTTCGCGGGAAATCTGCTCACCCTTGCTGGCTGAGGAAACGGCGCGATCAACACCGACATGCAGTGAACTGATGATGCCGTGGATCTGCTCGGTCGACGTGCGAGTGCGTTGCGCCAGGGAGCGCACCTCGTCGGCAACCACGGCGAAACCTCGGCCTTGCTCACCCGCCCGGGCCGCCTCGATCGCCGCATTGAGCGCCAGCAGGTTGGTCTGTTCGGCAATGGATGTGATGACGTCGACGACGGTGCCGATTGACTGCGTCTCGCTGGCCAATGTGTTGACTGCCTGACCGATGTCATTGACGGCTTCGTTCATGGCTTCCATCGCGTGCAGGCTTTGCTGGGCCAACTGGCTGCCATCTTTCGTCAACTGGTCGGCTTCGGAGGCGGCATGCGCGGTACTGATGACGTTTTGAGTCACCTGTTGAACGGTTGCCGCCATTTGCGAGATGGCCGCAGCGGACTGATCCGTTTCATTGCGCTGGCGATCCAGCGATTGCGCTTGTGAACCGGAGAGTTCGGAGGACTGTGCTGCCTGGGACTTCACATTGACCACCGCGTCGACGAGACGGGTCAAGGCGGTCTGCAAGCGCGCTTCCTCACTCAGCATGGCCATGTCCAGTCGACCCTGGGGGCCGTGGTTGTCGCTGTAGGTCAGCGCGACCAAGGGATCGGAAAAGGCTTTCGGGTGTTCGGCCAGGGTGCGCTCGATGGCGCTGCGGTGTCGGGATTCGATCAGGTACCAGGCAACACTGAGGCTCGCCACCAGAATCCCCTGAGCCGCGGTGCCTGGGAGCCAGTGCCCCGCCAACAGCGAAACCCCGCCTGCCATCAGTAATGGCCAGGCGTTTTTCAGTGGCCGCAAAATCCGTGCACTCCGGGCAACGATCGGCTTGCCGGCCCGCATCCTCGCATAGAGTGCCGAGGCGCGACGTACCTGGTCGCGACTGGGCACGGAGCGCACCGACTCGTAACCACTCATGCGGCCGTTTTCATAGATAGGGGTGACGTAGGCACTGACCCAATAGAAATCGCCATTCTTCGAGCGATTTTTCACAATCCCCATCCAGGGTTTGCCTTGCTTGATGGTGTGCCACATATGCAGGAATACCCCGGGTGGCATATCGGGGTGTCGAACCAGGTTGTGGGTCTGACCGACCAGCTCGTCGTAAGTGAAACCGCTGATATCGACAAATGAGTCGTTGCAATAAGTGATTCGGCTATCGAGATCGGTCGTGGAGATCAAGCGTTGGTCGGCGGGGAAGCTTCTTTCATGCTCGGTTACAGGCAAATTCACACGCATAGAGTGCGATTCCTTTTCGGATTATTAGTATCAGTCAGAGCATGTAAATCAGAACCGGTAGAGCGGCTGAATCGACTACGAATAACCCCGCCGTGGGTACTCGCAGCCGATGGATTCCTGCAGTGCTGGCTAACGCCGATCAGCCCGGTCCCGATACTGCTGGCGACTTCGTTCTACGCGGATTTCGGCAATGTCAACGATGCTTTCGACGACAATTGCTTTTCATTTCATGACATTGTGTCAGCGGTTATTACACAGGATGGAGAAGTTCAGCGCGGCGGCTACGCACAGCCACACAAGGTAAGGAAACAGAATCAAACCGGTGATCACGTCAATCTTCAAAGCCATCACCACCATGGCCGCGACCACAAGCCACAGCATCGAGAGGATTAGCATGCCTGCGAAAATTCGCTGTGCGCCGAAGAACACCGGGGTCCACAGCGTATTCAGCGCAATCTGCGCCGCCCATAACGCCAGCACCGCCTGACTTCCCGGTAGCAGGGTCAACCGGTAACCGGCCCAGGCGAGCAACAGATAGATAATCGACCAGGCGACCGGAAACGCCCACTTGGGGGGGGTGAAACCAGGTTTGACGAGAGATTCGTACCACGGGCCCGGTTTGAAAATCAGACCTGTGCTTGCCGCGGCAGCGCAGGCCAGTAGAAAAATCATAAACGTCATCGCTTGTCCTTCGCTGTAATCAGCGCTTGGTGGTCTCAAAGAGAGGACGCTTGTTGAAGCGAAAAGTTTGGATGGAGGGATGAGATACCTCACGTCAGCGAGTCGCCAGTGCCTGGGGGTGATGGTGGCCCGCAATAAGCATGGCAAAAGGACTTCAACTGCTCTGCGTACATTGGCGTGAATGCAATGACGCTGAGGAAACAGTAAGCGAACTGGTTGGTGGGCACTAGACGGGAGAATCGGCAAGGGTTCATGAGGTTTGTTCATTAGTCGGTCCTCGCCCTCCTTCCTGTCCGGAAAGCGCCCGCCATGAACCTTCCTTCGAACAGCACTAATTATGCGGCGGCACTGCGGACGATGAGCTGGGCGACATTAGGTGCACTGACCTATCCACTTTATTTGTTGCATCAAATGACTGGCTTCATGATTTTCAATGTTGCCTATCCGGCGGTGAGTCCACATGTACTGCTTTGGGGCACCATCGCCTTGATGGTGAGTGCGTCTTATCTGGTCCATAAAAAACATAGAGCTTCCCGTTGCCAGGCGGATAAAAAACTGCCTTCGCTTTCCTTCAGCCGTGTCAGGGCTCAATAGCCGGGGTGAAGCGCTTGCATTGCTCCACCGCCCCGGCTTGTTTGCGTTTCAGGCCGCAGCCTTCATGCCCACGCCTTTCTCCTGCGTCGGAATATCATGCAGCGAAATCCTTGAAGTCTCCGGCAAGGCCAGTCCACCCGCCAGCGCGAGCAATGCAACCGCAATCAGATAGAACGCTGGCGACAAGTTGCTGCCGGTGGTGCTGATCAGCCACGTCGCCACCAGCGGTGCGGTACCGCCGAAAAGGGTGTACGCCATGTTGTAGGTGATCGCCGACGCGGTGTACCGGGTGCGGGTGGGGAAGGTTTCAGAGAGCAACGCGGCCGTGACCACGCCACACAACACTGCGCCGACCGCCAGGAGCATCACGCCGATGATGGACGCTGCGAACGAGCCGGAACTGGCCATCAAAAACGATGGATACACGACCAGGATCAACAGCACACACGCCGTCATGACCGTGATTCGACGCCCGACCCGGTCTGAGTACAGCCCGGCCAGCGGGCAAATGGCGGCAGCGAACAGCAAGGCAATCAATGACACCAGCAGCGCCGTCGCACGACTCAGGCCACCCGCGACTTGCAGGTAGGTCGCGAAGTAGGTGGTGAACATATAAAACGAAAGCGCCGTGAGTGACACAAAGGCGCCCAGGCAACAGATCGCCGCACCATGGTTGCGCAAGGTTTCCTTGAGCGGCGAGTGGGCGACTGCATGTTCCTGTTTCACCGCCTGGAAGGCCGGTGTTTCATCCAGCTTCCAGCGCAGGTAAAGCCCCACCAGACCCAGCGGGGCAGCAATCAGGAATGGCAGGCGCCAGCCCCAGCTGCCCATCGCTTCGGCCGATAATGAAGCCTCCAGTGCGTAGGCCACCACGGCTGCCGCAGCGAACGCGGAAAAGGTCGACACCGGGATGAAACTGCCATACCAGGCACGTTTATCACTGGGTGCATGCTCCATCAAATACGCACAGGCCCCCGCGTATTCGCCCCCGGCGGAAAAACCCTGGGCGCAACGGATCAGCGACAGAAGAATCGGCGCCATGACCCCGATCGCAGCATAAGTGGGCAGCAAACCGATCAGGGTCGTTGCACCCGCCATCAGCAAAATCGTCATCGCCAGGGTTCGCTTGCGGCCGATCCGGTCGCCCAGCATGCCGAAGAAAATCCCGCCTAGAGGCCGAAACGCAAACGCCACGGCGAACACTGCAAAGGTCTTCAGCAGTGCGGCACTGGCATCGCCGCTGGGGAAAAATTGCTGGGCAATGGTCGTGGCCAGGAAACCATAGACGGCGAAATCGAACCATTCGACGAAGTTGCCGATGCCGGCCGCTACAATCACTCTTCTCAACGTACTCGGGCTGACTTGTTCTGTCGTTGCATTCGTCATGCTGATCCTCGACTGTTCGTCCATAAGTCTTCGATTATCGGGGCAGGGGCCAGGACGGTTCACTTCAGAAGTGTCATCCACATAGCCAGTACCGACTTCATGTCGATGAAACAGGCATGATTCGCGCCAAAACCGTGAGACGAGTGCCGCTGTACCGGTCACGGAAGAGACACCAAAGTGAATAAAATTATTGAAAAAAACCGCTATACGCTTTAAACGGGAAGCTCGCCGGCTCATTGCTAGCAACTATTGAAGAAAGCATCGCCGGTTTTGGCTCAGGGAGCGCTGATGAGTTTTAGTACGTTGACCGACTTCCCGCGGCAATCAAACGACTGCGACGGTGTCGGTACGATCTGCGCAGGCAACGACGATACGATCGAACAATTGCTCGATTCAGCGCGCAACTGGGCCCACACCACCGCCTGGGCGTTTTATCGTGCCGGTGAACAGATGCATTGCGTCGGCCAGGGCGACCCTCTTGTCCAGTGGCCCGCAAACATTGCAAATGAGCAGTTCGCAACCTTTTGTTCGACCCGTCGCTTGCACGGCTGGCCGACCGGTAAGGGCGAAAGTGTGTTGGGCTGGCTGCTCGCGCCAGTCCATGATGCCGACGAGCCGGCGCTCGCCGACTTCGCCCGACGCCTGGGCATGCAGATACAGACCAATACCCTTGCCCGTGCGCAGATCACCCAGCGGGTGCTGTATGAAATCACTTACCTGGCCAGTTCGACTCGCGACCGCTCAGTGTTTCTGGTGGGGGTTCACCGGCTTCTGGCCAGCCTGATCGACGCCGAGAACTTCTATCTCGCGCTGTATGACCCGCACAGTGGCAAGATCGACTACCCGTACTACGTCGACATCATTGACGTCGATGCCCTGGAGTCGGAGAACTACGAATACCTTGTCCCTTCACGCCTGTCGTTGACGGGCCAGGTGTTGACCACTGGCCAGCCATTGCTGATCGACGCCGCCGGGATTCTCGCGGCGCAGGCCGAGGGGCGTTTCTACTGCGTGGGGGATCGCCCCGAGTTCTGGATGGGCGCGCCGTTGAAAAACGCCTCGGACGAGGTGTTTGGCATGCTGGCGATGCAGGTCTACGACGTTTCCCGTACCTACAGCGCCGAGGACCGCGCGCTGTTTCTGGTGGTGGCCCGGCACGTGGCCATGGCGCTGGACCGGATTCTGCACCGCGAGGACCTGGAAGCCACAGTGATGCGTCGCACCCTGGAGCTGTCGGCGCTCAATGATGCATTGCGCCAGGAAGTCGCCGAACGCGAGCGTGCCGAGCATTTGCAAAGCGCGCTGTTTCAGATTGCCGAACTGTCGAGCCAGCCCGGCGACATGGCCGAGCTGTTTCACACCTTGCATGGCATCGTCGGCGATCTGCTGTTCGCGCAGAACTTCTACATTGCACTGTTCGACGACGCGACCGGCGAAGTGACCTTTCCGTATTATGTCGATGAGCGGCAGACGATCTGTCCTGCGGCACGACGTGGACGACGGGGTTTGACCGAGTACGTTATCCGTCAGCGCCGACCCTGCCTGATAGACGCAAGCGAAGCTGAACGATTGTCTGCGCAGGGTGAAATCGAACTGGCCCATGAGTCGGTCCGATCCCATTCCTGGCTGGGCATTCCCTTGTTCGATGGCGATGTCGTGCGTGGCGTGCTGGCAGTGCAAAGCTATACCGCGCAGGTGTGCTACACCCAGCGTGACCAGGAACTGCTGACGTTCGTGTCGCGGCACATCGACACCGCCTTGTCGCGGCGCACGGCCGCCGAAGCGATTCATGTCGCCAATCTCAAACTCGAAGCCCGGGTGCAGAGCCGAACCCGCGAGCTCGATCACGCCAATGCCAAGTTGCAACACGAAAACTCCCACGATGCGCTGACCCGGCTACCGAATCGCACCTATCTGCAACAGCGCCTTAATCTGGCCTGGTCGCGGTTCGGTAGCGAAGGCGGGCACCTGGCCGTAATGTTCATCGATCTCGACCGCTTCAAAATGGTCAATGACAGCCTTGGCCATCATTTTGGCGACCTGCTGTTGATGGAGGCTGCCCAGCGTTTGCGCGGGTGTCTGCGTGACACCGACATGTTGGCGCGCCTGGGGGGGGATGAGTTTTCGGTGCTGGCTCCCGAGGCGCCGCTGGAGGTGATGATCGAAATCGCCGAACGGATTCTGGTCGCGTTTGATCTGCCGTTTTTCATCAATGGCTATGAAGTTTTTTCGTCCTGCAGCATCGGTATTGTCAGTGCCGACAGTCAGTTTCATCACGAGCCCGCTGACCTGTTGCGCGATGCCGATGCCGCGATGTACCGGGTCAAGAGTGCCGGGCGCGACAGCTATGCGGTGTTCAATCAGGAAGTGCGCCGTGAAGTCTCGGACCAGGTGGAGCGTGAGGGCGCCTTGCGTAATGCGCTCAAACGGACGGATGAACTGCTGCCGTATTTTCAGCCCATTGTCAGCGTCGAAACCGGTGAACTCATGGCCCTGGAAGCGCTGATTCGCTGGCATCAGCCGGGTGGCCGGGTGATCGAACCTGGCGAGTTTCTGCCGGATGTAGAGGGCTTGCGCCTGATCGGTCGGCTGGACCTGTACATGCTCACCAGCATTGCCGTGATCCTCGCACAACCGGAACACGCCGATTGGCCTGCCGTGCACATCAATTGCTCCAGTTACAGCATGACGCGCCCGGATTTCGCCAGTGAGGTGCTGGCGCTGTTGGACCGGCACGGGGTCGCGCCGTCGCGGATCTGCCTGGAATTGACCGAAGGTGCGTTGGTGGCAGAGCCCGCCATCGCCCGATTGACCATGCAGCAATTGGCCGACAACGGCATGTCGGTGGTGCTCGATGATTTTGGGGCCGGGTTTTCATCCCTCAGCTATGTGCATCAATACCGCTTCAGCGGCTTGAAGATCGACAAGTCGTTCATCCTCGAATTGACCACCAGTGCTCGCAGCCGCGCAATCGTCCGGGCGATTGTGCGGATGGCCGAATCGCTGGACCTGAGCGTGGTCGCCGAAGGCGTCGAGGATCAAGCGACGCTGGACCTGCTGCGTGAAATGGGTGCCGGGCAGGCCCAGGGTTTTTACTTTTCCAGGCCGATGGGGCTTGAGACGTTGTTGGCCAGTGCGCTGTTGAATCCCCAGGGTTGAATGTTTCGCGACCGGCGGGAAGCGACTTTCTTGTGGGACCGCTCAGGTCGACCTATCGTTAAATCCCTGAAGTCATACAGTTGCAGGCGCGAGCTCGCTCCTGCAAAAAACAATCAGCATTGTCCACGGGGCATGAGGTGATTGATTGCTCCGCACGGAGGTAAATCATGATTCGCAAGTTATATCTGACAGCCCTGGCCGCACTGGCCATTGCAGCGGGCGGCAGCGGGTTGTCGACGCTGGCCTACGCGACCGATCAGGCTGACCAGCGACAAGAGTCGCGCGATACCAAGCAGGAAGGGCGCGACGCGGCCCGAGAGGTCAAGGAAGAGTGCAAGGAGGGCGATGAAAAGAGTCGCAACGACTGCCGTCAGGACAAGCGCGACACCAAACAGGACAATCGTGACACCGCGCGAGACATCAAGTATTAACGTTCTGTATCCAGCCCCCCGCACCTCGCGGGGGGCTGAGAACTTGTGCCCCGTTATCGGAATGATCCGGTACGCACTTCGCCGCTGCGCACGTAATGGGTAATCAGCACTCCACCGGGCGTGACAGTTGAATGCGCCAGGGTGAAGGCCGATGCCAGGGCGTTGTCGTCGAACAATCGCTTGCCTCGTCCCAGCACAATGGGGTGAATCAACAGTCTAAGTTCGTCCACTAGCCCGGCTTCAAACAACTGGCGCACCAGGTCTCCGCTGCCCTGGGTCAACAGGGGCGCGCCGTCCTGTTGTTTAAGCGCGTGAATGGCGTCGGCAAGGTTTCCCTCCAGCGCGTGACTGTTGTGCCAGGCAAGGTTGTCCCTGCGATGGGTGGCCACATGCTTGGGCACGCTGTTGAACAGGCTGGCGATGCTGCGGCTGTTTGAATCGTCCTGCCGGTGCGGCCAATACCCGGCGAATATGTCGTAGGTGCGACGCCCCAACAGCAACTCGAAGGGTTTTGCGAACAGCTCTTCAATGGCCTGACCGAACGTGGCATCGGTGTAGGGCACAATCCAGCCACCGAAACGGAACCCGCCGCTGGTGTCCTCATCAGGGCCACCGGGCGCTTGAATAACGCCGTCCAGGCTGATGAAGGCGGCAACAATGAGTTTGCGCATGGTCTTCTCCTGATGGCTTCTCTTGAACGATCATCGTTTGTCGAACGAGTCGCTGCCAAATCGACAATGCGTTGGAACCGCGCCAACCCATGGGGCGTCAGTTCTTCACGTCCTCGACCGAACTGCTCGACGACGCCGCATCTTTTTCCGTTTCATGCGACTCGGCGCCCGAGTTTGAACCTGACGACTCTTCGCCCTTTTTGTCGGCCTTCTCCTCATTCGATTCAGGCCCCTGAGCCTTGTTGACGCCAGGAACAGCGTCCGGAGGAAGGGTATGCTCATGAACGTTCTTCTCGGTCGCAAGCGCCAATACGGAGCCCGTCGACAACAAGCTTGCCAGTGTCAGCGCGGCTATTTTTCTGTTCATGGAGGGGGCCATCCATTCGAGGGGTATAGAGCGTTGGAAGCGCAGGCGAGGCAAAAGGTGCGCACGCGCTGACGAGCGGCAGGAAGTGGCTGCGCTGACTACACTCGATTAGCCGTTGAAGCCCACGAGCATGTTGGATAGCACATGCGAACTCTTTGCGTCAGAAGAGAACGACTCGATCATGGACAGCCCTTCCAGACCCAAGAGCACCCTCAATCCCCCCGTCTTTTATACCAGCGCCGTACTGATCCTGGTGCTGGTGCTCTACGCCGTGATCTTCCAGGTCGAAGCCCAGACCCGGTTCGACTTTATCCAGCAATGGATCAACACCAATGTCAGCTGGTTCTACATCCTGGCGGTCGCACTGATCCTGATCAGCACAGTGTTCCTGGCCGTGAGTCGATATGGGGACATCAAGCTGGGCCCGGATCACAGCGAGCCGGATTATCGCAACAGCAGCTGGTTTGCCATGCTGTTCTCCGCCGGCATGGGCATCGGGCTGATGTTCTTCGGGGTGGCCGAGCCAGTCATGCACTTCACCAGCCCGCCGGTGGGCGAAGGCGGTACGGTGGCGGCGGCGCGCGAGGCAATGAAAATCACCTTTTTTCACTGGGGCCTGCATGCCTGGGCGATCTACGCCATGGTCGCGCTGATCCTGGCGTATTTCAGCTTTCGCAACGACTTGCCGCTGACCTTGCGCTCGGCGTTGTATCCACTCATAGGCGATCGTATCTACGGGCCAATCGGCCATGCCGTCGACGTCTTTGCCATTCTCGGCACGGTGTTTGGCGTCGCCACGTCTCTAGGCTATGGTGTGCTGCAGATCAACAGCGGTTTTCACCACTTGTTCGGCTTGCCGGTGAACGCCACGGTCCAGGTCATTCTGATTGCATCGACGTGCGCGCTGGCGACGTTGTCGGTCGCCAGTGGCCTGGACAAGGGCATACGCATCCTGTCCGAGCTGAATCTCGGACTGGCTGTAGTGCTGATGATTTTTGTCCTGCTGTTGGGACCGACTGTTTTTCTTTTACAGGCCTACGTACAAAACACCGGCGCCTACTTGTCCGACATCGTCAACAAGACCTTCAACCTGTACGCCTATGAACCCACCGACTGGATCGGCGGCTGGACCCTGCTGTACTGGGGATGGTGGCTGTCCTGGTCGCCCTTTGTGGGGCTGTTTATTGCGCGTATTTCACGGGGGCGAACCATTCGCGAATTTGTCTGCGGTGTGCTGTTCGTTCCAGCTGGTTTCACCTTGTTGTGGATGACGATATTCGGCGACACGGCGATCCACATGATTCTCAACGAGGGCGTGACCGAGCTGGCGAAGGTGATTGACCAGGACAGCTCGCTGGCGTTGTTCGCCTTCCTGGAACACTTCCCGTTTTCCGGTCTGGTGTCGATGATCGCTGTGCTGATGGTGGTGGTGTTTTTTGTCACCTCGGCCGATTCCGGTGCACTGGTGGTGGACATGCTGGCGTCATCCGGGCATGACCACTCACCGCTCTGGCAACGGATTTTCTGGTCGGTGACCATCGGCGTTGTGGCGATTGCGCTGCTCCTGGCCAATGGCTTGAAAGCCTTGCAGACCGCGACGATCGCCAGTGCGTTGCCGTTCTCGATCATTCTGCTGGCATCGATCTGGGGGCTGTTCAAGGCACTGAACCTGGACGCCACTCGCCGTGGTTTGCGCAACCAGGCATTGCCGGGCCCGCATCATTCACGCCATCCCCACGGCGGCTGGCAACGGCGGCTGCGCAACATTGCGATGCTGCCCAGGCGCTCCCATGTCAATCGGTTCATTGCAGAGGTGGTGAAGCCCGCGTGCGAGGAGGTGGCCGGCGAATTGCGCAAGCAAGGCTACGAGGTCATGGTGAGTGAGTCCGATGGCAACGTGGCGCTGGAACTGGTGCATGCAGGCGAGGGGCGCTTTCTTTATGAGGTGCGCCCCCGTGCGTTCACCGCGCCGAGCTTCGTCATCCGCGACAGCGAGGACGGCAGCGATGCCCGCAAATATTTCCGCGCCGAGGTGTACTTGCGTGAAGGCGGGCAGGACTATGACATCATGGGCTGGAGCCGCGAGGACGTCATCGGCGATATCCTTGATCAGTACGAGCGTCACTTGCATTTTTTACATGTGGTGCGTTGAAGTGATCGGCTTCAATCGGGAACCAACACATGAAGGCTGAGCGCCTCGCGGCCTTCATTCATTGCAATGGAACATCATTGATGCAGCGCATTTCTACCCGACAACACTGGATCGATACCCCAAGCGGACAGCTATACGCCCAGAGCTGGAACCCGGACGAGGAACAGGGCACGCCCATCGTGCTGTTGCATGACTCGCTGGGGTGCGTGGCCTTGTGGCGTGATTTCCCCGAGCGACTGGCGCAGGCCAGCGGGCGCCGGGTGATCGCCTATGACCGCTTGGGTTTCGGGCAATCGGCAGCCCATCCCTGCACCCTGGCGCTGGACTTTATCGAGGAGGAAGCCACGGGAGGCTTTCAGGCTGTGCGTCAGCATCTGGATTTAAGTCGGTTCGAAGTGTTCGGCCACAGCGTGGGGGGCGGCATGGCTGTGAACTGTGCCGCCGTTTACCCCCAGGCTTGCCGGGGATTGATCACCGAGTCTGCACAGGCGTTTGTGGACAGCGGCATTTGCCAGGGTATTCGCGCAGCCGAGCGCGAGTTCGCCGGGCCTGGGCAATTAAAGCGGTTGCATAAGTACCATGGTGACAAGGCCGATTGGGTATTGCGCGCATGGGTCGACACCTGGTTGTCGCCGGCATTCAGTCAGTGGACCCTGGACGGGGCGCTGCAACAGGTTCGCTGCCCGGTGCTGAGCCTGCATGGTGAGCACGACGAGTTCGGTTCCCATCTCCATCCAGAGCGCATCACCTCGCTGGCTTCGGGCCCGACGACCCTGCGGCTCCTGGAAAACTGCGGCCATGTGCCCCATCGGGAACATCCCGATGAGGTACTGGCAATTGTCTGTGAGTTTTTGCGAGCGGTTTGAAGTTCGTCTCGATCAGTTGGTTTTCAGCACCGGCGGCGGGGTCCAGTCACCGTCGAGGGCATCGGCTTGCGGCCAGTAGGCGCGGATGTACAACGAGAAGTCGGCGTCTTTGGGCGCTGGCAACCAGTTGCTTTCCTTGTCTGCGCCCGGCGACTCACTCTGCACATACAGGGTCAGCGAACCGTCGGGATTGGTTTGCAGCGATTTGTTCTTGGTCCCGATGGAGTAGCGCTTCAGTGCATTGGGCGCGAAGAAATGCTGTTCGTTGTACAGCGTCAGCGACCAGAAGCCCTTGACCGGAGGCAGCTTGTTCTTGGCGAAGGTCACGCTGTAGCCGTTGCGACCATTGAGGCGCAAGCCGTTCTGATCGAGGTCCTGATAGAAGTATTTGGTCTCTTTCTGCTGGTTCACGAAAATGTTCGAGCGTGCGACGGCGGTGCGGCTGAAGTAGTCGGTGCCGAAGGCTGCACCATTGCTCACGGTGCTCCAGTAATCCGGTAATTGCAGGCCATAATTGCGGAACTGCAACAACGGGTCGATCACTTCGCGGTCGGCTTTTTTCGCTTCGTCGATCATCGCGGCGCGCAGTGCTGGATCAGCCTTGGCGATGGCGGCAAGGGCAGCCATTTGCGCGTAACGGGCTTCTTCGCCCGGCAATGGTTTGGCATCTTTGAGCAGGGCCGGCAGTTCGTCGAAGAATTTCTCCGGGATCACCCACTTGGTTTCGGCGGTGCCTTCGGCGGCCTGGGCGGGGAATTTCGGCTGCAGCCTCCAGTCGCGGCGTTTGAGTTTGCCGTCGTATTTGGACAGCGGATACATGTCGATCCCGGCCAATGCCGGCTGTACGGCCTGGCGATCCTCGGCGGTGTCGTCCTGGAATACTCGCGGAATCACGAAACCGGTGTTGGTGCGCGCGCGGTAAACCCGGGTGATGCCGGGTGGAACCTTGCCGTTCCAGTCCGGGCCCACCAGCAGGTAAAACCCCGGTTGGGTGTTATACATCTTGCCCAGTTCGGCAAAACTGTCGGAACGCAGGTCCACCACCTGGTAGACCCAGAAGCGTTTGCCGAAGTCCGGCACCTGCAGCACCACCGGTTCAATATCCAGCGCGATGCTGCCAGCGCCGTAAACGACGTCCTGGTTAGGGCAGGCGACCAGGCGCTCGGCCGGGTCGATGTAGTCGCTGAGCATCGACAGTTGGTTGATCGGTGCCACGGGTACGATCCCGCCCATCAAGCCTGGCTCGGGCAGATCCTTGAATGTCTGGCGGCGGTTGTAGATGTTTGCCATCGGCCAACCCCAGAAATACGCCTCCCGCGCCATCATGCGCACAAACGGTTCGGTCACTTTCGTGCCAGCGACGGGGCCGGCGACCGACCCGGCGACGTTGGCCTGGGTAGCGGGACTCTGGGCGGCCAGCACCGAGGTGGCGACAAACGTACTGACGAAGGTCAGGGCGAAGAGGGCATGGCGCCCGGTAAATGGCTTCATGAAGCATCCTTACTTGATGGCAATGACTTGATGCAGGTGCACTGCCTGAGAAAGATAGCTCATCTTCGGTGCGAGGATGACAGGTGTGTCAAATGTCGCTGCATCGTGTTTAAACGTTTATTGTATTCGCTGCGCCGACGCCCGCTTCGCGTCGAATTGTCTGGAGCGCGGATTGTACCCCTCCAGAGGCGTGCTCCAATCAAATCCGGTTATCGAGAAAAACTGTGCTCAGAAACGTGACGGACATGGACTTGCGCTTGTTGCGCATCTTTTCCATTGTCGTGAAATGCGGTGGATTCACGGCGGCCCAGGCCGAGCTGAACATGAGTCAATCGAACATCAGCACGCATATTTCAAGCCTGGAAAAACGCCTGGGGTATCGGATCTGTGAGCGGGGCAAGGGCGGGTTTCGCCTGACCGAAAAAGGCCAGCGGATTCTCAAGGCTTCCTCGGCGTTGTTCGGGGCGGTGGATGCGTTTCGTGATGAAGCACAGGATCTTGCCGGGCGCCTGGTCGGCGATCTTTACCTGGGCCTGGCCGACAATATCGCGACCTTGCCGGCGGCGCGTATCGATGCCGCCATTGCGCGTTTTTATCAGCGCGAGCACGACATGCACCTGCACATTTTCGTCAACTCCCCTACGGAACTGGAACGGGCAGTGATTGACGGCCAACTGGACATGGCCATTTCCTACTTCAGCCGACCATTGCCGACACTGGCTTATCAACCACTGTATTCGGAAGAAATCGGCATCTTCTGCGGCCTCAAGCACCCGCTGTTCAGCGTGGATTCGCCGAGCCTCGAGCAATTGCGCGCCTGTGACTGGATCACCCACGGCTTCCTGCCGGCCGATCAAGTGCTGCCCGTTGCAGCGCAACGTGCTTCCGCCACGGCGCACCACATGGAAGCGGTGGCCCATGGCGTACTGGCCGGCACCCACCTGGGTTATCTGCCGGCACACTACGCCCGGCCCTGGTTGCAGAGTGGTCAGATGCGCGCGCTGCACCCCGAAACGCTACATTATGAGGTGCAACACAGCATGATCACCCACGTCGGTCACCCGCAAAGCGAAGCGGTGCGAGCGTTCGTTTCAGACCTGTTGGCTGAGCATGGCCTGTAGGCGAAATCAGCCCAGGCAACGCGTCACATGTTTGACCGACTGATAGGCTGACAGGCCCCATGGGCCGAGTTCGCGGCCAATGCCGCTGCCCTTGATGCCGCCCCAGGACGTTTCAACGAACACCGCCTGAATCGAATTGATCCACACGTGGCCGACTTCCAGGGCATTGGCGACGCGTTCGGCGCGCTGCAGATCGGCGCTGATCACCGTCGCCACCAGACCAAAACGGCTGTCGTTGGCCAGTGCCAATGCCTCTTGCTCCGAATCGAAACGGTGGACGCAGAGCACCGGGCCGAAGATCTCTTCGGTCCATAGCCGGCTGGTCAGCGGCACATCCGCGTACAGGGTCGGGCAGACGAACCAGCCCGCGTCACGCAGCACGTCGCCACCGGTCAGGCAATGCAGGCCTTCGGCGCGGGCGATGGCGAAGTAGTCGGCCACTTTATTCCACTGTGCCTGACTGGTCAGCGGCCCCATGTCGACTTCTCCGGTCACCGGATTGCCCACCCGTTGCTTCTCGAAGGCAACCTTCAAACGCTCCATCAGTGCATCGGCAATATGATCCTGCACCAACAAGCGAGACGTGGCGGAGCACATCTGCCCGGCGTTCCAGCAGATCCCGGCAACGATCCATTCGACTGCTTGATCGAGGTCGCAATCGTCGAATACCACGATGGCTGATTTACCGCCCAGCTCCAGCGTCACTGGCCGACAATGGGCCGCCGCGCTGTTCATCACCTGACTGCCAACGCCGTTGCTGCCGGTGAACGACAACTTATCGAGACCTGGATGGTTGCTCAGCGCCGCACCGGTTTGTGCCTTGCCACCGATAATGTTCAGGACACCCGCGGGCAAGCCCAGCGCATCGGCAATCTGGCCGTAGGTCTGCTCGATCAACGGCGTGATTTCCGAGGGTTTGAGCACCACCGTACACCCGGCGGCCAGGGCCGGTGCCAGCTTCCAGGCACTGGTGACCAGCGGGAAATTCCACGGCACGATCAAACCGACCACACCCACCGGCTCCAGACGAGTGCGTGACGAAAAACCGCGGACGGCCAGCGGTACATCGCGGTGCTGATGGTCCGCCAGACCTTCGGCCAGGTCCGCGTAGTAGGTAAAGGTAGCCACGGCATCATCGACATCGACGACGGCTTCGTGTCGAGGCTTGCCGTTGTTCTGCATCTGCAACGCGATCAACGTTTCACGGCGCAGTTCGATCTGTTCGGCAAAGCCTCTCAAGTAGACCGCCCGTTCTGACGCACGGGTATTGCGCCAGTCCGGGAGCGCCTGACGGGCGGCTGCGACGGCCTGGTCCACTTGCGCGGCGCTGGCCACTTGCAGTTCGGCGAAGGGCTCGCCCAATGAGGGATCGAACACGGTGATCAGATCAGCGTCATCGCCCGTGACCCAGTCGCCGTTGATGTAATGGCAGGCGCTCATGGTGTTACTCCTGGCAGAACACCGTGGACGGCGTTGCGAAAAATCTGGCTGTAATCGGCGGCACTGAGAACGCAGGCGTTGGTGTCCGAAGAGGAAATGTCCGCGAGCGCTTGTTCTCCAACCCAGCTCGCTGCCTCATCATTGATGCCGATTAGCTGGAGCGAATGAGGAATCCCGAGACGTTGGCGCAGGTCCAGCACCCAATCGAGAAACCCGTTGAAGTCCGGCTGTTGCAACTCCAGGTAGCGGGCCAGACGCGCAATGTCGAAACTGATCGCAGCTTGGTTGGCGATCAGGACATACGGCAGCAGGATCGCATTGAGCAATCCGTGGTGCTTGTGATAGCGCGCACCGAGTGGGTGGGCGAGGGCATGCACACCGCCCAGGCCCTTCTGAAACGCCACGGCGGCCATGGCCGAGGCGACCAGCATGCCTTCGCGGGCGGCCATGTTCTGGCCGTCGCTGACCGCATCCACCAGGTGCTGTTGAATCAGGCGCACGCCTTCCACCGCCACGCCGGATGACATCGGGTGATACAGCGGCGAGCAAAAGGCTTCGATGTGATGGGTCAACGCATCCATGCCGGTGGCAGCGGTCAGCGTTGGTGGCAGGCCACGGGTCAGCACCGGGTCGAGGATCACGCACGCCGGGAGCAGTTCCGGGTGGCTGATCACACGTTTTACGTTCAGTTCGCTTTGGGTCAGCACGGCTTCACGTCCCAACTCGGAGCCTGTGCCGGCGGTGGTTGGCAGGGCAACCAGACGGGGCAGGCCCAGGCGCGGGAAGTCCGCCAGTGTCGGGTAGTGCGCAATGACCTGCGACCACTCGAAGCGTTCCAGACCCTCGGCATCGATGGCCGCCAGGCTGATGCCTTTGGCGGCGTCCATGGCGCTACCGCCGCCCAGGGCAATCAGCGAGTCATGATTGCCCGCCTTGAACGCGGCTACGCCCCGGCGCACATCATCCATGCTCGGGTTGCTGGCGATGTCGCTGAACAACCCGAACGGCAGGCCCGTATCGGACAGATGAGCCTTCAACAGTGCCAGGGGTTCCAGCGCCAACATGCCGGGGTCAGTGACCAGCAAGGGATTGCGCATGCCCAACAAACTGCAGCGTTCGGCCAATGCGTCGAGCGCACCGGGCCCACAGAAAATCTCCGTGGGGTAATTCCAGTAGTGAAGCGAAGACATTTGCAACTCCGGATCAGCGAGGTCCTGGGTTCGTGGACCTCGCGCAACAAGACAGGGGATTATTCGGTACGCAACCGAGGCGTGAGGGTGCGCAGGTAAGGCTTGGCCCAACACATGTAGATCAAGCCCAGAACTGCCAGGATCGAGAACACCAGGATCACCGCCCAGACCTGGAACCACGGCGCACCGGCTGGTGCGAGCGACTCACGAGGCCAGGCCACGTTGATGCTTTCGAACACCAGCCAGAAGAATGCCGCGAGGTTGATCGCCACGCCCCAGCGACCGAGACTGAAAGTGCCGGGTTCGGCTTTCCAGGTACCGCGCAGACGGGCGAGCAGGGCACAGGTCACGACGATCAGAAACACCACAAAGAACCCGCCGCTGCCGAACGCGATCAGGGTGCCGACGGCGGTCGCGTTGAGGCCCAACGCCAGGCCGAAACTGGCGAACAGGGTGCTGAACACCATCGCGGCAAACGGCACCTTGCGCTTGTCCACCCGACGCAGCAGCGCCGAAGCCGGCAGGATCGAATCACGGGCCATGCCAAACACGGCGCGTCCGATGTAGGTCTGGACAGAGACTACGCAGGCGATGAACGCCACCAGCACGATGCCCACGAAAGGACGTTCCGCCCAGGCACCAAAGGCGTCGACGACGGCCGGCGTCACCGGGTCAATGACCTGGCCGGAGACCATGGCAGCGGTGTCGGTATAGGATAGCGTGACCGCGAACGCGGTGAGCATCACGGTCAGGCCGACCAGGATCATCGAACGCAGGATGGCGCGCGGGGTAGAGGTACGGGCATCGGCGGTTTCTTCGGAAACTTGTGAGCACGCATCAAACCCCAGGAACGCCCAGCCCCCCACGGCCATGGCCGTCAGAAAACCCGAGAAGTAAGCACCGTCACTGCCCTGGGTGGAGGTCAAGCCGTCCAGCAGCAAGGAGAACGAGTGATTGCGAAAAAACAGCAGCAACAATACGCCGATGCCAATCGAAGCGATCGCTTCGGCAATGATGCCGGCGTTGACGAAGTATTTGAGCGGGTTGATCCCGAACAGATTCACCCCAAGACCCAGCAGCAACAACACTGCACCACTGAACACCTGGGCATTCGCCGACGGCGCTTGACCGGTGAAAAACAGCCAGAGCCAGAACCCGCCCAGATAAGCCACGGTGGTCAGCGAAGCCAGGGCCGAGGCCAGGTACATGAACCCGGTGAACCAGGCCCAACGATCGCCGGCCAGACGCTTGACCCATTGGTAACAGCCTCCGGCGAGCGGGTACTGGGAAGCCAGTTCGGCATAGACCAGCGCCACCAGCATTTGCAACGCCAGGCAGAGCGGGACGATCCAGACCCAGGACGGCCCGGCGTTCATCGCGCCCAGCGACATCACGGAATAGATCCCGACCACCGGCGACACGGTGGCAAATCCAACGGAAAACGAAGACCAGAGCGATAACCCGCGGTGCAACTCCTGTGCGTAGCCCTGGCTTTGCAACAGGTGTTCATCGGCGTTTTGCCGGGAAAGCGGGGCGGTCATTGCCCACCTCCAGCGATTGCATGGAAGGGGGCGCAACGACCGGCACGCTGGCGTGCGAACTTGGCTGACATAGGAATTCCTTGGGTCGGCAGACACATTATTTTTAGGATCGCCTTTTTCAGGCGTACCGACAAAACGTGCTCCTTCGAGAGAGGAGTGCCGAAAGCTTAAAATGCTCAAACATTTAAATGAATCCATATATGCGTAGGCTGGCATCTGGATTTATTGATGTTTGAAAAGCTCGGTCCGAATTCCCCTTCTTGCCTCCCGCTCCCCACGATTTCTACCCCTTTGAGGGGCCGAAACAAGCCCTGCGACTCATAGCATCGCGTCGCGGTAACGGTAAAAAAACACCAGAAACCACCGAGCAGTTGCGCTCCGAGAACCTTTGAGTGCCCCCGGCGCTTCAGGCTTTAGTGCCCAGACAAAATCTGTTCGTTTTTGAAGAGCAGGACGTCAGGTTGGGTTTCACCAAGTTAATGTTTTAACAAGCCTGAATTGATGGCCCCAAAAATCATTACAACCAGAAGTGATGTAAGTGGAACAAACAGAAATCTAATGGCGGTGTCCGGATCGTCTTTTCTGTTTTTGTAGATGGATACCAGCGAAGCGATGATCGCGATGACGTATATCAGCAGGATGAAGTAGGTGATGCTGTCTCCTTCAAACAGTCCTGGGTATATATAAACGCCTGTGAAACAAAGGTAGACGAGGGAGTTTGATATTGGCTTGCTTTTGAAGTCTCTCCAGAGCTCGCGTGTGCCGACTGCCCTGAAATAGCTTCCCGCATAAAGACTTATCAAGAAAAGTACATTGATGTCTGTGCGGCTGTAGTGCAGTCCGATCAAGTTCAGAGTCTGTGTGACAGGGTCGGCAATATAGTCGTGATAAAACGATAAGCCTTCAAGAATGAAAGACTTCCATTTGAAAATCGTCTCTGACAGTGAAGCAATCGAGCCAATGTTAACGAACAACGACACAGTGATGATCAGTTTCATCAAGAGGGAGCTGTTCGACCACATTTTTTTTGCTTCATCCCAATCGCCTTTTAACCCCATCTGTACTGCCCCCCCTGGCGTAGATACAAGAATACGATATCAGTGCCGTAACAATTTCCGTCCCTTGTGTCTGATAACGTTCCTTGCTGATGCGTAACGCTCTGTTGTGTTTCAGTTTCGTATCGAACACAACACGAGTCGGGCAGCAAAGGCGACGTGGCAATTGGCTACTTCAAGGAGTGTAGCAGCGTACCTGTAGTCCGTTTCTGTCTGAATCGGGCCGTGAACGAGACAGTCTTGCAGCGATCGCCAGCCAAGTAAGGTTCGTCCCTTTCAACGATGGATGAACGCCCAGAGATCGGTGTTCAGTTTTTCGATTGCGTCTTTAAAGTCTTTGGTGGTGATTCGCTGACTCTCGTTCTCCAGCCGGCTGCCGAACACCTTACGCACCATTCTGGCCATGGTCTGATGGGTTCTCGCGTCAATGAACTCGGCTTCGATAAACAGATTGGTGTCCTGGTCCCGGTGACCTGTGGCGGCCTGTGTCGCGCCGACAACCGCCGCGATCGGCATCACTTCATACCACTTCATGCCTTCGTTCGAGGCGCTGACACCGGTAATGGCCGCACGCAGGATCAGGGGGTGGGACCCGGCCGGCGCAGCGGCCGCGTTAGACACCCTCTGGTACTTCTGGCCCAGTATGAGTTTGGCCTTTCTGGACATGAAGTCCTGCAAGTCGGCCAGCGTCTGCTGATTGACCTGCTCGTTGGGTTTGGGCGCGGGATAGAACTCCAGCGTTCGGAACGCAATGGTGTCATAGGCATTGGGGTTCCACGACGGGCTGACCCAGCGCATTGCCTTCTCACCCGTGGTGGTGGTCACTTCTTGCAGGTTGTCGTAGTTGGACAGGAAACCCGAGTACTGCTCGCGTTCAGTGACCTGGGAGGTGCAACCGCCGAGTAGCAGGCCGGTCAATGCGACGCCAATAAACAGTTTAGGTACCCAAGTCATAGGGAGACGCTCCAATTACTTCACCGACGAGTCAGAAGTCGTACTTCACTCCAAGCATGCCTTCATAGCTGTGGCTATCGCCATCAAAGGATTGCTGATAGCCCGCAGAGATATAGAAGGTAACTTTCTTGTCGGCTTGATAGTCGACGCCCAGGTTGGCCTCCCACCAGCTCCCGCTGATATCCGATTCAAAGGGCACGAAGCCGTCGGCCGAGGAGAACTCGGTTTTTGGCTGCCCCTTGAATTCATGCCAGACGCTGGGGCGCAGCCAGCCATTGGTCCGCAGTGTGTCTCCCTTGTCGTTTTCGCGAAACCAGTCTTTGGTCAGGCGCACGCCCAGACGGCCGATCAGCGAGTCAACATCCTTGAAACGCACATCGGCTGCGATGTCGCTGCTGTCATCCAGGTCGATGCGCGAATAGATCAGTTGGGCCTGGGGTTCGAGGTAAAGGTTTTCGAACTTGTCCTCGCCTTCGCCTTCATCGATCAGGAACGGATAGCCGGTTTCCACTGAGGCGGTGTAACCCCAGCCCTTGGTGTCCAGTTCATCAATGTCGCCCGGCTTGGCCTCGATGTCGAAGTGGTGGAGTTGCAGCACGCCATCGACGTAGGCACCTTCGGGACTGAAGTGCGTCCAGTAACCGCCAACGCTGTAGGCGCGCAGAACGTTATTGCCGGCACCGAATCCAGTGTAATGCTCCACACCGCCGTCAATCTTGCCGATGGCCAGGGACAGTCCCGCCTGATCGTGACTGCCATCGGTGTCTTCGCCGCGATACAGATCCAGACCAACCTGGAACGCCTGCAGGTCATAGTTGTACGCCGGGGAGTCGCCGAACGGGCCGTCATGGCTGCTGTCCCGTTCGCCGCTGCGAAAAATCATCCGGCCCCAGCCGATCGATGGGCCGTAGGTTTCTTCATGCTCCTTGGGCAGCGGATCAGTGGGCATACGCCGTTCTTCGGCGACCCGCTCGTGCAAGGTGTCGATCACGCCACGGCTGTAGACCAGCGCGAGCGCCGGGATGGCGCCGTACAGCGAAGTTTCCGGGCGGAAATTGGGCACGGGTGGCGTAGGTGGGGCAGGGGGCGGCGGGTTTGGTGGAACCGGGGTTGGAGGCGCCGGCGTGGGTGGGTCGTCCGGGGGAACCGGCGGCGTTGGGGGCGTTGGTGGCGTTGGCGGCGCTGGCGGCTCCGGTTCGGCACTGGAACGCAGGTACCAGGCCTCACCATTGCTGGCGTCCACACTAGAGCGATGCAACGTGTACTCGTACGGACCGGCAATCGCGCGGTTGCCCATGCGAAAGGCGTTGGCGTCGGTGATGCCGCCATTCGACGTGTCCACCACCAGAATGCCGTTGCCGGTGGTCAAGGCACCTCGTCCCAACACGCCGCTGGCATCCCTGGCATTACGGATGAGCAAAGCAGTGTTGCCGGTGGCCAGTGCAGTAGCCGTCCCTCCATCGATGACCAGTCTGTCCGAGGGCGAACCGTCACCCTCGAGGAAGGTATGCAGCGCGATTGCGCCGTCACCGCTGTAGGTGTTGACGGTGAGGGTCTTGAACACGCCGCCCACCGGGGCTGAGAACTCGATGAGGCTGGGGTCGTTGACCAGGTTGGTCAGGTTGGAGTCACCGGTCATGCGCCAGACGCTATTGTTGCTCAGGGTCAGGTTGGAAACGCTGCCCGGCGCGGTAAAGGCAGAACCGACGACCGTCGATCCGGAGAGGCTGACATTGGCAAGGCCAGGGGTAGTGGGCGGTGCGGGTGCTGTGACGGGGGGCGACTGCAGCGGCGGCAGGTCGCCGGTGATCTCATCCGGAAAATCGCCAGGGCCGGTGAGGGGCGGTGGCGAGGCGGAAAGCGCGACAAAGTCGTTGATGGTTCCCACACGCAACCATTCACTGGCGCCCGTTGCAGTAGAGTCGGCAAGGGTCACATTGGCATCGCCGGCGATGCCAATAATCGGGCCGCTACTGTTGGTCAGGGCGCTGCGGGTGAAGTCTGCCTTGGAGACGGCCCCCGGTATTCCCACCGCATAAAGGGTCATCGAATCGGCGCCACTGGCTGACACCTTGGCGTCGGTGCCGCTGATACGCCCGCCAATCAACGCGACGGCGCCATGGGCATTCGCGCCGGTGGTCTGGATCGAGCTCTGGTTGACGGTCACCGAGGTGGGATTGTCACGCGATAGCGCGCCATAGGCACCCGTGCCCTGAGTGAGCACGGTGCTGCGGTTCGCGATCACATTGGCTTCGCCGCGACCAGAGGGCGTTGAACCGTAGTTTTCCAGTACCGCCCGCAATCCATCAGCACCGGTGCCGCGAGTGGTGATCGAGGAGTCGTTCACCGTCACCGTGGCGACATCGACCGGCTGATCGTTGCGCGATTGTGCCTGGGCCCCAAAGGCATTGAGACCGGTGGTTACAACGGTGGTGCGATGGGTCGTGGTATTGGCAGTGAACCGGCCCGCGCCGACCTGTTCGGCGACGGCGTACACGCCCACTCCCAATTCACCGGCGGTGGTGATCCTGACGTCATTCAAGGTGGAATTGCCGCCATCGTCCGACCAGGCGCCCATGGCGGAGAGCCCCGAGGTATTAACCACCGTGCCGTTGGCAACCAACGTGCCGTTAGGGTTACGTGCGCCAAGCCCATGGGCGAAAGATGACTGCCGGACTTGATTGCCGGTGGTGGTGACGGTGCCGCCGTTGAGCGTGACGCTGCCGCCAAGGTCGGCAATGGCGCCCATGGCATTGTCGTCGCCACTGGTATTGATCGTCACGTTATTCGCCGTGACGGAGCCTGGCGTACTCGTTGCACTGCTGGCACTCAATGCTGCGGAGTTGGCGCCTGTGGTGGTGATCGATGAATCGCTGATAAGAATGCTCGCGCCGTCCCGGGCCGTTACACCCACGGCGACGGTGGGGGTCGTGGTGTTGACACTGCTGTTGCTCAGCGTCAGGTTCGAGCCGGCGCCTTCGGCCTGCACCGCCGATGCAAACGGCCCGGTGACGCCATTGAGCGCAATGCTGCTGTTACTGACCTGCGCCACACCGCCAGCTTTGATGGAAATCCCGAATGTTCGGCTACCCCCGACCTGGATCGCCGTGTCTGCCACCTGGGCCTGCGAATCGGCGCCTTCGACGGAAAGACCAAAGCCGCGCAGGCCGGTGGTGGTGATCGCGCTCCCGGCTCCGCTCATCACAATCCTGCCCCCGGTGTTCGCCCGTACCCCGGCATTGGGAAAACTATCGTTATTGCTGCTTCCCGAGTTGGTAAAGGTACTACTGGTCAACACCAGGGTGCCCCCGGCCTCGGCCAGCGCTGCCGATGCGTTGGTGCCGGAAGTGCTGGCGCTGATGCCGGTGGCGTTGATCTGGCTGCCGGTGCCGGTCGCGTACAACCCATGACTGCCCGCTTGAGTGGCCGTATTGATCGCTCCGGCGGAGGTAATCTGTGCGGCGTTGGACAGGTTGACCACGCCACCGCTCTCGGCCAGTACCCCGAAGGCTGCGCGGGAACTGGTGCTGACCGAACCACCGGAGAAGTTGATCTGGCTGTTGGCTCCGGTCGATACCAGGCCGTAGTTGCCCGTGCCGTTGGCCCCACCTGTTACCAGCACAGTGGTGTCGATCAGCGTCACTACACCGCTGTCGTCAGCAACCGCACCGCGCATGTTCAGGGAGGTGCCTGAAGCCGGGGTCAGATCGATGACGGCACTGGCCGCCGAGACATTGCTGCCGGCGCCGGATGCGCGCACGCCGGTCTGTCCGGTCGCGGCGGCGCCAACGGAGGTCGTCGTGACGATACCGAAATTGAAACTGATGGTGGCGTCTTGCAGTGCCAGCGCCCCCAACGTGGTGGCCGCGGCGAGATTGAGGGTAACGGCATCAGCGGTTATCAGCCCCGCCGCTCCATTGGCGTTCAGCCCGATGGCACCGGCCGGAGTGACATTCACGGTGGTGCCGGGTGCAACCGTACAATCAGTGTTATTGGCCACCGCGGGTGCAGGGCAAACCCCCGCGGACCAGGCAGGTACCCCCACACCACTCAACAGCGCCACCGTGGCCGCAATCTGCAGCCGCAATCGCCATTCGGGGGATGAACCAGGATCTGTAATCCCAATGAAAGGAAGGCTGGTATAGGCCGTCGGCTCAGACTGCTCAGGCATTGGACGGGGGAATCTGCTGAACGAACCGGACGAATTCACGTGTCGAGTCATGGCGATCAAATCCCTCTGCGAATCTTCGAAGCAACCTGTCGAGATTCCCTTCAAAAGCGTCCATTCGACCGAGGGGACTGCGCAATTCGGATCGCGCACGGGGTCATACGCCAGAGACTACTTTGGGATGTGCCTGGGGTTGTGCTCAGGCTCACTTGGATGTTCGTGGTGTGGCCTTCGTGTATGGATCCAAGATACAGCGTAGTCGGTTTTTTCGGCTCGTCCTGCAGGTGTTGTGTGCGGCGACAATGGGTCGGATTGTCGCCGCCGGTACGTTTTCAAACGGGATGAAGATCCCGCGCCGTCAAACCTGCCCAGAACCCTTCGCTTCCCGCCGCAATCGCCGCCTGACCCAGCACTTCGGCCCACTGTGCATCGCTGCCAAACTCGTCACGCCATGACCACAACCGACGGGTTGCGAAGTGCAGGGTGTGCTCATGGGTAAAGCCGATGGCACCGTGCACCTGATGCGCCACCGAGGTCGCCAGTGTGGCGGCTTCGCCGGCGCAGACTTTGGCCACGGCCACGTCGAACAGCAAACTGCTGCGACTGCCCGGTTGGGCAGCCATGGCCTGACAGGCACTGTGAAGGGCCACTTGCGTAGCCGTTCGGGCCAGGCCGATCGCGCCGGCCATCTGCGCAAGCTGTTGCTGAATCGCCTGAAATTTTCCGATGGCCTTGCCGAACTGCGCACGCTCGTTCGCATAGGCCACCGCCTGATCAAGGCTTGACTCCAAAGCCCCGACCAACATGCAGGCGCGCATCAGAGCACCGAACAACCACACAGGCTCTGCAATGTCGGCCACTTGAAGCGCCACCATTGCTTTGGCAGGCGTGGCGTCGAAATGCAGGGTGTCGCGTTGTTCGCCCGCAAAGTTGCTGCCGGGCTCCACGCGAACCAGAGGATGCTTGAGATCGACCAGTGCAATGCGCCCGCGCGGATCGGCAACGACCGCCCATTGGCAACTGCGTGCCCAAGGCACACTGGTAGCGCTGCCACTCAGATTGCCGTCTTCGCCCAGCTCAAGATCACCGCAATGTCCGGTCTGAATGACTGTCATTGGGCCTTCTGGCACGTCGAGTCCGACGCGGCCCAGTAACATCGCAGCCAGCATGGTCTCGCTCAGGGCAAGCGGGGCTTTCCAGTAGCCGATGGCGCGCATTACGGGGCTGACCTCAAGCCAGTTCGCACCGCTGCCACCCGCGTCCTCCGTCACCAGTGCACCGGGCAGACCGTTGTCCACCACGAGTTGCCACAATTCGCTCGCGGCCTGTCCGGCATCGAAGCGGGCCAGCACCTCGGGGGTGATCTGATCGGCGAACAGGCGTTCGACGCTGTCGGCAATCATCGATTGCAGTTCCGATGGCGCGTTGGCGTCCACCGCTTGATCATTGAGTGCCTGGTTCATCGCAGTCCTAATCCTCTCGCAATAATGCCGCGAAGAATTTCGCGGGTGCCGCCACGCAACGAAAACGAAGGGGCGGTCTGAGTCAGATACCGCATCACCTGATCGAGCCTGGAACCCGGTTGCCGGGTGCCGCCGAACAGATCGTGGGCCAGGTCGGGCAGCGATTGTTCCAGCAGCGCGCCTTGATCCTTGACCAGCGCGGCCGGTGTCGCCGGGTTTTCACCGCGGGCGAGCATGCCGGCCACACCCAGTGACATTTGGCGCAATGCGCCATATCGCGCGGCGACTCGCCCCAGGCTTACGGCATGGCGCGAGTTCTGCGGATCGGCGGCATCGAGCATTTCCAGATACAGCTGCGTGCAGCTGAGGTAGCGCTCCGGCCCGCTGCGCTCAAGCGCCAGCTCCGCACCGACTTGCTTCCAGCCATCACCCGGTTGGCCGATGACAAAATCATCGGGGACGAATACGTTGTCCAGGAACACTTCGTTGAAATCGTGCTCGCCCAGCATGTTGTAGATCGGGCGCACCGTGATACCGGGGGCTTGCAGGTCGATCAGCAATTGCGAGAGACCGGCGTGACGATTGTTTTCCTCTTTCGGGCCGGTGCGCAGCAGGGTCACCATGTAATGGCTGCGATGGGCGCCGGTGGTCCACACCTTGCTGCCGTGGACGTGCCAGCCGCCGTCGGTCTTGACCGCACGGGTGCGCACCGAGGCAAGGTCGGAGCCGACATCCGGCTCGCTCATGCCGATGCAAAACAGCAATTCACCCCGGGCTATGGCGGGTAGAAACCGAGGGGCGAGGACGTCAGGCGAAAACTTCATCAGCAACGGGCCGGATTGACGTTCGGCGATCCAGTGGGCATTCACCGGGGCGCCCGCGGCCAGCAACTCTTCAAGGACCACATAGCGCTCAAGGGCGCTGCGCTCATGGCCGCCGTAGCGTTTTGGCCAGGTCATGCCCAACCAGCCCCGGGCGCCGAGCTTGCGGCTGAACTGCGGGTCGGCGCCGTTCCAGTTTTTGGCGCGCTCCTGGGCCGGGAAGTCTTTCAACGTCTCGGCGAGGAATTCACGCACCTCGGCGCGCAGGGTTTGCGTGCTGGCGTCCAGATGACAGGGACGGATGTCGAGTGCCTGCATGGCTTTTTGCTCTTGTAATTAAAAGGGGAGACGACGCTTTAAGCAACTTGCTGAACGGACAACAAGTAAATAAGCTATCAGCAACCCCGATGGCGTTCAAGTGGCCGCCCGTCCCTGTGTTTCATTTCAATCCTGGAGTGTTTATGTCTGTTCACACCGCGTTTATCCCTGGCCACGGCCTCACGCTGGACCTACAAGGGCATGTCGCAACGCTGGGTTTCAACCGGCCGCCGCTGAATTTCTTCGATGCCCAGTTGATCAAGGACCTGGCCGACACACTGGACTATCTCGACGATTTACCGGAGTGCCGCGTGGTCATCCTGCAAGCCGAGGGCAAAGTGTTTTGTGCCGGTGCGGACTTTTCCGGCGCCGATCAACGCGATGCGCAATACCCGCGTCGCGTCTACAAATCGGCGGTGCGTTTGTTTCGCAACCGCAAACCGCTGATTTGTGTGGTGGAGGGTGCCGCCATTGGTGGGGGACTGGGTTTGGCGCTGGTCGCCGACTTCCGGGTCACCAGTGAGAAAGCCCGGTTTTCTGCCAACTTCAACCGCTTGGGCATTCATCAGGGGTTCGGGATTTCGGTTACCATGCCGCGATTGGTCGGCCCGCAAATGGCCTCGCTGCTGATCGCCACGGGGCGCCGCATCGATGGCCGCGAAGCCGTGCGCATCGGGCTGGCCGACGTGCTGGCAGAGCCGGGGCTGGAGCGACAGGCCGCCCGGGATCTGGCCGAAGAAATTGCCGCTTCGGCGCCCATGGCCGTCATGTCCAGCCGTGAAACCCTGCGCAGCGGGTTGGCCGATGCGGTCGACCGGATCATCGATCGGGAAGCCAGCGAGCAGGAATGGCAGATTGTCAGTGCCGATTTCGCCGAAGGCATCCAGGCGATGGCCGAACGACGCCCACCCGTATTTACAGGTCAGTAAGGAACTACCGATGGAACCCGTTGAAAAAACCACTCAGGCGTCCACCCGTCGCACCCAGGTCGAACGTCGCGCCGAGGCTGAACAACGGTTACTGATCGCGGCACGGCAAATTGTTGCGCGCAAAGGCTGGGTCGGCATGACCCTGTCCGAGGTGGGTGAGGAGGCCGGGTTCAGCCGCGGCCTGGCGACCCACCATTTCGGTAACAAGGCCGGTTTGTTGCGCGCCCTGGCGGGTTTCGTCAATTCGAGCTTCATGCACCTGGTGGAGGCCGAGTCCTCGCGGTGGCGTCCCGGCATCGACGCGCTCAAGGGCTTTGTCAGCATTTATCTGGGACGCAACGATGGCGACTGGATCAACACCCGCGCCTTGCTGGCACTGATGGCCGAAGCGGTAACCCAGGATTCGGACATCGCGCAAATTCTCGCCGAATACAACCGCTCGGTGCAGCAGCATCTGGCGCACTACATCAGCGAAGGCATCGCCAGCGGCGAGATCCGCGCGCAGGTCGACCCGATGGCCGGTGCGATGCTGATTCTGGGCGCCTTGCGCGGGACCATGCTGCAGTTTTTGCTGGACCCGTCCGATATTCCGCTCAAGCAATTACACGATCAATTGCTGGCGTTCGTTGAACATGCGATGGCCGTGGGTGCGTAAGGACGCTTCAGAGGTTGGATGTTGGCAAGACTGTCCAGCGAATCGACGGATCACTGCCAATGCTTGCAACGAGCTCCCCCCCGGCCTGGGTAGGACGCTTCGCACCTGTGCCTGCCGTAACCTCGAGCCGCTCAAGTGAGCGCTGCGACAACACAATAAAAACATCGAGGTTACTTCATGACTGTACTGAACACTTTCGTTGAATTATCCATTGAAGAGGGCCTGGCGACGCTGACTCTCAAACGTCCCGAGCGCAAGAATGCAATCACCCTGCAAATGGCCGATGAGTTACGCCAGGCGCTGGAGAGTCTTCGTGCGAATCCGGCGGTCAAGGCGCTGTTGTTGACGGGCGCCGGGTGCGATTTTTGTTCCGGGGCCGACGTCAGCAAAATGGGTGACGCAATCGCAGCGATCGATGTGCTCCAGCGAATAGACCCTTTCAACCGTTTGCTCGTTGCACTGGCGACCTTCGACCGGCCCGTGATCGCCGCCGTGGATGGCGTTGCGTTCGGCGCCGGCTTCAGTCTGGCTCTGGCCGCTGACTTTCTGATCGCCTCGGACCGGGCACGCTTCTGCATGGCGTTTGCCCGTATAGGCCTTGTTCCGGACATGGGTGCATCTCACACCTTGCCGCGCATCGTCGGGTTGCCCAAAGCCAGGGAGATTATCTATTCCGCCCGCGAAGTCTCTGCGCAAGAAGCCCTGGCGCTGGGCATCGCGCTTGAAGTGCATCCCGCCGACCGGTATCGAGCGCGTGCGCAAGAACTGGCGCGCAGCCTGAGCAATGTGTCGACGGTCGCTTTCGGCCTGAGCAAACGCCTGTTGGCGCGCACCTTCGACGTCGATCTGGCCACGCAACTCGATGGCGAAGCCGCCGCCCAGGCGGTAGCGATGACTTCGCCCTATGTCCAGGCAGCCGCCGCGCGGTTCATGCGCAAAGAACCGGCGCTTTACCAATGGCCCGTTGTGAAGTGACGTTCAGTCCAGCAACCCTTGGGCCCGCGCGATCGACACCGCCTCGGTGCGTCCCCCGGCACCGAGTTTGGTGTTGATCTTGCGCAGGTGCGATTTCACCGTCAGCTCGGAAAGAAACATCTTTTCCGCGATTTCGCGGTTGCGATAACCCAACGCCAGCATGCGCACCACTTGCAGTTCACGGTTGGACAGATTGGTCGTTGTCGCGTCTTCGCTGTTGCCCTCGACTTTCTGGCTGCTGCTCTCGCCCTTCAACAACAGGGCGATAAAGCCTGCACGGATGCCCAGTGCCTGTTCCTGGCCATGAAAGGTCACCGACCAGCGTTCCAGTACGGCCGCCAAGGGTGCGCCTTCGTCGAGAAAGGTGCGGATGAAACCCACGTGGCTGGCGAAGCGCAAGGCCAGCGTCAGTTGTTCCAGGGCCTCCTTGTGCTGTTTTGTGCCATCCAGTGCCATGGCCAGCAACAGACGCAGTTTCAGGGCGCGGCGATGCTGGTGGCGTTGCAGTGCCTGATCGATAGCCTGGCGCAACGGCTCGGCGCAATCGCCGTCACCTTGAGCGATGCGCAGGCGCTGGCGAGCGATAAAAGGTATATCGACATCGTTGGCGCTCAGTGTCACCCCCGTCTGTTCCCAGTCACTTAACTGTTCGGCCGCGCGCATGGCGTGATCGGCGGTATCCAGGCGATTTTCCAGAGTGGCGACACGTGCGCGCTCCAGCCAGGTCGAGCAGAGAATGCGCGTGGAGCCCGCCACCTGGCCCAACTGGTCGAGATCGGCCAGGTGACGCATCCAGTTCGGGCGATCTGCGTTCAGGTAGGCAATGCGTGCCAGCAATACATGGATGCTGATCAACGAGTCTGGCGCGGCGTGTTCCCTGGCATAAGGCAACAGTTCGCTGAGTCGCCGCTGGGCTTCATCCAGGGCAGCGGTTTCGTAAAGCACCACGCAATGGATGGTTTGCAGGATGGGAAACCCTACGGGCGGAGTTCCGGCAAACGACTCACGACTGCGGCGCATGGCGGCATCCACACGGGTCAGGGCACTGTCGAGTTGCCCTTGGGTCAGGTCGAGCATCGCCTCCAGGGCATCGGAGACATCGCGCAGGTAGGCCGACTCACGTTGTGCCTCGCGTAGCCCCGCACTGCCAAGCTTGTTGCGCGCTTCATCGAAGCGTCCGCTGTAGAACAGCGAGCAGGCCTGCACAAACGCCGTCAACCGATAGGACAACGTGTCCTGGGGGCCGAGTCGCTCCAGCAGTTCGGTACTGGCCAGCAACGCCTCGTGGACCCGGTCGCCGATCAGCAACAACAGCGGATAGACGTAGTGGTGTTCGTCGGCCAACGCCGGGTTTTCCAGGACCTGAAGCGCGTCTTTGTGGCGACGCGCATGGAGTAACGCCCACGCATAGGCAATGCCCAGTCGGGGATGCAGATCCCGTATCTCGACCGGAATGCGCGAGAGCCAGCGCATCAGCAGGCTCGCATGGCCGTTTTCCACCAGTTCATCGATGTGCAACACCAGTTGTTTGGCGGCCTCATCGACGGCGTGCGCGGCAAACAGATGCTCCAGGGCATCCACCGGCTGATCGTTGGTGAAGAACCAGTAAGCCGCCGCACGATGTTGCTGTTCGAATTTGTCCGAATGTTGTTTGAGCGATTGCAGGAGGAAGTCTGCGAACAGGCTGTGAAAACGAAACCATTGGCGCTGGTCGTCTGTTGCAACAACGAACAGGTTGTCCCGCTCCAGCGATTCGATCATGGCTTTGCTGTCGCTGTGGCCGGTGACGGCATCGCACAGGGCAGGGCAGAACCGCGACAGCACGCTGGTCTGCAACAGGAATTGCTGGCGCTGCGCGGTCTGCCTGGCCAGAACGTCTTCGGCAAAGTACTCGGCCAGCGCCGGGTTGGAACCATTGAACGAAGCAATAAATGCTGCCGGATCGCTGTGCCGTTGCAGAGACAGGGTCGCGAGGTAGATCCCGGTAATCCAGCCTTCGCAGCGCTGGTGCAGGTTGCCGATGTCGACGGCGTCCAGCGGCAGTTGACGCTTTTGCAGGATATAACCGGCCGTTTCCTCGATGCTCAGGCGTAATGCATCGGTGCCGATCTCCAGCAACTCGCCTCGGGCCCGTAACCGCCCCAGGTTGATGTCCGGCGTTGTGCGCGCAGCGATGGCCAATGTGCTGCCAACGGGCAATGCCTTGAGCAGGCGCTGGAAAAAATCCAGGGCCTGCGGATTGTCAATGGCCTGGAAATCATCCAGCAGGAGGGTGAAGGTTTCGCTACTGGCAGCGAGGTGCTCCAGCAACCATTGCTCGTAACGCGCCGGCTCGCCTTCGTCAGGCGTGTACTCCTCAAGCAGACCCAGTTCGCGCAAACCGATGGACAACACATGGAGCAGCCGGGCTGGCTCGTTGTCGGCCTGATCAAGGTTGCACCACAACACCCGTCGACCGGCGTTGATGCAGCGCTCGCGGTATTGCTGCAACAGCGTGGTCTTGCCGTACCCGGCACAGGCGCTGATCAGGATCAGGCGCACGCCTTCGTATTGTTCGAGTTGTGCAAGCAAAGTCGAACGTTCCAATTGGCCTGGCAGGCTGGCCGGCGCCAGGAATTTTCCAGCGCGAACGGGTGGCTTTGCTCCCTGTGCTGGTTCATTGGAACTACGTTCAAACCCTTCCATGCATCCTACCTTTGGTTGTCGTCGTGCCGGGGTGGCCCTTTCTAGTATCGCCTGTCATGAGCAACACCCGATTCATGCTTCGAGCCCGCCAGTGTAGCGGGACGACACCGGATTGGAAGCTCCCGAACCGCCCACCATTGCATGGAAGTCCGAACACCATGAGTGCCAACGAAAACCTGAACGCCGCTGATATTCGCGTGATCCTGGACAAGCAACGTGCCGCCTGCGTGGCCGATGATCCGTGGACGGCCGAACAGCGCTGCGAATTGATCGACCGGGCCATTGGCCTGCTGGTCGATTACCAGCACGACATCGTCGATGCCTTGTCGGCTGACTTCGGTCATCGCAGCCCTGATTTCTCGCGCATGCTGGATGTTTTGGGCCCCCTGGCATCCTTGAAGTATACCAAGGCCAAAATCGCCGAATGGATGCAGCCGGAACAGCGGGCCACCGACCGCGGGGAGGCATGGGTACAGTATCAGCCGCTGGGCGTGGTGGGCATTCTCACCGCCTGGAACTTCCCGGGGAACATGGTCTTCAACGGTTTGGCCGGGGCCCTGGCGGCAGGCAATCGCGTGATGATCAAGGTCTCCGAATACAATCCGAACACTTCGGCGTTGCTGGCGCGCATCTTGCGCGAAGTCTATGCCGAGGATGAAGTCGCGATCATCACCGGTGGTCCTGACATCGGCCATGCTTTCAGCCAGCAACCGTTTGACCATCTGTTGTTCACCGGTGCCAGTAGCATTGGCAAGCACGTCATGCGCGCCGCCGCCGAGAACCTGGTGCCGGTGACCCTGGAGCTGGGCGGCAAGTCACCGACCATCATTTCGCGCACCGCCGACATGAAAACCGCAGTGACCAAAATCCTCACCGGCAAACTGCACAACGCCGGGCAAATCTGTCTGGCACCGGACTATGTCTTTGTGCCCGAAGAGCAACAGGACGCGTTCGTTGCAATGGCCCGGGAAGTGGTTACAACGTTGTACCCGACCTTGCTCGACAACCCGGATTACACCTCGGTGATCAACGCCCGTCACTTCGAGCGCCTGCACAGTTACCTGAATGAGGCGCGCGAGGCGGGTGTCGAGCTGATCGAACTGAACCCGGCTGTCGAGCAATTGCGCGACCAGCCGCACCACAAGATGGCGCCGACCCTGCTGCGTAATCCAGGGGACGAACTACAGATCATGCAGGACGAAATCTTCGGCCCGTTGTTGCCGTTCAAACCCTACAAATCCTTTGCCGAAGTGGTCAGCTACATCAACTCGCACCCACGCCCACTGGGCCTGTACTACTTCGGTAACGATGCCGGCGAAGAGTCCTTCGTGCTCAACCGTACCACCTCTGGTGGCGTGACCCTCAATGACGTGCTGCGCCATGGCGGTGTCGAGACATTGCCCTTTGGCGGTGTCGGCCATAGCGGCATGGGCTGCTACCACGGCGTCGACGGTTTCCGCACGTTCAGCCATGGCAAATCGGTACTGCGCGCTGTCGATGGGCCGGACGCGATGCGACCTCCCTACAGCGAACAGGTACGCCAGTTCGTCGGGTCGATGATCAAGCGCTGAGACAACCACCGGCATGGCGGGTGCGCTCATAGCGCTCGCCGTCGCCGTTCACTTCATGCTTTTAAAAGAGAATAAAAAATGAAAGCTGCCGTATTCCATGCTCCCGGTTTGCCAATGACCATCGAAGAAGTCGGCATCAGCAAACCCGGACCCCGGGAAGTGCTGGTGCGTACCGTTGCGGTGGGCGTCTGCCACTCCGACCTGCACTTCGTCGATGGCGCGTATCCGCATCCGAAACCGGTCGTCCTCGGCCACGAAGCGTCGGGCATCGTCGAGCAAGTGGGTTCCCTGGTGCGCACGGTGAAGCCGGGTGATCATGTGGTGACCTGCCTGTCGGCCTATTGCGGCCACTGCGAGCACTGCGTCACCGGGCACCTGTCGCTGTGCGTGTCTCCAGAGACCAAACGCGGTGCGGATGAAGAGTCACGCCTGACCTACATCAAAAAGCCGATGACGCAGTTCATCAACCTGTCGGCTTACGCTGAGCAAATGTTGGTGCATGAGAATGCGCTGGTCGCGATTCGCCGGGACATGCCGCTCGACCGAGCCGCCTTGCTGGGGTGCGCGGTCACCACCGGGACTGGCGCCGTGTTCAATACCGCCAAGGTTCGTCCGGGCGAAACCGTCGCGGTGATCGGCTGTGGCGGCATCGGCCTGGCCACCATCAACGGTGCGGCGCTGGCCGGTGCGGGACGGATTATTGCCGTCGACATGCTCGACTCGAAGCTGGAACTGGCCAGGCAGTTCGGCGCCACCGATGTGGTCAACGCCAAAGACGGCAGTGCGGTCGCACAGGTGCTGGAATTGACCCGTGGCGGCGTGCATCACGCGTTTGAATGCATCGGCCTCAAGCAAACCGCCGAACAGGCTTTTGGCATGCTGGCTCGCGGTGGTACCGCGACGGTGATCGGCATGATCAAGCCGGGTGTGAAGCTGGAGCTCGATCCACTGGCACTCCTGCATGAGCGTCGTATCCAGGGTTCGTTCATGGGTTCCAACCGCTTCCCGGTAGACCTGCCGCGCCTGACCGACTTCTACATGCAGGGCCGGCTCAAGCTCGATGAAATGATCTCGCAGCGGATCAAACTGGAGCAGATCAACGAAGCCTTCGACGAACTGCGTCGGGGTGAGCTGGCTCGCTCGGTCATCCTCTTCGATCAATAAATGCAGTGTGCCGTCGCAGTGCCAACGACTGCGGCGGCACGCAGCCCCTTTGCAGCACGTGCAAAACAAGACCGGCCACAGGCTGGCGACTCACTGTTGAGGTACCACATGGATATTCATTTCAGTCCCGAGGAAGTGACGTTCCGCGAGGAAGTTCGCGCATTTCTCAAGGCAAACCTGCCGCAAAACATCGCGGCCAGGATCAACCAGGGCAAGTCGGTATGCAAAGACGACCAGGTACTCTGGATGCGCACCCTTAATGACCAGGGCTGGCTGGCGGCAAGCTGGCCGGTGGAGCAGGGAGGCACGGGCTGGAGCGCCGTGCAGAAGCACATTTTCGACGAAGAATGTTCGGTTGCCGGTTCACCGCGGATTGTACCGTTTGGCATCAATATGGTCGGGCCGGTGATTATCAAGTTCGGCACCGAAGAACAAAAGGCGCATTTCCTGCCGCGCATTCTCAACTGCGATGACTGGTGGTGCCAGGGCTACTCCGAGCCTGGCGCCGGGTCTGACCTGGCCAGCCTGCGCACCCGTGCGGTGCGCGACGGCGACCATTACGTGGTCAATGGCCAGAAGACCTGGACGTCAACCGGCCATATGGCCGACTGGATGTTCTGCCTGGTGCGTACCGATGCCGATGCGCAACAGCAAAGGGGTATTTCCTTCCTGCTGATCGACATGAAAACCCCGGGCATCACCGTGCGGCCGATCATTACCCTCGACGGCGGTCATTACGTCAACGAAGTGTTCCTCGACAACGTGCGTGTACCGGTACACAACCTGGTCGGCCGTGAGAACGAGGGCTGGACCTGTGCCAAGTATCTGCTGACGCATGAACGCACGACGATCGCCGGGATCGGCATCGCCAAGGCCATGCTCTCGCGTCTCAAGCAGGTTGCCCGACAAGAGTATCGCAACGGCAAGCCGTTGATCGAAGACCCGCACTTGCGTGCGCAGATCGCCGATGTGGAAATCCAGCTGATGGCCATTGCCATGAGCAACCTGCGCATTCTGGCCTCGGCCCAGGAGGGCGGCGTTCCGGGTTCAGAAAGTTCGATCCTGAAAATCAAGGGCACCGAGATCCGTCAGGCGATTACTTACCTTCTGACCAAAGTGGTGGGGGCCTATGCCAATCCGTTTCTTAAAGACGAGTTGAGCTATGACCATGAAGGCGAGCTGCTGCACAGCGAGTTCAGCAACTCGTCGACCTGCCAGTACCTGGACATGCGCAAAGCCTCGGTCTACGGCGGGTCCACTGAAATCCAGAAGAACATCATCGCCAAGATGATTCTCGAACTCTAAGGGGCAGGCCATGGACTTTAAACTTTCACAAGAGCAGCAAATGCTGCAAGACACGGCTGCCCGACTGGTGCGTGACACCTACAGTTTCGAGCAGCGCGAACAGTTTCGCGACAGTGCCAAAGGCTTCAGCGACGAGTTCTGGCAGCAGATGGGAGAGCTGGGACTTGCCTCGGTACCGTTCGCCGAGGCATTCGGGGGGTTCGGTGGCAATGGCGTGGACGTCATGCTGGTGGCCCAGGAGCTCGGGCGCGGTCTGTGCCTGGAGCCGTGGCTGCATTCGGTGATCTATGCCGGCGGGCTGATCGATCAACTGGGCAATGCCGCGCAAAAGAACGAACTGCTGCCGCAAGTGGCCAGTGCCGAGCTGCAATTGGCCGTGGCCATCGATGAACCGCAAAGCCATTACCAGTTGCACGATGTCCAGACCCGTGCCGAAGCGGTCAATGGCGGCTGGTCGCTCAGCGGACGCAAATCGGTGGTGGTCGCCGGCCAGAGCGCCGGCTTGATTCTGGTCTCGGCGCGGGTATCCGGTGAAGTGCGTGACGAGGCGGGCATCGGCCTGTTCCTGGTCGATCCGGCAGCCCCGGGCGTGAGCATACGGGAATATCCGACCATGGACGGTCGCCGGGCTTGCGACCTGTTCCTGGACAACGTGGTTGTCAGCAATGCCGCCGTATTGGGTGAGCACGGCAAGGCACTCGATGCCTTGCGTTATCAGCAGGGACGCGCCATCGCCGCACAATGCGCGCAGGCGGTTGGCAGTCTGGAGGCAACTTGCGCGTTGACGCTTGATTATCTCAAGACCCGTAAGCAATTCGGCCAGGTCATCGGCAAATTCCAGGCCTTGCAGCACCGCATGGTGGACATGCACATCGAACTGGACCAGGCGACTTCGATGACCATGCTCGCCGCTTGCGTGGCCGACGAGCCGGACAGCCCTGAACGCAGCCGAACACTGGCTGCCGCTAAATACACCGTCTGCCGTGCCGCGCGTTATGTCGCCGATCAGGGCATTCAGTTGCACGGCGGTATCGGTTTGACCTGGGAATACGTGCTGTCGCATCACGCCAAACATCTGCTGATGATCGCTCGCCAGTTCGGCGACGACGACCATCACCTGCAGGCCTACAGCGACCTGATGCAAGACGAGTAGCCCGTCATCCCCAATCCCCAGCAGGAGCGAGCCCGCTCGCGATGGACGTCAACGATAACGCGTACACGCTGAATAACCGCGCCGTCCTGGAGTGCTTCGTCGGATCACCGGCCGGAGCAAGCTCGCTCCTACAAAAAAAGATCCATTCATTTTGGAGTTATCTGATGAAAGTCCTCGTAGCCGTCAAGCGCGTGGTCGACTTCAATGTCAAGGTTCGCGTCAAGGCTGACCAGTCCGGCATGGACCTGGCCAACGTCAAAATGGCCCTGAACCCCTTCTGCGAAATTGCCGTGGAAGAAGCGGTGCGCCTCAAAGAGCAGGGCGTCGCCAATGAAGTCGTCGTGGTCAGTGTCGGGCCTGCCGCCGCCCAGGAACAATTGCGCACCGCGCTGGCCTTGGGTGCAGACCGCGCCATCCTGATCGAGAGCGACGACGAACTGAGCTCGCTGGCCATCGCCAGGCTGCTCAAGGCCGTTGTCGATCAGGAGCAACCGCAGCTGGTGATCCTCGGCAAACAAGCGATCGACAGCGACAACAACCAGACCGGGCAGATGCTCGGCGCACTCACGGGCTTTGCACAGGGTACCTTCGCCTCGAAGGTCGAGATCGTCGGTGACAAGATCAACGTCTCCCGTGAAATCGACAGCGGCATGCAGACGGTTTCCCTGAAATTGCCCGCCATCGTCACCACCGATCTGCGTTTGAACGAACCGCGCTATGCGTCCCTGCCGAACATCATGAAGGCCAAGAAGAAGCCTCTTGAAGTGCTGACCCCGGATGCTTTGGGTGTTTGCACCGCCTCCACCAACACCGTCCTCAAAGTTCAAGCGCCCGCGACACGCAGCGCGGGCATCAAGGTCAAGTCGGTGGCGGAACTGGTCGAGAAACTGAAAAACGAAGCGAAGGTGATTTGAATGGCAATCCTGGTAATCGCTGAGCACGACAACAACACGCTGGCCACGGCCACGCTCAATACCGTGGCTGCCGCCGCTGAAATCGGTGGTGACATCCATGTGCTGGTTGCGGGGCAGGGTGTGGGGACCGTGGCTGAGTGCGCTGCAAACATCGCAGGGGTGGCCAAAGTGCTGTGGGTGGATCATCCGGTCTATGCCCATCAGCTTGCGGAAAACGTCGCACCTTTGGTCACCCGCCTGGTGGTCGAGCAGCACACCATTTTCACCCATGTTTTGGCGCCTGCCACGTCCTGCGGCAAGAACATCCTGCCGCGCGTTGCTGCGGCACTGGACGTTGACCAGATCTCCGAGATCATTTCGGTAGAAAGCCCTGACACCTTCAAGCGCCCGATCTACGCCGGTAACGCCATCGCTACCGTGCAGTCGAGCGCGGTGGTCAAAGTGATCACCGTGCGTGCCACCGGTTTCGACCCGGTCGCCGCCGAAGGAGGCTGCGCCACCATCGAGTCCATTGCCGATGCCCATGACGCAGGCATTTCCAGCTTTGTCAGCGAAGCGCTGGCCAAGTCTGATCGTCCTGAGCTGACCGCTGCGAAAATCGTGGTGTCCGGCGGACGCGGGATGCAAAACGGCGAGAACTTCCAATACCTGTACAGCCTGGCCGACAAGCTCGGCGCCGGTGTCGGAGCGTCACGCGCCGCGGTTGACGCAGGGTTTGTGCCCAACGACATGCAGGTCGGACAGACCGGCAAGATTGTCGCGCCGCAGTTGTACATCGCCGTCGGTATCAGCGGGGCGATCCAGCACTTGGCGGGGATGAAAGACTCGAAAATCATCGTCGCCATCAACAAAGACGAAGAGGCGCCGATTTTTCAGGTGGCCGACTACGGCCTGGTGGCCGACCTGTTCGAGGCGGTCCCGCAACTCGAACAAGCCCTCTGAAAACCACCACTCCCTGTAGGAGCAAGCCTGCTCGCGATGGGCTCAAACACGATGCGTTCTTGCTGACAGACCGCGTAATCGTTGACATCCATCGCGAGCAGGCTCGCTCCTGCAGGATCAGCATCATCCATGAAAGGAGAGCCGCATGAGTCATGCTGCTGAGCACTACCTGCCGGCGACGTCCGATTATTCCGTCGAGGAAACCCGGGGGGTCTATCGCAAGGTCATCCTGCGCTTGTTGCCTTACCTGGTCCTGGCCTATGCCATCAACACCATCGACCGGCTGAACGTGTCCTTCGCCAAGCTGCGCATGGCCGAGGACATCGGGCTGACGGATGCCGCCTACGGCCTTGGCGCAGGGATTTTTTACCTGGGCTACATCCTGTTCGAAGTACCGAGCAATATCTATCTGCAACGCACGGGTGCGCGGGCCACGCTGACACGCATCATGGTGCTGTGGGGCATGGTCACCGTGGCCACGGCGTTTGTCACCACGGCGGATCAGTTGATTGTCGCGCGCTTCCTGCTTGGCGTGGCCGAGGCCGGTTTCTTCCCCGGCGTGATCCTGTACTTGACGTACTGGTTTCCCCCCGCTCTGCGTGCGCGCATTACGGCGGTATTCCTGATGGCAGCCATGGTCGCCGGCATCATCAGCGGGCCGCTCGCCGGAACCATCATGAGCCATTTTCATGGTTGGCTGGGCCTGCGCGACTGGCAGGTACTGTTTGTGCTCGAAGGCGTCCCGGCAATGTTGCTGGGGCTGTTCGGCTGGTTCTGGCTGGTCGATAAACCGGATGATGCGCGCTGGCTCACGGCACAGGAAAAACACATGCTGGCGGCTTGCCTGGCCCACGGGCGGCCGGCAGACACGCCCAATGCCAGCCTGGTGCAAGTGCTGCGCAATCCCCAGGTGTACATTGCCGGGTTGGTGTTCTTTTGCATCTACAGCGGCTCGAACACGGTGTCTTACTGGATGCCGACATTGATTCGCGGGTTTGGCGTGCAGGATCTGAAAAGCATCGGCCTGTTGGCCAGCGTGCCGTACATGGGTGCCTTGATCGGCATGTACCTGCTGGCCCGCAGCTCAGATAAACGGCTGGAGCGGCGCTGGCACGTGAGCCTGACCCTGATGCTCAGCGCCACCTGTTTCTTTTTGCTGGGGCCGGTCCAGGATCATCTCGTGCTGTCGGTGGTGTTCATGAGCATCGGGGCTGCCGCCGCGCTGTCCGCGCTGTCGCTGTTCTGGAGCATACCGCCAGCCTTACTGTCGCCCTCTGCAGCGGCGGTGGGGATTGCGGTAATCAGTTGCATCGGTGGTCTGGCCGGGGTCATCAGCCAGATTGTGGTGGGAGCGATCAAAACCGCAACCGGAGACTTGTACCTTGCGTTCGATGTGATCGCGGGCGTGTTGGTGGTGGGTGCGGTGGTGCTGCTGGTGGCCATTCCGGCCAGTCAGCTTAAGGAACGTGTGAAAGCGTAGACAATCCTGATGGGCTCATCGCGGGCGACCCGCGATGAGCGTTTGCCTTTCAGGTGATCCAGCCCCGCGCGCGGGCGATGGCCAGGGTTTCGGTACGCCCTTTGGCCTCCAGTTTCGCGTAGATCTTCTGCAGATGGGATTTCACGGTGAATTCCGAGAGAAACACTTTCTCGGCGATTTCACGGTTACGATTCCCGGCAGCCAGCAGTTGCAGGATCTGGTACTCGCGCACGGTCAGCACTTCGTGCGCCCCGTTGTCGTTGCGTGCGTCTTCCATGCTTGCGTCACTGGTCCCCAACTGTTGCATCAGTTTTTCGACGAATCCGCATTCGATACCCAGCTCCTTGCAGCGAGCCTTGCCCGTGGTGGCCCAGCGTTGCAGCAACCCGGTCATGCGCTCGCCTTCCTCAATGAACGTGGCCAGGAAACCGTCATGACTGGCCAGGCGCAGCGCCTCATTGAGCGCCTGAAAAGCCTCCTGCGGGTGCTGGATACTGTCCAGCGCCAGGGCCAGAAGAATGTGCAGTTTCAGTTCGCGGCGGTGATGTTGCCAGTGCCGTGCCTGTTCGATGGCCGTGCGCAACGCCTTGACCGCCGCAGCGCCTTCACCCTGGAAAATGCGCAGGCGCTGACGGGCGATACTCGGCGTGTCCATATCGTTGGCGAACCGGATGAAATCGGGGCGGTCCCAATCGCCTGCCAGATCCGCCGAATGCAGGGCTTGCACCGCCGAATCGAGGCGCTGTTCCAGTATTGCCACGCGGGCTCGCTCCAGCCAGGCGGAACACTCGACGCGGCGCGAACCTACCTGACGGCCGATGTGCTCCAGTTCCATCAGGCAACGGGTCCACGTCGTGCGGTCGCCCTGACGGTAGGCGATGCGGGCAGTCAGTACGTGAGTGACGATCTGGTTATCAGGGGAGCTGACATGCTTGGCAAAAAACAGGCTGCGCGACAGGTACGTTTGCGCTTGAGCAAAATCGCCGTTCTCGTACAGCAAAAGGCCGTGGAGGATGTCCATCGACAACTTCGCTTCGTGGGGCTTGCGCTGGCCGTTGTTTTGCGGCCGGTCCGGTGTGCTCTGCATGCGCACGAGGGCATTGCTCAAGCGGCCCTGGATCAGATCGAGCGTGCTCTCGTTGACGCTCAAGGTGTGGCGCAGAAAGCTCGAATGAACCCGTGGATCGCGTTGCAATGTGCGGGACAACAGGTGGCGCGCCTCGTCATAGCGGCCGCTGGCGACCATGTTTATCGCCACCGAGCTTGCCAGCACCATGTACAGGTGCACTTCGTCGGCCGGCATTCGCTCAAGCAGTTCGATGCCCTTGCTGCAGCACGCCTCGGCCTGATCGGTGGCCCCCAGGTGCAGGCACTTCAGGACCTCGGCGACGTAGGCATAGGCGGGTCCCGATTCTTGTTCCAGGCGCTCGGCAACCTGCATCGCGTCTTTGAGGCGGGTCGTGGTCGCCAGCAGCCAGGCGTAGGCCTGACTGAGTTGCGGATAGCGGTCGCGAGTCGATTCCTCGATTCGGTCCAGCCAGCGCAGCAGCAGGCGCGTGCGGCCACTGTCGATCAGGGTATCGAGGTGAGTGTTCAAGGCTTGGGCGGCGGCGTCGAGGAGCCCGGCATTGAACAGGTGCTCGACACCGGGGATCGGTTGCCCTGCCTCGAAAAACCAGTGCGCGGCAGTTTTATGAAGGGTCTGGGCCATGCCTGGATACAGACGATCCAGGGCATGGCGCAAGAAACTGGCAAACAGATGGTGATAGCGAAACCATTGTTGCTGGCTGTCGACCGGGACCAGGAACAGGTTGGTGCGGTCGAGGTGGTCGATCATGGCGCGGCTGTCGCTGCGCCCGGTTACCGCCTCGCAGAGTGGCACGCAGAATTGCTCGAGGATGCTGGTCTGCATCAGGAACACGCGGCAGTCTTCGGTCTGGCGAGTCAAAATGTCTTCGGTGAGGTATTCGGCCAGTTCCAGGTTGGATCCGGAAAACGATGAAATGAATGCGCCGTGATCATCCCGATCCTTGAGCGACAAACTGGCCAGGTACAGCCCGGCGATCCAGCCTTCGGTACGCAGGTACAGCGTGGCCAGTTCGTCGTCGTGCAATGGAATCTGCCGCTTGTCGCGAATGAACGCCATGGCTTCTTCGGGGGTAAATCGCAGATCCCCGGGACGGATCTCCAGTAGCTGACCCCGGGCTCGAATCCGCCCAAGACCGATGCCCGGCGTGGAACGCGAAGCCATCACCAGGACGCTGCCGCCAGGCAGTTGCTCTACCAGTTGCTGGAGGAACTCAAGCACTTCGGGGTTCTGGATGACTTCGACCTCGTCGAGCAGGATCGCAAAGGGCAATGGACTGTTCACCAGTTGATCGAGTACGTCCTGGGCATTGGGCGGATCGTTGCCCAGCGTCTGCTCGCCAGACCGCGAAATCAAAGCGCCGAGGCCTTTGTCCAGCAGGTTGACGAAGCGTTGCAGGTCATTGTCGGCCGTTTCCAGGTTGATCCACAGCACCGGCTTGCCGCTGGTCATGCAGTGCTCGCGGTACTGCTGCATGAGGGTGGTTTTACCGAAACCGGCGGCGGCACGAATCAGGATCAGGCGCGCCGCGTCCGCGTTGGCCATTTGCTGCAGCAGGTGCGAGCGCGACAAATGGCTGTCGGCCGATTTCGGACTGGCGAACTTGATGGAACCACTTCTCGAGGCTGACGACTCAACCGGGGCGGGAGAAAGAGCAGGGCTCAGGGAATCGACCGCCGGGTTGTCCCGGTGAACTGGCATTGAAAGAACCTCCATGCAGGTCACTTGCCATGCAAACTGACGGCAATGCGACCCTTTTATTCTTGTTAGTCCCGACCATAGTGCCACGTCTGGCCAGTGCCCGAGACTTTGGTCTAACGCAACGTTGTGCCACAACCGGCGTGGTTTGCGCCGTTCAAAGCGCCGGGTCCGATTATTCGGCACGTACGGCCTCTTGCAAACCCACCCCCCCTGTGAGGGTGGCTCCCGATCCTCCGGTCTCATGCAACGATTACCTCGACACAAAGGAACGGGTTATTTCCCCGTTTCCCATGCAATCGGGTGATGAGCAAAGGTTACGGATGGACGTTCAACGCACTATCTACCGTGAAGACCATGAAATGTTCCGCACCGCCGTGCGGCGTTTTCTTGAGCGCGAATACCTGCCTCGACACGCCCGTTGCGAAAACCCCGGCGATGTCGAGCCTCGGGTCTGGCTGAAGGCCGGTCGCGAGGGATTGCTGTGTGTGACCCTGCCAGCGGAGTTCGGTGGCGGTGGCGATTTTGGTCATGCGGCGGTTCTGCGCGAGGAATTCGCCCGTGCCGGTGTCTGCGATCGGGCGTTCTCCCTGCACTCCGACGTCATTGCGGCGACCATCGCTCAATGGGCCAGTGAGCAACAGAAGCGCCGCTGGCTGCCGGGGGTTTGCAGCGGCGAAGTTCAGTTGGCCCTGGCGGTGAACGAGCCCGGTGGCAAGCTCAGGAACCTGCAAACGCGCGCTCTGCGCGATGGTGATGACTACCTGATCAGCGGCAGCAAAACCTGTGTCGGCAACGGCATGACCGGTGGCCTGATATTGCTCGCCTGTCGCACCGGGGAGGACGACGGCGAGGCGGGTATCAGCCTGATCATGGTCGAGACAGACCGCCCCGGTGTGCAGCGCAGCCGCAGTCCTCATCGCTGCGAGCAACCGAGTGCCGCCGAATTGCGCTTGAGCAACGTCCGAGTGCCGGCCAGCCATTTGCTGGGCGAGGCGGGCAGGGGCGTGGAGTACCTGAACCGGTCGGGGGATCAGGAGCACCTGTTGTCAGCGGTTTACGCCGCCAGTCGCCTGGAGCATTTGCTGGATCTGACCCTGATCCATCTGCGTCAACCCGATGGTGACGGGCATTGCCCATGGCAGTTGCAACACACCCGCAACAAGATGGCGGCCATCAAGGCCCGCGCCGTCGCCTTGCGGGTATTGGTTGATCACTACCTGGACCAGCGCATGCGCCAGTCGTTGAGCGCCGAGCACGCGGCGGTCGCCAATCTGTATGCCAGCGAAACCCTGCGCACCTGCGCCGACGAACTGTCGCGCCTGCGCGCCGCTCAGGGCCGCCTGCGCACCCATTCGATTACCCGCGCCGTGGTCGACCACGGCGCTACCGGCAAGGCCCTGCACGAAACCATCGCGCTGGCGCTATGAAATCCCACAACGCACAACCCTACAGGACATCTCGATGAGTCATAACGCATTAGTAGCCGGGGTCGGCATGATCCCATTCAGCAAACCGGGTGCGAGCCCGAGCTACATCGATATGGGGGCCGAAGCGGTGCGCCTGGCGCTGGCCGATGCCGGCCTGAGCTATGACAAAGTGCAAATGGCGTTCGCCGGTTACGTCTACGGTGATACCACCTGCGGTCAGGCCGTGCTGTATCGGGTCGGTCGTACGGCCATTCCGGTGTTCAACGTCAACAACGCCTGTGCCACCGGCTCCAGTGCCTTGTTCCTCGCCCGTGCCGCCGTTGAAAGCGGCCAGGTCGATTGCGCCCTGGCAGTCGGTTTCGAACAGATGCGACCGGGACCGACCCGCTCCAACTTCGATGACCGGCCGTTGCCCCGAGGTGATTATCTGCCGATTCAGGATGAGCTGTGCGGTGACGCCGGCGACATCCCTCGCAACCTGATTACCTTCGGCGGCGCGGGCCGCGAGCACATGCGCCGATACGGCACGCAGATGAGCACCTTCGCTGCGATCCGCGCCAAGGCCAGCCGCCACGCTGCCAACAACCCATTGGCTTTGTTCAAGAAGATCGTCACCACCGAAGAGGTGATGAACGACCAACTGATGTGGGACGGGGTGATGACCCGCATGATGGCGTGCCCACCGACCTGCGGCGCAGCTGCCGCGATCATCTGCTCGCCGGCGTTTGCGAAAAAGCATGGCCTGCGCAGCGACGTGGCGATCCTCGCTCAGTCGCTGGTGACCGATCCGGTGGAGTCTTTCGAACCGAAAACCATGATTGGTTTTGTCGGTGCACACATGGCCGAGCGGGCTGCGGGTGCGGTCTACGAAAAGGCCGGCGTCGGTCCCCAGGACATTCGCGTGGTCGAACTGCACGACTGCTTCGCCCACAACGAACTGCTGACCTATGAAGCACTGGGCCTGTGCCCGATCGGCGAGGCCGAGAAATTCGTCCTCGATGGCGATAACACCTATGGCGGCCGGGTCGTGACCAATCCTTCCGGTGGTCTGTTGTGCAAAGGCCATCCACTGGGCGCAACCGGCCTTGCGCAGTGCTACGAGCTGACCCATCAACTGCGCGGAACGGCGGGGGCGCGTCAAGTCGAGGGCTTGCGTCATGGCTTGCAACACAACCTCGGCCTGGGCGGCGCCTGCGTCGTCACCCTGTACGGAAAAAACTGAGCCATCCGTGCGTTGCGTTTTTTGCAAGAAGGATTCCATTGATGACCACCCAGCCTCTTGAATCGCCCGTTCGCACCCTGCTGCATACCCGCGAAATCACCTGCAAGGGCTATCAGCGCAGCGACGGTCTGTTCGACATCGAAGGACGCCTGCTGGACCTGACCAATGAGCCAACCGACCTGCCTTTTCACCGGGTGCCCAGTGGCGGTGCGATCCATGATATGCGCCTGGTGATGACCCTCGACACCGACATGGTGATCCAGAGCATCGCAGCCCTGACAGCCACCGGTGCCAGTCCGTTCTGCGGCGAAGCGGCGGCAGCCTATTCGCGCCTTGTGGGGTTGAAGATTGCCGCGGGTTTCAAGCAGAAAATGAAGGCCATTGTCGGTGGCGTGAGCGGTTGCACCCACATCACCGAACTGCTTGAACGCATGGCCTCCACCGCGATGCAGACGATGTTTTCCACCTTCCGCGCGGAGGCCAGCCGCCGCAGGGAGACAGGGGCGCAACAGGTCGTCGCGGTGCGCCCATGGGTGATCGGCACCTGTCACGCCTATCGCGAAGGCGGCGATGCGGTACGGTTGTTGTGGCCTGAAGGCTTGCCCAAGGCTTGAATTGTCATCCCGGACCAACGCGGCGCTCTCAGGTTCTTCGCGAGCATGGTCGCTCCTACAGGAGTGTGCGATCACCTGTAGGAGCGAGCGCGCTCGCGATGGCCGTCAACGATGACGCGGGCATGCTGAAAAAACGCGGCGCTCTCAGGTTCTTCGCGAGCATGCTCGCTCCTACAGGAGTACGCGGTCACCTGTAGGAGCGAGCCCGCTCGCGATGGCCGTCAACGATAACGCGGGCATGCTGGAAAAACGCGGCGCTCTCAGGTTCTTCGCGAGCATGCTCGCTCCTACAGGAGTGTGCGATCACCTGTAGGAGCGAGCGCGCTCGCGATGGCCGTCAACGATAACGCGGGCATGCTGGAAAAACGCGGCGCTTTCAGGTTCTTCGCGAGCATGCTCGCTCCTACAGGAGTGTGCGATCACCTGTAGGAGCGAGCGCGCTCGCGATGGCCGTCAACGATGACGCGGGCATGCTGGAAAAACGCGGCGCTCTCAGGTTTTTCGCGAGCATGCTCGCTCCTACAGGAGTGTGCGATCACCTGTAGGAGCGAGCGCGCTCGCGATGGACGTCAACGATGACGCGGGCATGCTGGATAAACACCGAGTGTCTGGTTTCACTGCAAACTCGGTTGTACGAAAGCCGTATCGGCAAACGACGCGTTAAGGCCTACAATGTGCAGCGTAATTTCATGCTGCCGAAACACACTCTGTCCCACGTCCCACGTCGCTCGTCGCCTGACCCGCCATTCCGGAACCGTTTTCCCATGTCGCTACCCCCCATCAAAGACATTGACCTGCGTTGTTCGGTCGAAGCGGACCAGTCCATTGCCGATACCAAAGTTGTCCCTCCGCGCGGGGCACGTCGGCTGGTACCTCGGGAAAGCCTGATGCAGCGCCTGCTGGAGGTCCGTCGGCAGCGTTGCGTGGTGATTCAGGGACCTGCTGGCTGCGGTAAAACCAGCACGTTGCTGGCCTGGCGCCGGGAATTGCTGGCGATGAATTTCGAAGTTGCCTGGCTCTCACTGGCGGTGGAGGACGACGAGGTCGGGCGCTTCTGCCATTGCCTGCAGGCCAGTCTTGCTGAAGTGTTGCCGGAGCACGTGCGTGATGCGGGCGTTCTGCTCGGGCGCGACAATCAGGAAATGGCGTTTGAGCACTGGATCATCACGCTGGTCCAGGGCATCGCTCAGCATTCGCGCGAACTGGTGCTGATGCTTGATGACATGCAGCATTTGCAGAACCCGCGGATTGTCCAGACGCTGCAATGGTTGATCGACTATGCACCGCAAAACCTGCACCTGGTATTCGGTACACGCAGTGCGTTGCCATTCCCGTTGGCGCCCTTGCGCGCCCGGGATCAGGTCAGTGAATTCGATTTGCGCGACCTGCGCTTCAGTCGCAGCGAATCGGAGCTTTTCCTGCGAGAGCACCTGGGTGTCATCGACTCACGCGACGCGGCGACGCTGCACGAACTGACCGATGGCTGGATTGCCGGCCTGCAATTGTTTGCCGTCGATATCAAAGCCAAACAGATGACCCGCTTCGACCGGGTGCAGATTCGCGACGCCACTGGCTTCGCCGACTATTTCGAACGTGAAGTCCTGGTGCGCCTGGAGCCAGAAGACCTGCGCCTGCTCACCTATGCATCGATCTGTGAACGGTTCTGTGCCTCATTGTGCGCGACCTTGCTGGGCCAGCCCCACGCGATTGCCGGCATGATGACCCAGCTCGCACGGCTCGATGGGGACAATCTGTTCATCACCCAGGTCAAGAGTCATGACCGCGAAACCTGGTATCGCCTGCACCCGCTGCTGGGCAGCGTTTTGCAGGCGCGCCTGGCGGCGCGGCCGCAGCAGGAGCAACTGTTGCACGTCATCGCACGCGGCTGGTTCACCGAGCATGATCATCTTGATGAAGCGGTGCGTCATGCGCTACGCGCCGGCGATAACGAGGCGGCCGCCGATATCGTGGAAGCTTGCGCTTACGACCTGCTGGCCAAAGGCAACCTCAGTCAGATCTCCGGGCTGCTCAAGGGCTTGCCGGCAGAGGAGACCGCAGAGCGTTTCGGCCTGCAAGTGGTGCTGGCGCATTTGCAACTGTACTCGCGCAATTTCCAGGCACTGCACCTGACGCTGCAGCATCTGCAAACCCATTACGCAAAACTCGCCCCCCAGCAGCGCCACGCACTCACCGTCCTCAAGGGCAGTCAGGCAATCCATCAGGACGACACCGCAGCAATGCTGGCGATCCTGCCCGAACTGCTGGCGATCCCCGTCGATGCCGACGACTTTTCATGGTCTGGGCGCAGCAACACGCTCGCCTGGTTGTATATGTACCAGGGTGAATTCGAGAAAGCGCGGGAGCTTCTCGAAAACGGCGAACGACCACTTGGCTCGCCACGCCGCAGCCTGCTGGGGCGTTGCATGAGTGGCATGAGCCTGGCACTCGAAGGCCGCGCCACCCAGGCCGAGCATCTCTACCGAGAGGTGCTGGAGGAGTCCGAAAAGCACGGAGTGGCCTACCTTGTGGTCAGCACCATGGCCGCCGGATTGCTTGGCACTGCGTTGTACGAACAGGGGGAGTACGACGCGACCTGCCAGTTGCTCGAACGGCGGATGAAACTGCTGGAGCAGGTAGCGATTCCCGACACCGTGTTGCAGTGCACGCAGACACTGGCGATGGCGCACTGGCTGGCGGGCCGACGGACCGAAGCCTTGAGCTGGCTGGATCGCCTGGAACAGTATGCCAGTCGTTATGAGCTGGGGCGGTTACTGGTCTGTGCACTCCTGGTGCGTATGCGCTGGATGCAGCAAACAGGGGACGAGGCGGAGGCTGATTGTGTACTGCAGCGTATCAGCCAAGCGGCGCAACAGAACGGCTTGTCGGAGTCGGGTACACCACTGGAAGTGCGGATCATCGCCCGTCGGGCCACGGTTGAGCGGCACCTGCATACCGCGGATTTTGCGGCGGCGGCCGAGCGGTTGCCGGCGCTGATCGAGGCGTCACAGAGTAACCACCGTTGGCGTCGCGTCGTGTCGATGCGCGTGCAGATGGCCGTGATCGAACAAGGCAGGGGTGAGCTGAACGCGGCTCGCGAGCAATGGGTGGAGGCGTTGCGTCAGGGCCATCGCCTGGGTCTGGTTCGCAGCGTGCTGGACGCGTGGCCCGGCGTCCCTTCGATGCTCCAGGGGCTGATCGCCGACAATGTGCTTGATCCAGTGCTGACGTTTTACGCGCAACGCCTGCTCGACATCGCCCGCGCCACCGATGCGGGCAGCCAGCAGGCAGCGGACACCGACACGACCTGCGTGCTGAGCATTCGCGAGATGGACGTGCTCGGTCTGGTGGCTCAGGCGCTGCCCAACAAAAAAATCGCCCGGGTGCTGAACCTGTCGCCGGAAACGGTGAAATGGCACATGAAGAACATCTTTTACAAGTTGGGGGTTACCGGGCGGGACGAGGCTATCGCCAAGGTGCGCGACCTTCAGCTCAAACTGCCCGGCAATCCGCAGCTTTAATCAGCCTTTGCGATTCCTGCCGTGCAGGCTTGGGGTATTACCGATAAACGTCGCCTTGCCCCGTGCCACCAGACGCTCGCCATCGACCAGGTCGAGGCTGGCATGGGCCAGCGAGCGCCCGACCCGGTGAATCTGCACATGGGCTTCGATCCACGCACCCAGGCTGGCCGGGCTCAGGTAGTCCATGCTCAGGTTGATGGTCGCCGGCGGCAGCTCGGTGGCCGCCGCCAGTTTCAGTGCCCGTCCGAAGGCGGTGTCGGCCAGGGTTGCGAGAAAACCGCCGTGGGCGATGCCTAATGGGTTCAAGTGTTCAGGGCGGATGCGCGCGGCCAGTATGGAGCGTTCTTCATGGACATACAGGCCGGTGCAATGCACCACAAAACCGACGCGTCCCATCGGCACGAAACCGGCTGGAGGCCTGTCCTCGTGGGCGACAGCTTGAAAGGGCTCAGGGGGTGAATTCATTGGCGTGTGCTCGTTGTGTGCGTGCAGTGGTCAAAGCCGATCACTGAAGGCGCTATCGCGCCAATTCTGTAGGAGCGAGCGTGCTCGCGAAGATCGCAAGAACAACGCGTTTCGTCAGGATGCCTGCGTCATCGTTGACGATCTTCGCTGGCAAGCCAGTTCCTACAGGGTGCGGGCAATCAGCTCTTTCATGACTTCATTGGAGCCGCCATAGATACGCATCGGCCGGGTGTTGATATGCAGGCGGGCGATCGGGTATTCGAGCATGTAACCGTAGCCGCCATGTAGCTGCAGGCACTCGTCGATGATCTGACAGGCTTGCGTGGAGGCCCACCACTTGGCCATCGCGGCGGTGGTTGCGTCCAGTTCGTGCTTGATCATCTTGCCCAGGCAATCGTGGATGAAGGTGCGGGCGATGGTCACGGTGGTCTGCATTTCCGCCAGTTTGAAGCGGGTGTTCTGCATGTCCAGCAGCGGCTTGCCGAAGAGCTTGCGGTCGTTGGTGTACTTGATGGTTTCCTCGACCGCCCGCTCCATGGCACCCAACGCGTTCATCGCGATGAACATGCGCTCCTCGGGCAATTGCTGCATCAACTGGACGAAACCCTTGCCTTCCTCCGGGCCAAGCAGGTTGGCGACCGGCACGCGCATGTCATCGAAGAACAGCTCCGAGGTGTCCTGGCCTTTCTGACCGAGTTTGTCGAGGATGCGTCCGCGACGGAAGCCCGGCAGGTCATTGACCTCCAGCACGATGATCGACATGCCCTTGGCGCCCAGGGACGGGTCGGTCTTGCATACCAGCAGCACCAGGTCGGCCTGGGAGCCGTTGGTGATAAACGTTTTCGAACCGTTGATGACGTAATGGTCGCCATCGCGAATGGCCTTGGTCTTGACGTTTTGCAAGTCGGTGCCGGCGCCGGGTTCGGTCATGGCGATGGCGGCGACCATTTCGCCGCTGGCCATTTTCGGCAGCCAGCGCATTTTCTGTTCTTCTGAGGCGTAACGCAGGATGTAGTGCGCGCAGATCGCGCTGTGCACATTGGTACCCAGGCTGGTAGCGACCGCGCGGGCCAGCTCGTAGCCAATGATCGCGTTGTGCGCGTGACTGCCGCCGCTGCCGCCGTACTCTTCCGGAATCGCCGGGCACAGCATGCCCATCTCACCCGCTCTGAGCCACGTCTGGCGGTCCACGTGCTTTTGCTGCGCCCAGCGTTCTTCATGGGGCACCAGTTCTTCGGCGGCAAAACGGCGAACCGATGCCTGGAAGATCGCCAGGTCTTCGGTCAGCCACGCTGGTCTGTATTCAGTCATTTGAATCCTCGCAAGGTCAGGGGACAGGGACTCTTGCCATGCTCGTTGCAGCGCAGGATTTGAGCGAGCGCCGAAGGGATGATGCTGCGGAGTAGATCCGCTGTGGTCCGAAGGAAGGCGTTGAGGGAGTAGTTCTGAAAACCTTTCAAGGGCATGCGTATATGCCGCGCTGCCCTCGCTTTTGTGTAGGAGCGAGCCTGCTCGCGAAAAACGTCCGGCACATGCGTTCAACCGGGCAGCACGCGTTATCGTTGACATCCATCGCAAGCAGGCTCGCTCCCACAATGTTTGGAGGTTGAAAGCCAAACACCCCCGCGGTACTCCCACCAAACGTTCCTTGGAACGCCTCCCGTTACCTCCGCAAGTTCATCCCTTCGACGGTCGAAGCGCGGCGACTGCCAAACCTAGGATGAATCCCACAAGAACCTGCCGGCCGGCGGTACGACCACCGAACGCGTATTCCAAGGGAAATTCATCCATGAGTGAAAAAGTCGTCGTCGCCGGGGTCGGCATGATCCCCTTCGCCAAACCGGGCAAGAGTTCAAGCTATACGGAGATGGGCGCCGAGGCTGTGCGTCAGGCGCTGAAGGATGCCGGCATCGGTTACGACAAGGTGCAGATGGCGTTCGCTGGCTATGTCTACGGCGATTCCACCTGCGGGCAGACCGCCCTGTATGAAGTGGGCCGCACGGGTATTCCGGTGGTGAACGTCAACAACAACTGCTCCACCGGCTCGACGGCTCTGTACCTGGCCCGCGCCGCTGTGCAGAGCGGCCAGGCTGAATGCGTGCTGGCATTGGGTTTCGAGCAAATGCAGGCCGGTGCGCTCAAGTCGCATTGGGATGACCGTCCACAAACCAGGGCCAGCGTGGCTCACGTCCTGGAAGGAATGACCCGTGACGTCGACCTGCCGCGTGCGCTCAAAACCTTCGGCGGTGCGGGCCGCGAACACATGCAGAAGTACGGCACCCGCATGGAAACCTTCGCCGCCATCCGCGCCAAGGCCAGCCGCCATGCCGCGAACAACCCCTTGGCACTGTTCAAGAATGTCCTGACCACCGAAGACGTGATGAACGATCAGATTTTGTGGCCAGGCGTGATGACGCGCCTGATGGCCTGTCCACCAACCTGTGGCGCAGCGGCGGCGATCATCTGCTCGCCAGCCTTCGCCAAGAAGCACGGCCTGCGCAGGGACGTGGTGATTCTCGCCCAGTCGCTGGTCACCGACTCGGTGGAGTCGTTCGACCCGCCTTCGATGATCGCCTACGCCGGTTTCTACATGACCCAGAGTGCCGCGCAATTGGTCTACGAGCAGGCGGGCGTTGGCCCGCAGGACGTGCGCGCCGTGGAGTTGCATGACTGCTTCGCCCACAACGAATTGCTGACCTATGAAGGCCTGGGCTTGTGTCCAGTCGGTGGCGGCGAGCAGTTCGTCCTCGATGGCGATAACACCTTCGGCGGCCAGGTAGTGACCAATCCGTCCGGCGGTCTGCTTTCCAAGGGCCATCCACTGGGAGCCACCGGCCTGGCGCAGTGCTACGAGCTGACCCATCAGCTGCGCGGCACCGCAGACAAGCGCCAGGTCGAAGACCTGAACATCGCCCTGCAACACAACATTGGCCTGGGCGGCGCCTGCGTCGTGACGATGTACGGACGCAACTGAGTCTTTCCACGGGCGTGACCGTTCGGCCACGCATAACAACAAGAGGAGTGAGACAAATGGCAGACAAGAGTCTGATCGGGCACCAGCTCGACACGTTCAGCGTCGACGTGGAGAAGGGCCGCCTGCGCTTCTTCGCCAAGGCAATCGGTGAAACCGATCCGGTCTACACCAGCGAAGCGGCTGCCATCGCGGCGGGCCACAAATCCCTGCTGGTGCCGCCGACGTTTTTGAAGTGCCTGGAAGGTGAAGGTCGTGATCTGACGACGTTCCTGAAGCTGGTCGATTTCGACCTCGGCCGCATCCTGCATGCCGAGCAATCCTTCGTCTATCACGCCCTGGCCTATGCCGGCGACGTGCTGACATTCGACGCCCGCATCACCGATGTCTACGAGAAGAAGGGGGGGGCATTGCAGTTTGTGGTCACGCAGTCGCGCGTCACCAACCAGCATGGCGAACACATCGCCGATGTCCGCTCGTCCCTCGTACAGCGTTGAGGAAATGTCCATGTCCCTGTCTCAAAGCAGCCACGTTCAATACTCCGATATCCAGGTTGGCGACGCCATTGCGCTGCTGCAACTGCCGCCGGTCAACCGTACCACCCTGGCCCTCTACTGCGGGGCTTCGGGCGACCACAACCCGATCCACGTCGACCTCGACTTTGCACGCAAATCACGCATGCCCGATGTGTTCGCCCACGGCATGTTGTCGGCCGCCTACCTCGGTCGTCTGCTGACCCAATGGGTACCGCAGCAACAGGTACGCAGCCTGTCGATCCGTTTCACCGGCATCACCCATTTGGGGCACATCCCGACCTGCACCGGAACCGTCACCGAGAAATTCGAAGAGAACGGTGAGAAACGCGTGCGCCTGCAGATCCGCTGCGCCAACCAGTACGGCGAAGAAAAACTCGCCGGTGAAGCCGTCGTGGCCCTGGCCTGAACTTCCATCCCACCTCTCTAAGGAAAACAAAAATGAAAAAGCTTGAAGGCAAAGTTGCACTGGTCACCGGTTCCGGTCGCGGTATTGGTCGTGAAGTCGCCCTGCAGCTGGCGGCGTATGGCGCCAAAGTCGTGGTCAACGATCTGGACGCCGAACCGGCTGATGAAGTGGTTGCGCAGATTCGCGACGCGGGTGGCGAGGCCGTGGCTTGCGTCGGTAGCGTGACCGCCGCCGATTTTGCCGACCGTTTCGTGCAAACCGCCGTCAAGAACTATGGCGCCATCGACATCATCGTCAACAACGCCGGTTTTACCTGGGACAACGTCATCCAGAAGATGAGCGACGAACAATGGTACGCCGTCATCGACTGCCACCTGACCGCGCCATTCCGCATCCTGCGGGCTGCCCAGCCAGTGATCAGCGCCCAGGCCAAAAAAGAGGCCGCAGAAGGCCGCGAAGTATTGCGCAAGGTGGTGAACATTTCCTCTGGTGCAGCGGGCGGCAACGTCGGCCAGTCCAACTACTCCTCGGGCAAGTCCGGGATTCTGGGCCTGACCAAAACCCTTTCCAAGGAGTGGGGGCGCCTGAAGGTCAACGTCAACGCCGTTGCCTTCGGCCTGATCGATACTCGCCTGACCCAGGCCCTGGCCGGTGAAGACAGCAAAACCGTGAGCATTGAAGGTCGCGAGATCAAGGTCGGCGTTCAGCAGTCACGTCTGGACAGTGTCGCCGCCACCATCCCGCTGGGCCGTACTGGCACACCGGAAGAGGCGGCGGGTGCAGTGGTCATGTTCTGCCTGCCGGAATCCAATTTCTGCTCTGGTCAGGTCATCTACTGCGGCGGTGGCCCAGGCTCGAACTTCTAACTGCCCGTCGCGGTGCTCGCCCGCCACAACGGGCGGGGCCAACGCTGTGTCGCGCCTGTTGCCCGTTCGCGGTCAACAGGCCTCAGAACCCGAGGTATTTGCAATGCTGGAAAACTACCGCTCTGCCTGGATGACCGAGGACCTGGAGTCGTTCAACGACATGGTCCAGCGCTTCGCCAGGGAATACATGGAGCCGAACGAGTTGAAATGGCGCGAGCAGCACTGCGCCGACCGCTCCGCCTGGCTCAAGGCCGGTGAACTGGGTCTGATTCTGCCTGACGTATCGGAAGAATACGGTGGTGCTGGTGGCGGCATCGGCCACTACGTGTGCGTGATTCAGGCGATGAACGCCAACGGCAGCGGCCTGGGCATTGGCCTGAGTCATATCGTCGCCCACTACATCCTCGAATCCGGCACCGAAGCGCAGAAGAAACACTGGCTGCCGAAAATCGGTTCCGGCGAGATCATTTGCGCTATCGCGATGACCGAACCAGGCGCTGGTTCAGATCTGCAATCGGTGCGCACCCGTGCGGTGAAGAGGGGGGACAAGTACGTCATCAACGGCGCCAAGACCTTCATCAGCAACGGTCAGACCTGCGACATGGTGCTGGTCATCGCCAAGACAGACATCACGCAGGGCGCCAAGGGCGTTTCGTTGTTCATGGTCGACACCAACACCCCGGGCTTTCGTCGCGGCAAATTGCTGAGCAAAGTCGGCATGCACGCCCAGGACACCTCGGAAATGTTCTTCGATGACGTCGAAGTGCCGGCTGATTGCCTGCTGGGTGAAGTGGAAGGTCGCGGTTTCTACACCCTGATGAGCCAACTGCCGTACGAACGTGCGCAGATCGGTGTCGGTGCTGTCGCGGTGATGGAGCGTGCCCTGCGTTTGACCGTGGAATACACCAAGGACCGCAAAGCCTTCGGCAAGCCGGTCATCGACTTCCAGAACAGCCGCTTCGTGCTGGCTGACGCGAAGGCGACGGTGCTCGCTTCACGCACCTTTGTCGACCTGATCATCCAGCGCTGGATCGACGGCACCCTCGATACCACCCTGGCATCGATGGGCAAGTTCTGGCTGACCGAGCGTCAAGGCGAAGTGCTCGATCGCTGCCTGCAACTGTTCGGCGGCTACGGCTACATGAACGAGTACCCGATCGGGCGGATGTGGGCCGATGCGCGGGTAGCGCGGATCTACGGTGGCTCCAACGAGATTCAGCGCGAAGTTGTTGCGCGCTCGCTGTGACGTTCAGACCGGCCCGTTGCGGGTCGGTTTGTCAGCGTACTCGACAGTCTTTGACTGCAGAACGCTGACCGGCCCCGGCAAAGTTTCGAACCCATTGAATAATAAAAACAATTGGAGTTTGCATGTACATCACACAAGGGCTGCACCGTCATCTGCAGCAACGACCCAATGCCATTGCGGTTCGCTTCCAGGGCCGTCAGATTACCTACGCCCAGTTCGGTGCGCGTGTCGCACGCCTGGCCGGTGCACTCAAGGGACTGGGGGTTGCCAGCGGTGATCGCGTGGCGATGCTGGCATTCAACTGCGCACGTTATCTTGAGTACTATCAAGCGGTACCCTGGGCCGATGCGGTGGTCAATCCGGTGAATTTTCGCTGGAGTGCGGCGGAGATCATCTATTCCCTGAACGACTCGCAAACGAGCGTCCTGATTGTCGACGATCACCACAAGGAACTCGGCGCCCGGGTACTTGAAGAAGCGCAAAGCGTACAACGGGTGATTTATGCCGGCGATGGCGAAACCCCCCGTGGCATGCTCAATTACGAATCGCTGATCGCTTCCAGTGAACCGGTGGAAGATGCCCGGCGCGGTGGCGATTCGTTGCTCGGGATTTTCTATACCGGTGGCACCACCGGTCACCCCAAAGGGGTGATGCTCAGTCACAACAACGTGGCGTTTTCGGCGCTCAATACCCTGTCCCAGGGGCGCCTTGGCAACGATACGATTTTTCTGCATGCGATGCCGATGTTCCATCTGGCCGACTTCGCGGCGATCACTGGACTGTTCATCACCGGCGCCACCCACGCGATATTGCAGACCTTCTCGCCAGAGGGTGTACTGCAAGCCATTGACCGGGAAAACGTCAACGAAATCCTGCTGGCGCCGACCATGATCCAGATGTTGCTGGACTGGCGCGAAACCCGTGGGCAAGCCCACGACGTCAGTTCGCTGAGGACCATTGGATACGGTGCGTCGACCATCACTCCGGCACTGCTCGACCGGGCGCGTGCGGTGTTCACCAACGCCGGCTTCTCCCAGGGCTATGGCATGACCGAGCTGTCCCCGGTGGCCGCGACGCTCCCCGCCGAGTACCACACTGCCGAGTACCAGGCCAATGGCAAAATGTATTCGGCGGGCCAGCCAGCCATTTGCGTAGAGATCCGCATCGTCGATGCCAACGACAATGAAGTGCCGCGTGGCACCGTCGGCGAAATCATCGTGCGTGGTCCCAACGTTATGCTCGGCTATTGGAACAAGCCAGAAGCGACCGCTGAAGCATTGCGCGGCGGATGGATGCACACCGGTGACGGCGGCTACATGGACGAGGACGGTTTCATCTATATCTGTGATCGCCTCAAAGACATGGTGGTCAGCGGCGGCGAAAACATCTACTGCGGCGAGGTAGAGGCGGCCATCGCCCGTCATCCTGCCGTCGCGCAAAGTGCGGTGATCGGCATTCCCTGCAAGAAATGGGGCGAGACCGTTCACGCCGTCATCATCCTCAAACCCGGTGCCAGCGTTACCCAGGAGCAGATTATCAGCCACTGCCGTGAGCTGATTGCCGGCTACAAGGTGCCGCGCAGTGTCGAGTTTCGCGACTCACTGCCGCTGACCAGTGTCGGCAAAGTGCTGAAGACCGAACTGCGCAAACCCTTCTGGGAACACCATCAACGCACCATCGCCTGAACCCTGACGGGCACGCGGTCAGTCAGGCCGCGTTGCTTTTTGATCACCGTAATCCGAGTCGCATCCACGAGGGCGATCGGGTTTCCTTGCGCCAGAATCAATGGAGAAACGCATGAGCATTACGAGAATGCGTGGAGTTTGCTACCCACACCTTTTGGCCGTCGCCGTTGCTGCCGCCGTTAGCCCACAGGCATTTGCCGTCGATTTCAGCATCGGTGAAATCGAGGCCAGTTTCGATTCGTCGCTGTCGGTGGGTGCCAGTTGGGCCGTCCGCGGACCCGACCCGGACTTCATTTCCAACTTCAATTCGCAAGGTGTCAGGGGCAACGCCTCGTCGCGGACCAACGACGACAATCGGCTGAATTTCAAGAAGGGCGAAACCTTCTCGAAGATCTTCAAAGGCGTGCATGACCTGGAGTTGAAGTACGGCGACAGTGGCGCCTTCGTGCGCGGCAAGTACTGGTACGACTTCGAGCTGATGGACGAGAGTCGGCCGTTCTATGACATCGACGATCACGGCCGCCAGCGTGCGGCGAAATCGTCCGGGGCGATGTTTCTCGACAGCTTTGTCTACCACAACTACACGCTGGATCAATTGCAGGGCAACGTGCGCCTGGGCAAGCAGGTGGTGAGCTGGGGCGAAAGCACCTTCATCGGCAACTCGATCAACAGCATCAACCCGATTGATGTGGCGGCCCTGCGGCGCCCGGGTGCCGAAGTCAAGGAAGGCCTGATTCCGGTCAACATGCTGTACGTGTCCCAGGGCTTGTCCGAGAACGTTACCGCCGAGGCTTTTTACCAGATCGAATGGGCGCCGTCGGTGATCGACAATTGCGGCACCTTCTTCGGCAATGACCTCACGCCTGAAGGCTGTAACGACCGTGTCGTCCTGGCGGGTCTGGATCTGCCACCCGGTGTGGCAAACAACACGGCCACTCCTGGCCTGACCGACGACGCTTTCATTGCGCGCACCAAAACCCGTGACGCCCGTGACAGCGGCCAGTTCGGCGTAGCCCTGCGCTGGTTCGCCCCGGACTTGAACGACACCGAGTTCGGCGCCTATTTCATGAATTACCACAGCCGTAACCCGAGCCTGGACTTTACCCGCGCAACCAATACCGCCAACGCGGTGACGGCGGTTCGCAGCGCCAGCTACAACGTGGTCTATCCAGAAGACGTGCGCTTGTACGGCTTGAGCTTCGCCACCAACGCGCTCGGTACATCGCTGGGTGGCGAGGTCAGCTATCGGCCGAACATGCCGTTGAACCTCAACGGTGCCGATATCAACCTGGCCGCCGTGGGCAACGCCACTTCACCGCTGTTCGTCAGCGGACAGTCGTCCAACGTCGTCGGGGCGTCGATTGATGGCTACCAGCGTATGCCGGTGTTGCAGGCGCAGATGAGTGCCACCCGGTTCTTCGACCAGATCCTGGGTTCCGAGCGCCTGACCCTGGTGGGCGAGGTGGGCTACAACCGCATCAACGGCCTGGGTTCCAGCGACGGCAGCGATGTGCGGTTTGGCCGCAGCACGGTGTTCGGCGCCGGGCAGTTGGTCAATCAGGCGGTCTGCGTTGGCCAGGCCACACCGGTACCGGGTCAGCCTGGCGTCACGCGACCCGGCAACCCGCAACAGGAATGCAACAGTCACGGTTTCTATACCACCGACTCGTGGGGCTATCGCCTGCGCGGCAAGCTCGAATACCCCAACCTCATCGCGGGCATCAATCTGTCGCCCAACCTGGCCTGGTCCCATGACGTCAATGGTATCGGTCCGAACTTCGAGGAAGGCAATAAGGCGATCAGCCTCGGCGTGGATGCCGACTACATGAATACCTACACAGCGAGCCTCAGTTACACCGACTACTTCGGCGGAAAGTGGAATACCAACACTGATCGCGACTATGTCGCCCTCAGCCTGGGTGTGAACTTTTAATACCTGTCAGACGGAGAAAACAACAATGAAATCCAGCATTCTGATCAAAGCCTGCACCTTGACCCTCAGCCTGATTGCTTCCAGTGTGATGGCGGCTGTTTCCCCGCAGGAAGCGGCGCAATTGGGTACCACGCTGACGCCGCTGGGCGGCGAGAAGGCCGGCAATGCCGGCGGCACCATTCCTGCCTGGACCGGTGGCCTCAAACCCGGTGCCGCCCCAATGCAGAACGACTTTCTCGGCAATCCGTTCGAAGGGGAAAAACCGCAGTTCGTAATCACTGCTGCCAACGTCGCGCAGTACAAAGACAAGCTCACGGCCGGGCAACTGGCGATGTTCACGCGTTACCCCGACACGTACAGGATCCCGGTGTACAAGACCCAGCGCACGGCGTCCGCGCCACAGGCAGTCTACGACGCCGTGAAGAAAAGTGCGGTGACCACCGAGTCGGCCAATGACGGCTACTCGTTGAAAAATTTCGAGCAGTCGCGCTATTACGCGTTCCCGATTCCGAAGAATGGCCTGGAAGTGGTCTGGAACCACCTGACCCGCTCACGGGGCACCAACTTCATCAACCGTCAGGCCCAGGCCACGCCGCAAACCAATGGTGACTACACCATTGTGCAGATTGAGATGGCCACCGGGTTGCCCTGGAAAATGGCCGACGCCAAGCCCGAGGACAGCGCCAACATCCTGTTCTACGCCAAGCAGACGGTGACGGCGCCCGCACGTCTGGCCGGCAGTGTGCTGTTGATTCACGAGACCCTCGATCAGGTCAAGGAACCGCGCATGGCCTGGGCCTACAACGCTGGGCAACGCCGCGTGCGTCGTGCCCCGCAAGTGGCCTATGACGGTCCGGGCACCGCTGCCGACGGCATGCGCGTGGCCGACAACGCCGACATGTACAACGGTGCACCGGACCGTTACGACTGGAAGTTGATCGGCAAGAAAGAAGTTTACGTTCCCTACAACAACTACGTGTTGCAGTCGCCGAAGCTCAAATACGCCGACATCATCAAGCCCGGCCATATCAACCAGGACCTGACCCGCTACGAGCTGCATCGGGTTTGGGAAGTGGAGGGCACGCTCAAGCCTGGCCAGCGCCACATTTATGCCAAGCGTCATATGTACATCGACGAGGACACCTGGGCTGCCGTGGAAATCGACCAGTACGACGGTCGCGGCCAACTGTGGCGGGTCAGCGAAGGTTACCTGGTCAACGACTATCAGCAGGGTGTCGCCGTGTATGCCGCGATGGGGGTCTATGACCTGATTGCCGGGCGGTATCTGGTGTCGAACCTGGGTAACGAAAACAAGCGTGGCACCGACTACGCCTACCAGCCGACCATGAATGACTTCACTCCGGCAGCGCTGCGCAACGCCGGTATTCGCTAAATCCTTTGAGCAATGGCTGTCCGTCCTCTTGAGAGGGCGGACGGCTTTCCCCTGTGTCCCGTTCACTGAATCTGGAGAAGAACAATGTCGCAAAAACCTTACATTGCCGGCGTCGGCATGATCCCGTTCGTCAAGCCTGGTACCAGCGGTACTTACATCGACATGGGCGGCGAAGCGATTCGTCTGGCCCTTCAGGATGCCGGTCTGGATTACAAACTGGTTCAGCAAGCCTATGCCGGCTACGTTTACGGCGACTCCACCAGCGGTCAGGCCGCCCTCTATGAAGTGGGCATGAGCGGCATCCCGGTGATCAACGTCAACAACAACTGCGCCACCGGTTCCAGCGCGCTGTTCCTGGCACGCCAGGCGGTGGAGAGCGGGGCGGTCGAGTGCGCCCTGGCATTCGGTTTCGAGCAGATGCAGCCAGGTGCCCTGAAAGGCCATTGGGATGACCGCCCGCGCGCGACCACGCACAAGACCCAGTCGGTGATCGACGAACTGACCTCTGATGTAGAGATCCCGAGCGCGCTGCGCATGTTCGGTGGCGCCGGTCGTGAGCACATGCAGAAGTACGGCACGCAAATGAGTACCTTTGCCGCGATCCGTGCCAAGGCCAGTCGTCATGCCGCCAACAACCCGTTGGCATTGTTCCGCAAAGTGGTCACCACCGAAGACGTGATGAACGATCAAGTGATGTGGCCGGGTGTGATGACCCGCCTGATGGCTTGCCCGCCGACTTGCGGCGCGGCGGCCGCCATTATCTGTTCCGAAGCTTTCGCCAAAAAGCATGGGTTGCGCACCGATGTGGTGATCCTCGCGCAATCGTTGACCACTGACAAACCCGTCTGCTTCGAAACCCGTTCGATGATCGAAGTCGTCGGCTTCGACATGGCCCAACGGGCTGCCAGGGAAGTCTATGAGAAGGCCGGTGTCGACCCGCTGGACATCCGGGTCGCTGAAATGCACGACTGCTTCGCCCATAACGAATTGCTGACGTATGAAGCCCTGGGCCTGTGCGATGTCGGCGGCGCGGAAAAATTTGTTCTCGAAGGCAGCAACACCTACGGCGGCCAGGTCGTGACCAACCCCTCCGGTGGCCTGTTGTCCAAGGGGCACCCGCTGGGAGCGACCGGTCTGGCGCAGTGCTATGAGTTGACTCAGCAATTGCGAGGTAATGCCGACAAACGTCAGGTCGAAGGGGTGAATGTCGCGCTGGCGCATAACCTGGGCCTGGGTGGTGCATGCGTGGTGACCCTGTACGGTCGCACTTGATCCCTCTGGCGGTGCATGCCTTAGAGTATGCACCGCCAACCGGGTTACTTGTTTTGACCGGGCCTTGCGCCCGGTTTTTTTATGCGCGGTCAGGTCGTCAGCGATGACGCGGGCATGCTGGAAAAACGCGGCGTGCTCAGGTTTTTCGCGAGCGTGCTCGCTCCTACAGGGGAATACGCTCACCTGTAGGAGCGAGCGCGCTCGCGATGGTCGTCAACGATGACGCGGGCATGCTGGAAAAACGCGTCGTGCTCAGGTTTTTCGCGAGCGTGCTCGCTCCTACAGGGGAATACGCTCACCTGTAGGAGCGAGCAGGCTCGCGATGGTCGTCAACGATGACGCGGGCATGCTGGAAAAACGCGTCGTGCTCAGGTTTTTCGCGAGCGTGCTCGCTCCTACAGGGAATACGATCACTTGTAGGAGCGAGCACGCTCGCGATGGTCGTCAACGATGACGCGGGCATGCTGGAAAAACGCGTCGTGCTCAGGTTTTTCGCGAGCGTGCTCGCTCCTACAGGGGAATACGCTCACCTGTAGGAGCGAGCACGCTCGCGATGGTCGTCAACGATGACGCGGGCATGCTGGAAAAACGCGTCGTGCTCAGGTTTTTCGCGAGCGTGCTCGCTCCTACAGGGGAATACGCTCACCTGTAGGAGCGAGCGCGCTCGCGATGGTCGCCAACGATGACGCGGGCATCCTGGATTAACGCGGTGTGCGTGAGTTCTTCGCGAGCAGGCTCGCTCCTACAGGTATTTGATAGGCAGATAACAGGCACAAAAAAACGCCGGCCTTTCATTGAAGGGCCGGCGTTTTTGAGGAAGGGATGCGATGAGCGTCAACGACATCCCGCCATCGAGTTACTCGCTCTTGGCCACCTGGTCGACTTTCTGCATGCGACTGGTGTCCATCAAGACCATGCCGAAGGCCATGCCATACATCAACCGTCCCTGTTTATCGACTTTCATCGGCGCGTACATGCCGTTGAACACCGGGTCGCTGCCGGTGGCGATTTCCAGCACGGTTTTGCCGGTGTCCAGATCCATGCCGATGTGGAAGCCTTCACCCAGCCGACCGGCATAGAAGCCATTGATCAAGGCCATGCGACTGCCACCGCTGATCATCGGCACGATCGAGATCGAACCCACGTCTTCACGGGTCCACAGGCTGTTCCATTGATGCTTGCCATTGTCCCATTTGAACATTGCCACGCCACTCGGGGCAGGGCGGGTCATGCCGTTTAGCATGGTCACGTAGTACCCGGATTTGGACAGGACCGGTTTTTCCACGGCAGGGATGTTGTTGACCACAAACGCGTGACCGTCATACACCGCCACCGACTGTTCCGATTGCACGGTAGGGATGGTCGGGCCCATGTCGACTTCACGCTGGTCGGCAACGCGCGGTGACCCGGTGCCCGGTTTTTGCTTCCAGCCGGTCGGAATACCGTCGCGCCACATGGCGACCAGGTTCATCTTGTTTGCGCCGTCGGTGAACACCACCAACTTGTCTTCCTCTGGACCGTAGCCCATCAGGGTCGGCGTCGAGCCGGTGCCGTCACCGATTTTGATCGAGGTAAAGCGCGAGCCGCGTTCATAAGGCGCTTTCCAGGCGCCACTGGCGTCGTCGGCGTGGAGCTTGCCTTGCTTGTCGACCACCAGACGGTACATGTTCTGGTTGGATGCGACATACACCGCACCGCCATCGACTTCCGGCCCGGTGGCGAAGGAGTTGAGGAACAGTTCGTCACTGCCTTCAACGCGATAGCTGTCGATCAGTTTGAGTGTCGTGCGATCGAGGGTGGCGACCACGCCGCCCATGGTGTTGATCACCAGGTAGCCGTTTTGGGTCATGCCCATGCCGAAGGTGACGTCCACGGGAACGTTGACGCCGCGCTTGGTCTTCTCGTTGTCGAACAGCGCATCCGGAAGCTGTACTTCCTGGGTGAGCTGCATGCCGGACGCCGGATCCTTCTGATCGTTCTGGTCAATGCGGAACACTCGACGGGCGCTGGCGCCGATGAAGGCATCGTCACGGGTCAGCAGTGAGTAGATCGCCCCCCCCATGACTTGATCGGCGGTAGCGGTCAGCATGCGGTTCGGTTGGGCTGTCATGTAGTCGAGCAAACCCTTTTCGTCCCTCGCTTCAAGAAACCTGCGGGTTTGGGCCGCTTGCTGCAAACGCTGTTCAGGCGTGACCGGCTGGTAGTTCGGCAGCTTGACCGGCAGGTCGACGCGGGCCACTTCGGTGAACTTGAAGTCGTCTTCGATCTTCACCTTGCGCAGGGAAAAGCCGGCCCAGAACCAGTAAAGGTCGGTATCGCCGACCTTGTCGCTGTATTGCACCAGGCTCCCCGATTCGTTGGGCAAAACACGGTAGGCGTCCGGGGTCATCTTGAAGGTGCCACGCGGCACGGCGATGTCGGTACTGTCCGAGGCCCCGTCGTTCCAGTGGGTCTGGTTGTTGTAGGACTGCGCCAGGTAAGGGTTGCCGGGTGCGATCTGGGCCCACCCCAGTGCCGGGACGGTCAGTAGACTCGCCAGAAGTGCCCAATGCGAACGTAGAGCAAACATGTTTTCTTCCTTCCTGTTGTTGTTATTGCCTGAAGAGGAAGGCCTAGGGTAGCCCTGTCTTTTCCAGCCTATAGCCCCCCAAAGCGGGGGGCACGATTTTCAGGGGGCTCTGCTAGGGTATCGACTACGATCAGCGCTGGTGCACAGGGCTTCAGCGTCCGTTGCCATGTCACTACAAATGGGGGAAGAGATGCTTTCAGGTATCAAGGTCGTAGAGATTTGCGGGATTGGTCCGGGACCCTTTTGTGCCATGCACCTGGCCGATCTGGGGGCCGATGTCATAGCGGTCGAGCGCGCAGAGTCAAAGTCGATCAGCGGGCAAGCGAGCCACACGGCCAACCCGGTCAACCGTGGCAAGCGGTCGGTGTTTGCGGACCTGAAAAGCGCTGAAGGTCGCGAACTGGTCCTGAAGCTGATCGAGAGCGCCGATGTCCTGATCGAGGGCATGCGCCCCGGCGTCATGGAGCGTCTTGGCCTTGGTCCGCAGGACTGTCAGGCACGCAATCCACGCCTGGTCTACGGGCGCATGACCGGTTGGGGGCAGAGCGGTCCATTGGCCAGTGCCGCCGGTCACGACAATAACTACATCGCCCTGTCAGGTGCGCTTCATCACAGCGGGACCGTCAATGAGGCACCTTCGTCGCCAATCACACTGATCGGCGACATTGGCGGCGGCGCTCTGTACCTGACTATCGGCCTGCTTGCAGGCGTGCTCAATGCCCGGCAGACCGGCAAGGGCACAGTGGTCGACGCAGCCATCGTCGACGGTTCGGCGCACATGATGCAGCTGATGCTGTCGCTGCAGGGTCGAGGCTTGCTCAAGGAACAGCGCGGTAAAAGCGTGCACGACGGCTCGCATTTCTATGCGACTTATCGCTGCGCCGATGACAACTATGTGGCGGTGGGTTCAATGGAGCCGCAGTTCTATGCGTTGCTGTTGCAAAAACTGGGGTTGGACAATGATCCGCGTTTCGCCAAACAGTGGGACATGAACCGCTGGGAAGAACTGCGCGGCTTGCTCGCCGAGGTGTTTGCCGGCCAGCCCCGCGATCACTGGTGCCAATTGCTGGAAGGCAGTGACGTGTGCTTCGCGCCGGTACTGAGCCCGCGTGAGGCGTCGCAGCATCAGCACATGGTGGAGCGGGGCGTGTACTTTGAACGCGACGGTGCTTTGCAAACCAGTCCCGCGCCCCGTTTCGATGGCCGCGTTGAAGTACCAGGAGCGATCCCTGAGCGAGGTGAACATACGGCCAGGATCATGGCGGCACTCGACATCAACGATCTCGCGGCTGTCTGGAAACCCTAGCGTACGGCCATGAAGACAGCCTGTGACCTGCTGGCCCTCGGACGTTTCGACGCGGCCAGGCGCAGGCTGTCCCAAGTGATAGGGCATGCCGCGCAGCACGGCACCGGCGGCGTACCCCCTGCGGCGACGGCGATGGAAAGCCTCATCGACCTGACTCAAGGGGGGCTGGCATCGGCCCGTATGCGCCTGGAGTGTTTTGTTCCAGATTGCACCGCGTTGGCGGGCTTGCTGCCCAACGTCATGCGAGCCCTTGTGCTTTACGAAAGTGGATCGCTGGATCAGGCACAAGACCTGCTCGCGCGAACCCAGCCTCACATCCCGGACGACAGCCCGCCGGACGCACTGATCGTCAGTCATATCCTGATGGCCCGAATCGCCTACTCCCGAGGTGAGGGGGCCATCTGTCGACGCCACCTCGCCACGCTTATGCAAGCTGCCCATGACCGGGCATGCCGACGCAGCCAGTGCTCGGTCTGGATTGAGCGTGCGCGTATGGCTACGCTGGAAGGTCGTGTGCTTGCGGCTGCTCAGGCGTTGACTCACGTGGACAGATACGGCGATTGGGCGCGTTCGCAGGCGTTTTACTACGCCAACGACGTCGACACGCCCACCGTCGCCCGCGTGCGCCTGTACATCGCACAAGGACGCTTTGACCTGGCGCTTCGCACGTTACGCCCGGAAATTGCGCAAGCACACGGGCAGGGTCGTTTGCGCCGCAAGCTCAAGCTGCGTTTGCTGCTCGCCGTGGCCCTTGAGGGCAGTGCACAACACGAAGCGGCAATGGCAGAACTCACCGGGCTGTTGCCGTTTGCCAGCGAGGAGGGCTGGCGCAGCACCTTTGTCGAAGAAGGGGCCTGCCTTGAGGCGCTGTTGCAACGCTGCGCCCGGACACTCCGGGCGCGAGGGGGCGAGCCGGGGTTTATTGGTGATCTGCTCAAGCGATTGGCTGGCGCGCCTGGACTGCCCAGCGACGTTGGACAAGCGTGCTCTGTGCTCACCGAGCGCGAACAGCAAGTGGTCCGTCTGGTCGCTCAGGGCTATCCGATCAGTGCGATTGCGGACAATTTGCGACTTTCCGGGTACACGGTGAAAGTGCATCTGCGCAATCTCTTCCGCAAGCTGGGCGCTCACGGCCAGACGCAAGCCGCCGCCATCGCCAGGGCGCGAGGGCTGCTCGATTGCCTTGAAGACGCGCCCCATGTGCTGTGTCACACCAATACACCGGTCGCCTTGGCGCGCATCACCGCTTGAGCGCGCCGGGTTACGCCCAGCTTGCTGTTGATGTGCTTGATGTGTGCCTTGACCGTATTGGTCGAGATGTACAGGCGCTCGCTGATCTCCCGGTTTGAGAAACCTTCGGCGAGCAGTTCCAGTACGGCCATCTCACGGCTCGTGAGCTGCTCATGTTGCTTGGTACTGACGGCCGATTGGCGCGGTGGGACCACTCTGGCTTCGCTGACGACCAGATTGAAGGTGCCGTTGTTTCGCGTCGGCTGCCGGGCCGGGTGCGACGCGCCAGTGTCCCGGGTGAGGTCATCCAGCAGGCGCAACGCCTTTGCCTCAAGCCCGTGGAAGTTCAGGCGACGGCACTCGCGCAGCACGGTCTCCAGGCGCCTGCCGGCGTCTTTGGACTGGCCGATGCCCTGTTCGACAATGGCTAATAGCAGCTGACTGTGCACCGCCAGCGACGGCACATACACGCAGGTCAAGCGAGCGGCGGAGCCTCGCAGATATTGTTCGATCATCTGCGCCATGAGCAGCGCCTGTTTCCAGTTTTTCTGATGGATCAGCACGCTGAGGGTTTGTAGATTGAGCACCGCGCGGTAGCTGCTTTCCTGGGCATCGGCGCATTGCATGTGGCGTTCGGCGTCCTGCAGCAAAGCGAAGGCCTGCTGGAAATCGCCCCGGCAGGCGCACACTTGCGAGAGGCCCGTCAGTGCGTGCAGGATGGACAGATTGTGGGCGCCAAGGAGCTGCAACGCCTGCTTCAGGGTGCGCTCGCAACAGTCCTGCTCACCGCGCTGCAGATGCAGTTTGCCCTGCAACACCAGCAGACGGCCCAGAAGCATCACATCCCGATTGCCATCGGCCTGCAATAACGACAGATTGTGCTGCAACAACCGTTCGGCCAGATCGCTTTCCCCACACAAAATCATCAGGCAAATACGCTGAGTGTTGACCTGCACCTCCCGGATCAGACTGCCTTGGCGCCGCGCCTTTTCGAGGGCGAGCATCAGGATCTGTTGAGCCTGAACAGTCGCGCCGGTGCTCATGGCCATGCGCGCAAGGATGACCGTGCAGACAAACGACAGATGTTGCTCATCCTCGCCCAGATGCTCCAGCGCGGCCTGGCAATACTCCATGGCCTGGGTGCAGTTGCCCAGAAGACCATTGATTGAACCCGACAAGGCTTGCCAGAGCGCCAGCAGGCGACGGTTCTGTTGTGCCGAGGGTTGCGGCAGGAATTGACTCAGTTGTTCCAGGGCCGCCTGCGCGTCATTCAGCCGCATGTTCATCATCAAGGCACAGGCGATGAGTACTACCAGCTGCGGCGTGCTTGATTGCAAGCGGGCCGGCAAGTGCTTGCGCCAGTCCAGCAGCCGCTGCAAATTGCGCCCGGACAAGAGCCAGCTCGGGTTGAGTGTCGCCATGTAGTTGGCGGCGACATCCGCGCGACCGGCACTCAACGCCAGGTCGATGGCGTCCTCGATGAAACCGCTCGCACTCAGGCCACGGCAGGCGCGCAAGCGCAATCGATTGACTGCGCTTGCGTCCATCCTGCCCTGCAGTGCCTGAGCGACTGCCGGCAGGATGCGATACCACTGGCCATCGCTGTCCAGTGCCTGGAAGAACGCATGGGACATCAATAATTGATGAAGGCACGCTTTGTCATGAAGCTCTTCCCAAAGCTCGGCACACAGGGCTTGGCAAAATCGCGGCAAATACGCCAGACCGCACAGCAGGCTGCATTGCTCGGCGCTCAGGTGTGACAGCAGTTCGCGCTCGAGGTAGTCGTACAGCATCGGTTGAGCGGCGCTCGGGGAGGTGAGCAACAAGCGTGTGCCTGCGCACCAGCCCCAGGCCTGTTGCCAGATCGCGTCGAGGCCCGCTTGCGTCGTCGCCGGGGCCAGCAGATACACGAGGTCGTCGGACTCCTGACGGGAAAAAGCCAGTGCCTCGCTGTCCAGCGTCAGCAATTGACCTTCGAGTAGCAGGCGCGGCAGGTTCCAGGTCGGGCGTCGTCGGCAGCTGACCCAAAGTTCAATGGGGGCGGAGGAGTGCACAAGCAGGTGGTCGATCCACGCATCGAGTGCCGTATCGGCCCCGGCAAGATAGTCGTCGAGGACCAGGGTGCATGGTTCTTTCAAGCCTTCAAGCGCACTCAGCAGCGCGGAACCGGTAACGACGGGTTGCGCCAGCTCGCCGAGCAGTTCGGCGATGCGCATGCAAAACCGCGCCAGGCACAAGGGTTGACCCGCCAGATTGAGTTGCAGGATCAGCGGCGCCGGTGCGGACCGGGACAGGCATTGCCTGATCAATGAGGTTTTGCCATACCCCACGGGTGCGCAAAGCAAACGCAGGCGTCGGGGTTTCTCCAGCAACTGCGCCACCAGATGCTGGCGCGGTAACAACCGAGAGGAAGGACTGGGCGCTTCCTCGGACGCCAGGCTGACCGGCTTGCGCGACTGTAGGGAAATGGCTGAAAGGGACTGCGACATTTCGGTCTCCCGGACCACAGGGCAATGCGCCGCGTTCTAGTCCACAGCAGGCTAATGACTGAACGGTAACTGCGCTAAAGCATCCGCAGCCTGACCAGCGCCGGCAATACCCTTTTCGGTTGATAAGACTGCCCCACACATCGCAAGCCCGCCAACGTTACTTCTTGTATCGACGATCAACCCGTGATTACCCACACGGGTAATCCGAAATCACCCCATCAGGGAATGTCCCGAGTGATGGCACATTCCCTACTGTTGGCGCTCCAACACAAACCGTAGTTCGGGGAGCCGCATGACAAAAACAACAAAGTGCGCAGTCTTTCAACCGCATCTGCTGGCAGCAGCCGTTGCCTTGGGGATTAGCGCGCAGGCTTACGCTGTAAGTTTCGATATGGGTGAGATTGAGGGCAGTTTCGATTCGTCGCTGTCGGTGGGTGCCAGTTGGGCCGTCCGCGGACCCGACCCGGACTTCATTTCCAACTTCAATTCGCAAGGTGTCAGGGGCAACGCCTCGTCGCGGACCAACGACGACAACCGGCTGAATTTCAAGAAGGGCGAAACCTTCTCGAAGATCTTCAAAGGCGTGCATGACCTGGAGTTGAAGTACGGTGACAGTGGCGCCTTCGTGCGCGGCAAGTACTGGTACGACTTCGAGCTGATGGACGAAAGTCGTCCGTTCTACGACATCGACGATCACGGCCGCCAGCGTGCGGCGAAATCGTCCGGGGCGATGTTTCTCGACAGCTTTGTCTACCACAACTACACGCTGGATCAATTGCAGGGCAACGTGCGCCTGGGCAAGCAGGTGGTGAGCTGGGGCGAAAGCACCTTCATCGGCAACTCGATCAACAGCATTAATCCGATCGACGTCGCAGCCCTGCGTCGTCCCGGCGCAGAAGTGAAGGAAGGCCTGATTCCGGTCAACATGCTGTACGTGTCCCAGGGCTTGTCCGAGAACGTTACCGCCGAGGCTTTTTACCAGATCGAATGGGCGCCGTCGGTGATCGACAATTGCGGCACCTTCTTCGGCAATGACCTCACGCCTGAAGGCTGTAACGACCGTGCGGTGATCGCCGGCCTCGACCTGCCGCCGGGCGTGGGCACCAACAGCAAATCCGGATTGGCTGTCGCCGGGACCGGAGCACAGGGCGGCGGGGTGGACGACGCCTATGTGACCCGCACCAAGACCAAGGATGCCCGTGACAGCGGCCAGTTCGGCGTGGCCCTGCGCTGGTTCGCCCCGGACTTGAACGATACCGAGTTCGGCGCCTACTTCCTCAATTACCACAGCCGTAACCCGAACCTCGATTTCACCCGCGCCACCGTGACCACCAACACTGGAGCCGGCCTGGCGACGGTGCCGGGCGCGATCAATTCGATCCGCACCGCGACCTACCACGTTGTGTATCCCGAGGACATCCGCCTCTACGGGCTGAGCTTCTCGACCAACGCCCTCGGCACCTCGCTGGGCGGCGAAGTCAGCTATCGGCCGAACATGCCGCTGCAACTCAACGGCGCCGACTTGAATCTGGCGGCGACCGGCAACAAGAACTCGCCGTCGTTCGTTGCCGGCCTGTCGCAGAATGTTGCCGGCGCACCCCTCGACGGTTACGTACGGATGCCGGTGTTGCAGACCCAGTTCAGCGCCACACGCTTCTTCGATCAGGTCATGGGCGCCAGTCGTTTCACCCTGGTCGGCGAGGTGGGCTACAACCGCATCAACGGTCTGGGCGATTCCGACGGCACTGACTTGCGTTTTGGCCGCAGCACGATTTTCGGTGCGGGCGCACTGGCGACCGGCGCGGGCGTCGGTGCGACCGGCCCGCAAACCTGCGTCGGAACGCAGAGTCAGGTACCCGGTGCCGCTGCCGGTGTCACCCGTCCGAGCAATCCGCAGCAGGAATGCAACAGCCACGGTTTCTATACCACCGATTCCTGGGGTTATCGCCTGCGCGGCCGACTCGACTACCCGAACGTGTTCGCCGGGGTGAACCTGGCGCCGAACATCGCCTGGTCCCATGACGTCGACGGCAATGGCCCGAACTTCGAGGAGGGCCTCAAAGCCGTCAGCCTCGGGGTGGATGCCGACTACGCCAACCTGTACACCGCCAGCCTCAGCTACACGGATTACTTCGGCGGCCATTTCAACACCAACGGTGATCGCGACTACGTTGCGCTCAGCGTCGGCGTGAACTTCTGATAGCCCACAGCAAAGGATCGAGACCATGAAAAAAATCATTCTTGTTGCATGCGGCACACTCGCGTTGAGTCTGTTATCGACCAGCATCATGGCTGCTGTTTCTGTGCAGCAAGCCGCGCAACTGGGTACCACGCTGACGCCGTTGGGGGGCGAGAAGGCCGGCAACGCCAGTGGCACTATTCCTGCCTGGACCGGTGGCCTGAAGCCTGGCGCTGCACCGGTGACCAATGAATTTCTCGGCAACCCGTTCGAAGGTGACAAGCCGCAATTCGTGATCACCGCCGCTAACGCCGCGCAGTACAAGGACAAGCTGACGGCCGGGCAACTGGCGATGTTCGTGCGTTACCCCGACACCTACAAGATTCCGGTGTACAAGACCCAGCGCACGGCATCGGCGCCGCAGGAGGTCTACGATGCGGCGAAGAAAAGCGCGGTGACCACCGAACCCGCGAACGATGGCTACGCGCTGAAAAACTTCGAACAATCGCACTACTACGCCTTCCCGATTCCGAAGAATGGCCTGGAGGTGGTCTGGAACCACCTGACCCGTTCACGGGGCACCAACTTCATCAACCGCCAGGCCCAGGCCACCCCGCAGACCAATGGTGACTACACCATTGTGCAGATCGAAATCGCAGCGGGGTTACCGTGGAAAATGGCCGATGCCAAGCCTGAGGAAAGCGCCAATATCCTGTTTTATGCCAAGCAGACCGTGACGGCACCGGCACGGATGGCGGGCAGTGTGCTGCTGATCCACGAGACCCTCGATCAAGTCAAGGAACCGCGTATGGCCTGGGCCTACAACGCCGGTCAGCGTCGGGTACGACGTGCACCGCAAGTCGCCTATGACGGTCCGGGCACGGCGGCCGACGGCATGCGCGTGGCCGATAACGCCGACATGTACAACGGCGCGCCGGACCGTTACGACTGGAAATTGATCGGCAAGAAAGAGATGTACATTCCGTACAACAACTACTTGCTGCAATCGCCGAAGCTCAAATACGCCGACATCATCAAGCCCGGGCATATCAATCAGGACCTGACTCGCTACGAACTGCATCGGGTGTGGGAAGTGGAAGGTACGCTCAAGCCTGGTGAGCGGCATATCTATGCCAAACGTCACATGTACTTCGATGAAGACACTTGGGCGGCCGTGGAAATCGATCAATACGACGGTCGCGGTCAATTGTGGCGGGTCAGCGAGGGGCATCTGGTCAACGATTACCAGCAGGGCGTTGCGGTCTATGCCGGGATCGGTATCTATGACCTGATTGCCGGGCGTTATCTGGTGTCGAACCTGGGCAACGAGAACAAGCGCGGCACCGACTACAGCTACCAGCCGACAATGGCGGACTTCACCCCGGCTGCGCTGCGCAACGCGGGTATCCGCTAAACAGCCGGGCCGACGGTTCTGCACATCACCGCTGTTCGAGGACGCCTTCGCCGGCAAGCCGGCTCCTACAGGGGATCATGCCGCTCAGGCTCTTCGTAGGAGCTGGCTTGCCAGCGAAGAGGGCCTTGAGATTGGCGCAATGTTCGAGGACGCCTTCGCCGGCAAGCCGGCTCCTACAGGGGATCATGCCTTTCGGGCTCTTCGTAACTGCCGGAGGCTGCGATTTTTTGATCTTCCGACGCAAGGTGGGCCGCTCCTGCACAGCACGCGTAACCAATGTCTTGAGCGTCAGCTCAGCCAACCCCGGGTGCGAGCAATAGCGACTGCCTGGGTACGGCTGCGAGCCCCCAGTTTCACGTTGATCCTGTGCAAGTGGGTTTTCACCGTGCATTCGCTGAGGAACAATTTCTGGGCGATCGCGCGATTGCGATGGCCGACGGCCAACAAGTGCAACACCTGTAGTTCCCTTTCGGTCAGCGTCGTAGAGAGGTCGTTTTCGTTCGATTGAGTGTCTCCGGGCACCAAATCGATACCGAAGCGCAAAAGCAAGCGCGTGATGAAATTCCGATTGATGGCCTGATCAGGGTGTTTGCATTGATAGCCCACCCAACGTCGCAACAACGCCGCCAAGGGCTCACCTTCGTCGATAAAACCCTGCATGCCACCTTCATCGCCCGCCAGGTACAGAGCGTGGTCGAGTGCCTGTATCGCCAGGCGGGTGTGGTTGAGTCCGTCCTGGGCCATGGCCAACAGCAGATGCAGTTTGATTTCGAAGTGTCGATGCTGATTCAGGCGCGCACTCTGGATCGCTACGAGCAGCTCGTCGACTGCAACGCCGTGATTGCCTTGGGCAATGCGCAGGCGTTGGCGGGCGATCAGTGGATTGTCGATTTCGTTGGCAGGCTGCAAGGGGTTGGAGGGCTCCTGGTGGCTGATGTTTTCTGCCGTTTGCAAGGCTTGTTGCGCCACATCCAGATGGTTGTTCAGCGTCGCCACTCGGGTGCGCTCCAGCCAGGCCGAGCACTGGACACGCAGGGAACCGGACTGTTGACCGAACCGTTCAAGTTCCAGCAGATAGCGTAGCCAGGTGTCTCTTTCACCGCCAAGCAGCGCCAGGCGCGCCATCAGCACATGACTGATGATCAGGGCGTCATCTGCGCCAATCTGCCGGGCTTTGGGCAGGATGTCAGCCAACCATTGCGCCACCTGTTGCAGGTCGCCGCGCTCATAGGCCGCAAGGGCGGTCAGGGTGTCGCGCAGCAGGTGGTGGCGGTCTGTGGCAGACGCCTGGCAGCGGGTGGCGAGGAGGCCAGGCATGTCGGTGATCCCGGTAAATTCAGCCACAATCCTCCGATTGCCGGTGATCGGCGAGTAGCAAAATCAAGCGGTTCAACCTCCCTCTACCGTACGTTCCTTCGGACGATGTTCGCTTCATCGGTCACTTCGTTCCTTCGGCCGTCGCGACAGACGCGGGATGTCCATAGCATGGAAAAGGAGTTTCGAACGTCATCTTCATTCAAGGTAAAACGCGCAATGAACCGTCGTATTTCTGCATTGGTCGGTACGGGTCGCAGGCTCGATGGCGGAGTCATGTTCGGCAACACACCGCGCTCGAGCTGGTCTGACTGGGTCAACCCCGATCTCGACAACCAGATCAAACTCGCTTCGCGCGCCTTGCTCGTAGAACAGGACGGAAAGAACATACTGGTGCTGGCGGGCAGTGAAGCATTGCTGGCCCCGATGCCCCGGACGTGCCGCTGTCAAAAGCCCCCCGAGGGCTTGCTCGATTCGCTGGCCGAGCAGGGCCTGGGCGAAGACGATATTCATGTGGTGGTGCTGGTTCACCTGCATGCCCGGCTATCGGCGCAACTGCTGGGCGCCATCGAAGACGGAGAAATGCCTCGTCTGCTGTTCCCCAATGCCCGTTACCTGGTTGGCGAGCGTCACTGGGAGCGCGCCCGCCGTCCGCACCCGCGTGATCGGGCACTGTTTATTTCGCCCGTGCTCCACCGACTTGAAAGCAGCGGTCGCCTGACGTTGCTCAAGGGGACGGATAGCGAGCTGCTCGGCAGCGGTTGGCAGTTTCATCTCAGCGATGGCTACACACCGGGGCAGTTGCTTCCGGAAGTCGCCATGCCCGGCGGACCGGTGCTGTTCGCCGGCGACCTGATTCCGGGCAGCCATTGGCTGGAGCTGGCGGTCACCAGCGGGTATGACCGCAATCCCGAATGCCTGATCGGCGAGAAAGAGCGTTTGCTCGATCACCTGGTCAGCCAACGTGGCCGGGTCTTTTTCAGCCGCGACCCGGAGGTGGCGATGGTCAAGGTCATGCGCGACAGGCAGTCGCGGTACCTGGCGTACGATTTGTACCGCGCACTCAATCAGTTCGAAGGTTGAAGCGCAAATCGGATTCTCGCGTCTTCGTTCACGTCCATCGCGAGCAGGCCTGCTCCTGCAGGAGCGAGCTTGCTCGCGAAGATCCGAGGCGCACCGCCCTCACCAGGGGGGCGCCCAATTTTACCTGCTTGCTGACGCCCCCCCGAACCGGGGAGTTTTGCGCAGAGCGCGAAACTCCGAGCATGGGACATACGCACCCTGACAGGATTTTTGTGCATGACGTCCATGAGTGATTCCCCCTACGCCGCCTGGATCGGGCGCACCGAACACACCACAGAGCGCTTGAGTGCAAGCCTGGTCAAACGGATCGCAGCTACCCTGGGCGAATCGGCACCCCATTCGGGCCAGCCGTTGCCTGCATTGTGGCACTGGGCATTCTTTCAGCCCGCCGTGGAAGAACCGGCGCTTGGAAAGGATGGCCACCCGGCCGGCAGCGTCCTTCTGCCGCCCACACACCCTCGCAATCGGATGTGGGCGGGTGGACGGGTCGAGTTCCTTGAGGCGCTGCGCGTCGACGCCGAAGCGACACGCACCACAACCGTGCTGAACATCGAGGAAAAATCCGGGCGCAGCGGTTCGCTGCTGTTTGCGACCTTGCGTCACGAATATGTGCAGGACGGGCGCCTGGCGATTCGCGAGGAGCAGGACATTGTCTACCGCGATCCGACTCCGCCCAAACCCGCCAGTGGCGAAGCGTTGCCCCTGGCAGGCTGGCAAGAGTCGATTACACCCACCGCGACGTTGTTGTTTCGCTACAGCGCCGTGACGTTCAACGGCCATCGCATCCATTACGACTGGCCGTATGTCACCGAAGCCGAGGGTTACCCCGGTCTGGTGGTGCAGGGGCCTTTGATTGCCACCCTGAACCTGCACGCCTTCTGCCGCGCCAACCCGCAGGCGTGGATCCGGCGCTTTGAATATCGCGGCATCCGACCGCTCATTTCGCCACACCCCTTTATCGTCGGCGGGCGCCTCTCCGCCCCCGGCAGAGCTGAACTCTGGGCGGGTGACGCCGGCGGAATCGCCCAGCGCGCCGAACTGACTTTCGAATGATTTTTTGCCAACCCCTGGCAATTCCATAACAAGAACCGAGGACTACCGATGAATCCCAACAGTGACGAACTCAATGCCATCCGCGAAGGTGTACGGGCGTTGTGCGCTGAATTCGATGCCGCTTACTGGCGCGGGATCGATGAGCAAAAAGGCTTTCCGCAGGCCTTTGTCGACGCCTTGACCCGGGCCGGGTGGCTGGCGGCGATGATCCCGACCGAATATGGCGGCTCGGGCCTGGGCCTGGCCGAAGCGTCGGTGATCCTGGAAGAAGTGAACCGTTGCGGCGGCAATTCCGGCACCGTGCACGGCCAGATGTACAACATGTTCACCTTGCTGCGAAACGGCAGTGAGGCGCAGAAAAGTTATTACCTGCCGAAGCTGGCCAGCGGTGAACTGCGCCTGCAATCGATGGGCGTCACCGAGCCGACCACCGGCACCGATACCACCAAGATCAAGACCACGGCCGTGCGCAAGGGCGACAAGTATGTGATCAATGGGCAGAAGGTCTGGATCTCGCGCATCCAGCACTCGGACCTGATGATCCTTCTGGCCCGCACCACACCCCTGGCCGAGGTGAAGAAAAAATCCGAAGGCATGTCGATCTTCCTCGTTGATCTGCGCGAGGCCATCGGTAACGGCCTGACCGTGCAACCCATTGCCAACATGGTCAATCACGAGACCAACGAGCTGTTCTTCGACAACCTGCAGATCCCCGCCGACAGTTTGATCGGCGAAGAAGGCAAAGGCTTCAAGTACATCCTCGATGGCCTGAATGCCGAACGCACCCTGATTGCCGCCGAGTGCATTGGCGATGGTCGCTGGTTCATTGAAAAGGCTAGCGCCTATGCCCGTGACCGGGTGGTATTCGGCCGCCCGATCGGGCAGAACCAGGGCGTGCAGTTCCCGATTGCCGAGGCGCATATCGAAATCGAAGCGGCGGACCTGATGCGCTGGCGCGCTTGCGAGGAATACGACAGCGGCATCAACGCCGGGGCCAGCGCCAACATGGCCAAGTACCTGGCGGCGAAGGCCTCCTGGGAAGCGGCCAATGCCTGCCTGCAAACCCACGGCGGTTTTGGCTTTGCCTGCGAATACGACGTGGAACGCAAGTTCCGCGAGACGCGGCTGTACCAGGTTGCGCCCATCTCCACCAACCTGATTCTGTCTTATGTGGCCGAGCATTTACTCGACCTGCCACGCAGTTTTTAAGGGGGGAAATCGATGAGCCATACCCGTACACCGGCCGCTTTCCCAATGAACAGTGTAAACCTGAAACAACGCCCCCTCGACGGCATCACCGTAGTCAGCCTCGAACACGCCATCGCGGCGCCGTTCTGCACGCGTCAATTGGCTGATCTGGGGGCACGGGTAATCAAGGTCGAGCGACCCGGCAGCGGCGACTTCGCCCGTGGATACGACGAGCGTGTGCGGGGCATGGCCTCGCATTTTGTCTGGACCAATCGCTCCAAGGAAAGCATCGCGCTGGATCTCAAGCTGCCGCAAGGCCAGGTCATTCTCGAACAACTGTTGCAGCAAGCCGATGTCCTGGTGCAAAACCTTGCGCCGGGCGCCGCTGCAAGAATGGGCCTGTCGTTCGAGGCGTTGCATGAGCGCCATCCACAACTGATTGTCTGCGACATTTCCGGTTATGGAGAAGGTGGCACGTACGAGGACAAGAAAGCCTACGACCTGCTGATCCAGAGCGAAAGCGGCTTTCTGTCCGTGACCGGGAATGCGACGCAGGAGGGCATGGCCAAGGCCGGTTGCTCGATTGCCGATATTTCCGCCGGCATGTACGCCTATACCGGGATTCTGTCGGCACTGTTGCTGCGTGACAAAACCGGGCAGGGCAGTCGTGTCGAAGTGTCGATGCTGGAAAGCCTGGTGGAGTGGATGGGCTTTCCGATGTACTACGCCTTTGAAGACGCCGAGCCACCGCAACGGACCGGGGCATCCCACGCGACGATTTACCCCTACGGCCCGTTTCCGACCGGTGACAACGGCACGGTGATGATCGGGCTGCAAAACGAACGTGAATGGGTGAAGTTCTGTCAAACCGTGCTTCAGCGTCCCGAGCTGATTGAGGACCCTCGGTTTTCGGCCAACTTCAAACGCTCGGCCAACCGTGAGGCCTTGTGCGCAATCATTATCGAGGTGTTCGCGCAGCTGGACGCCGCCGCCATCATCGCAAGGCTCGATGCCGCGCAGATCGCCAATGCGCAGGTCAACGACATGGCCGGTGTGTGGGCGCATCCGCAGCTCAAGGCCAGGGGCCGCTGGACCGAGGTCGCGAGCCCGGTGGGAATTCTGCCGACGCTCTTGCCACCCGCCAGCAGCAATGCGTTTTCACCTTACATGGCGCCAGTCCCCGGACTGGGTCAGCACAGCCGTAGCCTGCTGGGTGAGCTGGGTTACAGCACCGACGATATTCAGCGCCTGAACGAAACCGGCGTTGTCCAGAACGACTGAAAGAGGAATGTCGATGTCCAGACTGTTTGTTCGCTCGGCGCTGTTTGTGCCGGGCAATCGTCCTGAGCGTTTTGCCAAGGCGCTGGCCAGTGGTGCCGACGTCGTGATCGTCGATTTCGAAGACGCCGTGGCAGCGCAGGACAAAGCGCTGACCCGTGAGCAGCTTGCCGCGTATTTCAACACGCATCCGGAGGCGCGGGTCTGGGTGCGGATCAATGCCAGCGCAACCCAGGAGCATGAGGCCGATCTTGAACACTGTCGCCAGCACCCTGGTGTGGTCGGGATATTGCTGCCAAAGGCCGAATCAACCGCTCAAGTGAGCGAAGTCACGGCGCTTGGCAAACCGGTCTGGCCAATCATCGAAAGCGCGCAGGGCGTGCTGGCCATCGGTGCAATTGCGTCGTGCCGCGGTGTGCAGCGCCTGACGTTCGGGGCACTGGATCTTGCCCTCGACCTGGGGTTGAAGGCGGGTAGTGGCGGGGCTGAAGCCGTGTTCGACCAGACCCGTTATGCCCTGTTGCTGCACTCGCGGGTCAACGCTCTGGAACCGCCGCTGGACAGTGTCTATCCGGCTTTCGAAGATGACGCGGGACTGGCCTGCGCCATGCAGCGTGTCCGCGATATGGGCATGGGGGGAGCCTTGTGCATTCACCCGCGACAAGTGCCTGTCGTGCACGCGGCGCTGGCGCCCAGCGCTGAAGAAATGGCCTGGGCACGCCGCGTGGTCAGTGCGGCCGAGTCCGGTGAAGCGGCGTTCAAAGTGGACGGGGCAATGGTCGACGCGCCTGTGCTCGGTCGGGCGCGCCGTTTGTTATCGCTGGGTTGACTGGTTCTTGTGAGTCTGTTGTGCCACCCCGGCCAATGCGCTTGCGGGAATTGGCGGCACGCGAGATACCCAACCGTGGCAGGCCGATTGCCCCGTGACAGGTGGAGTCAGGCGGTGAAGCCGAACAGACGTCTTGGGGTCTCCCACAGTATTTGCTGGCGGTCACTGGCATTGGGGAACATTTCGCCGAAGTTGGTCAGAACAGTGCCCAATTCCATGTTTTGACGCGCACGCAAGAACGGCCAGTCCGTGCCCCACATACAGTTTTCGGCTGTGAACGCCTGCAGCAGTGCCAGTTGATAGGGCTTGGCATCGGCATAGGGGTAACGCTCTTTGGAGTATTGCGACAGCCCCGAGAGTTTGACGAAGGTACGTCCGTTGCCGGCCAGCGACAGCAATGCCTGGAAGGCCGGTTGGTGCAGGCCGGCACTGGCATCGGGTCGGCCGGAGTGGTCAATCAGCACACGGGGCCGTGTGCGCTGCAACAAGGGCAACAGCGCCAGCAACTGATCGTCCTTCACCTGAATCTGTGCATACAGGTCAAGCTCAGCCAAGCGCCCCATCAGCGCGTCGATTTTCACAAAGCGATCGGGACCCAGTAGCGCAGCATTGAGCGCCACACCGACGACACCCTGTGCCTTGTACTGCGCGAGGGTCTCGCTGGAGACGTCGTTCGGGACCACGATCACACCTTTATGGCGACCGTTGCCGCGAGCCAGCGTTTCCAGCAGACAACTGTTGTCCAAGCCATAAGCCGAGGTCGGCTGCACGACCACGGAATGGCGAATGCCATAGGCTTGCATGACCTGTGCGTAATACGCCGCTGAACCGATCTCGGGTCCTGCCGGCTGGTAGGTGGAGTCGGCGGGATAGGGGAACTGCACAGGGTCGATCACATGATGGTGGCAATCGATCTTGGGTTGAGAAAACAGACTGAGCAGTTGGGAATCCATAACCGTACCTGGCGATTGATCGGTGCCTTCATTGTCTGCGCTCTGCAGGCTGCTGCGTGAGGCCTGGCTCAGGGTCGGCAGGCCAAGCGCGGCGCCGGCTGTCAGCACAATGGTGCTTGTTTTGAGCAGCGAGCGACGGGACAAGCGAGTGTCAGTCATGTTCAAACCCTTCTTTTATTAGTATGTGCAGCGACAAGTCAATTACCACTACCGCCGTCAAGGCAGTGGCTTCGACCTTAAGGTACGCGCTCGCCGAGCGTCTTCTGTGAAGTCATTAAGCAGGTATCGATTTTATTTATGGGTATTAGCATTTGGCCGGGCACCAGGGCGCAAGACCCGCACCAGCTGAGGTTTGGGTAAGGCGCGGTTGCCAATCGAGAAAGCCGCTCTTGTGCATTTGGCACCGTCCTGAGCCTTGAAGCCACGCCGTTTGGCCGCGTAATGACCCGCTGCACGTCATCCGATAAGAAAAACAGATACCTGTTTAAGGATTTCCCAGAGGCGCCGCAGACAACTGCGGCTTTAAAGTCATGCCCAATGTTCGGCTGTCGGACGGCCTCTGGCTTGCACCGATCTCCAGGCCGTACGGTACTTCTACAAAAACAAGAAGGTAAAAGCATGAGTCACGAAACGGTCGACATCAAAGCGTGGATCGACAACCGACCGGTTGCCGGGTACCAGTGGCTCATCATGAGCCTGTGTTTCTTCATTGTGCTTTTCGATGGCCTCGATGTCGCGGTCATGGGTTTTATCGCGCCATCGCTGATACAGGAGTGGGGGTTGTCCAAAGCCGCATTTGGCCCGGTCATGAGTGCCGGGATGGTCGGGCTGGCCATCGGTGCCCTGACCGCTGGCCCTTACGCTGACCGTGTGGGGCGCAAGAAAGTGCTGCTGTTGGCCGTGACGGGGTTCAGTGTGTTGAGCCTGGCGTGTGCGTTTGCGCGTAACCCCTATGAGCTGGCGGCCTTGCGCCTGTTGACCGGTGTGGCCCTGGGCGCCGCGATGCCCAATACCACCACACTGCTTGCCGAGTACCTGCCAGAGCGCAATCGCTCGCTGTTCATCACCATCATGTTTACCGGGTTCAACATGGGATCGGGACTGGGTGGTTTGTTGGCAGCCTGGTTGATTCCGCTGTATGGCTGGAAATCGGTGTTGCTGGCCGGCGGCATTCTGCCAATGGTGCTGCTGCCTTTCCTCTGGTTGTTTCTGCCCGAGTCCGCACGTTTCCTGGCAGCGCGCAATGCACCCGCCGCCCAGATCGCCAAAGTACTGAACAAGCTTGGGGGCAAATTCACGGCAACGACTGACTTCACCCTCGCCGAACCCCAGGCTCAGCACAAGGCACCGGTGCGCATGCTGTTCACCGAACGATATCGGGCCGGCACACTGGCGCTATGGCTGACCTATTTCATGGGCCTGCTGGTGATCTACCTGACCATGGGCTGGATGCCGACCCTGTTGCGTGAAGGCGGTCTGTCCATCGAACGGGCGGCCACCATCACCGGCCTGTTCCAGATCGGCGGGACAGTCGGGGCGATCGTGGTGGGCTGGATCATGGACCGACGCAATCCGAACGGCGTGATCGCCACCTCCTATGCGTTAGGTGGCGTGTTCATCCTGCTGCTGGGGGCTTTCAGCCTGGAGTCGAGCCTGCTGGCGCTTGGCGTGATCGCCGCCGGTTTCTGCATGAGCGGCGCGCAGACAGGCCTCAACGCGTTTGCCCCGGGTTATTACCCGACGGACTTCCGTGCAACGGGCGTGAGCTGGATGCTCGGCATCGGTCGTTTCGGCGGTATCTTTGGCTCTCTCATCGGTGGTGCGGTGCTCAGCCTCGGGTTGGGCCTGCCGTTGCTGTTCGCCCTGTTGAGCGTGCCTGCCTTCATCGCCGCACTGGCGATCCTGGCCAACGGTCTTGCACGGCGTCGGGTCAACCGGGCCTTGCTGGCGCAATAATCTTTTTCGAACACAGGAACTCGTCATGGCACGCATCATCGGTGGCCTCGCTGTATCCCATACACCTACCATCGGCTTCGCAGTCGATCACGATAAGCAGAATGAAGCGGCGTGGGCGCCGATTTTCGAAGGCTTCGAACCGATCAAGGTGTGGTTGAAGGAGCAACAACCGGATGTGCTGTTCTACATCTTCAACGACCATGTGACGTCGTTCTTCTTCGACCACTATGGCGCGTTCTCCCTCGGCGTTGATGAGCGTTACGAGGTCGCCGACGAAGGCGGTAATCCACGCTCGTTGCCCGCAGTGGGTGGGCATGCCGCGTTGTCGCGGCACATTGGTCAAAGCCTGATGGCCGATGAGTTCGACATGAGCTTCTTCCGCGACAAGCCGCTGGACCACGGGTTTTTCTCGCCGATGTCGGCGTTGTTGCCCTGTGATCCGGCGTGGCCGGTGCAGATCGTACCGCTGCAAGTGGGGGTGTTGCAGTTCCCGATCCCCAGTGCGTTGCGCTGCTATAAGTTGGGTCAGGCCCTGCGTCGCGCGATTGAAAGCTATCCCGAAGACTTGAAGGTGGCCATTGTCGCCACTGGCGGTGTGTCCCATCAGGTGCATGGCGAACGCTGCGGATTCAACAACCCGCAGTGGGATGAGCAGTTCATCGATCTGCTGGTCAACGACCCGCAGCGCCTGACCGAACTGACCCACGCCGAGTACGCCACCCTGGGCGGGATGGAAGGCTCGGAGGTCATCACCTGGCTGATCATGCGCGGCGCGTTGTCGGCCACGGTGAAAAATCTGCATCAGGACTATTACCTGCCATCCATGACCGGTATCGCGACCCTGTTGCTGGAAAACCAGGACCGTGCGCTGCCTGCCGACGTCAACGCACGCCACTTGCAGCACATGCAGCACCAGTTGGCCGGCATCGAAAAACTCGAGGGCACCTATCCATTCACTCTGGAGCGCAGCGCCAAGGGCTATCGCCTCAACAAGTTCCTGCACCGCATGATCGAGCCGCAATGGCGCCAGCGCTTTCTCGAAACGCCGGAAGCGTTGTTCGATGAAGGCGGCCTGAGCGACGAGGAACGGGATCTGTTGCGCCGCCGTGACTGGCGCGGGCTGATTCAGTACGGGGCGATCTTCTTCGTGCTGGAGAAACTCGCGGCGGTCCTCGGGATTCCCAACCTGCAGGTCTACGCCGCCATGCGTGGACAGAGCCTGGAGGCGTTCATGAAAACCCGAAATCAGCAGGTGCTCTACTCGGTGGCGGGCAAAGGCCCGCGCTGAACTTCAGCAGTGAGCGCGGCTCGTCCCGGGCCGCTTTCGATTTTTTTCTTCTTGAACTTGCTGTGCCTGGTGATTGCGGGCGCAGGGCATTTCCTTTACTCAAAAAACCGGAAAACAATAACAATGAAAACCGTCGTTAATCATCGAATTGTCTGTTCGCTGGCAACTATCTGCGCATTACCGCTGCCAGCATCCGCCGCTGGCTTTATTGACGATGCCAGCGCCAACCTGAACCTGCGCAACGCCTACTTCAACCGCAACTACACCAACCCGGCCTACCCCCAGGGCAAAGCCGAAGAGTGGACCCAGAGCTTCATCCTCGACGCCAAGTCCGGTTTCACCCAAGGCCCAGTCGGCTTTGGTGCCGATGTGCTGGGGCTGGTCTCGGTCAAGCTCGATGGCGGCAAAGGCACCGGCGGCACGCAGCTGTTGCCGATCCATGATGATGGCCGCCCTGCCGACAGCTTCGGCCGCCTCGGTGTGGCGCTGAAAGGAAAAATCTCCAAGACCGAATTGAAGGTCGGCGAGTGGATGCCGGTGCTGCCGATCCTGCGTTCCGACGACGGCCGTTCGCTGCCGCAAACCTTCCAGGGCGGCCAGTTGACCTCCACCGAGATCAGCGGCCTGACCCTCTACGGCGGCCAGTTCCGCCAGAACAGCCCGCGCAACGATGCGAGCATGGAAGACATGTTCATGAACGGCAAATCGGCGGCCTTCAGCTCGGACCGTTTCAACTTCGGTGGCGGTGAATATGCCTTCAACGAAAAGCGCACTCAGGTTGGCGTCTGGTACGCGGAACTCAGCGACATCTACCAGCAGCAGTATTTCAACCTGAGCCACAGCCAGCCCATCGGCGACTGGACCCTGGGCGCCAACCTCGGTTACTTCATCGGCAAGGAAGACGGCAGTGCCCTGGCCGGCGACCTCGACAACAAGACCGCGTTCGCGCTGCTCTCGGCCAAGTACGGCGGCAACACTTTCTATGTCGGCCTGCAGAAACTCAGCGGCGACGATGTGTGGATGCGCGTCAATGGCAGCAGCGGCGGCACTCTGGCCAACGACAGCTACAACTCCAGCTACGACAACGCCCGGGAAAAATCCTGGCAAGTGCGCCACGACTACAACTTCGCCGCCCTCGGTGTGCCTGGACTGACCCTGATGAACCGCTATATCAGCGGCGACAACGTGCACACCGGGACCATCACCGACGGCACGGAATGGGGCCGTGAATCGGAACTGGCCTACACGGTGCAGAGCGGTCCGCTCAAAAGCCTCAACGTCAAATGGCGCAACGCGAGCATCCGCAAGAGCTTCAGCACGAACGAGTTCGATGAAAACCGGGTGTTTATCAGCTACCCGATCAGCCTGCTGTAAAATCAAAAGATCGCAGCCGCTACCTTGTTCCCGCGTCGGGGTGGAGCGTCGCGTTCGTCGCTTGCTCGCGGATCACCCGACGAATCATGTCCATCAGCGCCTGGGCGACAGGGGAGTGCAGGCAGCCATTGCGATAAGTCAGACCGATAGCCCGGGTGGTCTGGTTAAGCTCCAGGGGCAGAATGCACAGTTCGCCCGAAGCGATCTCCTGTTCCAGTTGATGGGCGGACACGGCGGCAAGCATGTCCGAGCGCAACAACAGGCCGCGGATGATTGCCATGTCGCCGCTTTCCACGACAGGCCGGGGCGGGGCAATGCCGAACCGGGTGAAACATTCATCAAGCATCTGCCGGGCTGGCGAGCCGGCGCGAGGCAGCACCCACCGGGCAGCGACCAATTCATCGTGCCGCACTGCTTTTGAACAGAGCGGGTGATCGCGTCGCGCCAACACCACCATGTCTTCCGTGAGCAGCGCTTCGCCGACCAGGTCGCTGGCGTAGGCCTCCGGGCGCAAGGCACCAAAGACGAAATCGACATCACCTGCACGCAGCTCTGTCGCCAGTAGATCAAACGGACTTTCGTTGGTAATCACCTGGATTCCAGGGTGTTCGGCCATCATGCGCACCATGGCTTCGGGCAATATCCGGGTGCGGCCCAAGGGTAGGGCGCCGACCTGCACCACGCCTTGCAAGGTGCCGCGCAGAGCCGTGATATCGGTCTCGATGTGGCGCAGTTCGTTCAGCGCCCGGCGGATCGCAAAGAGAATTTCGTGGCTGGCACGGGTGGGCTGCAATCCGCGAGGCGTGCGCTCGAACAGCGGTTGGCCACAGCCGCTTTCCATGACCTTGATGGTCGAACTGATGGCCGGCTGACTGAGACCGAGCAGGCTGGCGACGGTCTGCATGTGGCGGGTTTCGCAGAGTTTGACGAACACTTGCAGGCGTCGGGCCTGGAACAGGTACAGCGGCTCGACCGCACGCTTATCCGCGCCATCGAGCAGTCGCGGCACACTGTCGAGTTCGGCCAGCACGCGACGTGCCCGCGGCAGCAAGCGCTCGCCGAAATCGGTCAGACGCATGCCGTTGGCGTGGCGTTCGAACAAGGGCACATCGAGCCGTGCCTCCAGTTCGGAGATCGACCGGGTCACCACGGACTGAGCGCGAAACAACGCAACAGAGGCCCTGGAAACACTCCCGTGATCGGCCACCCGGACAAAGGCGCGTACGTGCATCAGGCTGGGCAGTTCGGTGGATTCCATGGGGCTCGGGCTCTGCGAAGGGGCTTTGGAGCGCAACTATGCCGCTGCCATTTTCGGATGGCAATAAAAAAAACGCATACCTAAAACACTTCAATGCATTACTCCTGGGGCGAGTCGCAGTGCGATGCTCGTTCGAAACGCATGAGGAGTTTCGCAATGATCGAGTCACCGAAAAACGCGCTGGTCGTCAGCGCCCACTCTGCCGATTTCGTCTGGCGTGCGGGCGGTGCCATCGCGCTGCATGCGCAACAGGGTTATGCCGTGCACATCGTCTGCCTGTCGTTCGGTGAGCGCGGTGAGTCCGCCAAGCTGTGGCGCAAGGGCCAGATGAGCGAAGAAAAAGTCAAAAGCGCTCGGCGTGAAGAGGCCCAGGCGGCGGCCGATATCCTGGGGGCCAGCGTCGAGTTCTTCGACATCGGTGACTACCCGATGCGGGCCGACAAGGACACTCTGTTTCGCCTGGCGGATGTGTTTCGTCGCGTCCAGCCCGAGTTTGTCCTCAGCCACTCGCAGAAAGACCCTTACAACTACGATCACCCATTGGTCATGAACCTCACGCAGGAGGCGCGCATCATCGCCCAGGCCGAAGGCTACAAGCCGGGGGAGAAAATTGTCGGTGCGCCGCCGGTCTACAGCTTCGAGCCGCATCAGCCCGAGCAATGCGAATGGCGCCCCGATGTGTTGCTGGACATCACCTCGGTCTGGGACAAGAAGTACGCGGCCATCCAGTGCATGGCCGGTCAGGAACACCTCTGGGAGTACTACACACGCGTCGCGCTGCAGCGCGGTGTGCAGGCCAAGCGCAACGTTGGCATCACCTCCAGTCGTGACATCGTTTATGGCGAGGGCTACCAGAGCATCTTCCCCCGTGTCACGGAGAACCTGGCATGAGCGAGCTGATCGGAAAGACCGGCGTTGTCGTACGCCACATCGCCAGGGCCGAGCAGGCCCTGGTCGATGAACTGGGGCGCTTCGGTGTCGCGACCATTCACGAGTCTCAAGGGCGAAAAGGCCTGTTGACGTCTGCGATCACGCCGATTCAACGAGGGTCGGTCGTCAGCGGTTCGGTGGTCACGGTGCTGGTTGCGCCGGGCGATAACTGGATGTTCCATGTGGCGGTGGAGCAGTGCCGCCCCGGCGATATCCTGGTGGTTGCCCCCAGCTCACCGTGCACCGACGGTTACTTCGGCGACCTGCTTGCCACTTCGCTCAAGGCCCATGGTGTACGAGCACTGGTAATCGATGCCGGCGTGCGCGATACCCACACCCTGCGCGAGATGGGCTTCCCGGTCTGGTCCCGCGCCATCAGTGCCCAGGGCACCATCAAGGAGACCCTCGGTTCGGTCAACCTGCCGCTGGTGTGCGGCGGTCAATTGGTCAACCCGGGCGACGTGGTGGTGGCCGATGACGATGGCGTGGTCATCGTGCGTCGCGACGAAGTGGCGCAGGTTGTCGAAGCCAGTCGCGCACGTGCTGACCTTGAGGAGCACAAAGCCTTGCGCCTGGCCAAGGGCGAACTGGGGCTGGACATCTACAACATGCGCCAGCGGCTCGCGGAGAAGGGCCTGCGCTACGTCGACAGCCTCGATGAGCTCGGAGATTGAACATGGGCCAGACACGCATTCCTTGCCTGTTGATGCGCGGCGGGACCTCGAAGGGCGCGTACTTCCTGGCCCGCGACTTGCCTGAACAGCACGTACTTCGCGACCGCGTGCTGCTGGCGGTCATGGGCTCGCCGGATGCGCGACAGATCGATGGCATCGGTGGCGGCGACTCGCTGACCAGCAAGGTGGCGATCATCAAACCCTCCGCACGCGCCGACGCCGATGTCGACTACCTGTTCGCCCAAGTGCTGGTCGATGAACCGCGGGTCGACTACGGCCAGAACTGCGGCAACATTCTCGCCGGTGTCGGGCCGTTCGCGATTGAGCGCGCCCTGGTGGCCGTTACGGGTGATATAACCCCGGTGCGCATTTTCATGGAAAACACCGGGCAGATCGCGATTGCTCATGTACCGACACCGGAAGGCGCTGTCAGCTATTCGGGCGCCGCGCGGATAGATGGTGTGCCAGGCTATGCAGCGCCATTGATCGTGGAGTTCGAGGATGTCGCCGGCTCCAGTTGCGGTGCTTTGTTGCCCACTGGCAACGTTGTGGATCTGTTCGATGGCGTTGAAGTCACCTGCGTCGACAACGGCATGCCAGTGGTGCTGATCCGAGCCGAAGACCTCGGGTTGAGCGGCTATGAGAGTCCGACTCAACTGGATGCCAATTCTGAATTGAAGGCCCGCCTCGAATCGATCCGCCTGCAAGCGGGGCCGAGCATGAACCTGGGCGACGTCACTCAGCGCAACGTGCCCAAAATGTGCCTGATTGCGCGGGCACAAGCGGGTGGTTCACTCAGCACCCGCACCTTTATTCCGCACCGATGCCACACCAGCATTGGCGTGTTCGGTGCGGTCAGTGTGGCGGTTGCCTGCCTGATCGAGGGCAGTGTGGCGGCGAGTGTGGCGTGTGCCGTTGATGGCGAAGTCAGGCAACTCTCGGTTGAACACCCCACGGGCGAGTTCACCGTAGAATTGCGTCTGCGCAATGATCGTTTGATCAGTTGCGGGCTGATGAGAACTGCCCGGTTGTTATCAGATGGGGTTGTATGTATTGCGCAGACGCTATGGTCAGGCAATCAGGGCCGTTAAACGTGCTGTCCCGGCCCTCGGTAATCCGGTGGATAGGCATGGCTCATGCGCATGAGCGCGGGTAAGCGTCCGCACAGCCGAAGGCCGCCAGTCAGAAAGCAATTGCCCCCGTAGCGGCGCAGGGGGCAACGCGGTACAAGAAATCAGGGCGTCCACGCGGCAGTGGACGACACCTGTCACTGCCTGGCCTGGGCTTTATTGTTCTGTTCGATTTTCGCGTCTACCGCAGCGCGGATCTGATCGATGCTGAAGCTGGCCGGTTTCTGGCTAGGTGGATACTCGACGAAGGTTTGCAGGAACCTCGCTGCCTTGGCCACCCCGGCCGCCAGCAAGTAAGAGTTCTTTACCGTCCAGTCGTAATACTGGTCAGACACCGTGTCGGCCCTTTCATACGGGTCCATCCGCAGGTTAAACAGTTTCGGGACGCGCAACGGCACAAAAGGGCTGCTCCATACCGCAAAACCACCGGGCTCACGCTGTTCGGCGAAGACCACCTTCCAATGGTCGTAACGCATCGACACCAGCACGCCGTCGTCGTTGAAGTAGTAGAACTCCTTGCGCTCGCCTTTAGGCTGCTGGCCCGTCAGATACGGCAACTGGTTGTAGCCATCGAGGTGCACCTTGAAGTTGTTCCCGCCGGAGGTCGGTGCCCAGCCCTTGAGCAGCTTGTTCTTCACGTCGGCATCGCCAGCGGCCGCCAGCAAGGTCGGGAACCAGTCCATGCCCGAGAACATCTCGTTGGACACTTCGCCGGCCTTGATCTTGCCTGGCCAGCGCACAATCGCCGGTACGCGGTAAGCACCTTCCCAGTTCGAGTTCTTCTCGTTACGGAACGGCGTGGTCGCCGCGTCCGGCCAGGAGAACTGGTTCGGGCCGTTGTCGGTGGTGTAGACGACGATGGTGTTGTCGGTGATTTTCAGGTCGTCGAGGGTTTTCAGCAGTTTGCCGACGTCCCCGTCGTGCTCGATCATGCCGTCCGCATAATCGTTGCCGGGCATGCCGCTTTGGCCCTTCATCGATTCACGCACATGGGTGAACAAGTGCATGCGCGTGGTGTTCATCCAGACGAAAAACGGTTTGTCCGCCTTGGCCTGTTTCTCGATGAAGGCTTGCGCAGCGGCGGTGGTTTCGTCGTCGATGGTTTCCATGCGCTTGCTGGTCAGCGCGCCGGTGTCTTCGATCTTGCCGTCGGCGTAGCTGTGGATTACGCCTCGCGGTGTGCGGGATTTGACGAAGTCCGGATCATCCTTCGGCCAATACGCACGCTCGGGTTCTTCTTCGGCATTGAGGTGGTACAGGTTGCCGAAGAACTCATCGAAACCGTGGTTGGTGGGAAGAAACTCGTCCTTGTCGCCCAGGTGATTCTTGCCGAACTGACCGGTCGCGTAGCCCTGGGACTTGAGGGCCTGGGCGAGGGTGATGTCACGCTTTTGCAGGCCAATGGGCGCACCCGGTACGCCGACCTTGGTCAGGCCGGTACGCAACGGCGACTGACCGGTGATGAATGACGAGCGCCCGGCAGTGCAGCTGTTCTCCGCATAGTAGTCGGTGAACAGCATGCCTTCGTGGGCGATGCGGTCGATGTTTGGCGTCTTGTAGCCGACCACGCCCATCGAATAGGCACTGATGTTGGTCTGGCCGATATCGTCGCCGAAGATCACCAGAATGTTGGGTTTGTCAGCGGCATTCGCCGCCATTGCCATGACCGTTGTCGCTACGAAGGCGAGTCCGGGCAGCCACTTTTTAATGCGAGTCATCAGACTGGCTCCTTGTTGACGGGCGTCGCGCAGGGCGACCAGTGGCCATGTTCGAGCGTCATCAAAAGGTTTGCGCCACCCACATCAGGTGGCCATGACCTGTAGGAGCTGCCGCAGGCTGCGATCTTTTGACTTTGGCTTTTTCAAGATCAAAAGATCGCAGCCTGCGGCAGCTCCTACGTTGAACCGCGCGGCGTCAGGCATTGCGGTGGTCGATGTGCAACACCGCGCCGGTTACGCTGGCGCCTGCACCGCTGGCCAGCAACAACAACGGCCCGTTGAGTTCTTGCAGGCCGGTGTCCTTGTCACGTCCGGCAGCGATGACATTGACGCGAATGCGGTGCGGCGTCAGCGACTGGGCCATGGCCCGGCTCATGCGGATCAGGCTGCTGTTGGGCCGCAGGCAGGGGTTGGGCGAGCTGATCGGGCGCGGTGGCGGGTCGATGTTGACGATGCTGCCGCCACGCTCGGCCTTGATCATGTGCAGGCTGGTGCAATGCACGAGATGATTGTTTAGCGCCACGTGTTCTCGCTCGGCACTGTTGTTGATCAATACATCGACACTGCCGAAGCGTTTTTCAACGGCAACCAGCGCCGCTTCGATGCTGGCGCGTCGAGCGCTATCGAGGTCGACGATCAAGACTTCGCCACCTTCCCAGCGCAGGTCCGCCGCCAGTTGTTTCAGTTGAGATGGGTGTTGTGCGCCGATGGCTACACGCGCTCCGGCGCGGCTGATCAGGCTGGCGAAATGCGCGCCGAGCCGGGTGCTGGCGTCAGCGACCAGCACGGTTTTTCCAGCCATGGAGAACCGTTGCATGAGATCACTCATGACCGTGCCTCCATCGGTGCGCTGCGGCGAGTAATCGCCGGGCGGCGGGTGGGGGCGCGGGGTGTTGCAACGGGGACGGCGCCAAGCATTTTCATCACCAGGTCCGAGTAATGTCGGATCACCTCGTCGATGCTCCAACGGCCATCGGCCTGATACCAAATGCAAGCGTGGGTAAGCATGTTGAACAGGGTGCGGGCCATCAGCTTCGGCTCTGCGCAACTCAGCGAGCCTTCTTGAACGCCTTGTTCCAGAAGATCCTGCATTCCCTTGAGGTAGAGCCGACGAGCCTGGCGCACCAGGGTCAGGGATTGTTCGTCCAGGCTTCTGAATTCCAGATTGCCGAGCACAGCCTGGTCCTGATGTTCCAGGTGATAGCGCACATGGCAGGCAATGAACGCACGCAGTTTGAACGCGGCATTGGCAGCGGTGGCAGGGCGCTGGCGTTGCCATTCGTGGGACAAACCCTGGAAGTATTCGAGGATCAGTTCCAGTAGCAACTCGCTTTTGCCTTTGTAGTAGAGGTACAGCGTCGAAGCGTTGATTCCCGATTCGGCCGCCAGTTGACGAAGGCTCATCGACTCGTAGCCGTTACGCGAAATCAGCTTGATGGCAGCCAGGCGGATGGTGCTTTCGGTCATGTTCATGGTGTGATCCTGCGATCCCTGTAGAAGCGTGCTTGCTCGCGATGGTCGTCAACGATGACACTGGCTGTCTGATTGGACGTCCATCGCGAGCATCCGAGCGTCGGCCGGCTGCTCCTACAGTTTTGGGTTATTGCAGATTGCCAGCGACGGCGATGGTCTGCGCCGTGATGTAGTTCGATTCCGGCGAGCAGAACAGGTACACGGCGTCGGCCGCTTCCTTGGTGGTGCCGGGGCGACCCAACGGGTTGCGCTGGGCGAACGACTTGGCCGCTTCCGGGCTGATGCCGACCCGAATGTCACGACCTTCGATGTTCACCGTGGCGCCGGCATGGGCGTCGGCGCTGGTCATGCGGGTTTCGATGAAACCGAAAGCCACCGCGTTGACGTTGACCTTGAAGCGGCCCCATTCCCGCGCCAGGGCACGGGTCATGCCCAGCACGCCGGCCTTGGCCGATGAGTAGTTCATCTGCCCGGCGTTGCCGTTGAGGGCTGAAACAGAAGAGATGTTCACCACTTTACGGAACACTTCGCGTTCTGCGACGGCGTCTGCCTGGGCTTGCGCCTTGATGATCGGGTAGGCGGCACGCAGGATGCGGAACGGTGCGGTCATATGGCAGTCGAGAATCGCGTACCACTGCTCGTCGCTCATCTTCTGGATCACATCGTCCCAGGTGTAGCCGGCATTGTTGACGATGATGTCGATGCCGTTGAAGTGGTCCATCGCAGTCTTGATGTAGCGCTCGGCGAAGTCCGGGGCGCTGACGTTACCGTGGCAGACAGCGGCTTCGCCGCCCATCTTGCGGATCATTTCAGCGGTTTCGTGGGCCGGGTCGGCGTCGAGGTCGTTGATCACGATGCGCGCGCCTTCGCTCGCCAGTTTCAAAGCGATCTGCTGGCCGATGCCACGACCGGATCCGGTGACCAGTGCGATTTTGCCGTCAAGTTTTGCCATGGGTGTTGCTCCTCGATTATTGGGATTGTTTACAGAGCGATCTCAGCGTCACCAACAATTTTGGTGTCGCCGTATTGATTGGTGGTGCGCACTTCAACCTTGATGCGTGGCTCGCCGTCGACTTCAAAGCACTCGACCACGGTGCCGGTGCAAGTGATCTGGTGGCCCAGGTGGGTGATGCCGAGAAAGCGCACGCCGAACTCGCGCAACTGGCGCTGATCGACCCACTGGGTCAGCAGTCGACCGAGGTAGGCCATCGACAACATGCCGTGGGCGAACACGTCGGGCATCCCGGCCTTGCGCGCGTAATCGGTGTCGATGTGAATGGCGTTGTAATCACCCGACGCACCGGCAAACAACGCCAGGGTGGTGCGGTTGATCGGTGGCAGGGCCAGCGGTGGCAGGGTGTCGCCGACGTTGATCTTTTCCAGGCTTATCGCGTTCATGCTTGTTCTGCGCCTCAGCTGTTGCGTTGCACGAGCACGCTGCGCAAGTCTGCGACGTGCTCACCGTGTTGATTGGTGACTCGGGTTTCGCGCACCACGAACTCCAGGGCACCGCCTTTCTTGTCGTAGATGTCGGCGATGCGCACATCAAAGCGCAGGGTGTCGCCGGCATAGGCCATGCGGTGATAACGGAACGACTCTTCACCGTGCAGGATGCGCGCGGTGACGATGCCCAGCTCGTCGCGCCAGGTGTTGGACGGGATCTGGAACTCCAGCGAGAACAGGAAGGTCGGCGGCAGCGGCAGGTTGGGATAGCCCGCGTCGCGAGCGGCCTGGTCATCGAAGTAGATCGGGTTGGTTTCCCCGGTGGCCTTGGCGAAGAAGCGCAGTTGCCCGGCTTCAGCGGTGGCGAGGAACGTGGGCAGTTGTCTGCCGATGTGCTTCTTGTCGATCATCTGAGTGACTCCTCTTCAATGCCGGCGGCTTCAGTGTTTCTGGTACACGGTGACGACGCAGGCACCGCCCAGGCCGAGGTTGTGTTGCACGGCGATACGCGCGTCCTGCACCTGGCGTTTGTCGGCGGTGCCGCGCAATTGGTGGGTCAGCTCGTAGCACTGCGCCAGGCCGGTGGCACCCAGTGGGTGGCCCTTGGAGAGCAGGCCGCCGGACGGGTTGGTCACCCACTCGCCGCCGTAGGTGTTGTCGCCGTCGTTGACCAGTTGCTCGGCGCCACCTTCGGCGCACAGGCCCAGGCCTTCGTAGGTCAGCAGCTCGTTCTGGGCGAAACAGTCGTGCAACTCGATCACGTCGATGTCTTTGGGCCCGATGCCGGCCTGGTTGTAGGCGATGTCGGCGGCCATGCGCGTCATGTCGAAACCGACCACGCGGATCATGTCCTTGGCGTCGTAGGTGCTCGGCAGGTCGGTAGTCAACGCCTGGCCGGCCATCAACACATCGGTGCGCAGGCCGTGCTTTTTCGCGAAGGCTTCGGAGACCACGATGGTCGCGGCGGCGCCGCAGGTTGGCGGGCAGGCCATCAAGCGGGTCAGTACGCCTTCCCAGAGCATGGGCGCAGCCAGGACTTCTTCGGTGCTGACCACGTTGCGGAACACCGCCAGCGGGTTGTTGGCCGCGTGGCGGCTGGCCTTGGCGCGGATCTTGGCGAAAGTTTCCAGTTGGGTGCCGTACTTCTGCATATGGGCGTAACCGGCACCGGCGAACTGGCGGATCGCGGTGGGCAGGTCGGGCATGCCGACCAGTTCGTTGGTCAGCGTGAGGGCGCGCTCGGTGGCCGGGGCACGGTCGGTCCAGGCGGATTTGAGCGCACCCGGATTCATCTGCTCAAACCCAAACGCGAGGGCGCAATCCACCGCACCGCTGGCCACGGCCTGACGGGCGAGGAACAGTGCGCTGGAGCCGGTGGCGCAGTTGTTGTTGACGTTGATCAGCGCGATTCCGGTCATGCCCACGCGATACAGGGCTTTCTGGCCGCAGGTGGAGTCGCCGTAGACGTAACCGGCGTAGGCCTGCTGGATGTCGCGAACGTCCAGGCCGCAATCGGCCAAGGCCAGGCGAATGGCTTGTTCACCCATGATGTCGTAGGGCTCATTGGTCCCCGGTTTCTTGAACTGGATCATGCCGACGCCAGCCACGAACACTTTTTGGCTCATCGTTGTTTTCCTTGCTGTTTGAGAGATTCAGAGCTTGCGCGCGATCATTTCGCGCATGACTTCACTGGTGCCGCCGTAGATGCGGTTGACGCGCATGTCGACGAACGCACGGGCAATCGGGTACTCCATCATGTAGCCGTAGCCGCCGTGCAGCTGGACCATGTCGTCGATGCATTTCCACAGGGTTTCGGTGGTGTAGAGCTTGGCGATGGCCGCTTCTTCGAGGGTCAACCGGCGGCGCATGTGCTCGCCCAGGTAGTAGTCGACCATCACCCGCATGGCGGTGGCTTGAGCCTTGATGTCAGCGAGCTTGAATTTGCTGTTCTGGAAGTCCCACACGGTCTGGTTGAAAGCCTTGCGGTCCTTCACGTAGTCGAGGGTCTGCTCCAGCAGACGCTCGAGCTTGGCGGCGGCGGACACGGCGATGGAGAAACGTTCCTGGGGCAGTTCGCCCATCAGGTAGACGAAGCCCTGGCCTTCTTCGCCGAGGCGGTTGCCCACCGGCACGCGCACGTTGTCGAAGAACAGTTCGGCGGTGTCCTGGGCGTGCTGCCCGACTTTCTCCAGTTTGCGACCGTGCTTGAAGCCGGGGCGATGGGTTTCCACGGCGATCAGGCTGATGCCCTTGGCGCCAGCGGCCGGGTCGGTCTTGCACACGACGATCACCAGATCGGCGGTCAGGCCGTTGCTGATGAACGTCTTGCTGCCATTGATCACGTACTCGTCGCCATCGCGTACGGCTGTGGTGCGCACGGCCTTGAGGTCGCTGCCGGTACCGGGCTCGGTCATGGCGATAGCGAGGATGGTTTCGCCGGAGCAGATGCCCGGCAGCCATTGCTGTTTCTGTTCGTCGTTGCCGCAACGATTGATGTAGGGGGCGATGACGTCGGAGTGCATGCCGAAGTAGGCACCGCTGATACCGGCCCGGGCGAACTCTTCGTTGAACACTGCGCAGTGGCCGAAATCGCCACCGCCACCACCGTATTCCGTGGGCAGGGTGATGCCGAGCAAGCCTTCGCGGCCGGCCTTGAGCCAGGTTTCGCGGTCGACTTGACCGGCCTTGTCCCACGCGGCCTGACGGGGCAGGCATTCACGCTCGAAAAAACGGCGCACGGTGGTGCGGAACATTTCATGGTCGTCGCGGAAAACGGTTCGGGCGATGTGCACGCAAGACTCCTCATCGATGGCAGGCCGGCAATGGGCCAGGCGCCTGTGGATGAGCCTTACGATAGGTGGGGGGCATCGGGCGAACGCCACCCGAGGTGGGTGGCGGGCTGGAAATTCAGTGTTTGAAGCGGACACAAGTTCTGTAGGAGCTGGCTTGCCAGCGATGGCGTCCGGGAGATGGCCGCAAGACTTGAGGCCCAATCGCCAGCAAGCCGGCTCCTACAGTGAGGGCGTTTTGCGTTAAGTGCCGGGGGGGGCGACGTTGCCCTGCGACTCCAGATCACGCACCCGCGCCACTGCTTCATCGCGGCTGCTGACGCCGAGCTTGCTGTAGATATGGCTCAGGTGCCATTTCACGGTTTCCGGGGACAGCCCCAAGGCACGGGCGATTTTCTTGTTGGGCAGGGCCTGGGCCAGCAGGCGCACGACTTCGATTTCCCGCTCGCTCAAGGGCTCGATCCCGGCCGCCAGCGGTTTGCTGGTGGTCGTGGTGGTCGGTTTATCCTTCGATACGGCGGGTGCAGTTACGTCGGCCGCTTGCAGCCGCTCGACATAGAATGCCAGCACCGGGTCGAGAGTCTCGCGGCTGGCGATGTCGCCAATCAGCTTCAGCCCATCCTGATGGGCATCGAGCAGGCTGCGGACCAGGCCGAAGCGCTGCCCACGACGCAAGGCTTGCATTATTTTGTCTCGCGCCAGCTCATGATTGCCTCGCTCGGACTCGATCACCGCCCCGAGCACCAGCAGACGCACCGTGCCAAGTTGGCGTCGGTGGCGCTCGCAGGTCTCGATCAGTCGTTCGATGCGCTTCGCCGCACCCTCCAGGTCGCCTTGAGCCAGCTGCCAGCGAATGCGGGCGTTCTCGGTGAGGATGTGGATTTCCTTGAGCGCCGTCTGCCCGGCGTCCGGGTGCCGGGCATCGATGGCCTCCAGACGCGTCAGTTTGGCGTGTGCCGCCGCCGATTCACCGAGGATCAGCAACCAGCGTACCTGCCAGGTCAGGCAATACGCTTGCAGGCGTTCCAGGCCGAGCTTGATCGCGTACTCGTCCAGCCGTTCGACAAACGCCAGCGCTTCCTGCTGATTGCCTGCCAGCCATTGCACATTCCACAGCACTTGCAGCACGCGCAGTACCGAGTCGGGGATCGAGATCCGCTCCAGGATATCGATCCAGCCTGACAGCAGTTTAAACGCCGCGTCGACGTCATTGGTTTCGTAGAGCACTTCGCCCAGCAGCGCCGCGGAGAGGTACGTCGCATCGGCACCGGCCTTGCCGCAGTGGCTGGCCTCATGCAGCACATCGCGATAAACCCGTTCCGCCTGGGTCATCTGGCCTTCGAGCGCCAGGCTCAGGCCGATCATGCAGCGCCCTTGCAGGCTGCCCGCCGTGGTGCCCAGCAGCGGTTCGCCATTGATCAGCAAGGCAGGGCGGTCGAGTTGCACCTGCCGGGCCTTTTCGTATTCGCCGCGGTGCATGTACAGCCAGGACAGGATGTTGGCGCAAGATCCGATGGCAACGCTGTTGCTGCCGGGTGGCGGGTTGAGCAGTTGCGGCAGCACCGACATGGCCGCGACGGTGTCATCGCGTTGCAGCGCCAGGGACGCCCGCAGCAACGAGATCATGAAACGGTCATGCACTTCGCTTTGGGGAACATCGCGGAACAGCTGTTCGAGGCTGTTGGTGCAGGCATCGAAGTCCCGGGCATAGAGTTGCATCCGTGCCTTGAGGATCCGCAGTTTGACCCGCGCCTGTACCTGCTCGACCGGCAGCAGTCGAACCAGTTCGATCAACATGCGCAAGTCGCCATGGGCATACAGTGCCTCGGCGTTCTGCTCCACCAGGTCGGCAGCGGCCGATGGATCGCCACCCATCACCGCATGGTGCACCGCTTCATCCAGGTAACGATGGTCACGGAACCAGTTCCAGGCACGGACGTGCACCACTTGTTGTTCGGCCTGGGTGCGCGAATCGAAATACTTGAGCAGGGTTTCGCGCAGCAGCGGGTGCAGGCGATACCAGGTTTCACGTTCGGTGCTATCCACCGGAATCAGGAACAGGTTGTCGCGTTCCAGGCGCGCCAGCAGTGCGTTGGCCTCGGCGACCGCTTGCGGGTAGCCACTGAGCGCTGCGCACAACGAGGCGCAGAAGCGGTTGCACACCGCCATGAGTAACATCAGGTCGAGGTCTGTCGGCGACAGGTGGGATAACACTTCGATTTCAAAAAAACTGGCGAACGCCTGATTGTCCCGCACCTGCGTCTGCACGGAGATGGCGCCTGGCGCCTGCGGCGAACGCTTCTTTTTGTGGCTGACGGCAAGCAGTTGCAGACCTGCCACCCAGCCATCGGTCAGCTCGTGCATCTGCCTGGCGTCACGGGCATTGATCTCGCCCAGTTGCGCTTTGAGGAACTGTTCGGATTCGGCCGGGGTGAAGCGCAAGTCGCGCAGGTTCAGTTCCAGTACCAACGCCTGGCTGCGCAACCGCGCCAGGGACAAAGGCACGGCACTGCGCGACACCAATGCCAGGTGCAGGTTGGCCGGCGCGTAGTCGATCAGCCATTGCAGGGCCTGATGAATGCCTACGTCGGTCAGGTGGTGCAGGTCATCGAGCACCAGCACCAGTTCGCGGCCACGACTGGCAATGCTGCGCACCAGGGTGATGACCGTGCGTTCCACCGCCTCGCTGTCGATACCTCGACCTTCCAGCTGGGTCGCTTCGCGCACCAGGGTGGCGTCGATCTGGCCGAGGCTCGCCAGCAGGTAGTCGATAAACCGGGTCAATTCGTTGTCGTCGGCCGACAGCGTCAGCCACGCCACATCGAAACCCAAGGGTAACAGCGCCTGCCGCCAGGCAATCAGCGTTGAAGTCTTGCCGCAACCGGCCGGGCCCTTGAGCACGATGCAGCGCTGGCGGCGGGCCTTGAGCATTTGCTCCTGCAGGCGCTCGCGGGAAATCAGGCGCCCGGTGCCGCGCGGCGGAATCAGTTTGGTACTGACGATCGGCGACTGTGTCGGATTCAAGACCTGGCTCGCGAGGGTGTCCGATGCATTGGACTTGCGGTGTTTGTCCATGGGGTTGTCCGAATCATTTTTGTTTTATGGGTGCATTGAATCCAATCGAGTGTAACCCACAGCCCGACGGTCATGACCCCGACTTCGGCATCCGCCACCCGATGCGGGTGGTCGTCGTCGATTCGCCGATTGGTCTACTGGACGGCATAACAACAGGAGTGCCGCCTGGCCCTCCATCAGAACAGCGCAACAGCGGTGGAGCGCAGGAGTTAGCCCATGGCCATTCAGTTCAAGATCATCGATCACGTGGCGCTGATCACGCTCGATGCGCAACAGTCGGACAATGCGCTGAGCGCCAGCGACCTGATGCACCTGCGCAAGACCCTGGGCGCCTGCCAGGATGACGAACAGGTGCGGGTCATTGTGCTGACCGGTGCCGGAGAGCGAGCCTTTTGTTGCGGCGCAAGCCACAAGGAATCATTGCGGCCAGCGTCCGGGTTTGTCGCAGGGACACTGAAAAGCCGCGAGACCGAAGCCGAGGAGGGTGGCTACACGCGCCTCCTGGACCTCAGCGACCTGGACATCTGGAAGCCGATGATCGCTGCCGTCAATGGTGCCTGCCTGGGGGGCGGTCTGGAGTTGGCGCTGCAGTGTGATCTGCGGATCGCCGTCGACGCCGCCACCTTTGGCCTGCCACAAGTACGCGACGCGAGCATTCCGGTGGCGGGTGGCGTGCAATTGCTGCTGCGCGCGATTCCCGCCGCCCACGCCATGAAAATTGCCCTGACGGGAGAGTCGGTCAGCGCCCAGGAAGCCTTGCGCATCGGGCTGGTAATCGAGCTGCTGCCCCGGCAACGGTTGCTCCCGGCGGCCCTGGACCTGGCAGAGCGCATTGCCGCCAACGGCCCGTTGGCGGTGCAGTCGATCAAGCGCCTGGCTTTGCAAACCGCGCACCTGACACCCCGCGAGTTCGCCAGCCAGGCCCATCTTCACTGGGGTTTGCTGCGCGACAGCGAGGATCACGCCGAAGGGCGCATGGCCCTGGCCGAACAACGCTCGCCGAAATACACCGGCACCTGATTCGCGACACCGCTTGCGACCCTGCCTGACAACAATAATTTACAGGAGAGCCCCATGTATCTGACCCAAGGCCTGCACCATGTGCTGCAACAACGTCCCCACGCATTGGCGACTGTGTTTCGCGACCGCCGTCGCACCTATGCCGAGCTGGCCGAGCGCGTCGCTCGTCTGGCCGGTGCCTTGCAGCAACTGGGTATGCAGACCGGCGATCGGGTCGGTCTGCTGGGCCTGAATTGCGACCGGTTCCTCGAATATTTCCTCGCGACCTGGTGGGGGGGCGGCGTGGTCAATCCGGTAAACATCCGCTGGAGCGTGCCGGAAATCGTCTACTCGCTGGACGACTGCGATACCCGCATCCTGCTGATCGACGATACTTTTGTGCCCATGGCCGAAGGCATCGCCAGCACCGCCAGGGTGCGACCCTTGCTGATTTATATCGGCGACGGTCAATTGCCCGAGGGCATGTTGTCCTACGAGCAACTGATCCGTGACACGGCGCCTGTCGACGATGCGTTTCGTGGCGGCGACGACCTGGCCAGCATCATGTACACCGGCGGCACCACCGGTCGGCCGAAGGGCGTCATGCAATCGCACATGAACCTGTGGTCAGCCGCCGTGGCCCGGGCCGCCGATGTGCCGGTGCCGGCCGATGCCCTGACCTTGCACATCGCGCCGATGTTCCACCTGGCGGCGCTGTCGCGGGTGATCCTGATTTCGCTCCTCGGGCTGCCGAGCATCTTCGTTCCGGCCTTCGATGCGCTGGACGTGATGCGCACCATCGAGCGCGAACGCATTACCGACATTCTGATCGTGCCGACCATGTTGCAAGTGCTGATCATGCACCCGCAATTCGCCCAGCATGATCTGAGTTGCCTGCGCTGCCTGACCTATGGCGCCTCACCGATTGCCGTGCCCTTGCTGGAACTGGCGCTCAAAGCGCTGCCGAATGTCGAGTTCACCCAGGGCTACGGCATGACCGAAGCGGCACCACCGATTACCGCCAACGGCCCCGAGAACCATAACGCCGAAGGCATCGCCAGTGGCCGGTTGCGTTCGGCCGGACGGCCGGGGCTGGGGGTGATCGTGCGCATCGTCGACGAACACGACCACCCCGTACCGTGCGGCACTGTGGGCGAAGTGGTGGTGCGCGGCCCGAACATCATGCTCGGCTACTGGAACAACCCCGAGGAAACCGCCAAGGCCCTGCGTGGTGGCTGGATGCACACCGGCGACGGCGCCTACATGGACGAGGACGGGTATATCTACATCGTCGACCGCTTCAAGGACATGATCGTCAGCGGTGGCGAGAACGTGTATTCCGGCGAAGTGGAAAGCGCCATCGCCAGTCACCCGGCCGTCGCGGCCTGCGCGGTGATCGGCATTCCGTGTGCGCAATGGGGCGAGGCGGTGCACGCGGTGGTCGTGCTCAAACCGCAAACCCAAGTGGCGGGCGCGCAGATCATCGAGCACTGTCGCCGCCAGATCGCCGGCTACAAGACGCCCAAATCGGTGGAGTTCCGCACAGCGTTGCCGTTGTCGGGCGCGGGCAAAGTGCTCAAGCGCGATTTGCGCGAGCCATTCTGGGCCGGCAAGGATCGGGGGGTGAGCTGACAGCATGTTCATGACCCAATGCCTGCAACGTACGCTGCAACAGAACCCGGACCATGTCGCGACGATCTTCGGCGAGCGTCGCCAGACCTATCGCGCATTTGGCGAGCGGGTCGCACGCCTGGCCGGCGCCTTGCAAAACCTCGACATGGCAGCGGGGGACCGGGTGGGCATGCTGGCGCTCAACTCCGACCGTTACCTGGAATACATCATGGGCGTGTGGTGGGGTGGCGGGGTGCTCAATCCGGTGAATGTACGCTGGAGCGTGCCGGAGATTGTCTACTCGCTGGACGATTGCAACACCGGCATCCTGATTGTCGACGAGCATTTCGCTGGTCTGGCCGATGAGATCCGCAAGACGGCCCGACATGCGCCGCGGTTCATCTACGCCGGTGAGGGCGAAGTGCCGTTGGGCATGCTGGGTTTCGCGCAATTGATTGACCAGGCCACGCCGATTGAGGACGCCGGTCGTGGTGGCGAAGACCTGGCCTGCATCATGTACACCGGCGGCACCACTGGATTTCCCAAGGGTGTGATGCAGTCCCATTTGAACCTGTGGTCGGCGTGCATGCCGCGCATGGTGGACATGCCGCCGATACGCAGTGGCCTGTTGCTGCACGTCGCGCCGCTGTTTCATGTGGCGGGCATGGCCCGTGCACTGATCCAGTTTCTGGCCGGTGAAAGCCATGTACTGGTGTCCGGGTTTGATGCCCTGCAAACGTTGCAGATCATCGAACGAGAACGGGTCACCGAGACGCTGCTGGTGCCAACGATGATCGGTGCGTTATTGGCTCATCCTGACTTCGAGCGCTATGACCTGGGCAGCCTGAAACGTCTGACCTACGGCGCTTCGCCCAGTGCCGGTGACATGGTCGAGCAGGTACTCGAACGGTTTCCGGACATCGAGCTGTCGCATTCCTACGGACTGACCGAGGCCTGCCCGGTGGTGTCGAGCAACCTGCCGTGCAACCACACCCCAGAGGCGCGCATCAGTGGACTGTCGCGCTCGGTAGGGCGTGGCGGGCTGGGCGTCAACGTGAAGATCGTCGACCCGCAAGGCCACGAAGTTCCACGTGGCACGGTGGGCGAGATCATCGTGCGGGGTCCGAACATCATGCAGGGCTATTGGAACAAACCCGAAGAAACCGCCCAGGCGCTGCGCAACGGCTGGCTGTATACCGGCGATGCCGCGTGGATGGACGAGCAGGGTTACCTGTTCATCGTCGACCGGCTCAAGGACATGATCGTCAGCGGTGGCGAGAATGTGTATTCGGTGGAAGTCGAGAATGTCCTTGCCCGGCATCCGGCCGTGGCGATGTGCGCGGTGATCGGTATCCCCCATGCGCAGTGGGGCGAGGCGGTGCATGCGGTGGTGGTGCGCACGCCCGCTTCGCCCGTCGATGAAGCGCAATTGCGGCTGTTTTGTCGTGAATTCATCGCACCCTACAAATGCCCGAAAACCGTTGAGTTTCGTGACGAACTGCCACTCTCGGCGGCGGGCAAAGTCCTCAAGCGCGAACTGCGCAAATAACCCCAGCCCAATCCCCTGCAGGAGCGAGTTTGCTCGCGATGGACGCAACGATAACGCGTGCCGCCTGACAGTACGCGTCGTCCTTGCCTCCATCGCGAGCAAACTCGCTCCTACAGGGAGTCGTGTTTCAGGCCTTTGGTTTCGCTACCCGATCCGGGTGGCTTCATCACCACCCCCCAGCCATACAGTGGACTCACGAACCAGGCGCTCGTCTGTCTGGCAATCCACTGGAGATTCCGATGCACATCAACCGTACCGTCTACCGTGAAGACCACGAAATGCTGCGTGAAACCGCGCGGCGTTTCTTCGAGCGTGAATGCCTGCCCAAGCAGGCGCAGTGGGACGAAGCCGGGCAGGTCGACCGGGAAACCTGGCTCAAGGCCGGTCACCACAACCTGCTGTGCCTCACCGTGCCGACCGAGTACGGCGGCGGTGGCGGTGACTTTGGTCACTCGGCGGTGTTGATCGAAGAGTTGTACCGCGCCGGTGTGTCGGGTTGGAGCCTGGGCGTGCACTCGGACATCGTCGCCCCGTACATCGTGCGTCTGGGCACCGAAGAGCAAAAGCAACAATGGTTGCCAAAGGTCTGCTCCGGCGAAACCGTCCTCGCTGTCGCCATGACCGAGCCCGGTACCGGCTCGGACCTCAAGGCAGTCCGCACCACCGCCGTGCGCGACGGTGACGAGTGGGTGATCAACGGCAGCAAGACCTTCATCAGCAACGGCCTGACCTGCGACATGGTCGTGGTGGTGTGCAAGACCGATCCGAGCGCTGGCGCCAAGGGTTGCAGCCTGATCATGGTCGAGTGCAACCGCGAAGGTTTCCGTCGCGGGCGCAAACTGGAAAAAGTCGGCCAACACGCCGCTGACACTGCCGAGCTGTTCTTCGACGACGTGCGCGTGCCGGTCGGCAACCTGCTGGGTGAAGAGAACAAAGGCTTCATGCACTTGATGGAAGAACTGCCGCAAGAGCGCCTGGTGATTGCGCTCTACAGCGCCGCCAAACTCGAACGCCTGCTGGAGCAGACCGTCGAGTACGTGAAGGATCGCAAGGCGTTCAATCAGACTGTCTGGGACTTCCAGAACACCAAGTTCAAGCTGGCCGACATCAAGGCTCAGGCCACCGCCGTGCGCCTGACCATCGACCACTACATCGCCGAACACATGCGCCGCCGCCTGACCGTCCAGGAGTCGGCGATCGCCAAGTTGTTCGCCACCGAAACCCTGTGCAAATGCATCGATGACATGGTCCAGCTGCATGGCGGCTACGGCTACATGCTCGAATACCCGATTGCCCGTGCTTTTGTCGACATGCGCGTGACGCGGATTTTCGGCGGCACCAGTGAAGTGCTGCGCGAGCTGATCGCTCGCCAGTTGTGATCCTTCTCCTTCATTTTCAGGTGACACCATGAGCGAAAAAGTACTGGTTGCCGGCGTCGGCATGATCCCGTTCCGCAAGCCCAGCGAAAGCCCGACCTACGTGCAGATGGGGGCCGAAGCGGTGCGCCGCGCCCTCGCGGATGCGGGTATTGATTACAATCTGGTGCAGGAGGCGTACGCCGGTTATGTCTACGGCGATTCCACCTGCGGCCAGACCGTGCTGTACGAAGTGGGCATGACCGCGATCCCGGTGGTCAACGTCAACAACAACTGCGCCACTGGTTCCACCGCGCTGTTCCTGGCGCGCAAGGCCATCGAATCCGGCTCGGCCGATTGCGTGCTGGCGGTCGGTTTCGAACAGATGCAGGCCGGGGCATTGAAATCCCACTGGGATGACCGTCCGCCAACCCGTGAGCGCTTTTTGCCGATCCTGCGCGGGCTGACCGCCGATATGGATGGCATGCCCCAGGCCATCCGCACCTTCGGCGGCGCCGGTCGCGAGTACCTGCACAAATATGGCTGCAAAATGGAAACCTTCGCCGCAGTTCGCGCCAAGGCCAGCCGCCATGCGGCGAACAACCCGCTGGCGCTGTTTCGCAAGGTGCTCAGCGTCGAGGACGTGATGAACGACCCGGTGATTCTGCCGGGTGTGATGACGCGTTTGATGGCTTGCCCGCCGACGTGCGGCGGTGCCGCGGCCATCCTGGTGTCCGAGCGTTTCGCGAAAAAGCACGGCTTGCGCCGCGACGTGGAAATCGTCGCACAGGCCATGACCACCGACACCCCGGCATCTTTCAATTTCGAAAAACCCTCGATGCTCGATTGGGTCGGCACCCACATGACTCACGCCGCTGTCGGTCAGGTCTACGAGAAGGCTGGCGTCGGCCCGCAGGACATCGATGTTTGCGAACTGCACGACTGCTTCGCCCAGAACGAGGTGATCTGTTACGAGTCCCTGGGTTTTTGCCCGGAGGGTGGCGCCGAGAAGTTCGTCATGGATGGCGACAACACCTACGGCGGGCAGATCGTCATCAACCCGTCCGGCGGACTGCTTTCCAAGGGGCATCCGCTGGGCGCCACGGGCCTGGCGCAGTGCTACGAGTTGACCCAGCAACTGCGCGGCAACGCCGAACAGCGTCAGGTCGAAGGCGCGCGTCTGGCCATGGCCCACAACCTCGGTCTGGGCGGTGCCTGCGTGGTGACGCTCTATGGAAAAGTCAGTGGCGCGGCGCAGTGACCACGCTTTTTGCCAGGTGAATGTCACCGGGCGTAACGCCCGGGGCGCGCTGCGAAAACCGGGTTGTTACGCACTGGAAATACCCATTGAAAATGCTGGTTCAAATCACCCGTTCGGGTGTCAGGACCTTACCGGAGCCCCGCTAGCATGGGCGCACCAACACCTATCCTTAACCGGAGAAACCGCATGACAAAAACAACAATGCGCGGCGTCTTCCAGCCGAGTTTGCTGGCCGTAGCTGTAATGGTTGCAACGTGCGCGAGCCATCAGGCTCACGCTGTTGATTTCAACATCGGGGAGATTCAGGGCAAGTTTGATTCGTCGCTGTCGGTCGGCGCCAGTTGGTCGACGACGGATGCGGACAAGCAGTTCATTTCCAACTTCAACTCACAGGGTGTCACCGGTGGCGAGTCCGCCTCGCGGACCACCGACGACAACCGCCTGAACTTCAAGAAAGGTGAAACCTTCTCGAAGATCTTCAAGGGCGTGCATGACCTGGAATTGAAGTATGGCGACAGCGGCGCCTTCGTGCGCGGCAAGTATTGGTACGACTTCGAACTGATGGACGAGAGCCGTCCGTTCTACGATATCAATGACGCGGGACGTGATCGCGCAGGCAAGTCATCCGGGGCGATGTTCCTCGACAGCTTCGTCTACCACAACTACACCCTCGGCGATCAGGTCGGTAACGTGCGCCTGGGCAAGCAAGTGGTGAGCTGGGGCGAGAGTACGTTCATCGGCAACTCGATCAACAGCATCAACCCCATCGACGTTGCGGCGTTACGCCGTCCGGGCGCTGAAGTGAAGGAAGGCTTGATTCCGGTCAACCTGATTTACGTGTCCCAGGGCCTGGCCGACAACATCACCGCCGAAGCGTTTTATCAGCTGGAGTGGGACAAATCGGTGGTCGACAACTGCGGAACGTTTTTCGGCAACGACGGCGTACCCCAAGGTTGCAACGACCGCCTGGTGATTGCCGGTCTCGACCTGCCACCGGGTGCTGCGAGCAACACCGGCGGCCTGGCGGCCATCGCCGCCGGGACGGACGACGCCTTTATCCCGCGCCTCAAGGACAACGATGCCCGTGACAGTGGTCAATTTGGCGTTGCCCTGCGCTGGTTCGTGCCTGAGTTCAACGACACCGAGTTTGGCGCTTATGCACTGAACTACCACAGCCGTAACCCTTACCTGAGCATCAACCAGATGAGCAACCCGGCAGGTGGTGTGGCATCGGCCCGCAGTGCCCGTTACTTCATCGATTATCCGGAAGATATCCGCCTGTATGGCTTGAGTTTCCAGACCAACGTCGAAGGCGTGTCTCTGGGGGGTGAGGTCAGCTACCGGCCGAACATGCCGCTGCAACTGAACACCGCTGACCTGTTGTCCTCCGCGACCTTCGGCGCGACCTCACCGCTGATCACCACTGGCTTTGCCGGTCGTAACCTGGGGGGTGAAGTCAACGGCTACAAGCGCATGCCGGTGACCCAGGCCCAAGTGACTGCAACCCAATTCTTCGATCAGGTGTTGGGCGCCAGTCGCCTGACGGTGGTGGGTGAGGTCGGGTACAACCACATCAATGGCCTGGGCAAGGCCGACGGCACTGACCTGCGCTTCGGTCGCAGTCCTGCCTTCGGTTCCGGCGAATTGCCGGGCGCCGCCGGAGCGGCCACCTGCCGAGGCACTGCCGCAGGCACGCCGGCCGCCAGTAACCCGGCGCAGGAATGCAATGACGATGGCTTCTACACCAGCAACAGCTGGGGCTATCGCCTGCGCGGCAAGCTCGATTACCAGAACGTGATCGCCGGCATCAACCTGTCGCCGAACCTGGCCTGGTCCCATGACGTGTCTGGTTACGGCCCGAACTTCGATGAAGGCTCCAAAGCAGTCAGCGTCGGTGTCGATGCGGACTACCTGAACACCTACAACGCCAGCCTGAGTTACACCAACTACTTCGGTGGCGACTTCAACACCAACGTCGACCGCGACTACGTTGCGCTCAGCTTCGGCGTGAATTTCTGATGCAACTCTGCCCCAGAGGTACTTGTATATGAACAACCTGAACATGAACGCACGTATTTTCCTGCGCGCTGGCGCACTGAGTCTTTCGTTGCTGGCCAGTGGTGTGATGGCCGCTGTCTCGCCCCAGGAGGCCGCTCAGCTGGGAACCTCGTTGACCCCGTTGGGCGCTCAGAAAGAGGGCAATGCCAATGGCAGCATTCCGGCCTGGACCGGTGGCCTGAAGCCCGGTGCAGCGGCACTCGACAATGGCTTCCTGGGGGATCCGTTTGCGGGTGAAAAACCACAACTGGTGATTACCGCGGCCAACGTCGACCAGTACAAGGACAAGCTGACGCCGGGGCAGGTGGCGATGTTCAAGCGCTACCCGGACAGCTACAAGATCCCGGTATTCAAGACCCAGCGCACCGCCGCGTCGCCACAAAACATCTACGACATCGCGAAAAAAAGTGCGGTCACCACCGAACTGACTCCGGACGGTAACGGCCTGGTCAACTTCACCCAGACCCGCTACTACCCGTTCCCGATTCCGAAGAACGGTGTAGAGATCTACTGGAACCACACTAACCGTTATCGCGGTGGCAACATGGAGCGCCAGGCCGCGCAGGCCGCACCGCAAACCAACGGCTCCTACTCCATCGTCGAGTACGACGACAAACTGGCATTTCCGCAATTGATGGAAGGCGTAACCGGGGGCGAGGGCGACAACGTCCTGTACTACTACAAGCAGGAAATCACCGCGCCGTCACGCATGGCCGGCAGTGTGATCCTGATCCACGAGACCATCGACCAGGTCAAGGAGCCGCGCCTGGCGTGGGTCTACAACGCCGGTCAACGCCGTGTTCGACGTGCGCCGCAGGTGGCCTATGACGGTCCGGGCGCCGGTTCCGATGGCATGCGCACCGCCGACAACACCGACATGATGAACGGTGCGCCGGATCGCTACGACTGGAAGTTGATCGGCAAAAAGGAACTGTACATCCCGTACAACAACTACCGTTTGCAGTCGCCGAAAGTGAAGTATGACGACATCATCAAGCCAGGGCACATCAACCAGGACCTGACGCGTTACGAACTGCACCGCGTGTGGCACGTCGAGGCCACGCTGAAGCCGGGGCAGCGTCATGTCTATGCCAAGCGCGACATGTACTTCGATGAAGACACCTGGCAACTGGCGGAAGTCGACCATTACGACGGCCGTGGTCAGCTGTGGCGGGTGGCGGAAGGCTATGCGATCAACGACTACGAGCGCGGGGCGCCCAACTTCGCCATGCTCGGCATCTATGACCTGATCGCCGGTCGCTACAACGTGCTGGCGATGACCAACCAGTCCCGCCACGCAACGACCTACGGCATGACGGCGAAGATGACCGACTTCACCCCGTCGGCGCTGCGTAACGCCGGCATCCGCTGACTGTCCATCGTCGCTTGAATCAACGCCCTGTTCGCAGGGCGTTGTGCGTTTGTGCCCCCCTGATGTGGGTGGCGCGTGTTCAGTCGGCTGGCCCAATGATGAAGTCCTCTCTTCATCAGCGAGGTCCGTCATGCTTGTGCCACGGCCGCATCTGAGCAATCTACTCAAGCGCGAGCAACACCGCTTGCAACTGCTTAGCGCACCTGCCGGTTATGGGAAAACCGCGCTGGTGCATGAATATTTGCAAGGCCTGGAGCAACCCGGGCAAGTGGTGTGGTTGAGGTTGGGTGGGCGGGCGCAGACGCTGGAAAGTCTCAATTCGGCGCTGGCCAATGCATTTGGGGTGGCGGCGGATGCGGTGCTGGCGTTGCTCGGTTCAGGAAAGGTGGGGACTGAACCACCGCTATCGCGAGCAGGCTCGCTCCTGCATGGGAGTACGGTCAACTGCAGGAGCACGCTTGCTTGCGAAGAGGCCATTGCAAGCCATGAAGATTCAAAGATTCGACTGGTTTTCGACGACCTGCCAGCCGAGTTGCCCACTGATCTGAACCACTGGTTCGATCAACTCCTGTCCCTGCATAACCCTCACCTGCAAATACTGGTCACCTGCCGCCAACGCCCGGACTGGAACCTGCCGCGCCTGATGCTTGACGGCCAATTGCTGGATCTGCAGGCCAGACATCTGGCCTTGCGACCCGATGAGTTCGAGGCGTTGATTAATGCCATGGCACCTGACACCGACACCGCATCACGGGAAAGACTCTGGCACCAAACTGGCGGGTGGTGTGCCGGTGTTCGCCTGTTATTGCCACTGGCATTGGGCGATGCAGGGTCTTCGCTGCTCGGCCAATACCTGGACCGGGAGCTGTTGTCGCGCCTGAGCGAAGATCAGTTGGAGGTGTTGTGTGGTCTGGCGCATCTGTCCAAGGCCAGCGCCGAGCTTTGCGAGCAGCTCTGGGAAGGGCAGCAGGCCGGTCGGGTGTTCAACAGTTTGTTGCAGTGCCAGGCGTTTCTGGTCCCTGTCGATCATCAGCCCGGCTGGTTCCGCCTGTTGCCTTTGGTGGCTCAGGCCCTGCAAGGGCAATTGAGTCCTGGGCCGCTTAATCGCCTGCGACTGCGCGCCTGTCAGCTTCTCAGTGTACTGGGGCACGTCGATGATGCCGTCGAGCAAGCCCTGTGCGCCGATCAGCCGGAGGTCGCCGCCAACTACATGGAACGCCTGTGGCTCAGCTGGATTCTCGGTGAGCGGCACCTGAACACACTCATGGACTGGCGCGAACGCATCGAGCCGCAGCTGCTGCAAAGCAGTCCCCGTCTGATATACCTGTGTGCCAAGGCCCTGTTGTTCAGTGGCCGGCTGGATGAAGCCCAGGAGTGCCTGCTACGCTTGGGGCGCTTCGTGCCGCTTCCAGATCCGCAACGCAATCGGCGTCTGTTGGCCAACTGGCAGGGATTGTTCGGCACCCTGCACGCCTTGCGCGGCAACACTGAACAAGCCAGCCTGCACTGCCGCGCCGCGCTTGCAGTGCTGACCCACCAGGACTGGCTTTCGGTGTTGTTGTGTCATTGCATCCTGGCACGTATCGCCATGCAGACCGGCGATCTGACCGAGGCACAGGCGCTGTTGCAATCTTCGCTGGAGCTTGCCCGGCGCCAGGGCAGTCACGAATCGGAAGTACTGGTCAACACGGACCGGGTGCGGTTGATGATGCTGCAGGGCGAGCTGAGCCAAGCGCAAGCGTTGTTGCGCACCGAGCTAAAACGGATGACCGGCAACCGGACACAGCCCTGTTCGCTACTCGGTCGATTGATGTTCCTGCACGGCGAATTGCTGTTGCAGCTGGGCCATACCGGCGAAGCCGGGCAGGTCGTCCGGGCCGGGTTGGTGGCCGTACGTGACTGCTGCGCGCCGTTCGTACTCAATGGGTACTTGCTGTTGTCCGAGCTCGCTTCACGTAATCAGGAGCGGGAAAAGGCGCACTTGATGCTGTACGAAGCCGAGCGTCGAATGCATTGGGGCAAGATCGACAGCGCCTGCTACGAGGGGCCGATCACTGCCCAAAAAGCCCGGATTGCGCAACGTGAACAAACAGCGCCCACCCGCTTGAGCGTCGTGCCGGATTACCAGGACGACCTGACACCCCGCGAGCTTTCGGTGCTCAAGTTGCTGGCCGAAGGCATGTCGGTGCGGGAAGTCGGCAGCCACCTGTTCATTTCGCAAAACACCGTCAAGACCCACGCCAAGAACATCAACGTCAAGCTCGGCGCCTGCCGCCGCACTCAGGCAATCAACAGCGCCAAGGCCATGGGCATCCTCGCCTGAAATTGTGCTGCCCGGCGCCACCCACCTGATCCGGGTGGCGGCGTCTCGCCAGGAATGATCAACCATGCAGCCAGACCCCACGCATGGTTGCCTGAGCGCGGCCGCGGCCTGACAAAAACAAGAGAGGTAATGATGAGCGCCATCGAGAGTTCGCCGAGTACCGACATCCGCGCGATCCTGGAAAAACAGCGGGCGGCCTTCCTGGCTCGCGAACCCTACAGCTTCGAAGAGCGTTGTGAGTTGCTCGACCGGGCGATCGGCTTGCTGGTCAATCATGAACAAGAGATTGTCGATGCGTTGACGGCTGACTTCGGTCATCGCAGCCCCGGGTTCTCCAAGGGCAGCGAGGTGCTGTCGCCACTGGCCACGCTCAAGCAAACCAAAGCCGAGCTGGCTGAGTGGATGCGCCCGGAAAAACGTCAGGCCCGGGCCGGTGAAGCCTGGGTGCAATACCAGCCGTTGGGCGTGGTGGGCATTGTCACCGCGTGGAACGTGCCGGGCTACATGGTGTTCAGCGGCTTGGCCGGTGCCTTGGCGGCCGGTAACCGGGTGATGATCAAACCGTCGGAGTTCACCCCGCACACTTCGGCACTGATCGCCCGGTTGATCCGTTCGGTCTATGCCGAAGATGAAGTGGCGGTGGTCCTGGGCGGCGCCGAGGTCGGTCAGACGTTCTGCGGCCAGCCGTTCGATCATCTGCTGTTCACCGGCGCCACCAGCATTGGCAAACACGTATTGCGCGCCGCGGCGCAAAACCTCGTACCGGTGACTCTGGAGCTGGGCGGCAAGTCGCCGACCATCATTTCCCGTAGCGCCGATTTCAAGGATGCGGTGGCCAAGGTGGTCATCGGCAAACTGCTCAACGCCGGTCAGCTGTGTGTCGCCCCGGACTACGTTTTCGTGCCGCAGGAGTCGGTGCAAGCCTTCATCAGCGTGGCCAGGGCCGTGGTCGCCAGGTTCTTCCCCACGCTCAAGGACAACCCCGAGTACACCTCGATCATCAATGCCCGTCATTTCGAGCGTTTGCAGGGCTACCTGAAGGAAGCGCGGGAGGCCGGTGTCGAGCTGATCGAACTGAACGCCGCCGCTGAAGACTTCAGCGACGGTGCACGCAACAAGATCGTGCCGACCCTGCTGCGCAATCCCGGTGACGACTTGCAAGTGATGCAGGACGAAATCTTTGGCCCGCTGCTGCCGATCACACCCTACGAAACCATCACCGATGTGATCGCCCGGATCAACGCCCGGCCCCGGCCGCTGGCGCTGTATTACTTCGGCAACGACGCCGCCGAAGAAGCGCTGGTACTGACCCGTACCTGCTCCGGCGGCGTCACCCTCAATGGCGTGTTGAGTCATGCCAGCACCGAAGGTCTGCCGTTCGGCGGCGTCGGTCAGAGCGGCATGGGTGCCTACCACGGCATTGATGGCTTCCGCACATTCAGCCACGCCAAAGCGGTGTTGCGCTCAGCGGCCAACCCGGCCTGAACCCACAACATTCTTGAGAGAGAACTGCCATGAAAGCTGCCGTATTCCATCAAGTTGGAGCCCCCCTGGTCATTGAAGAAGTGGGCATCAGTAAACCGGGCCCGCGTGAGGTGTTGATCCGTACAAAAGCAGTGGGCGTCTGCCATTCCGATTTGCACGTAATCGATGGCTCGTTTCCGTATCCCGGCCCGCTGGTACTGGGTCACGAGGCCGCCGGGGTGGTCGAGCAGGTAGGCTCCGAGGTGCGCTCGGTCAAGCCCGGTGACCATGTGGTGACGTGCCTGACCGTGTTCTGCGGCCATTGCGACCACTGCGTCACCGGCCATCTGGCCCGCTGCGTGTCCCCGGAAACCAAGCGTGGCAAGGATGAAGAGTCGCGCCTGACTTACGTGCAAAAACCGATTCCGCAGTTCGTCAACCTGTCCGGTTTCGCCGAGCAGATGCTGGTGCACGAAAACGCCTGCGTGGCGATCCGCCGCGACATGCCGCTGGACCGCGCCGCATTGCTCGGCTGCGCCGTCACCACCGGCACTGGCGCGGTGTTCAACACCGCCAAGGTACGTCCGGGCGAAACCGTGGCCGTGATCGGCTGCGGTGGTATCGGCCTGGCCGCGATCAACGGTGCGGCGCTGGCGGGGGCAGGGCGGATCATCGCCATCGACATGCTCGACTCGAAGCTCGAGCTGGCCAAACAGTTCGGTGCCACCGACGTGATCAATGGCCGCGATGGCGACGCTGCCAAACAAGTGATGGAATTGACTCGCGGGGGCGTACATCACGCCTTCGAATGCATCGGCCTCAAGCAGACCGCCGAGCAGGCGTTCGCGATGCTGGCTCGCGGCGGCACCGCCACGGTGATCGGCATGCTCAAACCTGGCCTGAAAATCGAGCTGGACCCGTTGCAGTTGCTGCACGAGCGACGTATCCAGGGATCGCTGATGGGGTCCAACCGCTTCCCGGTCGACATGCCGCGCCTGGTGGATTTCTACATGGCCGGCAAGCTCAAGCTCGACGAAATGATTTCCCAGCGCATTCGCCTCGACCAGATCAACGAAGCGTTCGATGAACTGCGTCGCGGAGAGCTGGCGCGCTCGGTCATCGTTTTCGACTGATACGCCTCGTTACCCCTGTAGGAGCGAGCCTGCTCGCGAGGGTGTGTCAGTCGACAGCAATGCCGCTGATCCACCCTCGCGAGCAGGCTCGCTCCCACTTGGGGGATCAGAGGGATCAGCGCACACCCCAATGCTTTTGGAGTTGATGGATGGACATTGAATTCTCAGTGCACGAACAAGCCTTTCGCGAGGATGTCCGGGCCTTCCTGCGCGACAACCTGCCCAGCGAACTGTCCGAGCGCATCTCGCTGGGCAAACGCCTGAGCAAGGAACACCAGGTGCAATGGATGCAGATCCTCGACCGGCAAGGCTGGCTGGCGCCGGGTTGGCCGCAGGCACACGGCGGCACCGGTTGGAGTGCCGTGCAGAAACATATTTTCGACGAAGAGTGCTTTGCCGCGGGGGCGCCGAAAGTGGTGTCGTTCGGCCTGAAGATGGTCGCCCCGGTGATTATCAAGTTCGGCACCACCGAGCAGAAAGCGCATTTCCTTCCGCGGATTCTTGCCTGTGAGGACTGGTGGTGCCAGGGCTACTCCGAGCCCGGTGCCGGATCTGATTTGTCGTCGCTGAAAACCCGCGCGGTGCGCGAGGGCGATCACTACGTGGTCAACGGCCAGAAAACCTGGACCACGCTGGCGCATTTTGCCGACTGGATGTTCTGCCTGGTGCGCACCGATCCCGAGGCCCGTCAGCAGCGGGGCATTTCGTTCCTGCTGATCGATATGAAAACGCCCGGCATCACCGTGCGGCCGATCATTACCCTCGACGGCGAACATGAAGTCAACGAAGTGTTCTTCGACAACGTGCGGGTGCCGGTGGCGAATCTGGTCGGGCAGGAAAATGATGGTTGGACCTGCGCCAAGTATTTGCTGACCCACGAGCGCACCAGCATTGGCGGGATAGCCCAGAACAAGGCATTGCTCAGCCGGCTCAAGCGTATTGCCAGCCAGGAAGTCCGTGATGGCCGGCCGTTGATCGAAGATCCGCTGTTTCGCGTGCAGATCGCTGAAGTCGACATGCAGTTGATGGCCGCTGAAATGAGCAACCTGCGGACCCTGGCCGCCACACAAAACGGTGATGTGCCCGGTGCCGAAAGTTCGTTCCTGAAGATCAAGGGCACCGAGATCCGGCAGGCCATTACCTACCTGATCAGCAAAGCCGTAGGCCCGTATGCCTTGCCGTTCATTGAGGATGAGCTCGGATATGGTGAGGAGCCCTTGCTCTACACCGACTACAGCAGTGCGGCCACCTACCAGTATCTGGATGCGCGCAAGGCCTCGATCTACGGTGGAGCCAACGAAATCCAGAAGAACATCATCGCGAAAATGATCCTAGAACTGTAAGGCGCCCCGATCATGGATTTCAAACTGACAGAAGAGCAACTGATGTTGCAGGAAACCGCCGCGCGGCTGGTGCGTGACGTCTACGGTTTTGAGCATCGCGAGCAATACCGCCAGAGCGCGCACGGCTTCAGCGCCCCGTTCATGCAGCAATTGGGCGAACTGGGGCTGTGCGCCGTGCCTTTCGCTGAGGCCTATGGCGGATACGGCGGCAGCGGTGTGGAGAACATGCTGATCATGACCGAGCTGGGTCGGGGGCTGTGCCTTGAACCGTATTTGCACTCGGTGATTTTCGCCGGTGGCCTGATCGCCCAGTTGGGCAGCGCAGACCAGAAGGACACGTTGTTGCCGCAGGTCGGCAGCGCCAGCCTGCAACTGGCCGTCGCCCTCGATGAGCCGCAGAGCCACTACCGCTTGCAAGATGTTCAGACTACCGCCGAACCGGTAACCGGAGGCTGGCAGCTCAATGGTCGCAAGTCCGTCATCATCGGCGGCCAGAGCGCCGGACTGATTTTGGTGTCGGCACGCACCCACCATGAGACTCGGGACGAGAAGGGCATCAGCCTGTTTCTGGTCGATCCTCAGGCCCGCGGCGTGCGTCGGCGTGTTTTCGATACGATGGATGGGCGCAAGGCCTGTGAGCTGTACCTTGACGACGTGTTTGTCGATAACGATGCGTTGCTCGGCGAGCCGGGGAATGCCTTGCCGGCGCTGCGTTACCAACAAGGCCGGTGCATCGCCGCGCAATGCGCCGAAGCCGTGGGCAGCATGCAAGCGGCCTGCGCGTTGACCCTCGATTACCTGAAGACGCGCCAGCAGTTCGGCCAGCCGATCGGCAAGTTCCAGGTGTTGCAGCATCGCATGGTCGATATGCACATCGAACTGGACCAGGCCATCTCGATGACCCTGCTCGCCGCCTGCGTGGCAGACCAGGCGGACACCGACGAACGCAGCCGCATTCTGGCGGCCGCCAAGTTCATCGTCAGCCGCGCCAGTCGTTTTGTCGCCGACCAGGGTATCCAGTTACATGGCGGCATCGGCCTGACATGGGAGTACCTGTTGTCGCACCATGCCAAACATTTGCTGATGGTGGCCCGTCAGTTGGGTGATGACGATCACCATTTGCAGGTTTTTTCGAAGTTGATGCAGGTGGCGTGAATCAAGTTCCAAAGTGACACGAGCGCCTCGATGGCGCTCTTTTTTCAACTGCAACAACTCAACCGCTTACCAGATAGGCCCCCGCGGGAACCCGATAACGCAGTTTCTTGCATTTGCCGGGGGCAGGCTGCTGACCCGGCGGTCGATCAGGAAACCAGATTCGGCATTTGCCTGGAGGCGGCCTATGGCCGCGGGGAATCTCAGCCTCAGCGTATGCCCGGTCTGACTCGACATTAACCCTTTGCAATGTTCCTTCGCGCGTTTGCGCAGTGGATTGCTCAACAACCGCCATGTCTGCTTCGCGGTGCCGTTGAGTCTGCTCTTGCAACCCCTTCTGTACAGCGACCCTGTCCGCATTGACATTGGGCGGGGTACCTGAAGATTGGGCTTGCTGCGCCGCCTGGATCAATTGGAGGTTGCGGTTGCGCAACTCGACGTTGCGACCCACGCCTATGTTCGAGCGCGCCGCCAGGGTTTCAGCCTGCTGGTACTGCCCCTGCTGAAGACGCAATACACCTAGGTAGTGCAGCGTCGCGGGATTGTTGGGCTGGATATGCAGGGCACGCTCCAGCGTGGCAGCGGCCTGGTCGAGTTGGCCATTTTCATACTGCCGCGAGGCTGTTTCGATCAGGGCGGTTGATGCGCTGTTACTTTGCGCGGGCGTTCTTCGCTCGGCCGCGGCAGAACAAAACGACGCGACGGCGCAGAACACCAGGATGAGACCCGGCAGAACACTCTTGGTTGGCATCAGGGGGCGGACTCGACTGAACTCGGACGGCATCGCAAACAGACCACAGCACTGCTCGGTATTTCCGATACAGCGCCGCTATGACCCGATCAATACCCTGAAGTTCCTGCTGCAACGGCCGTCGCGACCAGCAGCATTTGTTCCACCGCAACATCCAGGCAGGAGGGGCTGCTGCTCTTTACGCCGGGCAGAAGAGGGCAGAGGCAATGGATATCGAAATTGCCAACTTCAAAGGGCACACGCACTGACACCCTTGGCGATTTAAACAGCGGTCGCTAGAACTTTTTCTTGTTTATCGGTCTATCTGGATAGGCATAACGTTCGCTCAGCGCGAGCTCACAGGATCGCGCGTCTACCCCTCCAAATATCATTCAGAGGTTGTCTTCGCTCATGAAATTCCTTGACCCACGCAGGGTGCTGTTCGGCCTGTTGGCGTTCGCGGCATTGGGCTCGGCGTCAGCTACAACGATGAAGGCCTCAACCCCTATTTTGGCCACTGAAGTCGCGGTCGTTGAGGTACCGGTCCAGGCGGCCGCAAACCCTTGGCCGACCTTGGCCAGCAGGGCCGACAAGCAGCAAGGGCCGCTGCTTGCCCATGACGACCGATACTGGCATGACGGTCGTTGGCACGATCGCAGAGACGATTGGCGTCGAGACGACAGGCGTAGAGATTACTGGCGTCGAGAGCAAGCCCGCCGTGAAGCAGAACGCCATCGTGATTGGGAGCGCCACCAGGATCGGGCCATGCGGCACCGCTACGAGGATGATCGCCGCTACTATCGTCGCTAGTGCAACGCCACGGGAGCAATTCGCCTGCGACACGGGCGATGCTCCGCCACGCTGTGAAACCAGGGCTCAAAGAAGTTACCGCCCGAACGTCTACGTCAGCTCAAGTCTCTCTAACGCGTAATCCTTACCGGCCAGGGTAAGTTCAAACGTGGTGGCGCCGAACGTACCCCTTGTCACGTTTTGCCTCACAAGACGTTTAGCCTGGAGTTGCTTCAGGCCGACTTCAACTTCCAGCGTACTGAGTGAGACAAGTTTGCAAACCGAGTTTAAATTTGCAATTTTTCTGAAGTTCGCATGATAGGCCAACGCTTCCATCAGTAGCGTCTGGTTATCGGTCAACTGTGGGAACTGAGGATTGTTCTTTGTGTAAATTTTTCGCTCTATCTCGTGAAGCTCGCCGTGCGTTCCATCCTTGATGCGGGTGTAGTAAATCGCTACGGATAAGGTGCCGATCAAAATCGCGATAATCATCAGCAGCGACCAATTGGGCATGGGTGTTTCCAGTGCAAGCCAATCCCAAAAAAGAAGCAGCCAGCCCGTGGTATCTGCCAACAATGTCAGTTCGAAGTAATTGTCGAGCAGCTTTATGGCAGCCCAAGTGACAAGTAAAACTCCGGCCGAGCAGGCCGTTGCCTTGAACGAGATAGGGGATTGCGCGCCTTGTGCTGCCATGCTGCTCGTCTCTGGTGCAGTAACGGATGCTATGAGCATAGCAGTGGAAAAGTGGCGCTATGGATGATCAGACCATCGACTGTTTTGCCATGTCGAGGCATCATCGACCCCGATTTCCAGGTAACTGACAGTGTTTTCAAGCTTCGAATAGCCAAGGGCTTTATTTTCACTGGCAGTCGCTGTGTCGCCGCCATTGATCCACGGCTAGACTGCATCACCTGCGAGAAGCGTTGGAGGCGTCATGAACTACATTCTCTGGATCATTCTTGGTACCAACAGCCCACTGCCGGCACCCGCGGTCGACCATGCCGAATACCAGAATATGGAGGCATGCCAGCGCGCAGCCGATCAGATCAAGGCAGCACTCGACGGGGTGCAGTTCCATGTCCATACCATCTGTACACCCAAGGAAGAGACAAAGTGACTTGGCATCATCGATGCCTCCTTGAGATGTGTGTGATGCATACGTCGCGTTAAAGCTACGAGCTGATTGCAGGCTCCATTGGCGGCCGCAACACCGACTACGACAGGCAGCTGCGCGAGCAGCACAGCGAGGACAGCCCGAACTGTCCTCCGGGGCTCAGGCTTCGGTGACGCGAATCGGTTCTGGGCGATCGGTTGAATGTTTGTGGCCTTTCACGATTTTTTACCTGGGTTCAATCGAGTAACAGCATTTCAGTGTACAGATCTGCAATTTTTCCCATATCGCGGCAATCTCCCACGCGTTGATTGATCACAAAACCGTCGAATGCCATCCACAGGGTATGTGCCAGGAGGCCGTCGCTCCTTTCGCGGCATTTGGTTGCCGATGATTGCACTGACCGGACTTGGGTATGCCTCAAACCTAGGCTAGCGGGTTGGCTTCCCAACTATCAGTAGACGATGCATCTGGCGCGATGTTTTGCGCCGATTGTGTCTGATAGCGTTCCTTGTCCATGCGTAACTCCCTGTTCGGCTTGAGTGTCGCGCTAGAAACGCGACATGAGGTGAGGAGGAAAAGCGAGATGACTTTAGCCCCCATTACTGGCGCATTAGCAGCGCGGCCATGGCCTGCTTTTGGGCGATAGCGGAGTCTCCCCACGTCTCGCGGTCGATTCAATACTCAGGTCAGCTGTCGTACTCCCAAGCCCAGAATCAGACCACCGCACAGGCGATCAATCACTTTCCGAGCGTTCTGATACGCCGAGGAAATCGTTGGTTGCGACAAAGCCACCGCAACCAGTCCATACCAGGTCAGCGAAACAACCACCACAACCGCCAGCATTGAGACGAAAGTGCTGACCGAGGGGTGGGCGGGGGCTGCTGCTGAAAAGACGGCGGCGTAGAAGGCTATGGATTTAGGATTGCCGATGTTGGTGACGACACCTTGAAAGAAAGATTTCCGGACGCTGCCAGCCGGGCCCTCGCAAGGCCGTAAGGCGGGATGCTTGCCTGCTTTAATGATCAGGCGTACGCCAAACCACATCAGGTACGCCGCACCCATTATCTTCACTACCAGTACCGCCCATGGGAAGGCGGCAAACACAAGGCCTAGGCCTGTGATCGCACAGCCAGACCAGAGCAGGTTCACGGTCACTATACCGGCGACTAAGGCCAGCGCCTCGGCACGTGTCGCGGCTACTGCCTTGTGAACAACGGCGACGAAGTTCGGCCCCGGAACCACTACGCCTGCCAGATAAACCCAGAAAACAGTGAGCACCGCGGAACTGTCGAACATTTCGATCCCTCTTATCGCTGATCGGTATCAGCGTCTGATTGAAGATTTCATCACGTTTTTCGCCGCGAGAGCATCAATGCTAGCGAGCGAAGGGGCCGACAGTCAGACACAGATTCCACAATAAACTCCGATACAGTGACCTTTTATGCTGAGTAAGGCCTGCCCGGCGATGAGGCGGTCAGGGATCGCTATGGCCAGGCGAGGAATACTTCGCGATAAGGGTGGATGTGTGCTGCCACAGTGTCCGCAAGCTGGCTTCACCGTCCGCCAAGGACATGCCCACTGCCAACAATGACACCTACTACATGAGCGCGGTGCTGGATCTGACCGAACCGTATGTATTGAGTGTGCCGGATACCCATGACCACTATTACGTGGTCGACGTATTCAACATGTGGCAAGAACTTGAGCACTATGTCGGGCGGCGCACCACTGGCACCCAAGCTGGAAAGTTCGTGTTAGTGCCGCCAGGGTGGAAAGGTGAATTGCCCAAAGATGCCAAACGTCTTGACGTCACGACCCAGAAAATCTGGCTTTTGGGTCGCATTCAAGTCAAGCAGGGCGAAGATGTCGCGCCGATTCTGGCGCTGCAAAAGCAGTTCAGTGTCGTGCCACTGAGTGGCAAGTCGCACAAGGACGAGACCTTGCCGGCGTTGCCGCAAACAGACGATCCGCTGGGCTTCTTCACGGAGTTGGCCGCGGCGCTCAAGGACAATCCGGTCAAACCTGCTGACGCCGCACTGTTTGCCCAATTCGCCCGTATCGGCCTGACGGAGAAAGGCTTTTCCCCGGATAAACTCAATCCAGCTACGCGCAAGGGACTTGAGGAAGGTTTGAACGATGCGCCCTACGTAGCGATTGCGTCGCTTGCCAGCACGTCAGAAGTGCGCAATGGCTGGAACTGGGTCACCGGTCTGGATAGCTTTGGCTACATCTATCCGCTGCGCGCCATGGTGGCGGGGCCGTATCTCGGCGGCCAGGGTGAGCATGAAGCGATGTACCCGATCCGCTTCACCGACAGCAAAAACCAACCCCTCACCGGCGACAATCAATACGAGGTCAAACTGGCTTCGGCACCGCCGGTCAATGCCTTCTGGTCACTGACCATGTACGACGCCAGCGACAAGATGCTGGTCGATAACGAGATCAATCGCTACAAGGTCGGCACCGATACGCAGGGCCTGAAAGTCGCGTCGGACGGTTCGATCACGATTCCAATTTCCCACAAAAAACCTCAAGGCGAAAATGCCGCCAACTGGCTGCCGGCCCCGCAGGGCGGCTTCTATGTACTGCTGCGTTTGTACCAGCCGAAAGAAGATGTGAAAGAAGATGTATTGTCCGGCAAGTGGCAGTTGCCGCAGTTGAACAAGGTCAATTGAACGTTCGTATGTGAAGATCTGATGATTGGTCAATAGCGCGGCTGACTGTCCGCTATTGGCCGTTCTCTGACACTCACGTCAGGCAGCAATCGGTAGACTGCTGCCTACGGATCATTACAAGTTGACTAGGGCTTGGTCGGATCTGCCGGACGCCAGATTAGTTTGCTGGTGTCATACCCCTGTCGCTGAGCAATCTTTAGCAGCTGTTCGCGTTTGACGCCGTTAATTTCAGATGCGCGTGAAATCACCCATAGATATTCTCGGTTCGGGTGGCCGACCAGTGCGAACTGGTAGGCGGGGTCGTGGTAAAGCACCCAATACTCACCTTTGGTTATTCCTGGTGCAATGCGGCTGAACCAGTTATCAAATTGCACCCACAGTTTGTCTGTCTTACCTGGCTGCTGCGATTCGGCAATTCCGCGTACCTCTTTCCACTCGCCATCCTGTTCCCTGCAACGATTGGTGACGTCAATGCGACCATCATCACGTAGACCATAATGCGCTTCTGACTGCTGGCAATTGCGCTGAAAGAACATAGGCAACCTGGCCTGCTCGTACCAGGTGCCCTGGTATTTTTGCAGGTCGACTTGCATGGTGGTGGGAGGGGGCTCCTGGCTTGAGCCAGCGCACCCAGCGAGTGCCAATCCCAGATACGAAAGTAGAACGATCTTGCGAATCGACATATAGACCTCCAGGTTGTCAGGAGAAACACACATGTCATTGGAGGTAGGTGAGAGTGAAAAGTGCTATCGATTTCGTGATGGCGGCGTTCACTGTTGGCACGGGCCGATTGCTGCCTTTCGCGATGGGCCACTATCAACCTATTGCAGCCCTTCATTGGAGCGCCTGAAACAGTACCAAGGGACGTTTTCGTCCCTTGGTTTCAAAAGGTGAAGCCTTTACTCAATAACCGGTGAAGCCTTGACCGAACCCTCATTGGCGGTGTATGAGCCGGGCCAGGCTTCGACAGCAGGAAGAATCTCAGCGGGCTTGGGCAGCTCAATTTATTCAACGCAATCAATTGTCCATTGAATGCATCAAGAGCGTGAATCGCCGGATTCCAGAGTGCGATGCCCAATCCTGAGCGGGCGGCTTCGATTGCCTGGGCGTAGTCACCCATCACCCTGTCGGTGGGCTTCGAAGTCAGGCGTTTACCGTGATGGCTCATCCACGCTCGCCACAGTGTCGTGTCACCGGTGTGTAGCAGCGGAGTGTCCTTTATCAAGGACAACGGCTGTTCGTTCATGGCGACGACTTCGGGTGACGCCACGGGGCAAAGTGACTCCTCGAACAGTGGCTCCTCGTCTCCGTCATTCCATTGTCCACGCCCGTATCTGATGGACAGATCGACCTCGCCTGAGGAAAGGCTGGCATTCAGCGCAGAGGTGACCAGTTCGATCCGTAAATCCTGAGTCGTGCCTTCCAGTTCGGTCAGGCGCGGGATCAACCAAAAACGTGCGAAGGACGACGTAGTGGCCAATTTGACGATGGGTAAGGTTTGGCCGGCGGGCCGGGGCTGTCGCGCTTGTTTCAGTTGTTCGAAGGCATGAGCGACTTTGGCCAGCGCGATTTGTCCCGTGGCCGTAACGGTGACACCGCGCGCATGGCGGTCGAACAAGGAGCATTGAAACCATTTTTCAGCCATTTCCACACGTCGGCTGATGGTCGCATGTGTAACTTCCAGTTCCGCTGCCGCTGCAGTGAAAGAACCGGTTCTGGCGGAGGCAAGGGCAGCTTGCAGGGCTTCGAAGGGAGGAAAAATATCGTTTGAGCTGTACGTCATATGCACAGCTTATGGATAAGTAGTGCTATAGGTCAACAGCTCAGGGTTTTCTATGCTGAGCTGCCTTATTCGTTGAGATAGCAGCATGTCGTGTTTGAAAGCGCTCATTTCGCCTTTGGTGTTCATCGCGCAAGTGGTAGGGCTTGGGGTGGGCAATTATTGTTATGCCGCCTCCAGCTTAGAAAGGCCAATCGTACGAGGTTACGAAGGGAATGGAGGCGTCACCGTTGAACTGGTCATGTCTGGCTCACCTGGAAAAGAATGGGCATTGCTCAGGATTCGAGGAGCGGAAACGGAAGCGGGGGCCGTGGTACATCAGGCAAACGTTCAGCGCTCACCGGTTTCGACATCCTTTGTAGAAATTATCAACGGGGTTTCACGGACAATTTTTGAGGTGCGAATGCATCAGGGTTTTCTTCCGCGTCAAGACCAGGAGCCTTATGTCTTGGGAGAAAGCGCCCGCTTGGAGAGACTGAGTAATATCGGTATGGAGCTACAGAGGTTTGGAACTGAGGAATTTGCCGTTCATCAAGCTGGGACACAAAGCGCCTTGTCCGAAGGTTTGACCGGTAACCGTCCTTGATCAAACGGCTTCTTTTGGCCGATTTCTGCCTGTGGCGACCGGCTGAAAACGACCCATAACGGACACTTTTAATAGCCTCCAATTCTGCTTGTACCTCATCGCGTACGAGGGCGGGTATCTCTACAGAACTTTGGGTGTCGAGTGCCGCTGAGCGTGACGTTTACGCCGCCTACATCTCTCGGCAGTCTGTCGATGCGTAAATTACCCGTTTCAGAGAAACGCTAAAGGCGAGGGTGGGAAGCCAATTGGCAGGCAGTGTACTCGGGTACACGTAAGGCGACCTTTGAGGTCGTCTTTTTTTTGACTGAGAGCTTACTTCGCCGACGCAGATGCAAGGATCGGCGATTGTGGATGTAAGGTCTTTTCGACCTGTTCCTATACTGCTCCGCCCCCGCTCCAAAGGCCAGTTGTACCACGATTGACCACGCTCGATCGCACTTTGGGCGGGGGTGTCACTTCTGCACTTCTATGACTGTTCCAGGCGGACGAAGGTCGCCAGGGAAGAGGCAAAAACAAGATCAATACAGCCGCTATAGAAAGGTAATCCATGAAAATTTCCGTGAAAGTTAACCCGGTTCAGCCGGGTGACCAACTTCCCCGAGCCAGCAAAGATTATTTGCTGATAGTGGTCAGTGTGGTTTCGATCTTCCTCACTGTGTTTGCTTTGGCCGCCTTTCCGGCGCGCTCCGAGCAGGTCGCCAGCCAGTTGTTCACTCGTGCCACGACGCTACTCTCAGCGCCGGTACTGTTGACCTTCCTGGCTTTTGTGGCGGGCTCGCTGTTCATCATTTTCAGCAAGTACGGGAACATTCGTCTGGGCTCGGGTCAGCCCCAGTTCAAGACCGTGCCCTGGATCTTCATGTTCATTTGCGCAGGATTGAGTTCCGCTACCCTCTATTGGGGATTGGTGGAGTGGGCTTACTACTACAACACGCCGGGTTTGAATATCACGGCAGGTTCAACCGAAGCGTTGAACATGAGCATCGCGTATGCGTTCTTCCATTGGGGCTTTGGTACATGGGCGTGCTATGCGGTGGGCGGCATGGCCATGGCTTATTACTATCATGTGCGCAAGCATGACAAGCTCAGCCTCGCCGGCATCATCGAGGCTGTTACGGGATGGAAAGCCAACGGCCCGATTGGCCGCCTGGTGGATATCATTTTCCTAATTGGCACCTTCGGCGGACTCACTGTCACCATGGTGGTGACCACGCTGACATTCTCCAACGGCTTCTCAAACCTGACGGGACTGGAAAACAACTTTGCGATGCAAGCGGGAATCGTGTTGCTGATCGCCAGTATCTTTTCGCTCAGTTCATACATCGGGCTGGAAGGCGGAATGCAGCGCCTGGCGAGCATGGTGTGCTGGGGCGCATTATTTTGTGCACTGGCGGTGCTGGTGGTCGGACCGACGGGCTTTATCGTCAACAATACCGTGAATGGCGTGGGCTTGATGTTCTCTAACTTCCTGCACATGAGCCTTTTCACCGATCCGTCAGGTAGTGGTGAGTTCACACGGAACTGGACGGTGTTCTATTGGTTCTGGGCGATCTCCTACACACCTGCGGTTTCGATTTTTGTCGCACGAGTTTCTCGTGGTCGCACGTTGAAAGAGGTCTCGGCGGCGCTGTTGTTGGGGGGAAGTGTCAGTTGTTGGGCAATTTTCGGCAGCCTGAGTGGCTACGGCATCGATCAATTGATTCAGGGGCAACTCGATGTTCCAGCCATCGTTGCCAGCCAAGGTGGAGAAGTGGCGATTACTCGGTTGCTGGACGGGTTTCCGATGTCCACGGTAGCGACTGCGTTCTATTTGTTTGTGATGGTGATCTTCCTGGCTTCGCACATCGACGCCTCTGCCTATACCGTAGCTGCCGCTACCACGCGTAATCTGCCTGAAGGCCGTGATCCTTCACCTTTCCTGCGACTCTTCTGGTGCGTCATGCTGGCCTTGGTGCCCTTGACCATGATCGCCAATCATATTTCGCTGAAAACCGTGAAGACCTCAGTCATCCTGACATCGATTCCATTTCTCTTCCTGCTACTGATCATGGCCTATGGGTTGGTCAAGTGGATCCATGCTGATTATCGTAATCGAAGTGCACAGGACATTGAAGAAGAGTCACGGCTTCTCGGCCTGAATCTTGACGTGGGGTCGGAAAACAGGGTCCTTGATGGATCACCTGAAACGACTGCATCGGCCTGCAAGGCGCCCACTCCAACTATTTGAAACCTTGCCAATGGACGCTCGGCGTTATGCCCAAGGACGGGCATAGATAGAAATCCCAGTGAGTGAGGCAATGGCATATTTAAAGCAATGGTATAGCGGTGAATGGCAGCTTCTGGCCGGAAGGGGCCTGTCGCAGGATTGAAAATCTGAACAGTCAGCGCCGTCCAACAGGTTTGGACGGCGCCCTGGTTTAGATCCAGACGTCGTTGTTTGCCGTGCGCTCGCCACCTTCCTGGCCGGTATTCAGTATCCCGCGAGGTTCGATCATCATCAGCCTGGCTTCGCCCTCCGAGGCAGTTCTGTGCTCTACGCCTCGTGGCACCACATACAACTCGCCTGGGGCGACATATACGCTGCCATGCGGTAGATCAACACGCAGCTTTCCCTCTAACACAAAAAATGCTTCGTCGGTTTCCGGGTGTGTGTGCCAAATGAACTCGCCCTCGATGCGTACGACCTTGAACTGGTAGTCGTTCATCTCGGCAACCACGCGTGGGCTCCATTGCTGATCGATGAGCGAAGCCTTTTGGGCCAGGTTGATGGCGTGCGCGCTCGGTTTCTCGTGAAGGTATTGCATGGTGGGTCTCCATTAAGCAGGAGCCGTTACCCTAACGGAGGAGCGGTTGTTCAGGCTTGTACGATCCTGCAAGTAGACGCTGGACTCGAATACGCTCAAGCCAGCGCATTGGGGGCACTCCGAAACAGGCGGTGAAATGTCGGGTCATATGGCTCTGGTCGTGGAAACCCGCTGCTAGTGCCGCATCTACGAGTGTGAAGCGATCAAGGATCAGGGCGCGAAACAGGTCCAGACGGCGCAACGTTACAAAGCGATATGGGCTGGTGCCAAATAACGCTCTGAAGTCACGTGACAGGCTCCAACGCTCCTGCCCGCAGGCATGCTCGAGCATCTGCAGGGTAATCCCCCCATGAAGATTGGCCATGATGAACTCTCTTGCCCGCCTGGCAGCCTGGTAGTCCGGGTTCTTGCGCCCGCGCGGCTTGCCTGCGACCGCTCGCAGCGCCATTGCAAGGTCAAACAAGGCGTCCTGCTCCTCCAGTGGGTCGAGCGGATGATCCATTGCCTGCACGAAAGGTTGGCTGGCGTTATATAGGCGCGAGTCATTGGACAGACCACCAGCAACATAGGGCAGTGACTCTCCGCCAAGAACTTGCTGAATCATGGCGGGGTCCACATAGGCCATACGGTAACGGAAGCCCGCCTCGGTCCCGGCCATGCCGTCATGCAGTTCGTCTGGATGCAATACCAGGGTATTCCCCGGTATACCGTGGCGCAAAGCCCCCTTGTAATGGAAGCTCTGCACGCCCGACAGAGTCCGGCCGATGGAGTAGGTGTCATGGCGATGCGGGTCGTATCCATGCCCCCCGAACCAGGCCTCGATTCGTTCTATTCGCCCAGGTTCGGCATTTCGCAGAACCCAGTCCGTCGCTGAGAAAGCATTATTTCGATCCATGAGTGGCTGTCCGGGAATGCTTGGATCAATCAGGCTGTGATCCACCGTCGATGGAACAACTATACCTTTGCAGAGGATGAGCTGGCAGGCTTTAAAAAATGATGGGGCGTGACCGACCGCTTTTGGCTGTGCCTGTTGCGAAGAGCAGCAACCGACCCATTGCTGCCCTCCGCGCCCAAACAGGGGGTATTAGTTCAACTGAACCCCCTCCGGTACGCAGGACATGCAAGTTATTGTTTGCCCTGCCATGTATCGGGCACCGTTTGTCCCGCGTCAGGCCGCCGCTCGCTAGCCGTCGCCGGCTTATTTACCTGAAGGCACATGCAGACGGCCTCAGCGATTCAGCTTGGTGATTTTTGAACCCTGCAATCCCAGCCCGGCCATTAAGCCCTTTTGATCAAAGATGAAGGCATAGACATCGGACTGAGCCGTTGAAGTAGTCAACGACTTGGCCATGCCTGAATCTACGACCACGATGCTTGGGCCCACACCGACCTCAAATCCATTCGCTTTTTTCAGATCGTTCATCGCTGAATAGGTCATGAAGAACATCACGTAACCAAACTTCTGCACGCCCGCCTGAAGGCCGTAAGAGGCTGCTGTGGTCGAGTAGTACCCCGTGACTTTTCCGTTCTCAATCAATTCACCTTCGCCACGCTGTGCGCCGGCAATGAGGCCCGCTTTCAGCACCTCAGGGAAAACGAGAATACCCTTGGCTCGCTGCGCGAGGGCGCGCGCTTGCGGCGTCTTGGCATACAAACTCTGTAACGCCGCGTTCGCGTCGCGGTTCATTTCTGCGTTAGCAGCCTTCACTTCTGAGGCGGAAGTTGGTTGATCCATCTGGCAGCCCGACGTGAACGCGAAGATTGAAATCATTGCCATCATTCGAAGGTATTTGGTCATGAGCAATATTCCGTTTCTGTACCTGCCATTGAGGAACCTGCGTGGCGATCGCCATTGCGGATCAAAGACTGACCGGGTCGATCTTTCACTTAGACTTTAACCCTATTAAGCGGTTGGTCAAATGCTATGCACATGCATGCTTCTGAGACGAAATCGACAGTCAGCTTCTGGCCGTTCTCTGCCGGTCGTCACTACAGCGTGTGCTGGTCCATTCAGTTTCAAGCTGCGAAACACGCGCTCCATCGGGGCACTATCCCAGTAGTTTCCACGACGAAACTATCTAGTTGCTGTAAAAAATTGATTTACAAGGTGTCTAGCGTATCCACTGTGATTCAAGGTGCGTTGACGATGTCGCCTAAGGTAAAATGGACCTTGTCGCGCCCGCTATTCTTGGCCGCATACAGCGCCTTGTCGGCTTCGCTGAGCCAGTCTGCGGCGTCGGTCATTGCACTGCCGCACGATGCCAAACCGATACTCAGGCTGACTCGCAGCTCAGGTAGTTGCTCATTGCGGTAGTTGCCCATTGCCCTTCGCAGTCGCTCCATAATTTCGACGGCCTGGCTCACCAGGCTGTTGGGCAGGATCACACAGAACTCGTCTCCACCATAGCGACCGGCCAGGTCACCTTGACGAAGGTTTTTCTTCAGTTCGGCGCTCAGCTGGCGTAGCACGCTGTCGCCAACGAGGTGGCCGTAAGTGTCGTTGATCTGTTTGAAGTGATCGACATCAATGATCGCGATCACCGTTTCGAAGCCCTCCTGCCGGCAGGTGAAAAACTGCAGGTGAAGCAAATCCTTCCACGCCCCATGATTGAGCAGGCCGGTGAGACTGTCGGTACAGCTCAGGGCGCTAAGACGGCGCTTGTGGTCGGCGAGCTTAATGGCCAGGCGATAACAGACCCAGCCCAGCGCTAGTGGATAGAGCGTCAGCATCGGCAAGCAGGCGTAGATCTGTACGTCGGTTACAGTAAGTTGTACCTGCGGGCCGAACAGTGTTATCGCAAGCAGAATTCCGACAGTCTGGGCCAGTGCGCCATGCACGAATAAACGCTGGCCGCCTGCAGCGACGTTGTTCATCGTCATCATCGAAAGGATGGTCACGGCAGGCAACGGATTGAACTGCATAGTCGCGGTCCAGAACCCGCCCATCACTGAGTCGAAGAGTAAGTTGCGCCGCTCCGCCTGATACGGCTCACTAGCGCGGGTGGCCAATTGATAGGCCAGATGCGGCCAAACCAAGCCGTTGAAAAACAACAGTACCCACACCCATCCCGGCAGGCCCAGCGGCGCAATGGCGGCCAATACGCTCAGCATGCCAATCGCCAGGCCAATAAGGCGTGGCAGGTAGATTCGTTTGGCAAAAGACCGTCCTTTGCCAATCTTGTTGACCATTATCCCATTACCATCCATGTTTCCTTCCCTCGATCGTTACTGTGCTGCAGGAGTCGCCGCCGATCGCATAATTTGCATGAACACTCTCAATATTGACGCGAGGGTGAAGAGCGACCTTGCAAGCGCTCTCAAGGCCTAGGTAAACCGCTCTGACTCCTGGTCTGCCACGATCGTACAAGTCTCACTGGTCTTTCGATCATAATATTGAATCGCCATCAGAGCGACTTCTGAATCGGTCCTGGTCTCATAGGTATCTCTGACGGGCTGTTTTTGGCCGGTTTCTGCCCATCGCGAGAGGCAGAAAACGACCCAGTAGACGGTCGCGGACGTAAGAAACCCAGGGGTGAAGTTGACGCGATTTAAAGCTTGGCTATCACCGATTCCTAGTGCGCTTATTGGCCAGTCTTTGAATAGCTGTAACAAATCTGATGCCCTGGCCAGCGGCGGCTCACCAAGGCCGTCCGCTGGATACAGTTGTCAGCGCGTCATGTAACTTTGACGATCTGCGGTGGACTCCATGTCCCTTTGCCAGGAGGCAGGATGGAAGGCGTTTCCGTCTTCGGCCAATACAGGCGCATCACCATGTAGATCAGATCATTTGGTGCGGGCAGCCAGTTGCTTTCCTTGTCTGCGCCGGGTGAATCCTTCTGGATGTACAGCGTCAGCGAGCCGTCGGCGTTCTTTTTCATATCGGGTAACATCGGCGCGTTGATGAGGTAGCGATTGATCGGGTTCTTGATCAACAGTTGCGACTTGCCGTCGTACATCGTCACCGACCAGAAGGCATTGACTGGCGGGAGTTGCCCGGCAGGAAAGGTGATCGTGTACTTGTGCTTGCTGCCGTCGAGTCGCTCGCCATTGGGTAAGGTACTGGTTATCGGATACGTGGCCTCATCGGCATCGTTGGCGTAGATGCCCGCTTGCGCGACGGCAGCGCGCTTGAGCCAGTCACCGTTATAAAAGGCACTGTTGCCACCGGCACCGGCAATGTTCCAGCCGTTGATCTTCGTGCCGAGATTCTTGATCCCATCCTCGACCTTCGCATGCCCAGCCTGCATGCCCTGAACGATGGCGGACTTCTGCTCGGGCGATAGAGCCTGGAAGTTAAAATCCTTCCCTACGCCGATTCGGGCAAGTTTCTCGCGGATCGCCACTTCATTCGGTGCGGCTGGGTCGAACTGCAAGGCAAAGCCGAGGTATTTGAAGAAGTCGGTCTTGACCAGGTCGTTGTCGATCTTCGGGAAATCAATCGGCGGCGCGGCAGGTGGCGCAGGTTGCTTGAGATAGGCGGATAGCGGTTGTGCCTTGTAACCGGACTGGATCTTTACGACGTTGGGCATGTCCGCCGAGTTGAAGAGCTGGGTCCGGAAGACCGCGAAGGGCAGTTGCGTGCGGGAATGAAACACCTTCTTGACGCCCGGCGGAGTCGCGCCTTTCCACTCGGGGCCGACCACCATGTAATCGCCGGCTTCATCGCCGGTGGTACGGCTGCCGATGTAACCGAAGTTGTAAGTGTTGCCGTCGATGAGTTGCACCGTGTAATACCGCGGTTTCTCGACCGCTGGTACCGAGAGCACGATCGGCTCACTGCGCAGGTCCATGAAGAGCATGGAATATGGCGTGTCGCTGTTCGGCGAGACGATGGCCGTGTCCTTGTAGGTCGCGACGTGGTGCAGGCTATGGATCTGGTTGAACGGCGCCTTGAACTGGCTGGAGTTCTTGTCCACCGCGTAGTCGTACATGATCGCGTAGTTCATCACGATGGGCAGACCGTAGATGTAGCCTTCCTCGGCAATGGCTTTCGTTTCGGCGGGAGTGATGTCCGTTGCGTGAGTGAGGATGGATGTAAATGAGGTGAGCAATAACATCGCACAGCCAACGGCTTTCGGTAGTGGGGTTTTCATTAACCTGCTTCTCCATTCCTTGAATCGGATCGTTAGTCGATCAACTAACCATCAATTGGGCGATATGAAGGGCGCACACTTCACGACCTGATGACACATCGCGCTTCTCGTCTTCCTGTACGTCTTTGTCTTGCCCGACGATGTCACTCCGAACGCGACACTGTTCCAAGAGAAGTCGACATGGATGGGGATAGCAAACCCAGGCTGCACGGTCAGTATAAGCGGCAATTTAAATAACGCTGCTGAGAGGTCGGCAGCTTTTCCAGACACTGCCACGCACCGACGCAGCATCGCCGTCCTTTCTGATCCGAGGCTCCCCATCGAAATTTTTCCAGGCTCTAGTGGAGAGGTATGACGGCATAGGTCATATGGGTCGGTCAGCCACAGGATGAACACCGCTGGGAACTGAACGGCCCCGACGGCGCCCGCACCGACGTCCGTCCCCGCTATGTGACGCGGGCCATGTTGGGACTGCGTGCCGCCGCGATCGCCGGTGTGGGCGTGGTCAAGTTACCGCGCATGATCCTTACCGAGGCTTTCGCACGCGGCGAGTGGGTACAGGTACTCCCGGGGCGGGAGCCAAAACGCTAGATCATCCACCTCGTATTCGCGTCGCTGCGCGGACAGCTTCAGAGCGGCGTCATAAAACGGTATTTTCATGAAGCCGCCCAGGCTGCGTGGGGGGCGGGGAGTACTGAGCTTAAGTACGAACTGTTCCATTGCTCCCCGTCCCCACAGCTACAGTTTGTCCAGACCGATGTCGTCGGCCAAGCAGACGCCGGTACGGGAGAGCATCCGCAGATCAAAGCCGTCGAGGAAAGTGATCCGCACCGACTCACAGATGATCACTTAGTTGAAACTCGACAGTTTGCTTCCCTCTATCAGGGCGCAGAGATCAATTGCGTGTGACTGGGTCATAGTTGTTCTCCACACAATAAGACCCAAACTCGCAGGTTCTGGCTTGCCGGATTCACCACAGTTTCCAGGTATAAGCGGCGATCAGGCGATTCTCATCAATCTTCTGAGTCAGGCCATTGCCGGACCGGAAAGTGACGTTGCGCCAGCGTAGGTTCAAGCCTTCCAGCATTCCACTCTGGAAGACATAGCTGAGGTCGGTATCGCGCTCCCACTCAGTGCCATCGCGTACCGTACTGGTGCGAATGTCGTCGCCTTTCACATAACGGTTCATGAGCGTCAGGCCCGGAATTCCGAGGGCTGCGAAGTCATAATCATGGCGTAGTTGCCACGATTTTTCATTGGCCCTGGAGAAGGAGTTGTAGGTAACCAGGTTTACCAAATAGGGCATGCTGGTGTCGATGTAGGGGAATGCGCTGTCGCCTGACAGACTCTGGAATGCGGCGCCGATTCGATGCGCCCCGACCGACAGGGTGAACATGCCGTTGAAGTTGCGGTTATCAATTTTTCCGGCTTTGCTGGCGCCGATGTCATTGCTGTCGAAATAACGCAGGTCGGAACGCAGGCTCACTCCCTCTGCTAGCGGCAGTACATGAACCAGCCCGGCGAATTGCTGGCGATAGATGTCCTGTAGATCACCGTGGTGGTAAGTCAGAGTCAGGTTTTTGCCAAACGCATAGTCACCACCGAGCAAGTCCATATGATCGCTGCTCTGGCCGGCAAAGCTGATGTCATCACTGTGCGAGTAGTTGCGGTCCTTGCTTTCGGTCAATCTCGCCGCGGTGAAGGTCAAATCGTCGATTTCCTTCGACGTCAGGTAGGCGCCAGTGAACGTCTGGGGCAGCAATCGGGTATCGGAGTAGTAGGCCAGCGGATGGGTCGGTATCAGGGTTCCCACTTTGAGCTGGGTCTGGGACAGGCGCATTTTTGCGGTTGGGCCCAGTGCGCTGTATTCGTCCACTGGCTCGTGGCTTTGCGGGCCGAAAGCTAGCAAGCCTGTGCCACGCCGATCTCGGCTGGAGTCGAGTTTTATGCCCAGCGTACCCAAGGCGTCGAAGCCGAACCCCACGGCGCCGTCGGTGTAGCCAGACTGAAATTGGGCGATGAAGCCTTGGGCCCATTCCTCGGCCTTTGCCTGGGGGGCGCCACTTTGGCGAAAGTCCCGGTTCAAATAAAAGTTACGGGTGGCCAAGGTCGCGCTGCTGTCTTCGACGAAGCCTGCCTGGGCGAAATTGAGGTCGCACAAAACCAGTCCTGCGGTGGCAAGAGATAGATACCTATTCATTTTTTTATTGTTCTCTAGGGGGGGTTGAAGAGCTTTCAAGCCTGTGTGGGTTAAGTGGAGCTCACAGAATTCGTTGAATTTTTAACGTTAAGCCGCGCGATACCCTCCGTAGAGGTTTGAGCGGCCCGCTCGCGCTGCCGGATCAGCCAGCGCGCCGAGTGGCCGCCCAATGGACGACCTAGCAAGGACTCGGCAAACTCGATCGCGCTCACCAGCGCGACTGGGTTGATGCCGGTGTCGAAGCCCGAGTTCTCGGCCAGCAAGACGAGATCCTCCGTGGCGAGGTTGCCGGCAGCGCCGGGCGCAAACGGGCAGCCGCCAATGCCGCCGGCGCTGGCATCAAAGCGGCGCACGCCGGCTTCGATTGCCGCCCACGCATTGGCCACGCCCATCCCGCGGGTATCGTGCAGGTGAATCGACAACCGATCGAGCGGTACGACAGTCGCCAGTTCGGTCATGCGCCGACGCACCTCTGCAGGGAACGCCGACCCGATGGTGTCCGCGATCACCACCTCGTCGGCACCGGCCGCATACATCTCGGCTGCCAGTACCTTCACGCGGTCCAGCGGCGTGGCACCCTCGAACGGGCAGTCGAAAGCGACGGCGATATAGGCGCGTGTCTTGATTCCGCTCGCGCGCGCCTCGCGCAGCACCAACGCGGACTCTTCGCGCGCCTGCGCCAGGCTCATGTTGATGTTGCGGCGATTCATTTCCTCCGTCGCCGACAGGACGACCGCGACTTCCCGGCAACCCGCCTGCAGCGCTCGTTGCAGGCCCTTGAGGTTCGGCACCAGGACCGACGTGCGGAGTGTCGGCAGGCGCTGCTGAAGACCCAGAACGACGTCGGCCGCATCGGCCATCTGGGGAACAGCCTTGGGCGATACAAAGCTCGTCGCCTCCACGCTGGCAACGCCGGCTGCCACGAGGTGCTGCGCAAGCGCCAGCTTTGCCTCGGTGGACACCTGGGCGCATTGGTTCTGCAGCCCGTCGCGCATGCACACATCGGTGATATAAAGACGTTCCATGAAGTCAGCTCCTCATTAGGAGGTTGCAAAGGCCCGTCCGACACCTGTCGGCGTCGGCGGGGCAGAGGATCATTCGGAGTCGGTTGACAACGCGGTCAAATGCGCGGGCGTCAGGCCTTGACCTCGTCGGCCAGCTCGAAGTAAAGGCTTTCCAGGTTGTCGCGGCGCGCCAGTTCAGCACTGGTTTGCTGCAGGGCGATGCGGCCCTTGATCAGTACAACGGCTCGTTGCGTGAAGGGCAGCGCAATGTCCAGCTTCTGCTCCACCAGTAACAGGGTCAGACCCTCGCCACGCAACACGTCCAACGACTGCAGAATCTCTTCGACCACCCGGGGCGCGATCCCAAGGAAGGGTTCGTCGAGTAACAGCAGCCGGGGTTTCGACATCAGCGCGCGGCCGATGGCCACCATCTGCTGCTCGCCCCCGGACAGGGTGCCTGCCGCCTGATGGCGGCGCTCCGCCAACCTGGGGAACAGTTCGTAGACCCGCTGCAACTGCTCGTCGGCCGCCTGCTTGCCGCCGGGTAGCGTGATGGAACCGAGCATGAGGTTGTCCAGCACCGACATCGGCGCGAACATGCGTCGCCCTTCCGGCACTTGCACCAGACCGCGTCGCACAATCGCATCGCTGGTGAGTGCCATCAGATCAGATCCCTCGAGCAGGACCTGGCCCTTGCGCAACGGCAAGGTTGCGGACAGCGCGTTGACGAGCGTGGACTTCCCGGCACCATTGGGGCCCAGCACGGCAACCGTTTCGCCTTGCGCAATCGAGAGGCTGAGATCGTCGATCACCGGGCCGTGGCCGTAGCCCGCTGAGAGGTTGCGTATATCAAGCATTCTGCAGATCCTTTAAGTTGCCCAGGTAGGCCTGCACCACTTCCGGGTGCCGCTGGACCTCGGCTGCGGTGTCGTCGGCGATCTTGCGCCCGAAGTTCAGCACGGCCACGCGGTCCGCCAGGGACATCAGGAAGCGCATGTCGTGTTCGATCAGCAGGACCGAGATGCCGCGTTTGGCAATCGTGCGCACGATCTCCTCCAGACGGCGGCACTCCGGAGCGGTCAGGCCGGCGGCGGGCTCATCGAACAACATCAGCCGGGGCTCCGCTGCCAGCGCGCGGGCGATCTCGAGCAGGCGGCCTTGTCCGAAAGACAGCGTGGCGACGTCGGCATCGCGAAACTCCGACAAGCCAACGAAATCGACCAGGGAATCCGCCTTGGCCGCGGCTTCCCGCTCCGCACTAGCGGACGATCCAGTCCCTGCCAGGATCTGCCAGAGCGACGACGGCATACGACTGTGCATGCCCACCATCACGTTCTCGCGTACCGACATGCTCTCGAAGGGCTTGTTATGCTGAAAGGTGCGCACAATCCCGCGTGGTGCAAAGCCGTGCGGAGGCACCTTGCCCATGGGCTTTCCATCAAAGACGATCTCGCCGCTGGTGGGTGCTAGCGCCCCTGCGATCATTGAGAAAGTGGTGCTCTTGCCGGCCCCGTTGGGCCCGATTACACCGAGGATTTCGCCCGGGTAGACGTCAAGATCAAGGTCGGCGACGGCATGCAGGCCGCCGAAGCGCCGACCCAGGCCGCGCACCTGCAGGAGGGGGTTGTTGGCGCTCATGGCTGGACCTTCCGAAGTTGCACTTGCCCTTGACGACCTTGCCCTTGACGACATTGCCCTACGACACGATCCCAAATGCCGATCAGGCCACGCGGCTGGAAGATCACGACGAGTACCATGAACAGGCCGAACACCAGAGCATGATGATGTCCGATCAGGGGCGACAGCAGCAGTGGCATCAGGTACAGCACGGTGGTGCCGATGATGGCGCCGGCCGGCCGGCCGGCGCCGCCAACGACGACCATGAACAGCAACTGGAACACGGCCTCCTGGCTGAAGATGGCCGGGTTGACAGTGTTATCCACGAAGGCGTAGACCATCCCGGCCACACCGGCCAGCGCACTGGTGATGGTGTAGGCCAGTACCTTGGTGCGGCGCACGTCCACGCCCATGGCGACTGCGGCTTCCGGGTTGTCTCGGACTGCCCGGCAGGCACGACCAAACCAGGACCGGTCGAGACGCCACAGCGTGGCAAAGGTTGCAAGCAGGAGCAATACGATCACCACCGTGTACCAGGGGCCGGTGACGGTGGCGCCGAAGATGGTTGGCAGGCTGTAGTTAGTCAGGCCGCCAGTGGCGCCGGTTACGGCTCCGCCTTCGTTCAGCACCACGATGAATAGCTGAGCGAAGGCCAGCGTGGCCAGAGAGAGGTAGAAGCCGGCCAGGCGGGTGGCGGGAATGGCGACGATCAGCGCCAGCGCCAGGCAGACTGCCACCGTGGCGATGACAGCCAGCGGCAAGGGCAGGGCCAGTTGAGTGATGAAGATCACCACCGAGTAAGCGCCGATGCCGTAGAAGGCAATATGCGAGAACGCAACCTGACCGCAAATGCCGAACAGGAAGTTGTAGCTCAGGGCCAACGTGATCCACAGCAGCAGCTTGCGGTACACGTCCATCTGATAGCTGCCCAGAACAAAGGCCAGGCCAGATAGCACGAGGGCGGCGACGATGTAGCGTACGAGGGATTTCATATGCGAGCCTCCCGGGCCTTTAGCAATCCGGTGGGACGCACCAGTAGGAAGAGGATAAGCAGGACCAGCGGGACACCCATTGCCAGGCCGGCTGGGATGGGGGCGTAGCGCACCGTAAATTGCTCCACCAGAGCCAGCACGAGTCCGCCCAGCAGAGCCCCTTCGACGCGGCCGACGCCGCCTATCACCAGCGCGGTGAAGCCTTGGACCGCCAGCGGCATGCCCATCATGTAGTGGGCCGAGATGTTGGGCGCGACCAGAATCCCAGCCAGCCCGGCAACCGCCGCGCCCACCGCGAAGGATGCCGCGGTCACGCGCCCGAGGCGAATGCCCATGAGCGCGGCGGCACGGCGGTCGATCGCTACCGCCTCGAAGGACTTGCCGGTCAGTGTGCGTTCGAAGAAGTACCACACGCCGACGAAGACCAGTCCGGTGGCCGCGATGATGAAGAAGCTCTGGTACGAACCCGCGAGCAGCCCCAGTTCGAATCGTCCGAAGCCCAGCGCAGGCGGCACTGGTTGCGGATCGGCACCGAAGCCGATGGAGATCGACTCGCGAAACACCACCAGCATGCCCAACAGCGCAAGCACGGGCGCCACATGGGGCGCGCCTTTCTCCACCAGGGGGCGCACCGTCAGCCGTTCGGTTAGCCAGCCGATCACCAGCATCAACAGCAGCACCAGGACCATGGCCACCGGGTAGGGCATCTCGATGCGCGAGAGCGCGACGAAGGCCCCGAAGGCGGCCACCATGGCCCACTCACCCACCGCGAAATTGATGATGCCGGTGGGCCGGTTAATCAGCAGATAGGCCAGTGCCACCAGACCATATATGCAGCCGCTGGCGGCTGCACTCACAAGCAGTTCCAGAAAATCGTTCATAGGATTCCTTACTGTAGCCCGGGGGCCTACTTGGTACCGGTGTGAACCACCGGACCCTGCTTGTCGCCGGTGTAGACGCGCACAACCATCCCATTGGGATCGAAGCCGGTCCGCTTGTCGTCGGCAAAGCCATAGCCGGTACCGGTTGCACCCATCACGCCGACATAGGCCTGGGTTGCCTGCATGGCCTGGCGTACTTTTTCCTTGTCGGTATTGCCCGCGCGCTGGATCGCGTCGGCGACCAGCATCATCCCGTCGTAACCGTAGCCATTGAGGTTGTAGGGCTCGTTGCCGGTTTCCTTCTTGAACGATTCGACGAAGCGTTCGACTTCTGGCTTGGCGGGATCAAACGCGTCTACGAAGGCAAGCCCGTCGAGCAAGCCCTTGGCCACTGCGGCGGTTTGCGGCGTCGAGAAGTTGAAGTTACCCAGCAAGGCGGACTTCATGCCCAGCTGGCGATAGGCGCGCAGGATGAGGGCGTTTTCAGGCGTCAGGAAGCCGGTGAGAAAGATGGCCTCCGGATTGGCTGCGCGCACTTTCTGCATCTGCGGCTCGGCCGTGGTGGTACCGCGCGAGATCACCTCCTCGGAGACGACCTGGATGCCGGCCTTCTCAAGACTGGCCTTGAATGACTTGGTGGTGAGTTGGCTCAGCTCCGTGTTGTCGGACACCACGGCCACCTTGCTGTACTTCTTGTTGGCTGCATAGGACAGCAGCGTGGCGATCTGGGTCGACCCCAGCGGGCCGGTTTGCCAGAAGTTGGGATTGCTGAGTTGGGTCGTCAAGGTGTCGCCGCTATTGCTCGGGGCCAACTGGGGGGTCTTCGTTTCCACCGTCACAGTCTGCACTTGTTGCGTCGCCGGAGTCAGCGAATTGGACAGGATGAACACCGCGCCAGCATCCACGAGCTTGCGCGCGGCGGTGGCGGAAATGTCCGGACGGCCCTGGTCGTCCTCCACCAGCAGTTCGATCTGGCGGCCGAGCAGGCCACCCTTGGCGTTGAGTTCCTTGACCGCGAAGGTGACGCCGGCCGAGACCGGCTCGGCATACGGTTTCGCCGGCCCGACCTTGTCGGTGATCATGCCGATTTTGATGGTGTCCTCTGCCATGGCCGGCAGCGCCACCAAGAGGGTGCAACCAAGGGCTGCTCGAATAGCTTTGCTGAATGTGTTCATGGTTTGTCCCGGATTGTTGTTATTGGGATCGCAGTTTTGGTAATCGCAGTTATCTATTGCGCGGGGTGACCTGTGTGATCCATTCGTTGAAGGCGTGCATTTGCGCGCCCAGTAGCCCGCGGGTCGTTTCATCCACGAGCCTGCCTTCGGCGTCGAACCTCTGGGCACAAAGACCGATGAAGATCTCCGGACGAGGCAGCACGATGGCTTCCAGGCAGCCCAGGACCTTGCGCAGTTCGTATTGCTGCCGCGCGCCGCCGACAGGACCGGGGGTAACCGACAGCAGCGCCACAGGCTTGTTCTTGAAGGGCTGGGGCGTCGTGCGGGACAGCCAGTCGATCGCGTTCTTGAGCGTGCCGCTGATCGAAAAGTTGTACTCGGGGCTGGCGATCAGCAGCGCGTCGGCGCACCGGATTTCTTCGGCCAGACGCAGGACTTCTGCCGGAATACCCTGCTCCTCGACATCGCCGTCATATACAGGAATGCCCCGCAGGCTGCCTTCGACCATTCGCATATGCGAGGGCATGTTTTCTGCCGCCGCGAGCAGGCCACTACGGTTGTAGGACTGATGCCGCAAGCTGCCGCAGATACCCAGGATTTGTAGATTCTTCATGTGGTTGTTTTCCTTAAGCAATCACTGCTGACTCGCGCAGCCGGTGGATGTCTTCTTCCGATACACCTGCAGCGCGCAGGACCTCGGTGGTGTGCTGACCGAGGTCAGGGCCCATGCTCGTGATCTGCCCCGGCGTGGCACTGAGCTTGGGGGTGATGCCGGGGACGCGCAAAGTGGACCCGTCGGCGAGGGAGACCTCAGGCACCATTTCGCGCGCCAGGAACTGCGGGTGGTCGATCATGTCGGCCACCGTGAACACTCGGCCGGCGGGGACCTTCGCATCTGCGAGCGCCTGCAGTGCATCGACCAGCGAACGCTGCCGGGTCCATGTTGCAATGGCTTCGTCGATCACGGTCATGGCCTTGACTCGTCCCGGATTGCTAGCGAGTTCCGGGGCAACGCCAAGATCATTGCGTCCAACCAGCGCCATGAGCCGGCGGTAGATGCTGTCGCCATTACCGGCGATCAGCACGAACTGCCCGTCTGCGCAGGGGTAGGCATTGGTGGGGGCCACACCAGGTAACGCGCTACCCGCCGGTTCCCTCATCATGCCGAAGCGATCGAATTCGGGAATGGCGCCCTCCATCATGTTGAACACCGATTCGTAGAGGGCGACGTCCACCATTTGGCCCTGGCCGCCGCGAACGTCGCGGTGGTAGAGCGCCATCAGCAGGCCGATCACGCCATGCAAGGCTGACAGCGAATCACCGATGCTGATGGCGGGCCGTATCGGTGCGCGGCCCGGCTCGCCGGTAATGTGGCGCAGGCCGCCCATCGCCTCTGCGATAACGCCGAAGCCGGGCTGGTCACGCATCGGACCAGTCTGTCCGTAGCCGGAGATGCGCAGCATGATCAGGCGTGGGTTGAGCCGCGAGAGGGTCTCGAAGTCCAGCCCCCAGCCCTCCAGCGTGCCTGGTCGAAAATTCTCGATCAACACATCGGCCTCCATGGCCAGGCGACGCACCAGGGCTTGCCCCTCGGGGTGCTTGAGGTCCAGAGCCAGCGAGCGCTTGTTGCGCGACTGCACATGCCACCACACCGAGGTCTCGCCCTCGGGCGTGCGCCATGTCCGCAAGGGATCTCCGCCTTCGGGCGGTTCGATCTTGATGACGTCGGCACCGAAATCCGCCAGTGTCTTGGCAGCAAAGGGACCCGCAATCAGGGTACCCATTTCAATCACGCGCAGACCGGAAAGTGGAGTTGTCATGGGAGTCTCCTCTCGTACTGTTCGGCCCAGCCGCCGATCAAGGCGACAGCCTTTTTCAGGTGTTCCGGCTGACCCTTGAAATAATGGTTGGCACCGGGCAGCAACTCGAAGCGCTTGTCGGTGCTCGCGCAGGCCTCGTAGAGCAGGCGCATGTCGGGCTGTGGGACGGCGTCGTCGCCACCATGCTCGATGGCCAGCAACGGCACAGTGATCGCTCGGGCGCAGGTTTCGCCATCGGCCTGCGAGTCATCCAGTGACCATTGCGATAACCAGGAGCGCAGCATCGAGAAGCGCGCCAGGCCGACCGGTCCGCTGTTAACGGTTTCCGGAACGCCCAGGTAGCAACCGGGGGCCCGATCGTTGGAATCGATGCGCATATCGAGGAAGCGAGGGTCGGCCATGGTGCGATGGGTCACGAAGCCGCGTTCCATTTCGGCCCCGCCGGCGCGGCGCAGTTCGTCCAGGGTTTCGCGCACGCGCACGGTGATGCGTCGAATCCGGGCAACCTGGGCCGCACGGTACTCGGCGAGCCAGTCCGCGGGGTAAGGAGCGCGCACCGGTTGGATTGACGAGTAGATGTCCAGACGCGGATCGCGGCGCGTGGGGTCGTCTTCGTCGAGTACCGAAGGATCGATCCAGTCGGCGAGGCAGCGTGCTCGCGAACGATGCGCTGCTTCCAGCACCAAACCGTCGGCCGGCCAGAGCTGGGCTGCCGTGAGGTCAACCGGATCGCCGGCAGGCGTGTGAGTGATGGTCGGTTGCTGGGCCTGCGACTGATAGAACAGGCTCAGCGATCCGCCGCCGGACCAGCCCAGCAGGATCACCTTCTTGTAGCCCATGACCTCTTTGGCATAACGCACGCAGGCGCCAAGGTCCAGCGCAACTTTTTCGTAGATCAGCGAGGTGTCGTTCTTGGCATAGCGGCTTCCCATGCACAGCACCGAGTGACCAGCTTGTGCCATGGCGCCCGGCAGCGGCAACAGTTGCAGCGTGGAGCTGGGGTGCATCATCAAGAAGACGGTGTGGCGCCCGCCCTCGCGCGGCCGGATCAGCACTCCCTCCAGGTTGACGACGCCTTGACTGCCGACGAAGCCGTAGCTCTCCGTGACCAGGCTGGACTCGGGGTAGCTCACATGCACCCACTGGTGTTCAATATCTTGAGTCATCCGACGTCTCCTTCAGCAACTCAGACTGTTATGGCGCGCCGGGCGGCCTTTTCGGACATCCACTTGCTCAGTTCCACATGAGCTGTTTCAATATCAGAATCAGAGACTGGCTCATCCGACATGTCGATCGTCAATTCCAGGCGAACGCCATTGGGGTCGAAGAAGTAGATAGAACGTACGAATCCGTGGTCGGTGATGCCGAGCACCTCGATGCCGGCACTTTCGAGTTTTTGTCGAACTCGCTCCATGGCACCCATCGAGTCGACCTTCAGCGCCAAATGGTTGACCCAGGCCGGAGTGTTGGGGGAGGGCTGCGCCGCCGTGTCGTCGCCAAGGTCAAAAAAGGCGATTGACGAACCATCGCAGAGATCGAAGAAAAGATGCGCGTAGGGGCAGTTCTCCCCCGTGCTGGGCACGCTGTCCGCAAGCACGACGTGGGTCAGCGGCAAGCCCAGGATGTCCTCGTAGAAGGCGCGGGTTTCCTCTGCGTCGCGGCAGCGCCAAGCAAAGTGGTGAAGACGCCGAATGGGTTCAAAAGTCTTGGGCATGGGGCAAAGCCTCTATGTTGTTGTTGTTGTTTTGGAGAATATGAGGAAACTAATGCAAAGTGTCAAATATTGAGATTTTACACACGACCAACGGCAATCACCCTGGAGTCCCCGCTTGATGAGCAAATTCGCCCGAATGACCGACGTGCTGGATCTCTTTTCCGAGAGCGATACCCTGCTGACAGCAGAGATGGTCGCTGCGCGCCTTCAACTGTCTCGCCCCACGGTTTTCCGTTACCTGCGCGAGTTGTCTACGGCCGGCTTCCTGGCCAATTACTCCGGCCACTACTCGCTCGGAGCGCGGATCATCATGCTGGACTACCGGATTCGTCAGTCGGACCCGCTGCTCAAAGCGGCACGCGAACCCCTGCAATGCCTTTCCGAGGAAACCGGATTCACCAGCTTCCTTTGCCGCATGTACAACGACGAAGTTGTTAATGTGTACCAGCAGGTCGGCCGCTACCCAGCGGGTGAGGCCTTCGCGCGGGGACATCCGATGCCAATGTTTCGCGGCGCGCCGTCGCAAGTCATGCTCGCCTTCCTGCCGCCGGCGCGCCTGCGCAAGATCTGTGAAAGGCATATGGACGACCCCGACCTGCAACGGCTGGGTACCGACTGGTCTGCGCAGAAGGCCCACTTCGCCGGTGTACGGAAGCGGGGGTACTACCTCTCAGAGCAAGAACTGGAGGCCGGAGCCATGGGCTTGGCCGTTCCCATCCTGATGCCACCTGTAGGCCTGGTGGGGTCCATCGCCCTGGTTTTCGACGTGGAACGGCTTGCATTGATCAATGTCGATGGCTGCGCGGCGCTCGCCCAGCGGCAGGCGATCGAGATTGCACAGCGACTCGCCGGGCTCGCTGCGGGAACCCGGAACGAGGGCACCGATTCAATCTTGACCCGTCCGGCGTCAACTAGGGCTTAGGTTGGTTTTTGTCGGGCAAAGCAGAATGACCACGCAGGATCAAAGGGGTTGGCCGCACTTCGTATTTTCACGTACCGAACGTTTGGAATCGTCGAAGCGCGAAAAAGCCACCGCCGCTGAAAACACCACCGACTTTGGTTTTCGCTGCAAATACCCAGCTTCGGTATCGGGATTCGGGGAGCAATGGAGCAGTAAACGTGCTTAAGCTCAGTACCTCCCCACAAACCCGCGCGCAGCCTGGGCGGTTTCATAAAATCACCGTTTTATGAAACCGCTCCGAGGATGGTCAAAGATGAATTTCTTGGTTCTTGCTGATCGTTGCCAGCCCATTTCGCACACTGTCTCCAACCTCACCGGAACCTGCATTGTGGAATAATTTTGTAGATTCATAGGATAAGCTGATCAATCTGTCTGATTCCGAGTGCGCACCATGGCCATCAACTTCGACCTCAACGACCTGCAAGCTTTTCGCGCCGTGGTCGAGCAGGGCAGTTTTCGCAAAGCCGCCGACACCGTGCGTATATCTCAGCCTGCGCTGAGCCGGCGCATCGAAAAACTTGAAGACGCCCTCGGGGTACGATTGTTCGAACGCACTACACGCAAGGTCAGCTTGACTCAGGCCGGGCGCGGTTTCATGCCCAGCGTCGAGCGCTTGCTGGACGATCTGGACGTGGCGCTGCTGGGCATCAGCGAAGTCGCCTCGACCCGGCTCGGCCATGTCACGGTGGCCTGCGTGCCCTCGGCAGCGTATTACTTCATGCCGCGCGTGATCGCGCATTACCACCGGCAGTTCCCGAAGATCAAAGTCAAAGTGCTCGACTCTAGCGCCCACGACGTACTCAGCGCCGTCGTCAATGGCGAAGCAGATTTCGGTCTGAGCTTCATGGGTACGCTGGAGACTGAAGTGGAGTTCGAGCCATTGGTGCAGGAAGGTTATGTACTGGCCTGTCGGCGCGATCATCCGTTGTCGGGGCGAACCAGCCTGACCTGGGAAGAGTTCTATCAGCAGGATTACATCTCGCTGGACAAGACCTCGGGCAATCGCTTTTTGCTGGATCAGGCGCTGACCGGAATCGTGCCGCAACGGCAGAGCATCTGTGAAACCCGGCATGTGACGACGATGGTCGGCTTGGTGGAAGCGGGGTTGGGGGTAGCGGCAGTGCCGCTGATGGCGATGCCGGCAACGGATCACCCGATTCTGACGCGGGTGCCGCTGACCGACCCGCAGGTGATGCGCAGTGTCGGCCTGATCAAGCGCCGGGGTCGCACGTTGACCCCGGCTGCGTTGGAACTGGAACGGCTGGTGGTGGAAATGAAAGTTCAGGTCAGCGACTGACCGAATCCAGCCCGGTTGCCTTCACATCCGGTTGAGCGGCCGAGGACGCCAGGTACTCCAGCAACGCCTTGGCTTCAGCCGGGTGTTGCGCGCCCACGGGAATGCCGGCAGCGAAGCGCGTTACCGATTGCACCGACTCTGGGATCTTCGCCACAAAACTTACGCCGGGCACGGGCAGCAATTCGCTGACCTGCTGGAATCCCAGTTGGTAGTCGCCTGTGGCAACCACCGAACCCACGGGGATTTTCGGGATCATCTTCGATTTGGGTTTGAGTTGATCCTCAATGCCCAGGCGCTTGAACAACTGATCCTCAATGTATACGCCGCTGGCGCTATCGGAATAGGCGATGGACTTCGCGTCGAGCAAGGTCTGCTTCAGTCCGTCAACGGAGCTGATGTCCGGCTTCGTCGCGCCCTCACGCACGACCAGCCCGATTCGGGAATCGGCCAGTTCAACCCGTGACGCCGGGTCAACCTTGCCTTGCTTGATCAAATCATCGAGGGCGTAGCCGACCATGATCACCACATCAGCTTTCTCACCACGGGCCAGGCGATTGGGGATCGCTTCTGGCGCCTTGCCCATCGAGGGGCCAAGGGCGGTGAACAGCGTGTTGTCGGTGGACGCGGCGAATTTCGGCCCGAGGACTTTGTAGGCAGCGGTGAAACCGCCGGAGGTCATCACGCGGATCTCTTCGGCCTGGGCAACGGTGCTCAGGCCGAGGCTGGCCACCAAGGCTAGGGCGGCAGCATTGAATAATTTTTTCATGGTCATTTTCTCTAAATTGCAGGTTCAAGACATCGCTGGTTGCAGGCGGCCAGTGGAGCGGCGATAGAGATACAGCGTCGCGCACAAGGCACAGAGTGCGGCGAAGCTCATCCAGTATCCGGGTGCGGCTTTGTCGCCGGTGTACTGGATCAGGAAGGTCGACATCGCCGGGGTGAAACCGCCAAACACTGCTGTGGCCAGGCTGTACGCCAGCGAGAAACCGGCGACACGGACTTCGACCGGCATGATCTCTGTGAGCGCCGCAATCATCGCGCCGTTGTACAAACCGTAAATGAACGACAACCACAGTAAGACCAACAGCATGTTGACGAAGCTCGGCGCGTTCACCAGGTACGTCAGCGCCGGATACGCGGTAGCGAGGGTCAGCAGTGCCATGGCGATGAGCACCGGACGCCGACCGATACGGTCAGATAATGCACCGCCAATGGGTAACCAGAAAAAGTTCGAAACACCCACCAACAGCGTCACTAATAACGCGTCGGATGTGCTCAGGTGCAGCACGGTTTTACCGAATGTTGGCGCGTACACGGTGATCAAATAGAACGCGGTGGTGGTCAGTGCGACCATCATCATCCCGGCAAATACGATTACCCAGTTTTGCGCAAGGGTACGGAACACATCGCCCATACTCGGCCGGTGCTTGCGTGCGGCGAACTCCTCGGTTTCTTCCAGATTGCGACGCAGGAAAAAGATGAACGGGACGATCATGCAGCCAACGAAAAACGGAATTCGCCAGCCCCAATCGGCAATCATCGCAGGCGCCATCCACTGGTTCAGTCCGTAGCCCAACGCTGCTGCAACGATGATCGCAACTTGTTGGCTGGCCGATTGCCAACTGGTGAAAAAGCCCTTGTTGCCGGGGGTGGCAATTTCCGCGAGGTACACCGAGACACCCCCCATTTCCGCACCGGCCGAGAAGCCTTGCAGCAAGCGACCGATCAACACGATGGCTGGGGCGAACAGTCCGATGGTTTCGTAACCTGGCACTAACACAATCAGGATCGTGCCGCTGGCCATGATCGACAGCGTCACGATCAAGCCTTTGCGCCGACCTACATCATCGATATAGGCACCCAGCACCACCGCGCCCAATGGACGCATCAGGAAGCCAGCACCGAACACTGCAAAGGTCATCATCAGGGAGGCAAATTCACTGCTGGCCGGGAAGAACACGGCGGCAATCTGCGTGGCATAAAAACCGAAAAGGAAGAAGTCGAACTGCTCAAGGAAATTACCCGAGGTGACCCGGAAAATCGCACTGGCGCGTGAGCGCCCGGAAGGAATTGATGCTGTCATTGGCTTGTACTCCACCGCTTTTATGACGTGCACCGCCTGGACGCGCTGCACGGTTCTTATTGGGGAGAATGGTGGAGCAGGATGATCGATATGATAAGTGCATTGTTGGAATGCATTAATGCATGAAACTGATCAATGCAAGCAGAGGCATCCACCGATGCATTCCATGCATTCCATGCAGGAATGCAGTACATAAAATTAATGAATTTTTATTATCGCCATAGATGACCTAACTTGATTCAAGGACATGGAGAACCGCCTTGAAATCATTACCTCTCAATCCCGCTGAAAAATTTGATACCACACGAGCCAATGAGTACGGACGACAGAGCCGTATTGCGTTGGCAGGCTATGACGCCTGTCACGACCTTGCTGCCTGCATGCTGGCAGCAAGCCTCAGCAGTACAGGCTCGGCGAAGATACTGGTCGTTGGCGCTGGTGGTACGGCGCAGGAAATCATTGCAATGGCGACCTTGGAGCCCAGTTGGCGCTTTACTGCGGTTGATCCATCCGAGCCGATGCTGGCGGCTGCGAAGCACCAGTTGAAAACGAACGATTTGCTTGAAAGAACGCAAATGCATCTTGGACATGTTGAAGATCTGGAAGCCAACCAGTCCTACGACGCAGCCACCTTGATCGGCGTCCTGCATCATCTCGAGGGTAATGATGCCAAGCGACAACTTCTGCGATCTGTTCGGGCTCATTTGAAGCCGGGTGCGCCGCTGATTGTCGCGGGAAATCACTACGCTTATTCCAGCCAACCGCTATTGCTGGCGGCTTGGGGTCAGCGGTGGCGGCAGCAAGGAGCGAGCCCGGATGAAGTGACCGTCAAGCTGGGGAAAATCCTCCAGGGCGCTGATCCGCCACATTCTGAGGCGGCGGTTCAAAAACTGTTGAACGAGGCCGGATTCGGGGACGCTACGCGCTTCTTCAGCAGCTTGTTCTGGGGGGGCTGGTTGACGACCAAAATGGTTTGACGCTGGACGCGACAGGCAGCTACTGGCCGATTTCTGTCTGTCACGAGGGGCGAAAGAACGACCCATAGCTGATAGGGGCGACAGGCAGAAATCGACCGTGGATTCGCATTCAGGCGCTGGCCAAGTCCCTGATCCTGAGGACTGTGGTGGTTGAGCAGTTGGCGTGCCTGGCTGTTGCGCGGATGCCAAGGCCTGCACCGAGCAGTTCCGTAACGCGTTTGTGCAGATCTTCATCGACCGGTCGGCCCTGATACTTACCCGCAGCTTTAGCCTTCTCGATACCCTGGGCCTGGCGCTCGCGGCGTTGCTCGTAATCCTTACGCGCAATGGCGGCCATCATTTCCACCAACATCGAGTTGATAGCACCCAGCATCCGCCCGGTGAACTCGTCGCCCTTCGTGTCCTTAATTCCCTGATGACTGGTCGGTAGATCGAGCGCGACGATGCGCAGGCCCTTGGAATCAATCGTGGCCTTGAGCTTCTGCCAGTCCTCCACCGGCAAGCGTGAGAGCCGGTCTATCGACTCCACCAGCAGCACATCCCCCTTGCGCGCATCCTTGAGCAGACGCAGCAACTCGGGTCGGTCTGCGGAGGCGCCGCTGGCATTCTCCAGATAAACGCTCGCGATGACCTTGTTATGGTCGCTGGCGAACTGCTCCAGCGAGGCCTGGGCGCGGCTAGCGTCTTGTTCTTCGGTGGATGCTCGGAGGTATGCGCGGATGAACATGATGGGTGCCTGTATCAGTTAGGGTGTCCTACTAATACTGTTGCGCTATGGGTGTTACTTATCAAGCGGAAAGCGAAAATAAATTCGAATCAGCGCGTATCAGCTCAGGCATACCCTTTGTTACGCAGGGAGGGGAGTGACGAAAATGGGTTCGGAATAAAGGGAGTCGGATTGCACCAACTCCACTTGACCTGCATGCAAGACACTGTGCGCTAGCGTTGGTATCTCTTTTCAGTCCACGCGCTTGATCGCAGGGAGGCGATAAGAGCCATCAAGCACGGATGATCCAGGTCCGTAGAAACGCAGGGTCAGGTTGAACGGCCCGGCCGGTGCCGGTAGCCAGTTTGACGTGTCGCTCGGGCGTTCCTGCTGGATTAGCAGGGTCAGCGAACCGTCTGCGGCCGGTTTGAGTCCCGCGGTCATGCTGCCAATGCTGTATCGGCCGAATGAGTTTTCGACAAACAGCATATCCGCGCCGTACATCGACAGATTCCAGAACAACGAGGCAGGCGGTTGCTGGCCCTTGGCGAATTGCATGACGTACTTGTGTTTGCCATCCAGAGCGCTTCCCTGGTCGTCCACCTGTGTGTTGGGATATAGCACTTGCTCCGATAGCTGTGCACCAATCACGTTTTTGGCCAGCGCAGCGCGCATCGCGTAATCATGACCAGCTCGGCCACCGACCATGAAGTAACGCCAGCCGTTGGTGACTTCGCCCAAATTCTTCCAGCGCTGATCGACGATCTGCTGGGCGGCCGCAACAGCACGGGTCAGCCCACGCAAGGTCGCCTCATCGAGTGAGCGCCAATCAAACCCCTTTTCTGGGCTCAAGCCAATCAGGCGCAATTGCGTCATGAACGCCTCATCCTGATCGCCACTCGCCGGCATGAACTGCTGCATGGCGTGCCCGAGCTGGTCAAAAAAACGCACGCCTTCCGGGGCCGTACCATTGAAGACAGGAATGTCTGCGGTACTCGGCTTGTATTGCAGACCATCGTGCAAATAAGCGGACAACGGCATGATCTGGAAACCTTTTTGCGCTTCGATGGCGGCGGCGACATCCTGCTCACCGTTGGCGAAAATACGTACCGCAATTACCCCCCACTTGGTGCGGCTCGGCACCTGGGTCATTTCACGAGGCACCGTGCCATGAAAGTCCGGACCGGTGATCAAGTAGTCGCCCGGTTGAGCGCCTTTGATACCACCAATGTTGCGGGTGACTTCATCGAAGGTGTTGCCAATCTGGGTCAAATACCAGCGTGGTTCAGTCAGCGCGGGGACATGCACAACCAGCGGTTCCTTGGACACGTCAAAGCGCGCGTAGGCATCGATCGTCACATTATTGGGTGTGACAACCGTGCGGTCCTTTGCTGTTTTCAATGCGCTGTACTTGCGCAGGGTGTTCATGCCCACGGCGCCGGCCTGAAGACTTTTCGGCCCCGTCACATCATAAAAATACAGGGGAAAGCCCCACAGGTAAGCCTGCACACCAAGGGTGTAAGCGTTTTCTTCGCGGGCCTGTTCGGCTGAAAGGATAGATGTTGCTGGCGCGTCGTTACTGGCCGATTGTGCGGGGAGGGGAAGAAGTAGCGAAAGACTCAGACCGATGGCCAGAGCGAGTCTTGTCATTATCATGTTCGGTTCCTTGACGAATGAAGATGCCTTTCACTTGGAAAGCTGCATCACGTGCTTCATCCGTCATCCAGATGAAGTACGTGATTAAGCACAACCGACGCTTAACGAATACCGGTGTTTCGCAGTGCAGCGGGGGTGAAGTCGGTCATGGTCGGACGGTAACTATAGTCCTGCCCGCGTTTGTTTTCGTTCTGCAGGTTGGAAACGACGTAGCGCCCGGCGATCAGGTCATACACCGTAATAGCAGCGTAGTTCGCGGTGCCCTGGACATAGTCGTTGACCAGAAGACCTTCCCCGACCCGCCACAGTTGACCGCGACCGTCGTAGTGGTCGATTTCCAGTACCGCCCAGGTGTCCTCGTCGAAGTACATGTGTCGCTTGGCATAAATATGCCGCTCGCCCGCCTTGAGTGTGCCTTCGACTTCCCAGACCCGGTGCAGTTCGTAGCGGGTAAGGTCCTGGTTGATGTGCCCGGGTTTGATGATGTCTTCGTACTTCACCTTCGGCGAAAACAACGTGTAGTTGTTGTATGGCACGTACATCTCTTTCTTGCCGATCAGTTTCCAGTCATAGCGGTCCGGAGCACCGTTGTACATGTCGTTCTGGTCGGCAACGCGCAGGCCATCGGCGGCGGTACCCGGGCCGTCGTACGCCACCTGCGGCGCACGACGCACACGACGTTGACCGGCACTGTAGGACCAGGCCATGCGCGGGTCTTTGAGCTGATCGATGGTCTCATGGACCAGCAACACGTTGCCCGCCATGCGCGCCGGCGACGTGACCTCCTGCTTGGCGTAAAACAGCACGTTGGCGCTTTGCTGCGGGTCGGTATCCTTCATCTGCCAGGGAAAACCGACGCTCTGCTGGACATTGACGAGGGTGTAGCTGCCATTGACCTGCGGCGTCGCCTGTACCAGGTTTTGCATGAAACTGGTGCCGCGGTAGCGGGTCAGGTGATTCCACACCACCTCAAGGCCAGACTTCGGAATCGGAAACGCGGTGTAGTGCGACTTCTCGAAGTTCTGCAAGCCATAACCATCGTTCACGGCGACGGTGTTCAGCGCGCTGGACTTCACCGCGGCATAGACATCCTGTGGCGAAGACGCGGTACGCTGAGTCTTGTACACCGGAATCTTGTACGTGTCGGGATAGCGCTGAAACATCGCCATCTGGCCCGGCGTCAACTTGTCCTTGTACTGAGCGGCGGTGGCGGCCGTAATGACGAATTGCGGTTTCTCGCCTTCGAACGGATTGCCGATAAAGTCGTTTTGCACCGGGGCGGCACTAGGCTTGAGGCCGCCGGCCCAGGCTGGAATGCTGCCATCGGCATTGCCTGCTTTCTCGCCACCCAGTGGCGTCAGGGTGGTGCCCAGTTTGTCGGCTTCCTGTGGCGAAACGGCTGCCATCACGCTACTGGCCAGCAGGGTCAGCGCCAAAGCACCGGCAGTCAAAATTGTGGTTTTTTTCATTTTTTATCCTCTGCCTGTCGGCTGTCAAAAGTTCACGCCGACGCTGAGCGCAACGTAGTCGCGGTCGCCGTTGGTGTTGAAATGGCCGCCGAAGAAATCCGTGTAGCTGAGACTGGCGGTGTAGAGGTTGGCGTAGTCGGCATCCAGACCCAGGCTGACGGCTTTGAGGCCTTCCTCGAAGTTCGGGCCGTTACCCTCGACGTCATGGGACCAGGCGATGTTCGGCGCCAGGTTCACGCCGGCGAACACGTTCGGGTAATCCAGACGGCCGCGCAGGCGATAACCCCAGGAATCGGTGGTATAGAAGCCGTGGCTGTTGCACTCCTGCTGGGGGTTACTCGGCCGGGTAACACCGGCTGCGGCGCCGGGAACCTGGCTTGCCGCACCCGCGCAAGTTTGCGGTCCGGTGGCGCCCGCGCCAGGTCCGGTTGCCAGTTCGCCCGCACCGAAAATCGTGCTACGGCCAAATCGCAGATCCGTGCCATCCGCCTCGCCCAGACCATTGATGCGGTTGTATCCGACTTCACCCACCACGGTCAGACGACTGGCGCCCATCACCTGGTCGAAGAATTGCGTGGCACTCAATTGCGTTTGCAGTACCGGCATCCGCTCATAGCCCTTGAGCGGCGCTCCGGCGACGTTTTGCGATGCGCCAGAGATGAACAGCGGCGAGTTTTTGTTGCCCGTCGCCGCCAGGTTCAGGTCGCCGCCATTGAGTTGCAGCGGCATGTTCGGGCGGAAGCTGATTTCGCCAGCCAGGGCGGTGCCATCGACGTTGGTCGAGAAGCTCAGGCCGTAAAGACGAATGTCCTCTGGGTAGACCACGTGGTAGCTGGCCGTGCGGATTGAGTTGATAGCACCAGGGACAGTGGCCGCACCAGCACCGGTATTGGCGATATTGGTGGCGCGGGTGAAATCCAGATTGGGGTTGCGGGCATGATAGTTGAGGAAGTAGGCACCGAACTCGGTGTCATTCAAGTCCGGCGCAAACCAGCGCAAGGCCACGCCAAACTGGCCGCTGTCCTTGGCGTCCTTGGTCTTGGTGCGCGTCACGTAAGCATCATCCACGCCACCGCCCTGTGCTGCAGTGCCCGCCACCTGCAAACCAGATCCGGTGTTGGTCGCTACACCTGGAGGCAGGTCAAGACCGGCGATCACTGCGCGGTCGTTGCAGCCTTCAGGCGTAACATCGTTACCGAAGAAGGTGCCGCAGTTGTCCAGGACCGAGGGTGCCCATTCAATCTGGTAAAAAGCCTCGGCGGTGACGTTCTCGGACAGGCCTTGCGAGACATACAACATGTTCACCGGAATCAAGCCTTCCTTGACCTCGGCACCGGGCCGCCGCAGAGCCGCCACGTCGATCGGGTTGATGCTGTTGATCGAGTTACCGATGAAGGTACTTTCGCCCCAGCTCACCACCTGCTTGCCCAGGCGCACGTTGCCCTGCAATTCGTCGAGTGTGTAGTTGTGATAGACGAAACTGTCGAGGAACATCGCTCCGGACGACTTCGCCGCACGTTGGCGGCCATTATCATCGATGTCGTAAAACGGCCGGCTCTCGTCCATCAATTCGAAATCGTACCAATACTTGCCGCGCACGAAAGCGCCGCTGTCACCGTACTTCAGTTCCAGGTCATGCACGCCTTTGAAGATCTTCGAGAATGTCTCGCCCTTCTTGAAGTTCAAGCGGTTGTCATCGCTGGTACGCGCAGATGCGTTGCCCCTGACCCCTTGGGAATTGAAGTTGGAGATAAAGTCCGGGTCTGGTGCGCGTACGGACCAACTGGACCCAAGCGACAACGAACTGTCGAAGCTGCCCTGAATCTCCCCAATGCTGAAGTTGACTGCGTAAGCCGGTGCATTGATGCCCAAAGCAACAGCCGTGGCCAGCAGTTGCGGCCGAAAAATTCCGCGCATTGTTGTTTTTCTCATGCGGTACTCCGAGTGGGGTGAAAAGTGTGTAAGCGCTGAACCCGCTTGCGGGTAATTGCCGACTGACTGGTCAGTTCTCAGTGCCGTCCCGATGCTACGGTCCACCGCGCCTGAGCAGCCCACTCGGGAGGAGGGGAAAAGGAGTGGGGAGAGTGGGGAGAGTGGGGAGGGGGTGGTTCGCTCAAGAATTTCGAGGCGAACGAAAAACCTGTAGGAGCGAGCTTGTTCGCGATAGCTTCAGCTCAGTCAACGTTGATGTTGAATGTGCCGTCCTCATCGCGAGCAGGCTCGCTCCCACAGGTTCCGGGTTTTATCTGATTGGCATCGGCCGTACGAGCGTCAAGAAGACTGCCAGACGGAACCTTTTGCCGGTGAGTTCAGGATGCCCATGATCTGCTCGGTATGTTCACCCGTTTTCGGCACGCTTGCAGGCTGTACCACCTCGCCATTGAAGCGCGGTGCGACGGCGGTTTGCAGCAACCCATCGCGCTCGAACCAGGTTTCACGAGCGGTGTTGTGCGGATGCAGCGCGGCTTCGCTGGGTGCCAATACCGGGGCAAAGCACACATCGCTACCTTCCAGCAGTTCGCACCAATGTGCGCGTGTCTTGCTGGAAAACAGCTCGGTGAAATGCTGGTGCTGTTCTTTCCAGAACCGGCGATCCCATTGCCAGACAAAGCGCGAGTCAGCCTGGAGGCCGAGTTTTTCCAGCAGCAGTGAATAGAACTGCGGCTCGATCGAACCCAGCGTAATGAATCCGCCATCAGCGCAGCGATAGGTTGCATAGAACGGCGAGCTGTCATGAATATTCTTGCCGCGTTCATCACCCATAAAGCCCAGGTTACGTGTCGAAAGCATGAGCTGGAGCATGTGTGCCGAACCGTCGACGATGGCCGCATCGACCACCGCCCCTTTGCCGGTGGCCCGTGCGTTGAGAATGCCGCTCAGTAAGCCGATGGTCAGGTATAGCGCGCCGCCACCGACATCGCCTAACGTGGCGAATGCGGAGGAGGGGGGAGCTTCGGACGCACCGTTGTGAAACAGCGCGCCGGACAGCGACGCATAGTTATTATCGTGCCCGGCGACCTTGGCCAGCGGTCCGGACTGACCCCAGCCGGTCATGCGGCCGTAGACCAGGCTCGGGTTACGGGCCTGGCAATCTTGCGGCCCAAGACCCAGGCGTTCCATCACGCCAGGGCGCATGCCTTCGATCAGCGCGTCTGCGTCTTCTATCAGGCGCAAGACCAGCTCCCTACCCACGGCACTTTTCAGATCGGCGATCACCGAACGCTTGCCTCGGTTGAGCACGTTGACCCTCGACGCGCCACTGGCATCGCGCTCAACCGCAATCACTTCAGCGCCCAGATCGGCCAAATGCATGGCCGAAAACGGGCCAGGACCGATACCGCAAATTTCCACAATCTTTATGCCTTGCAGCATGAAAACACCTCAACGGTTACACAGGTTGCAGCCGGGGAAAAAAGTACGGGCTCATGCGACATCCATCAGGCGGCTGTACGCCGCGAGGTGGTAGTCATCATCGCCAAACTGATGGCTGAACATCACCAGTCGCTTGGCGTGGTGAGAGAGGTTGTATTCCTCGGTCATGCCAATCCCTCCGTGCAGCTGGATGGCTTGCTCTGAGATGTGGCGCGCGGCGCGGGTGACAATGAACTTGGCCGCGGCCAGGGCACGGCTGCGTTCAAGGCTGTCGGGGTCGTCGGCCACGCAAGCGGCAAGAATGACCATTGACGCCGCCTGATCCAGTTCACTGCGCATGTCCACCATGCGGTGCTGAAGTACTTGGAACTTGCCGATGGGCTGACCAAACTGTTTGCGGGTCTTGAGGAAGTCCAGGGTCAGGTTGCAGGCCTCTTCCATGCTGCCCAGCGCTTCAGCGCATTGTGCCGCGATGGCGCGACCTTGTTGGTAACGCAGCGCCGGGAAGGCCTCGCCGGTTTCGCCCAGTTGCTGGGCGTCACTGACAAATACGCCATCCAGGTAGAGTTCGCTGGCCCGGCGACCGTCGATGGTTTGATAATCGCGGCGCAGAACATCCGCGTGGGCAGGGTCAATCACGAACAGGCCGATGCCGGATTCGTCATCCTCCTCACCCTCAACGCGGGCGGACACCAGAACCAGGCCAGCAAACTGAGCGCCGATGACCACCGATTTGCGACCGGACAGACGCCATCCTCCGGTGGCTGGCGTGGCGCGAGTTTGCACGGAGCTCAGTTGGTAATGACTGTCCAGTTCTTCGGTTGCCACGGCGACCTTCAATTCGCCGCTTGCAATGCGTGGTAATAGATCGTTTTGCTGTGCCGGGCTACCCAGTTGGCTAATAAGGCCGCCGGCCAGAATCACCGAATCCATATAGGGTTCAAGGCACAGTCCACGGCCGAGTTCGGTCATGATCAGCATGGTGTCCACGCTATCACCGCCAAAGCCACCCAGTTGCTCGGCGAACGGTACGGCGGTCAGGCCGAGTTCGCCGAGCTGAGCCCAGAACAGCGGGTTGAATCCGGCTTCGCTGAGACGAAAACGCTCGCGTTGCTCGAAGCTGTAGTGGTCGCGAACCAGACGCGCCACGGTGTCCTGCAGCATCTGCTGCTCTTCAGTCAATTTGAAATCCATGATCGGGCGGCCTTTTACAGTTCAAGAATCATCTTTGAGACGATGTTTTTCTGAATCTCGTTGGAACCACCGAAAATCGACAGCTTGCGCAGGTTGAAATACTGACCCGACACCGTGGAGCTGTATTCGGTGTGGAGCAGATTGTCGGTAGTCACTTGTTCTTGTTCCGCATCCAGGAACGGCAGCGCGTAAGGGCCGACAGCCTTGCGCATCAGGTGGCTCAAGGACTGGCGAATCTCGGAGCCTTTGACCTTGAGAAACGAGCTGGCGGCGCCGATGCCGCCGCCATCACGGGCGGCGGCGAGCATCCGCAGCGTGCTCATTTCGGCTGCGATCAGTTGCATTTCCACTTCGGCGATTTGTGCGCGAAACAGCGGGTCGTCGATCAATGGCCGGCGATTACGCTGTTCCCGGCCAGCAATGTGCTTTAGCTGGCGTAGCTGCGCTTTCGAGGTGCCGATGCCGGCGACGGTGGTGCGTTCGTGGGTCAGCAGGTACTTGGCGTAGGTCCAGCCGTGGTTTTCCTCACCCACCAGGTTGGCCACTGGCACGCGCACGTCGTCGAAGAAAACCTCGTTGACTTCATGGTCGCCGTCGAGGGTGATGATCGGCCGCACGCTGATCCCCGGACTTTTCATGTCGATCAGCAGGAATGAAATGCCACGTTGCGCCTGGGCTTCGCTATTGGTGCGCACCAGACAGAAAATCCAGTCGGCGAACTGAGCCTGGGTGGTCCAGGTTTTCTGACCAGTGACGACGTAGTGATCGCCGTCGCGCACAGCGCGGGTCTTCAGCGAGGCCAAGTCGGAACCGGCACCGGGTTCGGAATAACCCTGGCACCACCAGTCGGTGCCGTCGAGGATGCGGGGCAGGTAATGGGCTTTTTGCTCTTCGGTGCCGAACTTGATGATGACCGGGCCCACCATCACCACCCCGAACGGTAGTACCGGCGGCGCACCGAACGCGGCGCACTCGTCTTCGAAAATATGCTTCTGTACTTCGCTCCAGCCAGTGCCGCCCAGCTCCGCCGGCCACAGGGACGCGTACCAGCCGCGTTCGTTCAGCGCCGCCATCCAGCTCACGTAATCGTGCTTGGTCAGGCGTTTGCCCAACCGTCCTTTGGCGGCCAGCTCCGGGGGTAGCTTGTCATGCAGAAAAGCCCGCACTTCCTCACGGAAGGCCAGTTCGGCCGGCGTGTATTGGATGTCCATTGAAAGGTTCTCTAATGAGGAGAGGGTAGGCGGCGCGCGGGGCAGATCGAATAGGCCTGCGCACCGGCTCGCATCAGGCGCCGCGGTAGACCGGGGAGCGCTTCTCTTCGAAGGCCTTGATCGCCTCCTTGTGGTCGGCACTGAAGAAGTTTTCCTTCTCGAGGGCTAGCGAGGTATCGAGGACCAGGTTGACGGTGTCGCGCAGGATCTTGTTGACGACGGCCTTGCTGGCCTGGATCGCCAGGCGCGGACCGTCAGCCATGCGTCGGGCCATCGCGGTGGCGCTGGTCAACACTTCGCCATTGGCTACGACCTGATTGACTAGGCCGATGCGCTCGGCTTCGGTAGCGCTGAGCGTGTCGCCGGTAAACAGGTATTGTTTGGCGCGGGCAGGGCCGACCAGCAGGGGCCAAATAGCACCACCGCCATCACCGGCAGCAATGCCTACGCGTACATGAGGGTCGGAAATTTTCGCTGACTCGGCGACGAAAATCATGTCGCAGAACAACGCCAGGGTTGCTCCAAGACCGGCCGCGTGACCATTGACCGCCGCGATGATCGGCTGTGGCAGTTCAAGCATGTCGATAATGATCTTGCGTGCTTCACGGAACAGCTGATCGATGCCTTGCTGATCGATGTCACGCATCCAGGCGAGGTCGCCGCCACCGCAAAAACCGCGACCTTCACCCGTCAGGACCAGGGCATGCACGCTGCGGTCGGCGGCGATGTCGGCGAATACCCGGGAAAGCTCTTCGTGCAGTGCACCGTTCACCGCGTTGAAAGCTTCAGGGCGATTCAAACGTACGGTCAACACTCCGTTGTCTTTTTCGAAGGTGATGAAGTTGTACTGTTCGTAGTTCATAGAGGCTCCACTAAAAAATGTGCAACTGTCAGGTTTAAGCCGTGTAACCGCCGTCCACTACGAAGTGTCCGCCGGTGGCATATGAAGATCGGTCCGAGGCCAACCAGAGCACCATTTGTGCTTGTTCGGACGGCTCGCCCAGCCGGCGTTGGGGAATGGTCTTGAGCATCGTCGCCAGCGTATCGGGATCGAATTCGCTGCCGACTCCGACGATCATCGGTGTCTCTACGAAACCCGGGCACAGCGCGTTGATTCGCACGCCGTACTTGCCATATTCCAGCGCGGCACTGCGGGTCAGGCCGATCACGCCATGCTTGGACGCCGAGTAGGCGGATGCGCCAGCGGTGCCTTGCAGACCCATGATCGAGGCGGTGTTGATGATCGAACCGCCGCGCGCTTTCATGGCGCGCAGTTCATGCACCATGCAGTTGAAAACCCCGGTCAGGTTCACATCCAGCACGTTGCGCCAGTGCTCCAGGCTTTGGTTTTCGATCAGCCCGGTGGAACCGCTGATGCCGGCATTGTTGAAGGCGATGTCGAGCTGGCCGTATTGGCCCAGCGTTACCTCGACCAGCGCCGCGCAATCTTCCTCGCGGCGCACGTCGACCCGCTGGAAGAAGGCATCACCATCGGATTGGCGAATTTCGTCGACCACGGCTTGTCCTGCCGCGTCGTTCATGTCCGCCACGACCACCCGGGCACCCTCGCGGGCGAACAACAGGGCTGTCGCACGGCCGATACCGGATGAACCGCCGGTGACGATGGCCACCTTGTTTTGCAGAAGTTTCATATCAATGACTTCCATTGCATGTGTCAAAAAATGGGGGGGGGGCGAGCAGGCATCACGGCTCAAACCGATACACCGCCGTCGACCACGAAGTGCCCACCGGTGGCATAGGACGACCGGTCCGAGGCCAGCCACAGCGCCATTTCGGCCATTTCCTCAGGCGTGCCCTGGCGGCGCAAGGCAGAGCTTTTGACGCCCGCGTTGATCATTTTTTCGTTGAAACCGCTGTCCGGGCCGGCGGTCATGGGCGTCTCGATCAATCCGGGGCACAGGGCGTTGATGCGCACGCCGTACTTGCCGTATTCCAGAGCTGCGCTGCGGGTCAGGCCGATCACGCCATGCTTGGAGGCGCAATACGCCGCAGCCCCATAAGTGCCACTGATACCGGCGACCGAGGCGGTATTGATGATGGAACCGCCGCGGGATTTCATCGCGCGCAGCTCGTGAACCATGCAGTTGAAGACGCCCGTCAGATTGACATCGAGCATGCGTTGCCAGAGCGCCAGGCCCTGATCCTCAGTCAAGGTCGGTGCGGCAAAGACGCCGGCGTTGTTGAGGGCGATGTCGAGTTGGCCATATCGCTGCAACGTCGAATCGACCAGCGCCGCACAATTTTCCTCACTGCGTACATCGAGCATTTGAAAGAACGCTTGCGCGCCTTCCTGCTCAATCAACCGCACCACCTCCAGGCCCGCGGATTCATTCATGTCCGCCACGACCACTTTGGCGCCCTGACGCGCGAAGAGCAGGGCAGTGGCCCGCCCGATGCCGGACGCTGCGCCGGTCACGATCGCAACTTTGCCTTGTAGAACCGTCATGGAAACTCCTCTGTGCGTTTTCCGTGCATGGCCAGAGAAGCTAAGGCAGTGGCGAATGATCGGACCCACTCTCGAAGAGTGGCGGGCAGGGAGGGGGTAAAACGCCGTCAGTCAGGCGCGACACCGAACCAGTGGCGAGGAACCCACCCACCCCACCCACTCTTCGAGGGCGGGTCGTATCGCAAGCACGCTACGTATCTTGAAAGTGTGAGCCGGCCCAGCCGTCGCTTGATCTCGTGAACCTGGTGTCACGAGGCACAACCACACAATGGAGAAGACGATGTCGCAGAAAGTGTATGTAGCCGGCGTAGGTATGATTCCGTTTCTGAAACCAGGTGCCAGCGGCTCCTACATCGAAATGGGCGCCGAGGCGACCTGCCTGGCCCTCAAGGATTCTGGGCTGGATTACCGGCTGGTGCAGCAGGCCTATGTCGGGTACGTCTACGGCGATTCCACCTCTGGTCAGTCGGCCCTCTATGAAGTGGGGATGACCGGTATCCCGGTAGTCAACGTCAACAACAACTGCTCGACCGGCTCCAGCGCGCTGTACCTGGCACGCCAGGCCGTAGAAAGCGGTGCGGTGGAATGTGCCCTGGCGCTGGGCTTCGAGCAAATGCAACCCGGCGCGCTGAAAAACCAGTGGGAAGATCGCCCGGCCGCCATGGGCAAAAGCTCGGCAGTGGCGGACCTGCTGACCGCCGATGCCGAAGGCGTACCCATGGCGCTGAAGATGTTCGGTGGCGCCGGTCGTGAGCACATGCACAAATACGGCACGCAAATGAGCACCTTCGCGGCCATCCGCGCCAAGGCCAGCCGTCACGCGGCCAACAACCCGCTGGCGCTGTTCCGCAAGGTCGTGACTACCGAAGACGTGATGAACGATCAGGTCGTATGGCCCGGCGTGATGACCCGCCTGATGGCTTGCCCGCCAACCTGTGGTGCCGCGGCGGCAATCATCTGCACCGAGGCTTTCGCCCGCAAACACGGCTTGCGCACAGACGTGGTGATCCTCGCCCAGTCGATGACCACGGACATGCCAATCGCCTACGAGCCGCCATCGATGATCCAAATGGTCGGTTTCGACATGGCTCAGCGCGCCGCTCATGAAGTGTATGAGAAGGCTGGTGTAGGACCGCAGGACATCCGCGTCGCCGAAATGCACGACTGCTTCGCCCACAACGAACTGCTGACCTATGAATCGCTGGGTCTTTGTCCGGTCGGTGGCGCCGAGCGATTTGTGCTCGACGGCGACAACACCTATGGCGGCCAAGTCGTCACCAACCCGTCGGGCGGGCTGCTTTCCAAGGGGCACCCGCTGGGCGCCACTGGGCTGGCGCAGTGCTACGAACTGACCCATCAATTGCGCGGCACGGCTCAGGACCGTCAGGTACAGGGTGTGCGTCATGCGTTGCAGCACAACCTCGGACTGGGCGGCGCTTGCGTCGTGACGCTCTACGGCCGCGGCTGATCCATTGGACCCGCCTCCAAGGGCGCGGGTCTGAGAACCCTGATAGGAGAGTAGTGAAATGGCAGACAAGAGTCTGATCGGCCGCTCGCTCGGCGTCACCAGCGCCGAAGTGGAAAAAGGCCGCCTGCGTTTCTTCGCAAAGGCGATTGGTGAAACCGACCCGGTATACACCGACGAAGCTGCGGCTCAGGCCGCTGGCTATAAATCCCTGCCGGTACCACCAACGTTCCTCCTGTGCCTGCAAGGCGAGGGGCGCGACCTGGTGGAAATGTTGGACATCTACGGCTTTGACCTGGGGCGCATCCTGCACGCCGAGCAATCGTTCGTGTACCACGCCAGCGCCGTTGCCGGTGACACGCTGACTTTCGATTCCCGCGTAGTCGATGTCTACGAAAAGAAGGGTGGCGCCTTGCAGTTCGTGGTCAACGAAACCCGCGTGACCAATCAGGACGGCATCCACATCGCCGATGTCCGCGGCACCCTCGTTCAACGTTGAGGAACATACCCATGAATATTCAATACAGCGATATCCACGAAGGTGATGAACTGCCGGCGTTGAACCTGCCAGCCATCAACCGCACCACCCTGGCCCTCTACTGCGGCGCTTCGGGTGACCACAACCCGATCCATATCGACATCGACTTCGCCCGCAAGGCGCGCATGCCCGACGTATTTGCCCACGGCATGTTGTCCGCCGCCTACTTGGGACGCCTGCTGACCCAGTGGGTACCGCAGCAACAGGTGCGTTCGTTGTCGATGCGTTTTACCGGCATCACCCAGCTCGGCCACACGCCGACTTGCACAGGCAAAATCACCGAAAAATTTGAAGAAAATGGCGAGAAGCGTGTGCGCCTGGCGATCCACTGCGCCAACCAATATGGCGAGGACAAGCTTGTCGGCGAAGCCGTCGTAGCGCTGGTCTGAATCCTCCAACTCCCTATCCTTGGAAAACAATAATGAAAAAGCTCGAAGGCAAAGTCGCTCTGATCACCGGTTCCGGTCGTGGGATTGGTCGCAGTGTCGCCCTGCAACTGGCCGCCTATGGCGCCAAAATCGTGGTCAATGACCTGGACGCCGCGCCCGCCGAAGAAGTGGTCGCTGAGATCCGCGCCGCCGGCGGCGAAGCCGTGGCCTGTGTCGGCAGTGTCACTGCCGCCGATTTCGCTGAGCGCTTTGTGCAGACCGCCGTTCAAAGTTTTGGCGGCATCGACATCATCGTTAACAACGCCGGCTACACCTGGGACAATGTGATCCAGAAGATGACCGATGAGCAGTGGTACGCGATTCTCGACTGCCACCTGACCGCACCTTTCCGCATCCTGCGCGCCGCCCAGCCGGTCATCAGCGCTCAGGCCAAGAAAGAAGTCGCCGAAGGTCGGGAGGTTTTCCGCAAGGTGGTCAACATTTCTTCCGTTGCTGCCGGTGGCAACGCTGGTCAGGCTAACTACTCCTCGGCCAAGGCGGGCATCCTCGGCATGACCAAGACGCTGGCCCGCGAGTGGGGCCGCATGAAGGTGTGCGTCAACGCCGTAGCGTTCGGCTTCATCGATACGCGTCTGACTCAGGCACTGGCCGGCAACGAAAGCAAGACCGTCAACATCGAGGGCCGCGAGATCAAGGTCGGTGTACAGCAGGCCATGGTTGACGGCGCCAGCCAGATGATCCCGCTGGGCCGTCCGGGCACGCCGGAAGAAGCCGCAGGTTCGGTGGTGATGCTGTGCCTGCCGGAAGCCAACTACGTGTCCGGCCAGACCCTGGTCTGCGGTGGCGGTCACGGTGCTGTTTAAACACTGATCGTGAAAATCCCGGCGCCTCGCCATTCACCGCGGAGCGTTCGGGTCATGACAACAATAAGAATTTTGAGGTATTCGCCATGCTGGATAGCTACCGTTCCCCTTGGCTCGACGAAGACGTCGCGCCATTTGCCGACAGTGTTCGCCGTTTTGTCACCACCCAATTGGCACCCATGGAAGAGAAGTGGCGTGAGCAGCACCAGGCCGACCGCGCTTCATGGCTGGCGACGGGCGAAATGGGCATGATCCTGCCCGATATCGACGTGGAGTATGGCGGTTCGGGCGGCACACCGGCGCACCTGGCAGTGGTGGTCAGTGAACTGTTCTATGCCGGTGTATCCGGCATGGGCGTTGGAATCAACCACATCGTCGGTCACTACATCCTCGATGACGGCACTGAGACGCAAAAGCAGCACTGGCTGCCGAAGATTGCCTCGGGTGAAGTGATCTGCTCCGTCGCCATGACCGAGCCGGGCACCGGTTCCGATTTGCAGGCTGTCCGTACCCGCGCAGTCAAGCAAGGCGACAAGTATGTGATCAATGGCGCCAAGACGTTCATCACCAACGGCCAGACCAGCGACATGGTGGCCGTGGTCGCCAAGACCGACATGTCCGCCGGCTCCAAGGGTATTTCGATTTTCCTGGTTGACACCAAGCTGCCGGGCTTCCGTCGCGGCAAGTGCCTGGACAAGATCGGGCTGCTATCGTCGGATACTTCCGAAATGTTCTTCGACGATGTCGAAGTCCCGGCCGACTGCCTGCTTGGCGGTGTCGAAGGCAAAGGCCTGTACACGCTGATGAAGCAACTGCCGTTCGAACGGGCGCAGATCGCCATTGGCGCCGCCGCCACCATGGAACGCGCCCTCAAGCTAACCCTTGAGTACACCAAAGAGCGCCAGGTGTTCGGCAAGCCGGTACTGGATTTCCAGAACACCCGTTTCAGCCTCGCTGACGTCAAGGCCACCGTATTCGCTTCGCGCACGTTCTGCGATCACATCATCGCGCAATGGGTCGCGGGCAAACTCGACTCGACGCTGGCCTCGATGGGCAAGTTCTGGCTGACAGAACGCCAGAGCGAAGTGCTCGATACCTGCCTGCAGTTCTTCGGTGGCTACGGCTACATGAACGAATACCCGATCGCCCGGATGTGGGCTGATGCGCGCGTTGCACGTATTTACGGTGGCGCCAACGAAATCCAGCGCGAGCTGGTCGGTCGTTCGCTCTGAGTCCCGAGTTCATGTCCCCGGCGTCGAGATAAGTGCAATGAAGCAACCTGTATCGGGCGAAAAAGAACGCCAGCCGCTGCATACACGACAGGTGATCTGTACCGGATACCTGCGTAGCGATGGTCTGATCGATCTGGAAGGCACGCTGCTGGACAGCAAACATCACGACCATGATGCCTTCTACAAAGTCATCACTGCCGGTGCGCCCGTGCACCGGATGCGAATTGTCATCACCGCGGATCTGCAGTTCAACATTCGCAACGTCGAGGCGGTCATGGACGACTTCCCAACACCGTTTTGCCCGGAAATCGTTTCCGCTTACAAAAGCCTGATCGGTCTGAAGGTAGGTCCTGGCTTCAAGAAGCAGATGATCCAGCGCGTGGGCGGAGTTCAAGGCTGTACCCACCTGACCGAATTGCTTGGCCCGATGGCGACCACGTTGTACCAAAGCACCGTGGATCTGCTGCGCGAAGCCGAACGTGAGCGTGCGGCCCGCGAGCCGGGTTATGTCGTACCGAAGCCCTGGTTCCTCGGCACTTGCCACGCCCATCACCCCGACAGGGAAGAGGTGCGCAAGCGCTGGCCCGATACTGCGCTAGAACGGGTACGCCTGATTACCGATGGCCTCTAACAAGGCCATAGCCCCAGAACAATAAGAATGGGAGTTCCCGATGTACATCACCCAAGGTTTGCACCGTCACCTGCAACGCTGCCCGAACGCTACTGCCATTCGCTATCAGGGTCGCGGCATCACCTACGCCGAATTTGGCGATCGCGTTGCACGCCTCGCCGGTGCGTTAAAGGGCCTGAGCGTCACACGCGGTGATCGCGTGGCGATGCTGTCGCTCAACTCCCTGCGCTACATCGAGTACTACCAGGCAGTGCCTTGGGCCGATGCGGTGCTCAACCCGGTCAATACCCGTTGGAGTGTGACGGAAATCATCTACTCGCTTGACGATTCGGGTACGACGGTGCTGATCGTCGACGACAACTTTCTGGCCCATGCGAGCAAGATCATCGAAACAGCAAAAACCCTACGGGTGGTGATCTATGCGGGTGACGGTGAAACACCGTCCGGCATGCTTAATTACGAAGCGTTGATTGCCGAGTACGCGCCAGTCGAGGACGCACGTCGCGGCGGCGATGAGCTGCTGGGTATCTTTTATACCGGTGGCACCACCGGTTTTCCGAAAGGTGTGATGCTCAGCCACACGAACGTCTGCGTTTCATCGATGGCCATCGTTATGTCTGGCTCCTGCCGTCCACACGAACGTTTCCTGCATACGATGCCGATGTTCCATCTGGCTGACTTTGCGGCCATGACCGCACTGTTCATCAGCGGCGGTACCCACATCGTCCTGCCTTCTTTCCTGCCACAGACCGTGCTGGAAACCATTGCCACCGAGCGAGTCAGCGAAATCCTTCTGGCACCGACCATGATCCAGATGCTGCTGGACTGGCGGACCAACAATCCTGACACCGCCGGCCTTGACCTGTCGTCACTGCAAACCCTGGGCTACGGCGCATCACCCATCACACCAGTTTTGCTGGATCGTGCCCGTGATACGTTCCCCAGCGCCGGATTCCGCCAGGGTTACGGCATGACAGAACTGGCGCCCATCGCCACCTTGCTGTTACCCGAGTATCACAGCGCAGAACACCACCAAAGCGGCAAAATGCACTCGGCCGGGCAGCCGGCGGCGTGCGTGGAAGTGCGCGTCGTCGATACCGAAGACCTGGAAGTGCCGCGTGGCACCGTCGGGGAGATAGCCGTACGCGGGGCGAACGTCATGCTCGGTTACTGGAACAAACCTGAAGCCACCGCTGAAGTATTGCGCAATGGCTGGATGCACACCGGTGACGGCGGCTACATGGATGACGATGGATTCGTCCATGTGTGCGACCGCCTAAAGGACATGATCGTCAGCGGCGGCGAAAACATCTATTCCGCTGAAGTGGAGACCGCCATCGCCAGCCACCCGGCCGTGGCCCAGGTCGCGGTGATCGGCATCCCCTGCGACAAGTGGGGCGAAACGGTGCACGCGGTGATCATCCGCAAACCCGGCGCGATAGTCACTGACGAGCAAGTGGTCAGTCACTGCCGCGAACGCATCGCCGGCTACAAGTGCCCACGTAGTGTCGAGTTCCGCGACAGTTTGCCGGTTTCCAGCGTGGGCAAGGTGCTCAAGACCGACCTGCGAGCGCCGTTCTGGGAGGGCCGCAAGCGCGGTGTGGCCTGATTCATCCGTGGCACGGCAAACAATAAAAACAGTAAGTTGAGGACCCAGAAACTATGCAATCTCACTGCACAAATGTCGGGTCGCGTGGCCGCAAGACCTTGCTTGCAGCCTGCTTGATCAGCCTTGGGTTGGGGTTGGGACTGACCGGCGCTCCGCTGCCGTCATTCAGCCAGACCCAGACACTGTTGACCCCTGAAGTCCTACACACCCGCATGATTGAACGCCGTGCAGTTGAAGCGGCGGTCTGGGGCATGCCGTTGGTGAACTTCGATGCCATGCGCCAGGCCTATTTTCGCGATGCCGGCGCACGCTATAACGACGTCATGTACTGGTCGCGTCCGTCGGATTGGAAGAACCAGACCACCACCCCCAATCATTCCACCATTTACGTCATGACTTTCGTCAATCTGAAGGATGGCCCTGTTGTTCTGGATATTCCGGCAACCACTACGGCAGGTCTCTATGGCGCAGTGCTCGATGCCTGGACCATCCCGTTGCTCAATGTCGGCAGCCGCGGGCAGGATCAGGGCAAAGGTGGGCGCTACCTGATGTTGCCGCCGGGCTATAAGGGTGAAGTGCCGGCCGGTTTCATCCCCATCCAAAGCAACACCTACAACAACTACACCTTGTTGAGGGTCATCACCCAAACCACCAGCACTCAGGACTTGGCGAATGGCGTCGACTACCTGAAAACCTTGAAAGTTTACCCACTTGAGCAGGCGCAGACACCGGCCTCCAACCGCTACATAGACGTGGCCGACAAAGTCTTTGAAGCCATCGCCCGCTATGACGCCAGTTTCTACGACTCATTGGCGCGGATGGTCAGTGAAGAACCGGTGCAGGATCGCGACCTGAGCATGATGGGGCAATTGAATGCGCTGGGCATTGGTAAAGGTCTGGACTTCAAGGCAGACGCCCAGCGTCAGAAACTACTCGACGCGGCCATCGGTGAAGCACACGCCTACATGATGGACGGCTACGCCCGATCGGGTATCGAGGTTTGGGAAGGGCGACGCAAATGGCGCTCACTGGCCGGGCCAAAACAGGCGATTGGCACCAAACTGACGTTCATCGAGCCGGGGCAGGGTGTCTATCTGGACGAGCGGGCTTTTGCCTGGTTTGCCATGTTCGGCCCCATCGTGCCGCCGGGGCCACAGGTGTACATGAAAAGCTACGAAACCGGCAAAGGCGAGCCCCTTGATGGCAGCCAGAGCTACCGCTTGACCATCCCGGCCAACGCGCCGGCACGGGATTTCTGGGCGCTCGATGTGTACGACGCGCGTACTGCCGGGTTCATCCGCGAGGCGAGGGTAGTCGGGCTTGACTCCTACAACCAGCAGATGAAGAAGAACCCTGATGGCAGCGTCGATCTGTACTTCGGGCCGAAACCGCCGACCGGGCATGAAGCCAACTGGATCAGCACTCAGGCTGGCCAGCCGTTCTTCACCATGTTCCGGATCTATGGACCGCAACAGGCGATGGTCGACCGCAGTTGGGTGTTGAGTGACATCGAAAAACTCGACTGAGGAACCCTGATGGAACCGCGCGGTTCAGGTGCAGGCCTGGCCGCGCGTTGGCATATTCAGAGTCAGGGTAACTCGCCGATCAGGCCTACGGCGATTCGTTGCGCATCCTCGGCGATACTCTCGCTGAGAAGAGCCAGCGGTCCGCCGTTGTGTGGCCAATTCGGGTTGTTGTTCTGAGGGACGTTGCTGCTGTCGATCCGGCTGATACGCCGTTCGATACGTTGCGCGATCTCGGCCGTCAACAACCGTGCGCGGCTGGCGATATTGCCATCCAGGCGACCGGCATCGAGTTGCGCAAAACCCAACCCGCACATCAGCCGGGCAGCATCCAGTTGGGTGGCGAGTTCGGCGAACTGCATGGCCACGAGGTGCTGGGCGGCAATCGGGCGACCGAACTGCGTGTTGTGCCTGGCCCGGGACATCGATGCATCGAGCAACGCCTGACCACGGGCCAATTGGATCACCGCTTCATGCAATTTGAATGTATCCAGCACATGGCGTGTCATCAGCGAGGCAGGGGCTGCATCGCCGAGCCAGCGCTGTGTCGGGAGTCGGGCCTGAGTGATCTGCAGGCATATGTGCTTCTCACCTTCAACATCGTGGTAATGACGGATCTCGAAGCGGTCTTCCGAGCGATCCAGCAATATCCATGAGGAAGCCTTCGAGTGTTCGCGAACCGCACAAATGAGCAAGTCGGTCTGCAGGCTTGCGCTGATGTTGTCGCATCTGCCGTCAATGAGCCACTCGTCGCCTTTGCGTCGACCGTGCAGTGCACTGGTCGGGCCGTTCCGGGTGATTCCGACAAGTCTGCGGCCAGCGATCAACTCGGGGAGATAGCGCTCAGCCAGCGCCGGATGCTGCATCACCAGCGTCGTTGCGAGCGTATTGAGCAATACCTGACAGGCAAGTTCGACACTGCCTGCTGCCAACTCTTCGAACAGTCTGCCCTGGGTCACCCAGTCGACGCCGTGACCTCCGAGGGACCTGGTCACCACCATGCCAGGCAAGCCGAACTCGGCGACCGCCTGAGTGAGTTCCAGCAGCTGATCGCGCGGTGCTGCGGCGTGGCGCAATAGACTGGCGACGGGTGCAATTTCACGCTGCACAAAGGTGCGCATGCTGTCGATTGAAAGTCTTTGGGCATCTGTCATCGGTGGACATACCATCTCAAGTTCACTCATAGTCCGAATGCTTCCAAGTTAATGCATTGCCGATGATTTTCGCCCACCCCGCTGGAGTGGTGTCACCTTCATCGCCCTCGCTCGAGTTTTGCCTGATGAAACCCAACACCCTGCTTGTCAGCACCAAATTCGCTCCGCCGCGCCTCTCCAGCCAAGCTGTATTGCGTGAGGAACTGATGGCGCGTCTGAACGATGCGCGCCATAAAAAACTAATGGTCATCACCGGCAGCGCCGGGTTTGGAAAGACCACGTTGATGGCGCAATGGCGAATGGAATTGGTCAAGGAGGGGGCGCGCGTTGCTTGGCTTTCGCTGATTTCCGAGGATGCATCGAGGACGACGTTCTGCGCTGGGTTGATCGGTACCCTGCAAAAAATCGGACTGGTTCTGGAGGACGACCTGTGGCTGATAAGCGACGCGGGTAAGACTGGTTGGCAGCAGGCGATGTGCGCAGCCCTGGTCAATACGCTCGACCGGGATGGGGCCGAGCAATACCTGATGATCGACGATTTTCACCACATCACCGATCCCGCGATCTTGGCGCTGATACAGGCGCTGGTCGACGCGGCCCCAGGGAATTTGCACATTGTCTTGGCATCACGGGTGGCGACGCCGCTATTGCTCGGTCGCCTGCGGGCAATGGGCGAGCTTTGCGAGATTGACGGCACTGAACTGTCGTTCGCCTTTCGCGAGTCCTTCAGTTTTCTCAAGAATCATCTGGATGCCAATATCGATCTAGACGCCGCACATTCGATTCACGACTTGACCAACGGATGGCCGATCGGCCTGCAACTGGTGTCGATCTCGATGAAGGCCAAGCCTGGTAAGTCGCCGAAACCCGGCAGGCAGTTGCTCAACAGCGCGAGTCTTGGTGCGTACCTTTCCGAGGACGTCATTGGCGATCTACCCGATGAGTTGTTCCAGTTCATGCAGAAAATATCGGTTTTGCGTCGTTTCAGTTCTCCCTTGGCCGCCTATGTCACGGAAAACGAGCATGCCCCGCAGCTGATTGCATCCATTGAAGCACGAAACCTGTTTTTGCTGCCGGTGGACATGGAAGATCGTTTTGAGTGGTATCGGCTGCATCCAATGTTCGCTGAGTTCCTCAACCAGCGCCTGGAGCAGGGCGGGATCGACGTCAGTGGGCTGCACCTGCGTGCTGCTCAATGGTTCGCCAATGAGGAGCTCTTTACCGAAGCTGTTCGACACGCGGTGCTCAGCGGTGATTTTCAGACGGTAGTGGAGATCCTTGAACGGGCCATTCCTACTCTGGCCAATCTCAGTCATCTTGGCGTCTTCATGCGCTGGATCGAGCGCGTGCCGACAGAGCTTCTCGCCCAACATCCGCGATTGATGCTGATGGGGGCCTGGAGTGCGGTGATGGTCGGCCATCTGGACACGGCCAGGCATTGGAAAGACATCCTGACGTCGAGCCACCCGACACCAACCCAGGCGTTGCAAATCAAATTGCTGCAGGCGTTGATCGCAGAGATGGACGAGGACGTGGAAAGCGGCCTGGTCTATCTGAACGAGATTGGCGACGCGCCATTGGGGCATGCTTTTTTCGAGTACTTCCGCTGGGGGCTGACCGTGGCCGCGCTTGCCACCATCGGACAGTATGCTCAGGCGCGAAGCCGATTCAACGCCTTGGCTGACCACCTCATGCTCAGCAACACAAGCGAGGTGGCGCTGGTCAACCGCAGCACCCTGGGTGTCGTCGCGCTGTACGAAGGCAACGTGCTGGAAGCCGAACGCATCTGTTCGAGCGTCCTTGCAGACGCGGAAACCCATCATGGGCGTCGTTCGATAAGTGCGACCAGTACGGCGGCGATTCTGGCTGAGTTGTGGTACGAACTTGACCGCATCGACGACGCCCGAGAAACCCTCGCCAACCGCCTGGACATGCTGCATTTTTCTGCGCCTGAATACATGTACTGCGCCGCCCGTACTTATGCACGGCTGCAGTTCCTGCAGGAAGGCGTAAGGAGTGCGCTCGACTATGTCGCAAAAAAAGAAAGCCATTTCCGCGCGCTGGGGTTGAACCATGGCGTTGCCGTCATGCTTGCCGAGCAGGTCAACCTGGTGCTGAAAGCCGGTGACTGGCGACATGGAGAATCGTTGCAGGCATCCCTCGATGACCTAGTTTTACAGCCACAACGTTCCAAATCATGCCAAAGCGCAATTACCGCCGCGGCTAGTTTGTCACGGGCTCGCCTGGCGCTGGCCAGGCAGGAACCGGAGGCAGCACTGCTGGCGATCGAGGAAGTTCATGAAGTCGCGACCTTGCTCAACAGGGGGACGCTGTTGGTCAAAGCTGATCTTCTCAAAGCAATAGCATTGGATAGGCTCGGGAATGATGAGGCATCCCGCGACAGTCTAACAACAGCGCTCGCTTCAGGTTACCGATTGGGCTTGGTACGGACGTTTCTTGACGAAAGCGAAGCATTACGTGACTTGCTGGCCAGGCTGGACTGTCAGTCAGTGGAGACGCTTGTGCAGTATCAGCAGCAACTGCTGATCGGCATGAAGCAAATCACTTTACCAATCAGTGACAAGTCTACGGCACCGTTAACGGGGTCTTACGATGACACAGAGCCGCTGACCAAGCGCGAGCAGGAGATTCTCACGCTGCTGGAACAGTCCATGTCCAACAAACACATCGCACTGGCACTCAACATCAGCGTGCAGACCGTCAAATGGAACCTGAAGAACATGTTCATCAAACTCGGGGTGTCGAGTCGTTACGAAGCCATTATCGTTGCGCGCAAGCGCGGATGACGCACCCCCTCCAGTGGGGTGGGTCGTAACCCTGAATCAATGCATTAATGTGCGCCCCTTTGCATGCCTTGCGATGTTGTGAGGCACACGCATACACAGGGGTTGAACATTGTGATTCGTAGCATTTCCAATCTGGCAGGCCCGCGGCGTAAATTGGACGGCGGAATTCTGTTCGGGCATACGCCTCGTTTGAAGTGGGCTCAGTGGATGAGCAGGTAGGGGGCGTCTGCTTAGAGGACATATCTCGAATGACTGCTCCTGGCCGGTTTCTGCCTGTCGTGACCGGCAGAAGTCGACCGATTCTGTTGAAAAAGTCGGCCATGGTTTCCGCAGCTGAAAACTACGCGTCCCGGATCGAAATCTTTACTTTCAGCAGCTATTTTCCAGACGCACATTTCACACAGCAGCGTGTCAAAAAGGAATGTTTACCGGTTAATGATCAGGCCGCTTTAAATGACCGACTTTTTCAACAGAATCGCCCGTTTTCTGCCCATCACGCCGGGGGCAGCCGATGCCCGAACAACTACCGGGCGTTGCCTGCGAAACCGCAGGCATGCTCAGGCCTTGCCTTTCCAAGGTACCAGGCGCCGTTCCAGCCAACGCATGCCCAGGTCGAACAGCAAGGCCATGACGCCGATGACCAAGATACCCATGATCACCACGTCGGTGGCCATGAATTTTGAAGCGGTCAACACCATGAAGCCCAGACCAGCTGTGGCCGCAACCATCTCGGCGGCCACCAGGGTGGTCCAGCCGAAGCCAATTGCGATGCGCATGCCGGTCAGTACCTCCGGCAGCGCCGCTGGCATGATCACGTGACGCAGCACCTGGGCACGACTGGCGCCCATGGAGTAGGCGGCATGAATCTGTTCGATGGCCACCGACTTGACCCCGGCGCGTGCGCTGAGGGCCAGCGGGGCGAACATCGCCAGGTAGATCAGCAGCACCTTGGAGCCCTCACCGATGCCCATCCAGATCACCACCAATGGCAAATACGCCAGCGGCGGTAGTGGCCGGTAGAACTCCACCAGCGGGTCGAAAATCCCGCGGGCCACGCGATTGACACCCATCATGATCCCCACCGGGATCGCCGTGAGCACTGCCAGGACAAACGCCCCGAAGACACGCAGGGCACTCCAGCCGATGTGGTTGAGCAAGGTCGCGTCGGCGAACCCGTCGCGGGCCACGTCCAGAAATTGTGCCCAGACGGCCTCGGGCGATGGCAGGAACAGCGGTTTGATCCAACCGGCGTTGGTTGCGATGTACCAGGTGGCAAACGCCAGTGCCACGGTGACCAGGCTCAAGACCAGGCTCGAACCATTGCCCGGTGCACCATACTGTTCGCCCGGTCGGGCGGGCGCGGCACGTCGCAGTTCATTGAGGGTGCGCAGCACGGCGTTGCGTTGTTTTTCGTCCATCAGGCTCATGCGGCCTCCTCGTCACCGTGGATAATGCTCAACACCTGCTCGCGCAGGGCAATGAATTCGGCACTGGATTTCACCGTTCGGGCGTCCTGGCCGGCGAGAAAACGGCGGCCGAAGTCGATCGGGAACTCGTGAGTGATGCGGCCTGGACGTGGCGACATGATGATCAGCCGGGTGGCCATGAACAGGGCTTCTTCGACGTCATGGGTGATAAAAAACATCATTTTTTCGGTGCGTATCCAGATCTGCAGGATCAGTTCCTGCAAGCGTTCGCGGGTCAGTGCATCCAGTGCTCCGAGCGGCTCGTCAAGCAACAGCATCTGCGGATCATTGGTCAACGCCCGGGCGATTCCTACCCGTTGTTGCATACCGCCGGACAGCTGATACACCGCGTGGCCGGCGAAATCCGCCAGCCCCGTGAGCTCCAGGAAGTACCGTGCGCGCTCCTCGCGCTCCGCCCTGGCCACGCCGCGAAGTTTCAGGCCGAAGGCGACGTTGTCGAGCACATTCAACCAGGGCAGTAACGCATGCTTCTGGAAAACTACGCCGCGTTCGGACCCTGGCCCGGTGACCTGGTCGCGCAATTGTGCCACCGCCGAGGTCTGTTGCGGCACCTGGCCGTGGAAATCACCCAGGGTGATCAAACCACTGCTGGGCTGGATGAAGCCGGCCATCAGGTTGAGCAGGGTGGTCTTGCCGCAGCCCGACGCCCCCAGGGCGACGACGAAATCGCCGCTGGCGATGTCCAGGTTGACCCCGGCCAGGGCCGTTACCCGCAGGCCTTTCTGCTGACCGGGATAGTGTACCGACACGTCGTGGATTTTCAGGCTCAGGCCCATGGCTTTTTCCTCTTGGTGGGGTGACTCGCGCCGCCCGTTGCTGGGTTTACTCGGTGGCCTGGACGAAGCCCGGGTTGATCGCGACGCTGTAGTCGGGCAGCAGCGAGGGGATTTTTTTCTGTTCTTTGAGGAAGGCGGCAGTGGCCGCCAGCGCCTTGGCCGCGCCACCGTCCTTGCCCGCCCCCAGCCAGTTGGCACCGGCCTGTTCGGTGGCCAGAGGAAACTGGTAAAGGGCCAGCACGGGAGGCACTTCGTCAGGCTTGGCACCGGACTGGCGCGCCACGTTGATCACTTGCGGCGAGTCGGCGGTCCAACTGCCAGGCGCCTTCACGTAGTCGGCGGTGCTGGCCTGCAACACCTTGGTCAGGGCAAGCATGCCGGCGCCGTGCTCGGCGGCGAACTTGCGGTCGACCACGATGCCGTCGAAGGTGGCCTTGCCCCATTGGGTCAACTGCCCGGAGGTCAGCAACACCTGCCCGCTTTGCTTGAGGCGACCCAATGCCGGGTCCCAGATGAACGCCGCGTCGATGTCGCCGCGCTCCCACGCGGCCGGGATGTCCGAAGGCTGCAGGTTGATGACCTTGACCTTGCCGCTCAGGCCGAACTGTTCCAGGGCAAACAAGGCATGAAAGTGCGTGGTGGACACAAAAGGCACGGCCAGGGTTTTACCCGCCAGGTCTTGGGGCGCGACGATGCCGCTGCCATTGCGCACTACCAGGGCTTCGGCGTCATTGATGTTGTCCAGAATCCAGAACAACTGGGCGTCCACGCCACGGCTTACGGCGGCGGCAATCGGGCTGCTGCCGGCCACGCCGATCTGCACGTCACCGGAGGCCATAGCCAGCATCACATCGCCACCGCTGTCGAAGTTGCGCCATTGGATGTCCCAGCCAGTGGCCTTCTCGAATTGCTTCTCGGCGATGGCGTTCTTCCACGGCGCGAACATGCTTTGCACGCCGATAGTCACCGTCTGTGCCTGGGCAACAGTTGCAAGGCCCAGGGTCAGCGCGGCGGCGGGTAACAGCAGTGAGTGTCGAATCCATTGGTGCAGGGGCTTGAGCATGGTGTGGCTCCTAAGGTGGAAGGCATTGTTTTTCGCACAACTCGATCTTAGTGCCGGCCCGTTGCTTGCTTTAGATCCAGATGCGCCGGGCTTTGGTGCCAGCTATCCCGCCAGACCTTTGGGGGTAGGGCGTGCAGCACGACAGGTGCGCCATCGAGGTGCGCCATCAAGGGAGCAGGAACTATGTTGGAGCGTTATTTTCGTCCGTTCGAAGCCGGTCGCGGCTTGCAGGAGCAACTGCGCGAGAGCCTGCTCAACGCCATCCTCGATGGCGCGCTGCCGCCCAGTGACGCCATGCCCTCATCGCGTAAGCTGTGCCAGTTGCTCAAGGTATCGCGCAACACCGTGGTACTGGTCTACGAACAATTGGTGCAAGACGGCTACCTCACCCCCTCGGACCGGCGTGGCTATTTCATCAATGAAAAATTTCTGCGCCAGCAACTCAACGTCAGCCTGCGACCGAAATCCCCGGCACTCTTCGAGCGGCCTGATCATGCCCCGGACTGGGAACATCGGCTGCAGACCGGTTCGGCGCAGATGCGCGCCATCGTCAAGCCACGCAACTGGCGCGAGTACCGCTACCCGTTTATTTACGGGCAGATAGAGGATGACGAGCAGACCGCCGCGCGCTGGCGCGATTGCGCGCGGATCGCCGCCAGTGGCGCGCACATGCGCAGTTGGGTCGACGACCAGGTGATGCTCGACGATCCCTTGCTGGTGGAACAGATCATCCAGCGGGTGTTGCCAAAACGCGGTATTCAGGCGCGACCGGAACAGGTACTGGTAACCGTCGGCACGCAGAACTCGCTCTATATGATCGCGCGCCTGTTGGGTCGCCCTGGCCTCGAAATGGGCCTGGAAGAGCCCGGGTATGTCGATGCGCGGAACATTTTCAGCCTGATCGGATGCACGCTGCGTCCCCTGCGCATTGACCGGCAGGGACTGGTGGTGGACGAGCAATTGCAGGGGTGCGAAATGCTCTTCTGCACGCCCAGCCACCAATCGCCGACTGGGGTGACCATGCCGATGTACCGGCGCCTGGAGCTGTTGGCCAGTGCCCGCGAGAATGACTTTCTGATTATCGAGGACGACTATGAAAGCGAGCAGAACTTCCTCGGCAGCAACCACCCGGCGCTCAAGAGCTACGACGACAGTGGCCGGGTGATTTACCTGGGCAGCCTGACCAAGACCCTGTTGCCGGGCGTGCGGCTGGGCTTCGTTGCCGCCGATGCCGAGCTGATCCATGAGTTGCGCGCTTTGCGCCGGTACATGTACCGCCATCCGCCGTCGAACAACCAGCGCATTCTGGCGCTGTTCCTGGCCATGGGACATTACGATGCCCATGCCCGGCGCCAGCGTGATCGGCTGGCGCGAAAATGGCGGGTGATCAGCCGGGCCTTGGCCGAGCATTTGCCAGAGTGCCACGCCAGTGGCATGGCGGGCGGTTCATCGATCTGGGTCAGCGGCCCGCCGATGGTGGATGCCTGGGCCTTGCAACGTCGGGTAGCCCGGCTCGGCGTGTTGATCGAGCCGGGGGATATTCATTTTCTCGGAGAGGGACGCACGGGATGTTACTTCCGGCTGGGCTTCGGTGCGATCGCCACGGCGTTGATCGAGCCGGGCATCGAGGCACTGGGCAAGGCCTGGCGCGAGTTGCGCCAGGCCGAACCGGCCTAAAGGCTTTCCTCGGCCAGGGTGCTCTTGAGCACCTCGAACATCGCGTCCACGTCGCTGCGGCTGGCCACCAGCGCCGGGGCGAAGATGATCGCGTCGCCTGTCGTTTTCACGTGCAGGCCGGCGTCGTACAGCGCCCGCTGTACCTGCGCGCCCTTGGCCCCGGGCGAGCTCCCTGGGGTCAGTTGGATGCCGCTGAGCAGGCCGTAGCCGCGCAAGTCACTGACCTGGGGCAGTCCGCGCAGTCCGCCCAGTGACTCCATGAAGTAGGGCGCCAACTGTTGACCGCGTCCGAACAGGTCCTCATCACGGTAAATGTCCAACGATGCCAGAGCGGCGGCGCACGCTGCCGGGTGACCGGAGTAGGTATAGCCATGGAACAGCTCTGGCCCCTGGCCTTGGCTGGCACCGACCACGGCGTCGTAGATCGCTTCGTCGACGGCCACCGCGCCCATGGGAATCGCGCCGTTGGTCAAGGCCTTGGCCATGGTAATAATGTCCGGCTTGACCGCGAAGCTTTGCGCGGCAAACGCCTCTCCCGTCCGACCGAAACCGGTGATCACTTCGTCGAATACCAGCAGGATTCCGTGGCGGTCGCAGATGTCGCGCAGGCGCTGCAGGTAGCCGGCTGGCGGTACATAGACACCGATGGATCCGGCGATGGGCTCGACAAAGCACGCCGCAATGCTGTCGGCGCCATGGGTAGCGATGATGCGCTCAAGGTCGCTGGCCAGGTCCCCGCCCTGGGCGGGCTCGCCCAATTGATAGCGCTGGTCTTCCTGCCAGGTGTGGCGCATGTGACTGACGTGGGGCAGACCGCCGGCGGCGAAGGCCTGGCGATTGCGCATCATGCCCGACAGGGCCACACCGCCGAAATTGACCCCATGGTAGGCCCATTCACGCGACACGAAACGGGTGCGCTGAGCCTGGCCGTTGGCCCGGTGGTAAGCCAGGGCGATCTTCATTGCGCTGTCCACCGACTCGGAACCGGAGTTGGTGAAGAACAGCTTGTTCAAGCCCGCCGGCAGGAGGTGGCAAAGGCGCTCGGCAAGCTCGAAAGACAACGGCGAAGCACGCTGGAAATGCGGGGTGAAATCCAGGGTCAGCAGTTGCTTGCACACCGCCTCGGCGATTTCGGTGCGGCCATGCCCGGCCGCACAGCAGAACAGCCCCGAGCTGCCGTCGAGCAGCTCCCGACCTTCAGATGTCCAGTAGCGCACACCCTCGGCACGCACGAACAGTTGTGGGGCACGTTGAAACTCCCGGTTGTCGGTGAAGGGCATCCATTGATGGTTCAGGTTCGTTGCCATGGGGTTACTCCTGAGGGTGGGCACAGATCGGCCGGATACCCCGCAGCCTAGCCATGCGGTCGCGGCGTGCTTAGATCCAGTTGGGCATTTCGATGGAGCCAGAACGGCCAATACTGGACCCATTGAAAAGCCCATCTGGCTCTAAAGCGTGCACCGATGCCTGACTAGAGTGGCGTCATTGTCAAAGGAGCACGCCGTGAGCCCGGAATTGAATTGGACCTTGAGTGCCTTGTGCGTGCTGGTAGCCGCCGTTGTACGTGGTCTCACAGGATTTGGCTTCGCGGCCATCGCGGTCGTCGGACTGGCGATGCTCGGATCCCTGCGCGATGCCGTACCCCTGGTGTTGTGCCTGGAGGTGGCGTCGAGCCTGATGTTGTTGCGCGATGCATGGGCCGAGGCCGATTACCCGCTGTTGCGTCGGGTTCTGGTCGCGGCGGCGGTCGGCGTACCCTGCGGCATCTGGCTGCTGACCGGGATCGACAGCGAATGGTTGAGCCTTGGCGTGTACATGCTGGTGGCGACGCTGGCATTGCTCGGGTTGACGCGGGTGACGTTACCCATTGGCCGTGGACCTTGGGGGGCATGGCTGGTGGGCGGCGGCAGCGGGGCATTGATCGCCGCGTTTTCCATCGGCGGGCCTCTGGTGGTCGCCTGGCTCAGCCACAGCGGGCTGCGTGCCCGGCCGCTGCGGGCCACTCTGATCATGTTCTTTTTCGCCGTGGACCTGGCGGCCCTGGCCGGGCTGGCGTTGGCCCATTCCATCGGGCCGAAGGTCCCACAGCAGGCCCTGACACTACTCTTGCCACTGTTGTCCGGGCTGTGGATAGGGCAGAGGTTGTTCCTGCACATTCGCGCCGACCACGCGGCACGACTCACCCAATGGCTATTGCTGGCGTTGGCAGGCTTGGGCCTGCTGGGCCGGTCATGGTCCTGACATCTGGAGATTGATCATGCAACCTACTGTGTTTATCACCGGCGCCACCTCCGGTTTCGGCGAAGCCTGCGCGCGACGCTTCGCCCGGGCCGGCTGGTCGATGGTGCTCACCGGCCGCCGCGAAGAACGCTTGCTGCGCCTGGCCAACGAATTGGGCAGGCAGAGCGATGTATGGCCTTTGGTCCTGGACGTGCGCGAGCGCGATGCCATGGAAACGGCGATCGACCAATTGCCGGAGCACTTCAAGACCCTTCGCGGGCTGATCAACAACGCGGGCCTGGCGCTGGGTACCGAAGCGGCCCAGGCCTGCTCGCTGGATGACTGGGAAACCATGGTCGACACCAACATCAAGGGATTGCTTTACAGCACCCGACTGCTGCTGCCGCGTCTGATCGCTCACGGCACCGGGGCAAGCATCGTTAACCTCGGTTCCATTGCCGGAAACTGGCCGTACCCCGGTAGCCACGTGTACGGCGCCACCAAGGCCTTCGTGCGGCAGTTTTCGTTGAACCTGCGTTGCGACCTGCAAGGTACCGGGGTGCGGGTCACCAACCTGGAACCAGGCTTGTGCGAAAGCGAATTCTCGCTAGTGCGATTTGCCGGCGACACCCAGAAGTACAACGCCGTGTACGCCAACGCCCAGCCGCTGCAACCTGCGGACATCGCCGAGACTATCTTTTGGCTGATGAACCAGCCGGCGCATATCAACATCAACAGCCTGGAAGTGATGCCGGTAACCCAAGCCTGGAACAACTTTGCGATTGAGCGTGGCGCGGTGGCCTGAATCGCTGGGGATTCATACGCAATCGGCCTGTAGCAAGAGATTGTCTGGCTGCGATGCCGGCGGGTGAGTGCAGTTGGCTCACTTTGCGCCATGAGTCGGGAGGCCTGTCCGATATCTTTACTGGCAGACCTCCCGCGCATATTGAATGTTTTGCCACCTGCCCGAGGTCATCACAGAAGTGTGTTTGATATCGCTGGTACGCAGTTTCGATAATCTTTGGCGGTAACCGCGTTGCGTTGGTTACCTTGGCTCCTGCGAATGAAGCTCACCACCGCCGCGACTTCTTGATCGTCCAGGCGCCAGGCAAAAGTGGGCATCTGCACCGGAGAGGGCAAACAGCGCCGCTGGCGCGTTTGGCGCAAGGCGCATCTTGTAGGTGTTTGCACCCTCCAGGAACGTCCCGGGCACCTTCGATTATTTCGTCATCGTGAAACGCAATGCCTGTTCTTCCAGGCTCGTTTTGATCAATCCAGCCAAAACTCGGGTGGCAGGTGTCTGCTCGTCGCCTGCGCTGTGCAGCATATAGCCAAGGCTTGGCACGGGTGGCAGGCCAGAAACGACGGTGAGATGGCTCGGCAGTCCGATTCGGGTGCGCAGCGTCAGGCCCAATCCGGCGGCGACGGCCGCCCAGAGACCAGCGACGCTGGGGCTGGTCAGGGCAATTCGCCAGGGTATCTGCGCGGCATCCAGCGCCTGGGTGGCGACGCTGCGCAATACGCAAGGCGCGTCGAACATGATCAATGGCAGCGGTGAGTCATCAAGGGCAGTCAACAATGGCGTATCGCGGGCCCCGATCCAGTGCATCCGGGTTTCGCCCAAGCGCGTGGCATAGGGTGACATGTGCCCGGTGTCCCAGGTCAGCGCCAGGTCCAGATCTGCACTTTCGACCAGAGCAAGCAGTTCGGCGTTACGGGCGATTCGGACTTCGAGATTCACTCTTGGATAAGTCTGGACGAAGCGTCGCAGGATATCGCTCAGGAAATGTTCCCCGAAGTCCTCCTGTAGCCCGAGGCGTAGGGTCCCGGCGGTCTGGTTTTCGTGCAGCGTCTGGAAAATGCCGTCGTTCAGTTCCAGCAACCGGCGGGCATGGCTGAGCAGTGTTTCCCCCATGGGGGTCAAGACCAGCCCGCGACCGGATTTGGCCAGTACCGGCGTACCGACCTGCTCCTCGAGCTTCTTCAATTGGGCGCTCACGGCAGACGTCGACCGACCGAGCCGATCCGCCGCTTTGGCAAAACTGTTGTAGTCCACGCCGGTGACGAAGGTGCGCAATACGTCAAGATCGAAGGTAGGGCGGCGCATTCAATAGTCCACTAATCCAGGATGATTGATGCTATTAAATCTGATATTCGGAATGGTTTCGACTTGTTAGTTTTCCTCAGTCATTTGGATATCAGAGGGAAAAACAACATGAGTGAATCGACGGTCACGGGGCGAGAAAACCTCAGCAACTACCCGCAGAAGTTTGCCGAACTCACCGACAACATATTGTTTGGCGACATGTGGACCCGGACTCAATTGAAGCCCCGAGAACGCAGTCTGGCGACGGTGGCCGCGCTGGTGGCGATGTACCGTCTGGAGCAACTGCCCTTTCATTTGAAACGCGCACTGGATAACGGTTTGTGTGTCGATGAACTGGCTGAAGTCATTACCCATCTGGCGTTTTACTCAGGTTGGCCGACAGCCGCCTCGGCGCTGAATCTGCTCAGTGAGCTTCAGGCTTGCCCTTCAAATTGTCAGGAGTAATCGTTGATGCCATTTGCACGCATTTCACTGCACCGGGGGAAGTCGGCCGAGTATTTACAGGCATTGTCCGAGGGACTGCACGACGCCTTGGTCGAGAGCTTCGAAGTGCCGAAGACAGATCGTTTCCAGGCCTTTGACCAGCATGCGGTCGGCGAGCTGATATTTGATCCCCACTATCTGGGTGGGCCGCGTAGCCATGACTTTGTGCTGATCGCGATTACCGCTGGTCGCCCTCGAAGTGTTGAGACGAAACAGCTTTTTTACCGCGATCTGGTCGAGAGGTTGGGACGGGCGACGGGACTGAGCGCAGAGGATGTCATGGTGGTTATCACCACGACGGCCAGCGATGAGTGGTCGTTTGGAGGAGGGCGGGGCAACTAGCGGCCTACCGCCGCCGATCATCCGCCCGTGCAAGCCGTATTTGGGAATTCCTTCTTGAATGCGGCTAGGGTCGGCAGTGCCCGGGCAAGATACCTTCCGAGTATTCACCGGTTCGGTCTGTGCTGCGGGCACGCTGAGGGCTTAGTTAACCATCACTTCGTCGAGCGCCTGCTCTAGGGTGCTGACCGTGCGCTCGATATTGTGCAGCTTTTCGAGCCCGAACAGACCGATGCGGAACGTCTGGAAGTCGGCCGGCTCGTCGCATTGCAACGGCACTCCGGCGGCGATCTGCAGGCCGTGGTTGGCAAATTTCTTGCCGCTCTTGATGTCGGCATCATCGGTGTAGCTCACCACTACGCCAGGGGCCTGAAAGCCGGCTGCGGCCACGCTTTTAATGCCTTTGCCGGTCAACATTGCGCGCACCCGATCGCCCAGGGCCTGTTGTTCACCGCGGACCCTGTCGAAACCGTAGGCTTGCGTCTCTTTCATCACTTCGTTGAACCGCGCGAGGGAATCGCTGGGCATGGTCGCATGGTAGGCGTGTCCGCCCTGTTCGTAGGCCTGCATGATCTGAAGCCACTTTTTCAGGTCGCAGGCGAAGCTGCTGCTCTGCGTCTGCTCGATGCGCTCGAGGGCCAAAGAACTGAACATCACCAGGGCGCAGCAAGGGGAGGCGCTCCAGCCTTTCTGCGGTGCGCTGATCAGCAGGTCGACTGCGCATTTTTGCATATCAACCCAAAGCGTGCCTGAGGCGATGCAGTCCAGTACGAACAGGCCACCTACCGCATGCACGGCGTCGCCGACGGCCCGCAGGTAGTCGTCGGGCAGGATGATCCCTGATGAGGTTTCAACGTGGGGGGCGAAGACAATCTGCGGCCTCGAAGCCTCAATGGCTGCCAGCACGTCGTCCAGAGGCGGTGGGGCGTAGGCAGCTTGTCGACCCGTGTCGACCGGTCGGGCTTTGAGCACCGTAGTGGCCGCCGGGATATTGCCCATCTCCAGGATCTGGCTCCAGCGATAACTGAACCAGCCGTTGCGTATCACCAGACATTGCTGGTCGGTGGCAAACTGTCGTGCCACCGCCTCCATGCCAAATGTGCCGCTGCCCGGGACCACCGCGACAGCCTGGGCGTTGTAGACCTGTTTCAGGGTTGTGGAAATGTTCCTCATCACGGCTTGGAATGACTGCGACATGTGGTTGAGCGAGCGGTCGGTGTAGACCACTGAGTACTCGACCAGCCCCTCAGGATCGATACCGGGATATAGCTTTGACATGGAGTGACTCCTTTGGCAGAGATGTCAGTGGTATCGACCCTGCCCTAAGCCTTGGCAAATGACAAGATTGCTCGGGATTGAATTGCGACTTCTGTCGAGTGGCGGGCATCACCTGTGGGGGAGTTTCAGGTTCGACGCAAATACCTCCCTGGTTTTTATCCCACTGACGTAACCCTCGCCGCCTGGGCAGGGTGACGCGACGTCACAAGACCAATAAAGGAAATCGCCAGCGCCAATCCAATGGTCGTGCTCACTTCCGTACGGTGTTCCGGGGTGATCATCATGACCGCCAGCGCTGCGCAAATGAACACGATCACCAGCCATGTCAGCCATGGAAACAGCCACATGCGAAAGGTCAGCTCGACGTTCTGCCGACGTAATATCCGGCGCATGCGCAGCTGCGAAACCGCAATGGCCAGGTACACCAGCAAGGCAATCGCGCCGGAGCTGGCCAGCAGGAACTCAAACAGCCCGGCGGGCATGAAGTAGCTCCACACGGTGATCGCCGCGCCCAGCACCGTGCTGGCGATGACGGCCGCCCGTGGTACCCCTTCCGAGGAGGTCACCTTCAGCCCCTTCGGCGCATCGCCACGTCGGCCCAGTGAAAACAACATGCGCGAGGCAATGTAGATCGAGGAGTTCATGCAACTGGCCACGGCAATCAGAACGACTACGTCGACCATGAACTTGGCATGAGCAATGTTCATGATTTCCAGGGCCCGCTGATAAGAACCTACCGAGGCCAGCAATGGATCATTCCAGGGCACCACGGAGATGACCACGAAAATCGACAGCAGGTAAAACACCCCGATGCGCCAGATCACCGAGCGCGTTGCCTTTGCAATGTTCTGGGCGGGATTATTGGATTCGGCCGCCGCGATGGTGACCGCTTCCGTACCGATGAAGCTGAACATGATGGTGATGAAGGCGCCGACTACCGCTGACAGGCCGTTGGGAGCAAAGCCACCGTGCTCAGCCATCAGGCCGCTCAGTCCGCTGACTTCCCGGTCGGGAACCCAGCCCATCAGTACGGCAAAACCCACGCCGATGAAAGCTATGATCGCAACGACCTTGGCCATGGCGAACCAGAATTCGAATTCGCCGTACTTGGAGACACTGAACAGATTGGTGACCACCAACGCAATGATCGACACCAGGGCGAACAGCCAGGCATCGATCTGGGGAAACCATTGATTGAGCACATGGCCCGCCGCGAGCGCTTCGATAGGAATCACCAGGACCCAGAACCACCAATAGAGCCAACCGATGGTAAAACCGGCCCAGCGTCCTATGGCCTGGTCGGCATAGGTGGAGAACGAGCCCGTGTCCGGATTGGCTACCGCCATTTCACCGAGCATGCGCATGACCAGAACGACGAGCAAGCCTGAGAATAGATAGGCCAGGAGGACCGCTGGACCCGCCGCAGCAATGGCATGCCCTGAGCCAACGAACAAACCGGCGCCGATAATACCGGCGATTGACAGCATTGTTACGTGACGAGGCTTGAAGCCCTGCGCCAATTGGCCACTCGAATCCCTGGAGTTCGGGCTAATCATTGGTTTTTTTCTCTGCTGGTCGACATTTAAGCGGATTGACAGGGGCAACCGATCATCGTTGTTACCGCATTCTTCAACCGCTGCAGTTCTTGTCAAACCCATCATTTCGATGGGGGTATCTCGATGAAAAGATGCGCCACCTTACCCGGCTTCTCCGCAGATTCAGTTACCTGATCACGCCACCTCCGTGTCTGATATCGACACATCAATACATTGTGTTCTCGGTGAAAACCAGTCAGTCACCAAGTGGCCAGCGTCAATCCTCTCGGTTCTTTGAGCGTTGTTTAAATAAGGCCGCGTCGGTCCTGGAAACGGCTTCACTCAGGCGTGGTACTCGCAAGGTTGGATATGGCTGAGCCTCCATTAATGGATCCATAGATCGTCTGTAATCTACGATTAGCTTGACTTGATCCGGTAATATCCGCTCAAATGGATCCATAAAAACAAGCCTGACTTGGAGATCCCCCATGTATCCGAAGAACACCTGGTATGTTGCCTGCACCCCCGACGAGATCGCTGACAAGCCCCTTGGGCGGCAAATATGCGGTGAGAAAATCGTTTTCTATCGAGGCCATGAAGGGCGCGTTGCCGCCGTCGAGGATTTTTGCCCACACCGCGGCGCCCCCCTATCGCTTGGGTATGTCGAGAACGGCAACCTGGTCTGTGGCTACCACGGCCTGGTGATGGGCTGTGATGGCAAAACCGTCGAAATGCCAGGTCAGCGCGTACGGGGTTTTCCGTGCAACAAGACCTACGCGGTTGAAGAGCGTTACGGTTTTATCTGGGTCTGGCCTGGGGAACAGGACAAGGCTGACCCAACCCTGATCCATCATCTGGAATGGGCTGTGAGCGATGAGTGGGCCTACGGTGGTGGACTGTTCCACATCGGCTGCGACTATCGCCTGATGATCGATAACCTGATGGATCTCACCCACGAAACCTACGTGCACGCCTCGAGCATCGGCCAGAAAGAGATCGATGAAGCGCCACCGGTCACCACCGTTGAGGGTGACGAAGTGGTCACCGCGCGGCACATGGAAAACATCATGGCGCCGCCGTTCTGGCGCATGGCCCTGCGGGGTAACAACCTGGCCGATGACGTGCCGGTGGACCGTTGGCAGATCTGCCGCTTCAGCCCGCCCAGTCACGTATTGATCGAAGTGGGCGTGGCCCACGCGGGCAAGGGCGGTTACAACGCGCAGCCGCAGCACAAGGCCGCGAGCATCGTGGTCGACTTCATTACTCCGGAAACCGACACCTCGATCTGGTACTTCTGGGGTATGGCACGCAACTTCAATCCGCAAGACGAGGCACTGACCGCCAGCATTCGCGAGGGCCAGGGCAAGATCTTCAGCGAAGACCTGAACATGCTTGAGCAGCAGCAGAAAAACCTGCTGGCCAATCCTCAGCGCAACTTGCTCAAGCTCAACATCGATGCCGGTGGCGTGCAGTCCAGGCGAGTGCTGGAGCGCATCATCGCCCGTGAGCGGTCTGCGGCGGTCGAGCTGATTACCTCGGTCAAGTAGCGACGGCGAGCGCCCTCGAACGTACCCCGGTCCACTCCCATTCCCATTGTTCGCGGCCACTGCGGTGGCCGGTCTTGAAGGTGCGACATGATTGAAGTCGTCGTGACATCCCGCAACAACGAAGCGTTGGATATTTGCAGCTACGAATTGACCTGTGCCCAAGGGGGCACATTGCCCGCCTTCACTGCCGGGGCCCACATTGACGTGCACTTGCCCGGCGGACTGGTCCGTCAGTACTCACTGTGCAATCACCCCCGGGAGCGCAATCGCTACCAGATCGGCGTGCTCAAGGACGCCGCCTCTCGCGGAGGGTCGCAGTGCATGCATGAGCAGATCAACAATGGCGATCGCCTGCACATCAGCGAGCCGCGCAACCTCTTCCCTTTGGCGGGGGATGCCCGGCGCAGCCTGTTGTTTGCCGGCGGTATCGGCATCACCCCGATTCTCTGCATGGCCGAGCAACTGGCTGACAGCGGTGCCGATTTCGAACTGCATTACTGTGTGCGTGCCATTGACCGTGCGGCTTTTGTCGAGCGACTCAAAGGTTCTTCCTTTTCTGATCGCGTGCACCTGCATTTCGATGAAGACGCCGATTCGCGTCTGGATGCCGCTAAGGTGTTGTCCAATCCGGGGCCGGACTTGCACCTGTATGTCTGTGGCCCTTCGGGGTTTATGCAGTTTGTGCTCGATAGTGCCAAGGCCCAAGGTTGGAGCGATGGGCAGTTGCATCGTGAATACTTCGCTGCAGCGCCGGTGGATACCAGTAGCGATGGGTCGTTCCAGGTGAAGCTTGGCAGTAGCGGTCAGGTGTTCGACATTCCGGCCGACAAGACGGTGGTCCAGGTGCTGGAAAGCCACGGGGTCGAGATCGCCATTTCCTGTGAGCAGGGTGTTTGCGGAACCTGCCTGACCCGCGTGCTGGAAGGAGTGCCTGATCACCGCGACCTGTTTCTCACCGACGAGGAGCAAGCCGCCAATGATCAGTTCACGCCCTGCTGTTCGCGGGCCAAATCGGCACTCTTGGTGCTGGATATCTGAACCAACGCTTATTCGCCGCGCGCGATCACTTTCATCTGCACGCTACTGCTGCCGGTCGCGCCGAACACCTCGGCGTAACGCAGGGTCGCATTGGCGTGTTCGCGCATGATGGCTTCGGCGCGGGCGCCCTGGCGGTTGACCAGCGCGTCGAAGACCGAGTGATGTTGCATGTGGGCGAAGTTGAAGCGCCGGTACTCGCGCACCATGTCCTGGCGATCGATCGCCAGCGCTGAGACTGAAGCGAAGGGGCGATGGTCGTTGCGCGCCAGGGCTTCGGCGATGGCCGGGTTGGCGCTGCTTTCGACAATCACCTGATGAAAGCGCATGTTGAGGTCATGGAACACCTCCAGGTCTTCTTCCGTCACGTAGCCTTTGTCGAACAGTGCATCGCCTTGTACCAGGCATTCGTGCAGCGCTGTCTGCGCATGCGCGCTCAGTCCCCGCTCGGCGCTCTGCCGTGCCGCCAGCCCCTCCAGCACCCCGCGCACCTCCACGGCGCCGGCGATATCGTCGGCGCTTACCGAGCGCACCTGATAACCCCGTCCGCCATGGCGCACCAGCAAGCCTTCCTGCTCAAGGGTAACGAATGCCATGCGTACCGGCATGCGCGAGACGCCGAAGCGTTCGGCTGTCGGGATTTCCATCAGCCGTTCGCCGGCCGCCAACTCGCCCGAGGCAATCATTTTGCGCAGTGCAACCAGCACCATTTGACCGGGTTTACTCATGCAGGCGACTTCCAGAGAGGTGATTCGCCATAGTAACGCAAGGAAGGGGAGAGCTGCAGGGGCGACTGGCGCCCCTGGAGGGAAGATCAGAGTGACAGGGGGTAGTTGATGATGAGGCGGGTCTGATCGAAGTCACTGTTGAAGCTGCGACGGTTGGTGGCGTTGTTGAGGCGCACGCTGAGGTTCTTCAGCGGGCCACTTTGCAGGGTGTAGCTGACTTCGGTGTCGCGCTCCCACTCCTTGCCATCGCTGCCCGCCTTGGTGGTAGCGTTTTCGCCGTGACCGTAGCGCGTCATCAGCAGCAAACCGGGGATGCCGGCGGCAGCGAAGTCGTAGTCATAACGAGCCTGCCAGGAGCGTTCGTCGGCGTTGCTGAAATTACCGTTGAACATGTCGTTGCCCAGGGTTCGCCCGCTACTGCCATACACCGACATCCAGCCGGTATCGCCGCTGACCTTCTGCAGGCCCAGATACAAGGTATGGCCTCCCAGTTTGGCCGAGAACAACCCGTAGGCGGTGTGGCTTTGTACATTACCGATACGCGCGCTGCCGTCTTCCTTGTCGATGAAGTAACCCAGGTTGGCGCCAAGGGTCCAGTCAGCGAACTGCTGTTTGTGCAGCAGGTTCAGGTAGCCTTGCTGGTAGATGTCTTCAAGTTGCGAGTGCCAGGCGCCGACCAGGGTTTGTTGTTCGTTGAAGCGGTACTCGGCACCCATATAGTTGAAGCCGTCGGACGTGACGGTGGGCGCCGCCCAGGCGGAGAGGTCTTGCATGTCTGAGGAATTGCGCAGGCTCACGTCAGTGTATTGACCTGCCTGCAGGTTCAGCCCCGGGAACTCGCGGGACACCAGCATGGCGCCCTGAAAGGTCTGTGGCAGCAGGCGGCCGTCATCGTAGCGCAGCAACGGTATGTCCGGCATGAGCTCGCCGAGCATCAGTTCTGTAGCAGAAAGGCGCATTTTCGCGGCCACTCCAATGCGCCCGTAGTCGTCGGCGGAGCGACCGTCGTCGTGCACCGGCAGCAGCTCCGAACCGCTGCGTTGCGGGCCACTGTCGAGCTTGACGCCAAGCATCGCTATACCGTCCAGGCCAAAGCCGAGCACGCCAGGGGTATAGCCGGAATTGAACTTGAGAATAGCGCCCTGGGCCCATTCCTCTATCTTGCTCTTGCTGGCGCCCGGGTCATTGAAGTCACGATTGAAATAGTAATTTCGCAGGACCAGGCTGGTCTTGGAATCGTCGAAAAAACCACCGTTCTCAGCATGCGCTGAAGGGAAGACGGCGATAAGAATTGCACCGCCGAGCAGGGCCCGGGGAGGGAGGGGGAAGCGAGTCATTATTATTGTATTCCTTGGGGATGTAGTCAGCAGCGAGGATGGACCTCGCTGCTTTGTTGCATTGCTCAGGCCTGGCTGAGTCGCACTTCTGGCTGCTGTTGGGCGCCAGGCCTCAGTAACAGCAGTACGGCGGCGGCGATCACGAAAACCACGGCAAACACCCCATACAGGTGCAGTGGCTGCCAGCCGCTATCGAGCAGCAGGCCGGCTACGGTCGGCGAAAGAATCGCACCGATCCGTCCGATACCGATGCCCCAGCCGACCCCAGTTGCTCGTACGGAGGCGTCATAGACGATCGGCGACAGTGCGTACAAACCAGCCACGCAGCCGTTGGAAAACAGCCCGATCAATAGGCCCAGGCCGAGTGCCATTGATACCGATGAAGCCGAGTCAACGAACAGGACCAGCAAGCCTGCGGTAATCAGCATGAACAACGACAGCACTCGGGTCAGACGCCAGCGCGAAGCCATGGCGCCAATCAGCGCCGCGCCGAAAATGCCGCCGACGCTCAGCAACACACCACCGCTGATCCCTTGCTGGGCCGACAACCCTGCTGCTACCAACAGCTTCGGCGTCCAGCTCATGACGAAGTAGAAGCCGAACATCACCAGGAAGAACAGCAGCCAGATCAACAAGGTCGTGCGCCGTGAAGCCGGTGAGAGCAATTGCGCCAGGCGCCCGCGGCCTGAAGTCGGCGCCGCGGGGGCGGCGGGCAGTTCGCGCAGTGCCGGCTGACCGAGGCGGGCGGCCAGGCGATTGATGCGTGCCAGGGCGTTGTCGGGGCGGCGGGCGATCAGGAAATCCAGTGATTCGGGCAGGTACATCAGCACCAGCGGGATCACCGCCAGGGTCACAGCGCCACCGAAGACGAATACCGAGCGCCAGCCAAAGTGCGTCAGCAACCACACCGACAACAGACCGCCGAGGGTCGCGCCCAAGGCATAACCGGTGGACTGCAGGCTCACCGCCAGCCCACGCCAGCGTTTGTTGGCGTATTCACTGGCAATTACGTTGCTGCTGGCCAGGATCCCGCCAATACCCAGGCCGGTCACCCCGCGTAGCAGCGCCAGTTGCAGTGGCGTCTGGCTCAGTGCCGACAACAGCATGCCGGCCCCTGAAAGCAGCAGGCAAAACAGGATCAAGGGGCGACGACCAAAGCGATCCGCCCACGGTGCAATAAACAGAGAGCCTGCCGCCATGCCAAACAGCCCGGAACTTAACAACAGCCCGATCTGTGCGCCATTGAGACCCCATTCGGCAGACACCGAAGAGGCCGTGAAGGCCATCACCAGCACGTCGAAACCATCGATCATGTTCAGGACAATGCAGATACCCACGGCCAGCCACTGGAACGGCGCCATGGAACGCTCATCGACCACGCTCTTGAGATCGACGGTCATGGCTGTTGCCCCTCGAAACGAGGCTGAGTACAGGTAAAACGAGCAAGGCACACGAAGGTGGGTACAAGCCAAGGCTTGAGCCCGATTGAAAAGTCACTCATCACGACACCCTTGTTGTTTTTATGAGCGGGCAGGCGCAACACCTGACACCGTGCGGCGCCAGTCAATCAATTTATGGATCCATTGAAAAGTGTTGTTATGAGTGTTTTTTTAGATTTTTATCCAAGAAAACAATAAATATCATTAAAAACAACGAGTTAGGAGATAACTTAAACTGTTCGATTATCGGTCAAAGAAAATGGTCTTCACATTAAGGATCCATTAAAGTCCTCCATAGGCGTCTGTTCCCGTACAGCACACTGCTGGGCCATTCCCCGAATGGCGTATTACCTATTCCAGGTTATGCGCCCTGCGGTACTAGCGATGGTTGCGATAGCGTTCGGTCAAGGACTGCACGAGGGTGACGTAGGATTGCGTCTCGGCATAGGGAGGTACCCCGTTGTACTCGACCACGGACGCTTCTCCGGCGTTGTAACCTGCCAACGCCAGCATCTGGTTGCCGTTGAAGCGCTTGAGCAGCCAGGCCAGGTAGCGCACGCCGCCACGAATGTTCTGTCGTGCGTCGAACGGATCGTCCACGTCAAAGCGCTCGGCGGTGGCGGGCATCAACTGCATCAACCCCTGAGCGCCGGCTTCGGAAATGGCGTTGGGGCGAAACGCCGATTCGGCATGTATCACTGCGCGGACCAGCGCCCGGTCGACACCGTAATGACCCGAAGCGGCTTCGATCTCCTGTCGATAGGAGCGGGTGTCCAGGCGCAGTGAGGTGACCTTGAAATCCTTCGGCGCCCTGCACAGATAGCAACCCTTGATGACATAGAGCTCAAGGACATCGACCCGTGCGGAAATCCCGACGGGGCGGCGGCTCACATATTGACGAACACCTTTGTGGACGAAGGTGAACACCCTAATCCGCACCGCACCTGCGTCGTCGTCCCGCACCAACCGTGGCAGGGCCATTGTCTTGGCGCCGACACCGGCGCCCGCCGTGTCATTCTGGCGAGTGCAGCGGGCGCTGGCGACGGCTTGGCTGGTGTAGCTGATGGCTCCGTCCGTGGCTTGGCACTTGAACATGGCGCTGGCGCACAATGGAGCGACCAGCAAGGCCAGCTCGATGCAGCCAGGAAGGCTCTTGCGAGCCCATCGCCATGCTCTGGATCTCATCACATCGCTCCGCGCCTAAGGCGCCGATCCGGGCCTTAGGCGCCTGGCCCGGGCGCTGTCTTTAGAGGGCCTATTCTGTGTGGCCCGACTTTGTTCTGATAGTTATACCCCTTGTAACCGCCCTTGGAACTTGCATTGACGTACGGGCTGCCGGCGTTCCCGACGGATTGCGTCACGGTTCAATGCCCAACCAGTTCCTCCAGCAGCTGTTCCTTGTAACCTTGCAACACGGTCGAAGTACGCTCCCGGGGGTGGGGCAGGTCGACTTTGATCTCGTGTTTGATCCGTCCCGGATGGGCGTCCATGACGATCACCCGGTCCCCCAGGTACAGCGCCTCTTCAATGTCGTGAGTAACCATGATCACCGTGCAGCGCTGCTGTACCCAGATGCGCTGCAACTCGTGTTGCAGGCGGATCCGCGTCAGCGCATCCAGAGCGCCCAGAGGCTCGTCGAGCAACAACACTTTTGGTTTATTGATCAATGCGCGAGCGATGGCTGCTCGTTGTGCCATGCCACCAGACAGCTGATGCGGGTAGGCGTTTTCAAAGCCATCGAGGTTCACCAGAGCAATGTGCTCGGCCACCCACCGGTCTTTTTCCGCTGCAGACAGCGGGTGGTTCTTCAAGGCCAGAGCGATGTTCTGGCTCAGGGTCATCCACGGAAACAACCGATGGTCCTGAAACACGATCCCGCGCTCCAGGCTGGTGCCGACGACGCGTTTGCCGTCCAGCGAGATGTCCCCTTCATAATCGGCTTCCAACCCGACGATCAGCCGCAACAGGGTTGATTTGCCGCAGCCGCTGGCACCGACGATGCTGACGAACTCGCCGGGACGAACGTCGAGATTGATATTTTTCAGTACCGGCAGCGGTTGTCCTTCGATCCGAAAAGTCTTGCTCAGACCGCGAATATGCAGCGCACCCGACTGCAAGGGCGTGCTGTGTAGCAGGGTAGTTTGGGCAATTGCGTTCATGGAGTGGCCTTTCAACGAGTGTTGCGCCAGCGCAGCAAATGGCGGCTAAGAAGGGTGAAGAGCAGCGTCATCAGGTAGCCACAGAGGCCGATGCACAGCACGCTGAGGACAATGACCTCCATGCGTGAGCCGGCTTCGGCGTTCATCATCAGGTTGCCGAGGCCGGCGCCTGAGGAGAGAAACAGTTCGCTACCGATGGCGGTGACCCAGGCAAATGCCAGTGCGTGCAACACCCCGGTGGCGATGCTCGGTAGCGCCGCCGGCAGCAGTACATGGCGAAACCGTTGCCAAGGGCTCAGGACCAGCACCTGCCCAACCTCCCGATAGCGCTGTTCGACGTGGCTGAAGCCCTGCCAGGTATTGAGGACCATCGGATAAAACGCGGCGAGGCTGACGATCAGCACCTTGGAGAATTCTCCGTTGCCGAACCACATGGCGATCAGGGGAATCCAGCCCAGCATCGGGACCTGGCGAATGGAATGGAACAACGGCCCGATCAAGCGGTTGGCCACGGCTGAAAGCGCCATCAGCACCCCCAGCAGCACACCGAAAAGGATGCCCAGGGCCAGGCCGGCGCAGGTGCGGGCCAGGCTGGCCAGCAAATTCACCAAAAGTTCGCCATTGGCCAGCAGTTCCACCAAGGCCGAACCAATAGCTGACAACGGCACAAAGGCGTAAGCCCCGGCGGCGCCCTGGCGTGACAGGTACTCCCAGCCGCCGATCAACAATAGCGGCAGCAACAAGCCGCGGGATTTTGCAAATAGTCGAGACATCAGCGGCTCCTAGCGGGTCTGCCAGCGAAACATCCGCTGTTCCAGTTGGCGAAAACCAAAGTCGAGTACAAAGCCGATCACGCCCGTGACGACCACGCCGACCATCACCACATCAATGCGCAACATTTGCCGGCTCATTTCAATCATCTGACCCAGGCCGCTGTCGGCAGCCAGCAACTCGGTGGCGACCAGCACCACCCAGGCCCGGGTCAGGCTGATGCGAAATCCGGTGATGATCGGGGGCGTGGCAGCAGGCAGGGCGATCTCGCGGACGAAGGTCGGCCAGCGCAGCCGATACACGTCAGCCACTTCGAAGTAGCTGCGCGGAATGGCTTTGACGCCTTCGCTGGCGGCCAGTGCCACCGGGAAGAAGGCGGTTTTGGCGACGATGATGATCTTGAAGGTTTCATCGATACCGAACAGCAGCACGAACATCGGGATCAACGCGATGCTGGGGATCTGGCGCAGCGTATGAAATAGCGGCGAGCAGTAGTTCTCGACATTTTTCGACAAGGCCATGAGGATCCCGAACGCCAGGCCTGACAACGAGCCGACAGTGAATCCCAGCCCCAGGCGCGACAGGCTGTTGAGCAGGTGCTCTTGCAACTCGCCGCTGGCCGACAGCTCCCCGAAGGTTCGCCATACTTGTGCGGGTGGGACCAGCAGGTTACGCGGGAAAATTCCGGCCTCCGCTACCACCGCCCAGAGCAACAGCAGGGCAGCAGGAGAGATAAGCCAGGTCAGGGTATACAACAGTCGTTGGGGGCGCATGGCAGGTCTTATTTCGGCTAAGTACCGAGGGGGTATCGCAAGAGCTGTGCCAGCCGCGACGATGCATGCACCGCCCCCTCCCGGATCCGGCTTGCTGGCGATAACACCCCCTGTAGGAGCCGGCTTGCTGGCGATAGCTGCGGTGCAAACACCACAAATCGTGCTGTCCGCCATCGCCAGCAAGCCGGCTCCTACAAAGGCAATGGTGCTTCATCAACACTGGTTGCTGCTCCAGCAACACCAGAACAGCAGCCCCGTCAGAATTCGTAACTGACACTGGTGTAGTAGAACGCTCCCTGGGCGCCTTCAGGGCTGGTGATCGAGTATTTCGGTACACCGTACAACTGCGTGCCGTCAGCCTTGTCCGGGTGGGTATCGAACAGGTTGATCGCACCCAGCGAAACCTTCAGGGTTTTGTTGAAGGTGTAGGACAGGTCCAGGTCGGTCACCCATTGCGGACTGTACGTCTGGTCCAGGGTGGGGTTGGCGGCGTTGAGGCTTTTCCATTCGCCATACCGACGTTGAGCCACGGTGATGCCCCAATCGTCATACAGCCAGTTGGCACTCAAGATCAGCTTGGTTTCGGGGGTGCCGTCTTCGATCAAACCTTGGGTGGTTCGACCGATTATCTGCGAACCCTTGATATTGCCGACGTCACGCAGGGCGGTGATTTTGGTGTTGTTCTGGCTCACGCCGGCGTTCAGGTTCAGTTGTCCCCATTGCTGCAGGTCCAACTGATAGTTGCTCGCCAGCTCGACACCGTCGGTGCGGGTATCGGCGACGTTGCTGTAGAAGGCCGCACTTTGAATATTCGCGTACGGCGTGCCAGCGAAAATCGGCGAGACCACCGACGCGGGCAATTGGTCGGAGAGGGTGATGCGGTTATCGATATCGATGCGGTAGGCGTCCAGCGTCACCGATGCATTGGCCAGCGGGCGCCAGACCAGACCCAGAGAATAACTGGTCGACTCCTCCGGTTTCAGCGATGTGCCGCCCAGCAACGCGGCTTCCGGGCTGTCTGCGCGCAGGGTGCGTTGCTGCACTTCGACAAAATTGCCGCTGCCTGGCGGTTGCTCCACCACCTGCACGCTGAATGACGACAAGCCGCTCTGCACCAGTGACGGCGCGCGATAGCCAGTGCTGGCGGTAGCTCGGGCAGCGATCTGCGCAGTGAAGTCATAACGCAAGGACAGTTTGCCGTTGGTGGTGTCGCCGAAGTCCGAGTAGTGCTCGGTGCGCACCGCAACACCGGCCTGGAATTTCTCGGTGATCTGCCCTTCGACATCGACATAGGCTCCCAATACGTTGCGGTCCAGTGTGGCCGCATCGACTTGGGTAATGCCCGAGTAGTAACCCGGGATGCGCCGCTGCGTAATCGGGTCGACGCTATTGAAGAACGGACCGTTCTGCCATCCGGCGGCTTCTCCTTCGCTCAGCTCGTAGTTCTCCTGGCGCCAGGCCAGGCCAGCGGAGAGTGTCAGCGGCTTGAACAACAGGTCGGTGGGGAAATCCCGCACCCAGTCCAGCGTTACGTTGGTCTGGTCAGCCTCACGTTTGCCGGTGTAGATGTTTTCCGGGCTGTTGGCGCCCCAGCTCGGGTTGATCGCATGGTGGTCGGTGGAATCCAGGGTGTTGTCGCCATGGTTCACGGCGAAGTCGAATTTACCCAGTTGTTCGTCTTCGTAGCGCAGCCCCCCGGTCAATGCATAGTCTTCCAGCGAATAGCGGGTAATGGGCAGGCGTCCGTCCGGGAAGCGCTGCAACGCGGTGCTGCTGTAATTGTTGCGCAACGTCGTAGGCGGATCGAAAAAGCCTTCCGCATCGGTATTTTTGTGGGCGTACGTGGCAAAGCCGTAGGCGGTCAGACCTTCGCCAATGCCGACCTCGCTGTTTACGGCAACGTTGTATTGGTCCGATACATTGCCCGAGCCCCAACGCCAGGTGCGATAGCGATTGTTCTGTTCACGGGGGGTGTTGATGCTGGTAGAGCCCGGGTAAAAAATCCGGTTGTCCGGGTTGGTGTCGCTGGCCGGGTCCTGATTGCCGGCGTCGAAACTCATGGTCAGGAAGCCGTCGTTGGGCAGGGTGAAGCCTTTCCAGCCGCTGAGTTTGCGCTGGATGCCATCACCTTTGTCATAGCCGCCGAAGCGGTATCCGAGATTGCCTCCCTCGTCCTTTTCCTTGAGCACGATGTTGATCACGCCGGCAATGGCGTCTGAGCCGTATTGCGCTGCGGCGCCGTCGCGAAGGATTTCCACGCGCTGGATCGAGCTCAGGGGAATCAGGCTCAAATCGACGGCCGCCGCACCACGGCCATTGACCAGGCTTTGCCGGGTGACGTTGGCGCTGGTATGGCGGCGCTTGCCGTTGACCAGCACCAGCACCTGATCAGAGGCCAGGCCGCGTAGCGATGCGCCTTGGGCGATGGACCCGGCGAAGGCACCTTGGGGTGATTGCGGATAGGTGAACGAGGGTGACAGCGCGGTGAGGGCGCCGGACAGGTCACTGGCGCCGGTCTGTTCCAGTTGCTCGCCAGACAGCACGTCAATCGGCGCGGCGCTTTCCAGTGCCGTGACATCGCTTCGACGGGTGCCGAGCACGACCACGGTGTCCAGGTGATCGCCGGTTGCACCGGGTTGGGTAGGGGCAGCAACGACAGGCAGGGCAAGGCTGCCAATGACCAGCGCAATAGCGCCGGCCAACGGGGTGTGATGGAACATGGGTTAAATTCCTTCCATGCTGTAGGCGCCGGCTTGCCGGCAATGGCGGCCTTCAAAGCGATACAAGACTTGCGGGCCTCATCGCCAGCAAGCTGGCTCCTACAGGGTTTTGTGTGGTTCCGGAGGACCGGAAATCGATTGTTTGAATGGATACCGGCAGACCGGAAATCGATGGGTGTTGCGTGGATACCGGCGGCCCGGAAATCGTTGGGTATTGCATGGAAACCGGTGGCCCGGAAATCGGTGGGTATTACTGGGAAACCGGTGGCCCGGAAATCGAGGTTTTCTGTAGGAGCCGGCTTGCTGGCGATGGCGGCCTTCAGGGCGATGCAAGGCTTGCGGGCCTCATCGCCAGCAAGCCGGCTCCTACAGGGGGTTATGTGCCTCCTGCAAGGGTCAGAAGCGGCTGGTCACGCTCAGGCCAACGGTGCGTGGGTCGCCGTAGGTAATGACGTATTGGCCCAGCGTGCCGTTCGGACGGCCGTGAACCTGGTAGCGACGGTCGGTGACGTTGTTCACAAAACCAGTGACGCTGAGCTTTTCATCCGGGCTGAACCAGGTCAGGCGAGTGTTCGCCAGGGTGTAGTGCGGTTGGCTGAGGGTCTTGTCGGCGCTGCTCTGGCGGTCGGCGAGGAAGTATTCCTTGTCGCGATAGCTGACATCGCCACCGGCGACCAACTTGCCACCGATTTCCAGCGGGAACGTGTAATCGGCACCCAGCGCCACCACGTTGCGCGGCGAACGCACGAAGCTGTTGCCACTGTAATCACCCGTGACGACGCCGGTGTTGGGGTTGGTGTTCTTGAAGTCGGTGTATTCGGTGTCGAGGAACGATACCGCAGCACGCAGGTGCAGGTAGTCGGTCGGTTGGGCTTCGAGTTCCAGCTCGGCGCCCTTGACCGTACCCTTGGCGCCGTTGGTCAACGCCGTGGTGAGCACCCCGTTGTTGACCGTCAGCAGGTTCACCTGGATGTCCGAATAGTCGTAATAGAAGATATTGGCGTTGGCCGTCAGGCGATGGTCGAACCACTCGGACTTGAGGCCGATTTCGTAGGCGTCGAGTTGTTCCGGGTCCACCGTGGTCAGCTGCGAAAGGCTGGTGGACAGGCCGGTGTTGAATCCGCCGGAACGGAAGCCGTGGGCATAGCGGAAAAACACTCGCAGGTTGTCGTTGATCCGGTATTCCGGCGTCAGGTCATAGGTCCAGGCTTCCCAGGTCTTGTCTTCCTGACGGTTGCCATTGGTGCCGACACCGGCCAGGGGCACCAATGGACCGTTGGCGGTGATGCGGGTCAGTTGGGTCAGGTCGAGGTCGATGTCTTTCTTTTCCTGGGTCCAGCGCAGGCCGCTGGTCACGGAGAACTTATCGGTGAAGTCATAGGTCAGGTTGCCGAACAGCGCGTAACTGTCCGTGGCGTGGTCGTAGCTCAAGTCACGAAAGTCGGTGGCGCCGCCGATCTGGTTCGAGCCGGTGCCGTTAGGCGTGGGGCCGGGTGTGATGATGCGCTGTGCGGAGCTGTCGAGATCTTCGTGGAAGTAGTGCGCTCCCAACAACCAGCGCAAGGTTTCCTGCTGCGGCGAGGCCAGGCGCAGTTCCTGGGAATACTGCGAATATTTGTTGTCGGCAATCGCTGCGCCGTTGACCTCATAAGGCGTGTAGTCGGCGTCGCTGGTGGATTGCCCGCGAATGTAGTCATAGGCACTGATGGAGGTCAGGGTGTAGTCACCCAGATGCCAGTTCAGGGTCAGCGAAGTGCCGTCGTGATTGAGCTTGGAGTCTTCATTGACATTGATATCGATATCGCGCCCGCTGGGACGTTCATAACCCACGTTGTAGTAGCGCCCGACGGTGAGTGAGCCGTTGCTGCCGTCGCCTTTGTATTCGCGACTGTGAACCTTCAGCAATGCCTCAAGATCATCATTGACCTGAGCCAGAAACTGCAGGCGCACGGCTTTCTTGTTGACGTCGCCGTAGGTGTTGTCGTCCACCAGGTTGTCCTGAAAGCCGTCACGCTCTTCGGAATACAGCGCGATCCGCGCCGCGAGTTTCTCATCCACCAGCGCTCCCCCCAGAGCGCCACTGACGATGCGTTCGTTTTTGGTGCCAAACCCGATCGTGCCGAAACCATCGGTGTCGAAGGTTGGTTTTTTGGAGATGACATTCACCGCGCCTGCGGTGGTGTTCTTGCCGTACAGCGTGCCTTGCGGCCCTCGCAGGATTTCGATGCGCTCCAGGTCGAACAACGGCCCGCCGCCGGCGATAGGTGCGTTCAAGTAGACGTCATCGGCGTAGATTCCCACCGGAAAAACCGTTGCCGCGCCGGTGTCCCCGGTGCCGAGACCACGGATGTACCAACGCGGCCGGCCATCGCCGTCCGGGTTTTTTGCCGAGGTGTTGGGCACGAACGTGGTGATGTCACCCATGTTGCGCACACCATCGACGACGAGGCTGTTGCCCTGTATCGCCGACACCGCGACCGGAATCTCTTGCAGGGTTTCTTCCCGGTGTTGAGCGGTCACGGTCACGGTCTTGAGTGAAGGCTCCGTGGCGGTTTTGCTGCTATCGGCTTCTGTGGCTTCTGCTGCCAGCAATCCCTCGCTGACGCCGCCCCCGGCCAGCAACAAGGTTAGCCAGATACTCTTGGTGATTGGATTAAGTTTATGCATTTAAGTCTCCCCCAAAAAAGTTTCACTAGTGGGGGTAGAGCAGAGATCGTGCCAAGAGGTTTTGCGAGCGCTTTAGTTTTGTTAAGTGCCTGTATTTAAAGGGTTATGTTGTTATTGAAAGTTGTGTTTGTGGGGTTTTTCCAGCGTTTTTTTAGTTAGGCTGCATGCGAGTTAAAGAGCCTGTCAGGTATTCAGCACAAAGTTGTTTGGTGGGTGTTGCTGGAGCAGCAGGCGTCGGGGGGAAGAGTGTTGCCTGGCCAGCAATTCATTGGCCTTGCGGACGCCATCGCCAGCAAGCCAGCTCCTACAGGTCGTGCGCAAACCTTGTAGGAGCCGGCTTGCCGGCGATGGCGGTATTACAGGCGATGAGGCACTCAAACCGCCAGGCGGGAAGTGGAGCCAATGACATTTTCAAGCACGCTGAAATCGATCCAGTCGCGCACATCGAATCGTCGCGGGATGAAATCCCAGCGATGCAGGAAATCGGTGAAATCCTGCAACGCTTCGATCGAGCGGGTATCGAGCGTGGTGCGCAAGCGCCGATGGGCGTCTTCACCGTAGGCGGCGGCTACCCAATACTCACTGGTGTTCAGTTCACGGGCCAGAAAACGCCGGGTTTCATCCGGATTGGCCCAGGCCCATTGCTCGGTGCGCAGCACGGTATCGACGATTTTCACGCTGGCGTCGAAGTGCTCGTGCAGCAAATGGGTGTCCACGGTCAGGGTTCGGGGCGTGCCGTTGTTCGAGCGAATCAGCGGGTCCGGATGGGAGCCGGTATCGACCACCACCTGCAAGCCGAACTCATGGGCCAGGTGCACCGCATGCGCGCCCTTGAGAAAAATCGCGTCGATGTCACCGCGCAGCAAGCCGATCAGCTCATTGTTGCGCTTGCTGATGCGGGTGACTTCCAGGCTGACTTCCGAACCATAGACATGCTGCTTCTGATCGTCGCTGTAGGTCCCGCCATAGGGGTAGTCCACCAACTCGACGTCGGCCACTGTCAGGCCTTCGAGCTTCAGGGCGTTTTCCAGGCCGCGCAGGGCTTGGGCACGGGTGAAGTCAATCTGCACGTTGGCCCATTTCGGCAGGCCGAAACGACGGTTTTTCAGGTCGCGAATGCTCTTGATGCCGCTTTCCTCGGTGGTCAGGATCAACTGCACCTCGTCGCTCCAGGACAGCCCCAGTACCCGGGTTTGTACGCCGCTGGCATAGGCCCAGATGGCCGGGATATTGCCGCCATGACGCACCGAGTTTTTCAGGTGATGGTCGTAATGGGCTTCGCGTACCTCCCGCTCGCTGGACTCGCGCAGGGATTGGATGTTGGTGCCGAACGGCAGAAAGGCTTCGGCCAGTCGACCGGACTGCACGGCGATGCCAAGCCCCGTGGGAACAGGGCTATGGGTGTACCAAAGCGTATCGAGTGGTTTGCTCATGTTGGCCTTCAGTTCGAGTCCATGAAACCTGGCGGGTTACCCGGCCAGCGCGGTGGGCGATTGCAGCAACGCGTCCAGCGGTCGTCGATCGATCCAATCGCGCACGTCGAAACTTTTCGGGATGAAACGCCAGCGATGCAGAAAGTGGGTGAAGTCCTGCAGGGCGCCAATGGCCTGCTCGTCCAGTTCGGTGTTCAGGCGCAGGTGGGCGTCGTTGCCATAAGCGGCGCTGACCCAGTACTCGCTGCTGTTGGTTTCGCGGGCCAGGTAGCGGTGCGCGTCTTGGGGATGGGTGTGCGCCCAAAATTCGGCGCGTCGTACAGAATCGAGAATGCCGGTGGCGACCTCGAAGTGGTTGTCCAGCAGGTTCAGGTCCACCGCCAGTGTGCGAGGCGTGCCGTTGTTGCTGCGAATCAGCGGCTCGGGGTGCGAGCCGGTGTCGATGACCGTGTGCAGGCCAAACTCATGGGCCTGGCGGGCGGCGCTGGCGCCTTTGAGGAAAATCGCATCGACTTCACCACGCAGCAGGCCCACCAGTTCCAGATTGCGCCCTTCGACCCGCTGCGTACTGACCGGCGTGCCGTTGACAGTACTGACCTGAGGATCGCTGAACGTGCCCTCGTAGCGGTAGTTCACCAGCTGCACATCGCCGACTTGCAGGCCTTCGAGTATCAGGGCGTTTTCCAGACCGCGCAGGGCCTGGGCGCGGGTAAAATCGATCTGCGCACCAGCCCAGTCGGGCAGGCCGAAACGGCGTCCCTTCAGGTCCTTGACGGTTTTGATACCGCTGTCTGGAAGGGTCAGGATCAGTTGCACTTCATCGGCCCACGACAGCCCGATGACGCGTGTCTCCCGGCCTTGGGCCCTGGCCCAGATCGCCGGGATATTGCCGCCATGGCGTACCGAGTTGCGCAGAGTGTGATCGAAATGCGACTCGCGCACAGCCTTGTCGGCGGACTCGCGCAATGACTGTACTTGCGTGCCCAGTGCGCCAACGGTGTCTTGCAGCCAGCCTTTTTGCACGGCGATGCCCAGTCCGGTGGGGACCGGGCAACGGGTGTACCAGAGGGTGTCGAGGGGTTGAGTCATCAAAAATTCTCCCGCAGCGTTCAGGCGCTGGCTTTCAAATGAGAGGTCGCCTGGGTGGCTGGACGTTGGTGCACCAGTGGCAGGACTTCCTGACCGATACGCAGGGCTTCTTCCAGGTGTGGGTTACCGGCGAGGATGAAGGTCGAGAAACCGGCGTCGCGGTATTCCACCAGGCGTTCGGCGATGTTCTCGTGACTGCCCACCAGACCCACGGTCGGCCCCGGCTTTGCCTTGGCGAAGCCGGCCCAGAGGTTCGGGCCGATGATCAGGTCGTCGAAGCGGTCGATGTGCTGGTGGTAGGCGGTCTGGCGCGCGCCACCGACCGAATCGGAGCCACTGGTGAAGCCCTTGGCGACCACGCTGCTCTTGCCTTCGAGCTTGTCGAACTGACGACGCAGATCTTTCCACGCCAACTCTTCGGTTTCCCGGGCGAACAAATCGACCCGCAGACCGAAGCGCACGCTGCGGCCCTGCTTGTCTGCCAGTTCGCGCACCCGTTCGATGTGCGGCTTGAGCTTGTCGATGGGCTCGGCCCAGTTCAGGTAAACGTCTGCGTGTTTGGCTGCAACATCCAGGGCCGCATCGGAAAAACCGGAAAAGTACACGCCGGGTTTGCGCTCGTTCTGCAGGCCGTGGGGTAACGCGCCGTTCTCCAGTTGATAAATATCGCCGTCATAGGAGAAACGCTCGTTCTGCCAAAGGCCCTGGATAATGTCGAGAAATTCGCCGGTGCGCTTGTAACGCAGGTCATGTTCCAGGAAGTCACCGTTGGCCCGCTGACTGGCCGGGTTGCCACCGGTGATGATGTTCCACTCCAGGCGACCGCGACTGAGGTTTTGAAGGATCGCCGCTTGTTGCGCGGCGTAGGCCGGAAGTGTCCAGGTCGCTTGGAATGCGATCAAAAATTTGATCCGGCGGGTTTCCCGTGCGAGGGCCGCTGCGGCAATCCACGGCTCCGGGCCGGTGGGCAGCAAGGCGCCTTCGAAACCTGCCAGTTCGGCGGCTTTTGCGACTTGGGCAATGTAGTCGATGTAGGTGAAGTCATCCGGTTCACCATTGGGCAGACGCCCGGGTGCGATATTGCCTGGACGATAGTGCGGATTTCCGCGGTTATGTTTGTCGGTGGTCAGTTGCGGACCATCGGTGCCCAGCGGCAGGCGCCAGAAAAACTCAGTGCTCATGGGATGCTCCTGATTCAATTACGCGTTGCGTCGCGCAGGTGCGAGGACGTCTTGAGGGGATGATTGCAACGGACATGCCATGGTCGATAAGCCGGGTTCTGACCAGCAGGGCCGGGGGATTGGCGGGCAAACGGGGAGGGGTGGCAGGCGAGGGTGCTGCTGTAGCAACAGCCGGCCAGCAATGGGTGTTCAGGGTGCAACAAGGAGTGTTCATTGCACGTGCATCTGTAGGCGCAGGCTTGCTGGCGATCAGGCCGGTGGATTTTGCGCGACTTTGAGCGCGCCATCGCTGGCAAGCCAGCGCCTACAGGTCCGTGTGTGAACGCGAGTTTGTAGGAGCCGGCTTGCTGGCGATGGCGGTCGCATTCACGCCGATGCGGTGGCGACGATCTCGTCAATGGACGAACCGGCTTCGGCGCTGCGCAGGTACGTCTGGTACAACGCCGCATATGCGCCACCCTTATCGATCAACTGGCTGTGGGGGCCTTGTTCCACTACGCGACCATGACGGATGACCGCGATGCGGTCGGCATCGCGAATGGTTGCCAGGCGATGGGCGATGATGATGGCGGTGCGGCCTTCGCAGAGTCGGCGAAACGCTCGCTGAATTCGGCGCTCGGTATGGATGTCGACAGCTGAGGTCGCCTCGTCCAGCACCAGCACCGCCGGGTCTGCGAGGTAGGCACGTACCAGGCAGACCAACTGCCGTTGGCCATGACTCAGATGCCCGCCCAAAGGACCGACTTCGGTCTGGTATTGGTGCGGCAGGCGCTCCAGCACTTCGTCCGCGCCCAGCTCCCGGGCTGCTGCAATCAGGCTCGCGTCGTCGGCGTGGGGAGATGCCAGACGCAGGTTGTCCAGGATGCTGCCGCTGAACAACACATTGTCTTGCAGGACCACGCCGACATTACGCCTCAGTTCATGCTGGGCCAGGTTACGAACATCAATGCCATCGAGTCTGACCGCACCCGACTGAACCTCGTAGAAGCGCGTCAGCAGCTGCACCAGCGTGCTCTTGCCGTGACCCGAAGGGCCGACAATCGCCATTACCTCACCGGCAGGGATGTGCAGGTCAAGGTCGTTGATCACCGGCGAGGGGCTATTGGCATCGTAGCTGAAACGCGCTCGCTCGAAACTCACTTCGCCCCGGGCTTTGCCCACGGTTTGCGGTGTGGCGTCGTCGTTGATCTGCGCAGGCGTATCGAGCAACAAAAAGATCCTCTGCGCCGAGGCCGAACCCGTGGCGTAGCGCTCGAACAGGTCCGACAGTTCCTGCAGTGGCCCGAGGAACAGGAACACATAAAACAGACTCTCCGCGATCTGGCCAACGGTCACATCCGCCTGTGCCATGCCATAAGCGCCTACCAGTAACAACACGGCCATCCCGGCCGAGCTGAGCAGGGCGGTAAAGGGTGCGAACCAGCCGGATCGCAGGCTGCCGTGGATCAGCGCCCGATTGAAGTCATCCAGCAGGCCGCGGTAGCGCCGCAGGTTCGGGGCTTGCTGCGCACACTGTTGCAACATGCGCGCGCCGCTCACGCTTTCCACCAGATGCGCGGTGAAACGGCTGCGGTTCTCCGCGACCCTGGCCCAGTTGCGCTGGGAAATGCGTTTGAAACTCCAGGTCGCCAGCACCAACACTGGCACCGTAGCGGCGAGACTGAGAAAAAACCGCGGGTCGATTCGCCACAGCATCACCGAGGCCAGTGCGCAGCGCAGCAAGGCGCCAAGCAACTCGGGTGGCCCCTGGATCAACAACGGTTCAAGGGCATCGACATCACGGTCGACACGCGAAATGATTCGCCCGGCCTTGGTGCGGTCGAAATAGCTGACGCTCAGGCTCTGTACATGCGCGAATACCCGTACTCGCAAGTCATTCAACACCCGGATCGCCGCACTGCCGGCGATGAACTGCGAGACCCCTGCGAGCAGGAAACGCCCGAGCCAGCTGACCGCCAGTCCCAGTCCGAGCCACAGCACAAGGCGCTCATCGAGCAACCAGTGATCGTTCTGTTGAATCAGCCCACGATCGAGCAATTCACGGACAAACCAGGGGCGCAGGAACACCGTGAATACCAGCAGCAATTCAATGCCGATGACCCCGGCAATATGTCGGCGAATCGGTTTGAGCAGCGGCAACAGTCGACCGAACATGCTGCGGTCGAGGGCTTTTTTGGCCAGCATTTCTTCAATTTCGATATCGCTCAAGGCTTTGCCGGCGATTGGGTTAGCCATGGTCGATCCCTAGCAGGTCGCGGTAGTCCGGATGGGTTTTCAAGAGTTCAGCATGGGTACCGCTGGCGGCGATCCGACCGTCCTGGAGCATCAGCACGCGGTCCGCCAGGAGGATGGTCGACAGCTTGCTGGAGATCACCAGCAAGGTGGTGGCACGCCCCTGATCACGGCGCAGCTGGCGAATGTTGTTCAATACCTGACGCTCGCTGATCGCATCCAGCGCGCTGGTGGCATCGTCCAGGCACAGGATGTCCGGCTCGCCGAGCAGCGCACGGGCCAGACTCAAGCGTTGGCGCTGACCGCCAGAAAGCGTCACGCCCCGATCACCGAGCGGCGTAGCCAAACCTTGTGGCAGGCGCTCAAGCACGTCCTGCGCGGCAGCCAGGCACAAGCCATGATGCAACTGTTGATCGCTGGCGTGCGGCGCAGTCAGGCGCAGGTTGGCCGCGAGCGTGTCGGAGAACAAAAAACTTTCTTGCGGCACCACATGCACCCGGCGCCTCAGTTCGTCCAGGTTCAACTGACGAATGTCCTGCCAACCCGCACTGTCGGAGCCGATCAGTAAACGACCGGAGGAGAAGTCGCTCAGACGTGGCAACAGACTGGCGAGCAGGCTTTTCCCGGTACCGGTCGCGCCCACCAGAGCGACGATTTCGCCCGGCTGCAACGTCAGTGAACAGTTCTGCAAAATCTCTCGACCACCGCCGGGAGCGCCGACACTCACGTGCTCCAGCTTCAACCCCAGCGGCGATTCGGGCAGGCTGCGGTTGCCGCTGCGAATCGCCGCTGGCTCGTCCAGCAGTTGCCAGATGCGCTCAGCGCTGGAGCGGGCATCGGCGAAAGTCTGCATGACGCGGCCAATACCTTCGATGCGAAACACCAGAGTGGTGGCAATGAGCAGCGAAGTGACCAATTCACCGATGCCCAGTCGGTCGGTTGCTACCAGATGAGCGCCGTAAACCAGAATCCATACATGCCCCAAGGCAACGACGGCCTGGGGCAAGGGTATCCGCGAACTGGAGTAGGCGAGGGCAAGCCGGGCGTGGTCGGCAAACACCCCCACTTGTGAGGCGAAGCGCTGAATGCGACTGTGTTCCAGACCAAAGGACTTGATTACCCGCACGCCGCTGATGCCTTCGCTGAGGTCCTGATTGACCCGGTCATAGGCTTCGCCAACCGCTCGATCGAGACTGACCAGGCGCTCGGTCTGGCGCACGAATATCCATAGGCCGAACACGGTCAACAGCAACGGAACCAGGCCCAGTAGCGGGTTGTACCAACCCAGCAGGCCGACAGTTGCCAAGACCACCAGTGGCGTCTCCACGACTTGCCGCCAGAAGCTGATGAGTGCATCGCGCACCTTGTCGGCATCGCGGGTGGTGCGAGTGATCATCTCACCCATGCCGTGTTGCCAGTGATAACCCAAATGCAGGGTTTGGACCTGTTGCAGGATGCGCTCGCGCAGACGCGTCAGCAGTTCCTGACTGAGCACCAGCGACAACACGCTGGCGGCGTATTGCAACGCGCCACGGCCTACGGCCACGGCGAGCATCAGCCACAGCCAGTACCATCCAAGGCTGGCATCGAGGCTGCCATCGGCTTGGCGGATCACTGCGCGACCCGCGCTGACATCGTTCACCGCGTGCCCGATCAGCCATTGCTGCCAGACCAGCCCAAGGTTCACGGCAATGAACAACGCCGCTACGAGGGCGAAGCGCCAGGGCATTTCCCGGTAAATCGCAAGGCTGCGCAATAGAGGGTGTTTTTCGATCATGTAATTGCTCTGTGATAAGTGCCGCACCGTAAGCACCTGTAGGAGCCGGTTTGCTGGTGATGGCGTCTTTGATTGTGGCGCAAACTTCGAAGGCCTCATCGCTGGCAAGCCAGCTCCTACAGGTTTGTCGCTGTTTTCAAATTTCCCTTGTAGGCGCCGGCTTGCTGGCGATGGTGTGGTCAGATCATCGCCCGGGGCTGGTGGCGCCCTGTTTTTCCTTGGCATTGAGGATTGCGGTGTACTCGCCCGGATCGACACCATTGAGGTAGTAGTTGCCGACGTGATGCAGGCGCCAGCGGATCGGGTCGTGGGTGGTGTGAACCCGGGCGTTGCGCCAGAAGCGATCGAGGTTCCATTTGGTCAGTGATGAGCTGGCGCCGAGCAGGGAGAAGATGTCGCTGGAGATCTTCAGCGAGGCCGAATCGGAGTGGGCTCGGGCGGTGGCCACCGAGAGAATCAGTTCGTCCTGCAGTTCCTTGTTGTCCGGGTCCAGTTCATGTTGGTCGAACACCCGTGCAGCATCCCGCAGCAAGGATTGCGCGCCACGCAAGGCGACGGCGTATTCGCCGATCTGTTTGATGATGTGCGGTTCTTGATTGGCCTGATCGACGCCGCTTTCTACCCAAGGGCGGGCGTTGTGGTTGAGGTATTGCACGGCGGCCGACAGCGCGCCCTCGGCAATGCCGGTGTCGATGGCCGCATGGAGAATCTGCGGGAAGGTCAGGCCTGTGCGTTTCATCGGGCCTTTGCGCTGCGAGACGAAGCCTTCGTCGAGTTCGATGTTGTCGAAGATTACCGTGCCGCTGACCGAGTTTTTCTGGCCGAAGGCTTCCCAGTCATCCACCAGCGTCAGTCCTTTGGTATTGCGATTGAGCAGCACCCCGGCGCCACCATCGTCGCTGGCGGCGGTCAGGGAGATCCATTCGGCGAGGTAGGAGCCGGTGGAGTAGAACTTGCTGCCGTTGAGTATCAGCTTGCCGTCGGAGCGACGTTCGACCCGGGTCTTGAGCGCGAATTTGTTCTTGCCACCTACCTCGGCCAAGGCATTGCCGAAACGTTTGCCGGCCAGTACATCCCGGATCAGCCGGTCGCGAATCTCATCTGAATACCCGGTGAATATCCCCCGCAGCATGACGTTGTGGATTTGCAGCAACTGACCGACGCCACCGTCGGCGACTGAAATGAGGCGCACGGTTTCGACAATGGTTTCGACCGAGGCACCGAGCCCGCCAAAAGCCTTGGGAACGCCAATCGCGGTCAAGCCGCTTTCGGACAACAGTTGCGCCTGACGCCAGGGCAGTTGGCCGTTCTGGCTGGAGTCGGCGGCGATTTCGGCGATCTCCAGGGCGATTTCCCTGGCCACGGCGATGGCTTGGGTTTCGCTTTGCAACACGCGGATGGGGGCCTGTTCCTGGGTCAGTGGGCCGCCAGGATGGTGTTCGACATTGCTCATTGCTGTACCTCTGATAATTGATCTGATGCCCATGTAAAAAATCCTCGCGGGCGCCGGCTCGCTGGCGATGGCGCCCTTGATTACGACGCAAGGTTCGAAGGCCAATCGCTGGCAAGGCAGCTCCTACAGTTCAGCCGCGTGAACCCGATGCACCCTTGCGAACCCGATCCGTGTAGGAGCCAGCTTGCTGGCGATGGCGTCCCAGGGTGTTGCAGGGGCTTGAGCAAGTTCTGCGCCAAAGGCTTGAAAGCGGGTTCTGCGCAGGGTCTGGCGCGGTGGAGGGATGGCGGGTGTTGCTGGAGAAACAACAAGATTGCGCCGATTGCTCGAACAGCAGCAGTCACCATGCAGTGTTGCTTGCAGGCCAGCAGTTGAAGGCGGCTGATTTGCGGCGACTGGTCTGAGCGCCTTTAAAAACGGGGCTTTCAGCTTTTGGCACGGGCACTGCAATGGCACTGGCAACAGTCACCGCGACTGACTTGCCCAACCCGATGGAGTTGCCCATGACGCTTGCTGCCAAACAACACCGACCCGATACCCAGACCGAGCTGGATCAAATCTGGTTCACCCGTTGCCCGGTGCCGACGGCCTCCGGGATCGCTTACAAACTCGGTTGGCTCAGCGATGAATTCGCCGCTGATGGCCTGCCGGTTTCGACCTTGCAGGAGGCCCGTCAACTGGGTCACCACCACTACGATCACGAACTGCCGGGGCTGTTTCGCGAAGGCGGAAACGTACCGGCATTGGCGGCGCGGGCAGCCGGTGCGCCGAGTCGCTTGATCGGCCTGACCTGGATCGAAGAATGGCAAACCATCCTGGTTCGCCCGGACTCCGGCATCAGCCGGCCGCAGGATCTCAAAGGCAAGCGACTGGCGCTTCCCGCCTGGGGTGAAACCCGTCCTGGGAGCATCGCTCGGGCCATGAGCCTGCATGGCTACAAGGGCGCGCTGAGTCTGGCTGGGCTGGGGTTCGATGATGTCGAACTGGTGGAAGTCGCCCTTCAGGATCAAGAGCGGGCGGCGAGCCCACAGGAAGGTTTGCAACGATTGTGGTCGGGCCTCGATTACCTGGTTCGCGGTGAGGTGGACGCGGTCTACGTCAAAGGCGCTTCCGCTGCCGACGCCGCACGGCGTCTCGGGCTGGTGGTGGGCATCGACCTGGACCTGATCGCCGAGCCGCGCTATCGCATCAACAACGGCACGCCGCGGCCCATCACCGTTCACCAGAGCCTGCTGGACAACAATTTCGACCTGGTGGTGCGTTTTCTCGCGCAAACCCTCAACGCCGCTGACTGGGCTGCCAATAACCGGGAGGCACTCAACGCCATTCTCGAGGAGGAAACCCGCGCCGGCAGCGCCGGGGTTGCTGAGGCCTATCGCGGCGAGTTCCACACCACGCTGGCGCCTGACCTGTCTTCGCAGCGCCTTGAGTTCCTCGATACGCAAAAAGACTTTCTTTATCTGCACGGCTTCCTGGAACGCGATTTTTCCATCGCCGACTGGGTCGATCCGCGCCCGTTGCAAGCCGCCCATGAACTGCTGGCCAAGCGCCGCGCCTGAATCCGGAGATCTGCCATGACCATTCTCGTCAATGAACAATTGATCAGCGAAGAACTGAAGAACTTTATCGACAAGGTGCTGATCGAGGCTGAAGAAGCCTTCACTGTGTTCCGTGAAACCAACACCATCACTGCCAATGGCACGGTCGGTTTCATCGAGCGTGTGCCGGGCCAGGAGCTGCTGGTGTCGGTCAACTACGGCGGCCCATGGAACTACCGCAAACCGCTGCAAGCGACGGTCACCGATTTTGAAGGCAAGGTGATCTACGGCAAAGGCAAGGGCGGTTTTGGCCGCTACACCAAACTGTTCCAACAGCATGCCGACATCACCACGGTGTCCCATGTGCATTCGCCGTACCTGGGCGCCTGGGCGCAGACCCATCGCACCCTGCCATTTCACTACGTGCCGGTGCAGCGTTACCAGCTGGCCCGGGAGCTGCCGGTGTACATCGACCGACGCCAGCCGGAGGTCGATTTCATCCTCGACAGGATTGCCGAGAACCCCTTCAACCTGGCGATTCTGGAGGCCAACGGCGGCTCGACCGTGTGGGGCAAGCAAGGCTTGCGCGCCACCGCCGAATTCATCCTGTTGCTGGAGGAGGGGGCGCAATTGCAATTGCTCGCCGATGCCTTGGGTGGTTCCCGTGCCTATGGCCCGGGCGTTCTTACCCAACAATGGAAAATGAGCGGTCTGTACGAACAAGCCACCGAACTGGGCCTGGTGCCCGCCATCGACCGCCGCACCTGATCGCCCGACCACCACGCACCCTGTAGGTGCTGGCTTGCCGGCGATCGCGGCCGCAAGAGCGGCGCAATGTTGGAGGACCCCATCGCCAGCAAGCCGGCTCCTACATGGATCGGGTTCGCAAGGGTGCATCGGGTTCACGCGGTTGAACTGTAGGAGCCGGCTTGCCGGCGAAGGCGGCCGAATGGTCGACACATAAACAAGGAGCACGCCCATGGCTGTAAAAATTCTCTGGTACCTCACCACCCCTGACGGACCTTATCCGTGGGAACCGCAAGGTCGCTGGAAAACCGATTTCGAACATTTGAAGCAACTGGCCGTGGCCAGTGATCGCTTGGGGTATTACGGGTCGCTGCTGGGCTCCAGTCCCAACGAAAGCCTGGCCGTTTCGGCTGCGTTGATCGATGCCACCCACCGCCTGCGTTTCCTGGTGGCGCAGCACCCCGGCGAGTTATCGCCAGCGGTGTTGGCCAAGTGGGCGCTGACTTTCGATCAATTCTCCAACGGCCGTCTGTTGTTCAACGTGGTCAACGGCAATGACGCCGGCCTGGCTACCCTCGGCGTGCATTACCCCCACGATGAGCGCTATGACTTCAGTCTCGAATACTGGCGCGCTTTCCAGAGCTTTTACGCCGGCGACACCTCAGGCTATGACGGTCAATACGTCAAACTCGCCCCTCGCTCGCCGGCGGCTGCCAGTCATCCGCTGGGCGGGTGGCATCCGCCGAAACAGAAACCCGGCATTCCGTTGTGGGGCGCTGGCACCTCGGGCCCCGGCGTTGCCCATTCGGTGCAGTTGCTCGACGTCTACCTGAGTTTCGCCAACACCCCACCAAAGCTTGGCGAGAAGTTTCGCAAAGTGGCGGCGGAGGCGGCCAGGATCGGCCGTGAGCTGACCTTCGGCACGCGTCTGCAAATCATCGTCCGTGAGACCGAAGAAGAAGCCTGGGCTCACGCCGAAAAACTTTTACAGCGCACCTCACTGCAAACTGCACGTACGGCGATCGAGCGGCAATTGCCTCCCGGCGAAACCCTGGACAGCTTTAACAGCGACGACCCGCAAATCCAGCGCAACGTCGAAGCCATTCGTGCGGGTCGCCTGCCCAAGGCAAGGGACCTGGAGATCTACCCCAACATCTGGCTCGGCCCGAGCCTGTTCGGCTTCAACATCCTCGGTCCGGCCGCTGGCACTTACCTGGTGGGCAGCGCCGAGCAGGTCGCCGAGCGCATTCGTGAATACGAAGCGCAAGGCACGTCGGCGTTCATTCTCTCAGGCTTCCCGTTGATCGATGAGGCGCACCGCGTGGCCGACCTGTTGTTCCCGTTGCTCGACCTGGATCACGGTTTCGAGGTGCCGCGCCTGCGGGCTGAGACGCCAGTTCTGCAACGCGCCAACGTAGTAGAGCAGGCCTGAGGAGTCAGTCATGAGAGAAGGATTTTCCCGTCGCAGGTTTCTCGGTAACGGCCTGGCGGTCGGCGGTGGCCTGATACTCGGCAGCAGCCTGCTCAGTGGTTGCGACAGTGGCGCGGCCGTCAGTGGCGCAGCAGCGTTGTCCAGCACCCCGGTGCACGGCGGTCGTTTGCGGGTCGGCATTATCGATGGCGACCAGTCGGGCAACCTTGACGCGCACAAACCGGTGGGCGGCGGGATCATTCGCGGCTGGGCGTTGTACAGCAAGTTCTGGGAATGGAACACCGATGTCAGCACGCGTCTGGCCTTGGCCGAATTTGCCGAGCCCAACGCAGATGCCAGCGCCTGGACCATTCGCATCAAGCCAGGGTTGGAATTTCACCACGGCAAGAGCATTGGTGCCGACGATATGCTGTTCTCGATCCTGCGCCTGACCGACCCGAAACTGGCTTCGCCCTTTGCCGGCCTGGTGGGGGCGATCGACCGCAATGCTTTGCGCAAACTGGACGAGCGCACCATTGAAATTCGTTTCAAGGAAGGACAAAGCTTCTATCCGCTGGATGAAACCCTGATCAGTTTTGGTGGCATCGTCCCCACCGATTACGACCCGATCAGCAATCCGGTGGGTGCCGGGCCATACAAACTCAAGAGTTTCATCCCCGGTCAGCGCTCGCTCTACCAGCGTTTCGAAAACTACTACAAACCCGGTCAACCCTATGCCGATGAGCTGGAAATCATCGAGTTCAAGGATCAGGTGTCCCGCGCTGCGGCTTTGCGTGCCGGGCAAATCGATGTCGCCAGCGGCGTGCAGGCCGAACACAGCGCGCTGCTCAAGGCCGATTCGCGACTCAAGCTGTACGCGTCGCCGAGCACGTCGTTTACCGGTTTCAACTTGAATCTGGCCAAGGCGCCGTTTCAGGATCTGCGCGTGCGTCAGGCCTTTCGGCTGCTCGCCGACCGTCGCGAACTGGTCGAGCGCGGGCTCAATGGTTTCGGGCGGATTGCCAACGATCTGTATTCGCCCCACGACCCGACGTACAACCACAGCATTGCCCAGCGCCCGTACGATCTGGAACAGGCGCGATCACTCTTGCGTCAGGCCGGGCAGGATGACCTGCGAGTGGAGCTGACAACCACGCCGGGGCCGGGTGTCAATGCAGCGCTGGTGTTCGCCCAACAGGCGAAGAAAGCCGGAGTTGAAATCAAGGTCACTCAGGTCGATGGCTCGGTGTTCAACGGCCCGCAACGGGAAAACTGGTTGTTATCGCCGGGCTCGACACCGGCTCGGGGATTCCTTGCTTCGGCGCTGCACAACGACGCGCCGCAGGCCATTTACAACCGCAGCAATTTCCACGATGAGCGCTTCAGTTCGTTGTACCAGCAGGCGCTGGCTCAGCCTGAACTGCAACAGCGCAAAACGCTGGTACATGAGGCACAAAGTATTCAACACGAACGCGGCGGTTTGCTGATCTGGGGCTTCAATGACGTGCTGGATGCGGCCTCTGTTCGGGTTGGAGGGCTCGCGCCTGAACAGACGACGTTCGCCTCCTGGCGTTTCGATGAGATGTGGGTGAACCATGCCTGAGCCATCCTGCAAAACCCCGCGCACGCCCGCCTGGTTGTCCTGGTTCATTGGGCGATTGGGCTATGGCCTGCTGACCGCGTGGGTCATCAGCCTTGTGGTGTTCATTGCCACTCAGGCACTGCCTTCGGATCCGGCGCGGGTAATCCTGGGCCCGGACGCGCCGCTGGAAAGTATCCTCACACTGCAAAGGCAATTAGGCCTGGACCGTCCGATTCTGGAGCAATACCTGCGCTGGCTCGGGCACGCGCTCAGTGGCGAGTTGGGTGTTTCACTCGACTCGAACGCGCCGGTCGGCAGCATCCTGTTCGGCCGTTTTGGCTACACGTTGGCGTTGTTGGCGGGCGTGATTGCAGTGGTGGTGCCGGCGGCGTTACTGCTCGGCGTGTCGCTGGCCTTGCGGCGTGACAGCCGCCTGGATCGCTGGAGCTTGTCGCTATTGATTTTCCTCAAGGCCACCCCGGGGTTTCTCCTGGCCATCGGACTGGTGTTGCTGTTTTCCATGCCGCATATGGACGTGCTGCCGGCGGTATCGATTCTCGATCCCGACAAATCACTGCTGCGCCAATTGCAGTTTCTGGTGCTGCCAGTGCTGGCCCTGAGTCTTTCTGCTTTGCCCTACCTGACACGCATGGTGCGAGCGTCGATGATCGAAGCGCTGGAGTCCGACTATGTCGTCGCTGCCAGGCTGCGGGGCATTCCCGAGTGGCGGATCGTCTGGCGGCACACGTTACCCAATGCATTGATTCCGGCGATTCAGGGCGTGGCCCTGACCTTGCGCACGCTGATCGGCGGGGCGCTGCTGGCCGAGGTGATTTTCAGTTATCCGGGGATCGGCACCTCGTTGAACGCAGCGATTCAGATGCGCGACTTGCCGATGGTCCAGGCCATCGTGTTGGTGATTACCCTGGGCGTGGTGCTGATCAACCTGTTCGCGGATTTGCTGACGGTGCTGTTGACCCCGAAACTGCGGACCGCCCGCCGGGTGTCCATGATCCAGCGTAACCGTCGGGGCATCCAGCCCTGGTGGCGTCGCTCCCCATCCAAGGCACCTTGAGAGGTGATGCATGACTGACTCCCGACGTTCGCGCTGGCAGCTGTGGCTGGCGGAACCGCAAAGCCGCAAAGGCGGGTTGATTACCCTGGCCGTGGTTGCGTTGGCGTTGTTTGGCCCGTTTCTGGCGCCCCACAGCCCGACGGAAATGGTCGGTTCGGTGTATGGCGCGCCCGTGGGCAAGGCGTTGCTGGGCTATGACTTTCTCGGGCATGACGTGTTGTCGCGCTTGCTCAGTGGCGGCGTGTCGGTGCTGTGGATGTCGGTGGCCGCGGCCTCGATTGCATTGTTGACCGGTAGCACGCTGGGCCTGTTGTCGGGGTTATCCCGGCGGCGTCTGGATCAATTGATCACCTGGCTGGCGGACGTGTCGCTGGCTTTTCCCGACCTCATTCTGGTGCTGTTGATCGTCTCCATGCTGGGGCGCGCGCCTTGGCTGATCGTACTGACCGTGTCCATCGCCTTCACACCGGGGGTGATTCGTCTGGCCCGTGGCAGCACGGTGTCTGTAGCAGGGCAGGAATTCGTCGAGGCTGCGCAGATGATGGGCTATTCGCGGTGGCGGATTCTGTTCAAGGAAATCCTGCCGAACATCCTCACTCCCTTGCTGGTGCACTTCGGCAACATGCTGACCTGGGGCGTGGGCATGCTCTCGGGGTTGAGTTTTCTCGGTTATGGCGTAGCGCCGCCCACCGCTGACTGGGGGTTGATGATCAACGAAAACCAGGCGGGGTTGCTGGTGCAGCCTTGGGCGGTATTGGCCCCGGCGATCTTGATCGGCATCTTCGCCTATGGCACCAACATTCTGGCCGAAGGCATCGGCCGCAGCAGTTCAAGGATCGGGGAGAAACAGCCATGAACGCCATTGCCGGAATCGAGTCCCGCTCCCCTGTGCTCAATGCGCAGGTATTACAGGTTGAGGCTTTGCGCGTCGAGTTGCCTGGACAGGTCGATGTGCTCAGCGGTGTGACATTCAGTCTTGCGCGCGGAGAAATTCTGGGATTGGTCGGGGAGTCCGGCTCCGGCAAGACAACCCTGGCCACTGCCTTGCTGGCTCATGCCCGAAGGGGAGCACGGATTGTCAGCGGAAAAGTCGAAGTGTCCGGCCAATCGCTGTTGACGCTGGAGGGTGAAGACCTGCGGCGGGCTCGGGGTAGCCTGATAGGTTACGTGGCACAGGACCCGGCGACAGCCTTGAATCCGGTACTGCGTATCGGCAGTTTGCTGCGTGAAACGCTGGGGGCTCATCAGGTTGATCTGGATCGCGCCGGGCAACGGCAACGCATCGTCGAGACCTTGCGCGATGTCGGTCTGCCCGATGACGCGCAGTTCCTGCGACGCTTTCCCCATCAGCTCTCTGGCGGGCAGCAGCAACGGGTGATGTTGGCGTTGGCCTTTGTCTTGCGCCCGGCCTTGATCGTCCTCGATGAGCCGACGACAGCGCTGGACGTCACCACCCAGGCCCACATCCTCGCGACGTTGCGCCGGTTGTGTAAAAGCCTGGGTGTCGCGGCGGTGTATGTGTCCCATGACCTGGCGGTGATCAAGGATCTGGTGGACCGGGTGATGGTGATGTACGCCGGGCGCATCGTCGAGGTTGCACAGCGCGAATTGCTATTCTTGCAGCCGGCTCATCCCTATACCCGGGGGTTGCTGGCGGCGATTCCCGATGTGTCGCAACGCCGCGACTTGCTGGCGATTGCCGGGCATGCTCCGGCACCGGGTCAGCGACCACAGGGATGTGCCTTCGCACCTCGATGCACCCGTCGCGTCGCGGCGTGTTCGCTGGTCGAGCCGTCATTGCAGGACCTGTCGCCACAGCAGCAGGTGGCCTGTCTGGTGCCGCATCTTCAGGCTTTGCAACCGATTGCCCGAGCGCCTGCGCCTCCCGCTGTCGAGGCGCTGGAGCGCAGGCCACTGCTGGAGGTCAAGGACCTGAACGTGGCCTACGACCGCCAGGTTCTGTTCGATGTGTCTGTGCGGGTGGCTGCCGGTGAATGCCTGGCAGTGGTGGGCGAGTCCGGTTCAGGCAAGACCAGTCTGGCTCGTGCCATTGCCGGGCTGGGAGAAAACGCAGAGGGCGCGGTGCATTACGCGGGCGAGTTGTTGAGCCTGTCGGGGCGGCAGCGTGTACGGGCGCAACGGCATCAGATCCAGTACATTTTCCAGAATCCATACCGCGCACTGAATCCGCGGCAAACGGTTTACCAGACGTTGAGTGCGCCACTGGAGCATTTCTTCGGCATCAAGGGCGCAGCAGCGCGACAAAGGGTGGATGCGGTGCTCACGCGGGTTTCGCTGCCGGCCTCGGTGGCGGATCAGTATCCCCACAGCCTGTCCGGTGGAGAACGTCAGCGCGTGGCGATTGCACGGGCGTTGGTCTGTGAGCCAAGGCTTTTGATCTGCGATGAGATCACCTCGGCACTGGACGTCTCGGTACAGGCGTCGATTCTGGCGCTGTTGCGGCAACTGCAAGGCGAAGGACTGACGCTGCTGTTCGTCACCCATGACCTGGGTGTGGTTCGCGCCATTGCCGACCGGGTGTTGGTGTTGAAATTGGGTCGTGTGGTGGAGCAGGGGCAGGTGGATGCGGTGCTGGACCAGCCGCAAGCGGCGTATACGCGCACATTGCTGGAGAACTCGCCGACGTTGGGGTGACGTCCATCGCCAGCAAGCCGGCTCCTACAATGCTGAAATATAATGCGACACACCCTTGTAGGAGCCGGCTTGCTGGCGATAGCGGTCGACCAGAAAATCCAGAACCAGACCTTGACGACGATCTTTCGCCTGCCTACTAGCCTGTTGTTTTTGTCTCAAACACAGGAGGGCAATGGAATGCCTGATCTTCCCCACGCCAATCGCTTGCACGCTGGGCGCTATTCCCAATCCGGGCAAATCTACCTGCTCACCGCCGTCACCTATCACCGTGATCCAGTATTTGCCAATTGGCGTACGGGGCGTCTGGTGGCGGATCAATTTCGCCAAACCCAGGCAGAAGAATGGGCTGACTCACTCGCGTGGGTGGTCATGCCCGACCATTTTCATTGGTTGGTGGAGCTGAAGAACAGCACGTTGCCGGCGTTGATGCTGGCCACCAAATCGCGCAGTGCACGAACCATCAATGCCCACCTGGGACGCAGTGGCCGCCTATGGCAAAAAGGCTTTCACGACCGGGCAATTCGACGTGAAGAAGATTTGCTGGCGGTGGCACGTTACGTCATTGCCAACCCCATACGAGCAGGCCTTGTCAGGCGAGTACATGATTACCCGTTGTGGGACGCGAAATGGCTTTAGGCGCAGGTTTGCCAGCTCCTACAAGGGATGGTTGTGAACACGACTCTGTAGGAGCCGGCTTGCTGGCGATTGCGATGGTGGATGTGCCGACATCATCGCCGGCAAGCCAGCTCCTACAAGGGATGGTTGTGAACACGGTTCTGTAGGAGCCGGCTTGCTGGCGATTGCATCGTTATGCCACCCGCGCCTTGCGGCGGCGCGCTTCTTCGCGCACGGCCGGGATGATCCAGCGTCCATAATCCACGGTGTCGTACAACGGGTCGTAGCCACGGTTGAGGAAGGTGGTCACTCCCAGATCGACGTAATCGAGCAGGGCCTGGGCCACGGTTTCCGGGGTGCCGACCAGGGCGGTGGTGTCACCGTAGGCGCCAACGGCAGTGGCGGTTGGCATCCACAGCGCACGGTCATGACGATCACCCAGGGCTGCGGCGGCGAGCAATCGTTCGGAGCCGGTGCCCTTGATGCGTTTTTGCCAGGGGCTGCCCGCCGCAAACTGCGGGTTGGCCTTGATCTGTTCGAGAATCTGCTGCGCCCGTTGCCACGCCAATTCTTCGGTGGCCCCCAGAATCAAACGTACCGACAGGCTGACCCGTGGCGCCTCGACGCCCGCCGCGCTGGCGGCCGCACGCAGTTTGCCGATCTGCTCGGCCACACCGCTCAAAGGCTCGCCCCACAACGCATACAGGTCCGCGTGTTTCACCGCGATCTGATAGGCGATATCCGAAGATCCGCCGAAGGAAATCGGAATGTGTGGCTGCTGCAACGGTTTGACCGGCGAGAACGCCCCCTTGATGTTGAAGTACTGCCCTTCGAAGTCGAAAGGCTCCTCGGCCGTCCAGGTCCGGCGAACGATTTCCAGGTATTCATCGGTGCGTTTGTAGCGTTCGGTCTTGTCCAGCAGGAAGTCGCCCTCCTGAGGCTCGGCGGTGATCCCGGTGATGGCATGCAGGCGAATCCGGCCGCCACCCGTGGTGTGATCGAGCGTGGCGAAAGCCCGGGCTGCGACCGTCGGGGCGGTGAGGCCCGGACGGTGAGCGATCATGAACCCCAGGTGCTCGGTGTGAGCGGCGGCGTAGGCTGCGATCTGCAGACTGTCGGCGCTGCCTGGACCGCTGGCGATCAGCACCCGGTCAAAGCCTGCATGCTCATGGGCACGGGCGTGGTGGCGGATAAACTCCAGATCGAAATCCGGGCTGCGCACGCCGCGGGTCTCGGACCACTGGCGGGGGAAAATCATGCCGACAAATTCAATGGACATTGGAACACTCCTGATGGCGGAAAGCGGTTTGGTCGCGACTTAGAACTGGTAATCCACCTGGGCGAGCACGGTGCGACCAGGCATGGGTTGCAGGAAGGTATTGGTGGACCCGGCCAGGCCGCTGACGAAGTTCAATTCATCGGTCAGGTTGAGCACGCGCAAGGTGGTGCTCCACTGCGGCTGGCGGTAGTACACAGCCAGGTCGAGGTTGTATTCGTCGGGGATTTTCACGGTCTTGCTCAGGTTCAGGTACCAGCTGCTGGTCCACCAGCCGGACAGTTCGGCACCGAAGCCTGAGTCGAAGCGATAGTCGAAGTAACCGCTGGCGGTGTATTCGGGAATCTGTACCGCATCGAAGCGCCCGGACGGCCGCTGGTTAAGGCTGTTGTTATCGCCAAACACTGTGCCGTTGTCGGGAATGAACCCCGCCGAGGCGAAACCGGCCTGGGAGGCAAACTCGTTGTAGGCGGTGAGCTTTGAAAGGTTCAACGCCGTGCGCAGGTGATCGTCTGGCTGATAACGAACGGTCGATTCCACGCCCTTGATCACCAGTCGCGCAATGTTGTTGTTGCTGTCGGGGGACTGATCACGTTCCTGCTTGAACGCTGCCAGGGTCATGAACAGTTCGTTGGGCACGGCTTCGACTTTCAATCCGACTTCGTGCAGCACGCTCAGGCTTTCGAACGCCAGTGGGTTAAGAAGATTGGCCCCGGCGCCACTGCCCCAGCCCAGGCCGTTGGAGAAGAACCCGGTGTTGACCGCCAACGAGCGATCAAAGGTGTAGTACAGCGTGCTGTTTTCGGTGGGTTTCACGTACGGACTGACCTGAAAGGCAAACAGTCGGTAGTTGTCACTGTCCTTGCGCGGATTGCCGCCGGCGAGCACGAAGGGGTTTTCGATTTCAGCGTCGATCCAGCTGCGGCTGGCACCGATGTTCAGACCGACACGCTCACCCAATCGCAGGTTGTGCTGGGTGAACAGCGTTTGCGTGGTCCAGGTACTTTCTGCGGTGTAGGGCGCGACGGATTCGGCGTACAGGCCATGCCCGGCCGGGTACATCGCTGGCAGATTCAACCACCCGTAATAGTTGGAGAATTGCGGCACGCCGGGCTGGCCGATCCAGGCACCATTGCCGCCGGCCGGATTGGAACCAGTGAGCCCCAACAGATCGCCCGGGTTCTTGCCCGACGGGTCCTGCGTCAGATCGTAGGCGTTGATGGTCGAGCCGAAATTGTTGTTGGCGGCAATCGACTGGTTGAACTCGCGGCGGTAGATCAGCCCGGTATTGCTGTCATCGCGCAGGGTAAAGCCGCCCAGCTGAGCTTCGTTGCGTGAGCGAAACTCGAAGCGGTTATCGAAAATATTGTCTTTGGACTGGACCTGGAAAGAGCCGACGGCGTCAGTCATGTCTTTTGAGCGCTGGTAAAACGTGCTGTTGGCCAGGGTGATGGTCGGCGTCAGATCGGCTTCTGCACGCAACTGTGTGGTGAAGCGCCGCGAGGTGTTTTCATCCTCGTCGCGCTGGCCGGTTTGCGAGGACAGTGAGGTCAGACCATTGCCGGCCAGCGAGGGGTCATACACCCAGCCGCGCAGACTGCCAGGGTTGCTTCGCGTGTTGGGGGAGGCCGTCTGGAAACTGCCGTTGACCACACTGTATTGCCCCTGGGCGTTGCGTTGACGCTGAACCCAGCCCAGGGTCGGCGCATCCGCCGCGCCGGAAGCCAGGACCGGCGACCACAGGGTGTTGCCGTTCTGGATGATCGGCGTCGCGCGCCCGGCGTAGTATTTTCCGCTGTCCACCAACTCCTGGTTGGCGCGGTTCCAGCCGTGGGTGATGTTGTAGTCGTAGTAGTCGTCGTAACTGGCATTCCAGTCCACGCGCACGTTGTCGTTGCGCCAGGCCAGGGCGCCGTAGAACGCGTCGAAGTTGTTGTCGACGTTGTCGTAGAAATCCTCCTGGCGCTGCTTGGTGATGCTGATCCGGTAGGCCAGGCTGTCGCTGAGCGGGCCTGTGTTGTCGACGCTGAATTTACTGGAATCACGGGATTCGCCGTCGGGTACCCAGGTGCCCAATTCACCGCTGAGTCTGGTTTTGAATTCGTTGAAATTCGGTTTTTTACTCAGGTAATTGACGTAGCCACCGCTACCGGACACCGAACCGTAGGTCACCGAGGAGGGGCCGGCAACGATATCGGCGCCTTCATAGGCGTTGAAGTTAGCCGGATGCCGCACGCCATAAGCCCGCTGACCGTCCTGAAAGACCTCAGAACCCTGGGCGCGGAATTGCGGTGCGATCCCGGCGTTCTGGCCGCCACCCCGGGTGATGCCCGGCGCATATTTGACCAGGTCGTCGGCGCTGCGGATCGGGTCGTTCGCCAGCTGTTCGGCATTGACCTGAGTGATTGAGCGCGGGGTGTCGAGCACCTTGGTTTCGATGCCTCCGTAGATGGAAGACTCTGGCCGGGTGGGCAGGGCGTCATCGTCGGAATCGGCGGCGCTGGCTTGAACAGTGACGGTTTGCAGTTGAGTGTCGGCGGCGAAGGTCGCGGTCGACAGGGTAGAAACGATGACCAATGCCAGAGCGTGGCCAGAAGCGGGACGAACGAAGCCGATAGAGGGCATGAAAATGTGCCTCGATAGATAAATTCATTGAATGGCGCAAACGTCATAACGGCCACCACCACCCTGTAGGAGCCGGCTTGTTGCGGGCGGCGTTCCGACGATGGCGGCCGTGATGGCGCCATTGCCGGCAAGCCGGCTCCTACAGGTCGGTGGTGTAGGGTCGACCGTGGGGTGTCAGCGCCCGTGCGGGTTATGCCGTGTCTTTCAACCAGAGTTTTTCAAAGCGCCAGGTGCTGAACAGCGACTCCTCGGCCGCAGCCCCGCCCACGCGGTTGGCCACGCTGTCGAGCAAGTCGGCGTATCCCCAGATCAACATGCCACCGCGTTCGTACTGGATCTGCTGGACCTGGTGCACCAGCGCCTTGCGTTTCGCAAGGTCGGGTTGGGCCATGGCCGCCAGAAACAGCTCGCTGAACTGCGGATCGTTGAAATGGGTTTTGTTCGACACGGCAAAAGGCGCGTCGGTGTGGATCGCGCTGGCCAGGAATGGCGCACCGATGCTGCCGCCGGTACTCAGTGTCCAGTCGTTGCGCAGCGGCCCCTGGAACGTGGCCAGGTCGACCTGCTTGACCTTGAGCGTGACACCGATGCGTTTGGCCTGTTCGGCCAGCACCAGCGCTGAGGTCAGTCCCGGACCAGGTGTCGTCACCAGTTCCAGTTCAAGGTTTTCATGCCCGGCTTCCTTGAGCAGTTGCGCCGCACGTTGTGGGTCGTGAGGGCGCGGCCCAAGTGTGTGGTTGAAGGTTGGATCGCTCGGCGCATAGAGGTCGTTGGCCACTCGGCCCTGACCGTTGAGCGCCCGGCGCACCAGTTCTTCCCGGTCAGCCAGCAGGCGAAATGCCTCCCGTACCCGCGGGTCGTTGAACGGAGGTTTGTCGAGGTTCATGTCGAACGACAACCAGTTGCCGCTCACCGATTTGAGTACCGTAAGCCGTGGATCGCGCTGCAGCACTTGCAACTGTTCGGTGGGCATCACGTTGGCCATGTCGATTTGCCCGGAGCGCAGGGCCGCCAGGCGCGATACCTGATCCTTGAAGTCGATGATTTCCAATTCGTCGGCGTAAGGTTTGCCGTCCTTGTAGTAGTTCTCGAACCGCGTGAACAGCGAGCGCTGGCCGGGGGTGAAGCTTTTCAGTTTGTAGGGGCCGGCGCCTACCGGGTTGGTCACCGGGTGATAGTCCACGGGCACGATCCCGCCAAAGTTGACCCAGGTTTCCGCCAGCGGCATGTAACTGCGGCCTTCACGAAAGTTCAGGCGTACGGTGCGGGCGTCGAGTTTGACCAGGTTATCGCGGTCTACCCAGTGCAGCAGCGCGGCGTAGGGCGAGGCCAGTTGTGGGTCGGTGAGACGGCGGATGGAGAAGATCAGGTCATCGGCATCGATGGTTTTGCCATGGTGAAATTCCAGGTCCGGGCGCAGGCGAAGCGTCCAGCTGCTGGCATCGGCATTCGGCTCGGCGAATTCGGCCAGGGCCAGGCGCGGCTGCATTTGCTCGTCCCATTCCCACAGCTTGCTGTATAGCGCGAAGCCGCGAACAATGCCGCTGCCGATGGGTTTGTGCGCATCGAGGTTGCCGCTCTGGTTGCCGTCGAGAATGCCCAGGCGCAGGCGTCCGCCATAGCGCGGCTGATGGTCGGCCATGGCGCTGGCGGATGATTTTTCGCTGCTCGGGCCGCAGCCGGCGAGCAGGCCGCCACCGAGCAGCAAGCCACCGCCAAGCAGCGCACTGTGGCCGAGAAAGTCCCGGCGGCTGAATAATGAGTGATCGTCGCTCATGGCATCAGGCTCCGGCCGGGCCGTTGGCGGAGCGCAGCTCCAACGGCGCTTCTGACGGGCGACTCAGTTCGACGCGCTCACTGCGAAAGTGCGGCAGGATGTGCTCACCCAGGCGGTAGGCTTCTTCCAGGTGCGGGTAGCCGGCGAGGAAGAACAGGTCGATGCCGATGTCGTTGTACTCGCGAATCCGCGCCACGACATTTTCATAGCTGCCCACCAGCGCGCAACCTGGCGGAATGCCGATATAACCGAAACCGGTCCAGACGTTGGGGTGAATGAAAAAGTCGTCGAAGCTTTGGGTTTCGGTCTTTTGCGCGAACCCGCTCTCGTAGCTGAGCTTGCGTGCGGTGCGCAGCCCGGCATGGGCCGCCACGGCCTTGACTGCGCCTTTGGCAATGCCTTCGTCGAAGAAACGCTTGGCTTCGGTGCGGGCCAGTTCCTCGGTTTCCCGGGTAATGACATCGATCGACAAACCGAAACGAATGTCGCTGCGTCCGTACTTCAATGCACGCTCGCGTATATCGGCAATCAGCGCGGCAATTTCCTCCGGATGCTCGGCACGCATCAGGTAGAAGTCGGCGTGTTTGGCCGCGAACTCGCGAGCCGGGATTGACGAACCGGCGGTGCAGATCAGTGGCAGTTCGGCTTTCTTCAAAGGTCCGCGCAAACCTCCGCCTTCGGCTTTGTAGAATTTGCCCTCGTAGTGGAAGTTCTCGCTGTGCCAATAGCCCTTGACCACGTCCATGAACTCGATGGCCCGTTCATAGCGCTCGTCGTGATCGCTGAAATCGCCGACCTGACGCTGAATCGCATCCGAGCCGCCATTGATGATGTTCCACACCAACCGGTTGCCCGTGGCGCGCTGATAGGTGGCGGCTTGTTGCACCGCTACCCACGGCGTGTAGTGATAGGGCTGGAACGCCGTGACGAATTTCAGCGTGCGGGTTTCCCGGGCCAGCAGTGAGCAGACGGTCCAGGGCTCTTCGCCTGAGGGGGCGTTGACCATCAGCGCACCGCCGAAACCGTTGATTTCTGCGGCCTTGGCGATCTGCCCCAGGTAGTCGATGTAGGTGAAGTGGTCGCCCACGCTGAACGCCGAGACGGCGCCAGTGCTCGGGCCACCGCGATGCCAGTCACCACGGTTGCGCGGGTCGCCAGGGAGGAATTGGGTTTCGCCATGGAGGGGCAGGCGGGTAAAGAATTCAATGCTCATGTCGAAGGCTCCGTCTCACTGCACGTTGGGGCTGCAAATCGGGGTGATGGGCTGGTCGTTGATGACCTTGTGGGCGAAAGGCACCGAGTCCTTGAGGGACGCGTTGACCGTTTCGCTATGGCCCAGTCCTTTGTAGAGATGGCCCTCAACCACGGAGCCGGTTTTGCAGGCGTCTTGCATCAGCGCGACCTGGGTCGAGGCCGCCGGGGTTTTGTCTTCGGCGCCGGTGCCGATGAAAATCGGTTGGGCCAGTTTCAGCGTCGGGTAGGACACTTGTTTCTGCCACGCCGCGAGCTGGTCACCCTGGTAGTCTTTTTTGGCATTGGCCGGCGTCAGGCCGACGCCGACCACATCGCTGACCAGGGCCGCCAGGCAGCTGGTGCGGGCTTGCTCGAACAGTGGCAGCGCCTTGTCGGTGTAGAAATCCTTGGGGTTGATGCTCGAGTCGTACTGCTGAGCCGCGAGCAAGGTATAGAAGCCGTAGGCGAGGGACGCGTCGACCTTGTTGACGTCCTGTTCACCGACGTTTTTCGCACCCGCGGTGTAAATCACGCCGGTGCCGATGCTGCCTTTTACCCCCAGGTCCGGCGCATAAGTCGGTGCGTAGGCGGCGGAGGCAAAGGCGCCTGCGCCCCCTTGGGACTGACCGACGATCAGCACTTTGTTGGCCAGCCCCGGAACCCCGGCGACCACGGCTTTGGCCGCATCGAGAATGCCGTAGGCCGCCATGCGATTGTTCAGCAACGGGTGGCCGCCGGGTACGCCAAGGCCCTGATAATCGGTAGCGACAATCGCATACCCTTCGTCCAGCCAGCGGCTGAGGTACTGCACGTCGCGGTAGGAGCGGCCTTGCCAGGACGGCGCGCAAACATCCGCTATACCGACCGTGCCATGGCCCCAACTGGCAACCGGCCAGCCACCGGCTGGCGCCTTGCCCTTGGGCAGGAACAGCGTGCCCGAGACCACGATCGGGGTTTTGTTGTCGATGCCGTCGGTGGAGGTGTAGAGAATCCGTTGCGCGCTGGCGGCGTTGGGCAGGCTCAAGGTCTTTTCCAACGGCTCGCTGCGCAGCAGCTTGCCCGGCGTGGACGGAATGACTTCTTGCCAGGTGTAAAACGCCGAGACACGGCCGTCGCCTTGCTGCGGATCGGGTTTTGGTGCGTGTGTACCGGCAGCCATGGCAGTGATGGACAGCGTCAGGACACTCAAACCGAAGACGAATTTTTGCGGCAGTTTCATGGTGATTTCCCTATTCATGGATTGTTGCTGACCTGGCCACGCAGGGCCGGCCAATAGTCGGTGAGTTGCAGATCGATCAGCGCCTGGTTGGTGAAACCGGTGGCCAGCGAAGGGGTGATGTCGTAGTTGTCGCGAATCAGGTGATTGGCCAGGGCGTAAGCTGTCAGGGCCTGGTAATGTGCTTTGAGTTGTTGGTCGCTCTTCGGCGCCCAGCGCTCCTTCCAGGCCACCGGGTCGTTCTGATCGTCGCGACGCAGCACGCTTTCCGCTGTGCCGGCGCGGGAGGAGAGTTGGTAGTAGGCATCCTGGTTCTGCTCCTGGGAAATCCACCAGGCGGCCTTGACCCAGGCCGTCGCCAGCAACTGCGTGATGTCGGGGTGCTGGGTGACGAAGTTATCGGTGCCCCAGAGGTCGGAGATCAGGCGCCAGTCGTTGGCGCCTTCCTTGGTCGACCAGAGAATCTTGCCCACGCCTTTGTCCTCCAGTGCGTAGGCCTCGCTGAGCAGTACCGCCGCATCGACTTTGCCGGCGGACACGGCTGCGGCACCGACTTGCGGGTTGAGGTTGGCGATCTTGAAGTCGTCGAGCTTCAGGCCTTTGCTGGCGAGAAAGTTGCTGAATGCGAACTCCCAGGGACGACCTCGGTGCAGGGCCAGGCGTTTGCCTTTCAAATCTTCGATGCTCTTGGCCTCGGAACCTGCCGGTACCACCAGATAAATGTTGTTGCCGCTGCCTCCGGGTACGATCAATTTACCCGGCACGCCACCGGCGCCAGCGATCACCGAGGGCAGATCGCCGCGCACGGCGAAGTCGATGCTGTTGTTGCTGAAGCCTTCGTTGATCTGCGGACCGGCGCCAGCGTGGGGCAGGGCAATCCACTCAAGTTTCACGCCGCGCTGGCTCAGTTGCTGTTCTAGCCAACCGTCTTCGATAACCCGCCCGGCGATGCCACCGAACACCGGTTTTCCGCCCTGGGTGTAGGCGACGATGGCGATCTTCACCGACGTCGGTACCTGTTCGGCCAGTGCGGTGGCACTGAGCAGAAAACCGGTCAATGCGACCAGGCTGTTGCGCCAGAAACGTTTCATTGAAATCTCCCTAAATGGCAATTGGCGAAAACCTTGCGTCGTCCTTGCGGACGCCATCGCTGGCAAGCCAGCTCCTACACAATTCACGTGGTGCACCCATCTCCTGTAGGAGCCGGCTCGCTGGCGATATGCCCTTGAGCCTTGCGGCGCCGTTGCGGGCGCCATCGACGGCAAGCCAGTGCCTACAGGTGGAACGCTGTCGGGAGGGAGAGAGCAGATTGCATGCCACAGCGCGAAAATCCGCCTGCAGGCCTTGCGCGGCGGGACTTCAGGGTTGGGTAGCGAGTGTGATGTCGAGGGTAGGGTGCTGATCTGCAAACAGGGGAATGCTTGGCAGTTGCTGCTCCAGCAACAAGGCACGAACAATTGATCGATATATTCGATCTGGGTATATGCAAATACTAATTAATAATTTTTTAGTCTAAACAACTTCGTGCAATATTGATCACGCGCTTTTACTGCCAGGAATGCACCATGTCGCTGATCACTCATCCAAACGCCCGCGAATTGACCAAATCGGTAAGGGCCACCGTTCTGGTTTTCAAGGACCCGCGCTCCCAGGAGTTGCTCAGCCGAATAGAGCGCCTGGCGCCCAGTGAAGCCAATACCCTGATCATCGGCGAAACCGGAACCGGCAAGGAGCTGGTTGCCCGTCACATCCACCACTTGAGTCGCAGGGGGCGCGAACCTTTCGTCGCAGTGAACTGCGGTGCGTTTGCCGAAACCCTGGTGGAAAGTGAGTTGTTCGGCCACGAAAAAGGCGCGTTCACCGGCGCCACTTCCAGCAAGGCCGGCTGGTTCGAAGCGGCCAACGGCGGCACGTTGTTTCTGGATGAGATCGGTGATCTTCCGCTGAACATGCAGGTCAAATTGCTGCGGGTCTTGCAGGAGCGCGAAGTCGTGCGTCTGGGGTCGCGCACGCCGATTCCGATCAATGTGCGCCTGGTGGCCGCGACCAACGTCAATCTGGCGGATGCGGTCGTCGCCGGGCATTTTCGCGAGGATCTTTTCTACCGCTTGCACGTCGCGACGATTCGCCTGCCACCCCTGCGGGAACGACCGGGAGACATCCTGCCGCTGGCTGAGTTTTTCCTCGAAGAGCACTGCCAGCGCCTGGGTTACAACCGTGCGTCACTGAGTGTCGAAGCCGAACGAAAACTGTTGGAGCACAGCTGGCCGGGCAACATCCGCGAACTGGAAAACTCCATTCACCATGCCTTGCTGGTGTGCCGCAATCAGCGGGTCGCACCCGCGGATCTGCATTTGGTGGACATGCGCTCCTCAGGCATCCGTCACGAGCAGGAACAAGCGGTTCATGCAAGTCTGGGGATCGCCGGACCGGTGGATCTGGAAGCGGCACTTAACGCACTGTTCGAACAGAACATTCCCGATCTTTATGAGCACATTGAAGAAACCATTTTTCGCGCCGCTTACCGGTTTTGCCATGGCAACCAATTGCAGACCGGACGATTACTGAATATCAGCCGCAACATCGTTCGGGCGCGATTGGAAAAGATCGGGGAGTTGAACAAGCCGGTGTCGGTGGAGAATTGACAGGGTGCCCTAAAGCGCTTTTTGCCGGCAGTGGAGCAGGGCCTCACTGATCATGGCGTGGACCAGTGATGGAGAAACACCAAGTTTTTTCGCGATTTCGTTCTGTTTCATGCCGTGAATTCGGCACATTTCGAACGCATAGCGCGTGCGTTCGGGCAAATCGGACAATGCTCCGCAAACCCTTTCCAGCACCTGTTGATCCGACACCAGTGCTTCCGGCGTTTCCGCCTGTGGGCCGGACACCTCGCTGCTGTCATCTTCCTGGACGATCAAGCGTTCTTCAAACTGGCGGCGACGGTAATGGTCGATCGACAGATTGCGCACTATACGCGTGAGGTACGAGGCTTGAGACCGGATCGGCCCACTCGCGTCAGCCTCGCCCATTTTCAGGAAGGCTTCATGGACAATGTCCTCGGCATGGCTGCGGCATCCGGTGATTCGCGCCGCGAGCCCAATCAAGCGCTGACGCCGCTCAAAGAACACTTCAAGCAATTGGGAGCCGCTCCCCGCCGTATTAGGCTTTTGCATGATGCACCTGAATTGTTTTTATGAATCTGCCAGCGAGGGTCGTGAATTTATTCTTATTAAGAATTATTTGCAATAAATCCTCTGTCGCATTTCACCCAAAGTGCCATCAACCATGCCGAAGGCGATTTCAACGGTGTGCTGGAACTGAACCAAAACCGCCGGACATGGAGTAAGCTTGCGGAAATTTTCCTTCTACCAGCCATGATGACCAATCCTTCCTGCCCGCAGAAATCTACTGGTGAAATTGCTGCCGACTGGTGTGTGCGACTGCACTTCGGCGAGTGCACGGATGCCGATCGCGCGCAGTTCCGGCGCTGGCATGATGCGGATCCGTCCCATGGGGTGGAATACACCAAAATTTGTCGAATCTGGCAGGTAAGCGAGCAGTTGCCAGCCAGCCTGGATGTCGACCGTTCAGGACGCTCGCGCTGGAGCGAGCGTTTACCCTGGATGGCGCGCGCGGCGGTGTTCGTGGTCGCCGTGGGTGCCGTCTGGGGTACAGGTTGGTCAGTGGGCATGCTGCCTGGCAGTGTCCGCTACTTCATGGCGCAGGAAGTCCGTCGACAGGTGCTACTGCCGGATCACAGTCAGGTGCAACTCAATCAGCGAACTGGACTTGTCTACCTCGGTTTTCGCGATCAGCGCCAGGTACTGCTGCGTAATGGCGAAGCTTTTTTCGATGTTCAGCACGACCTTGAAAAGCCATTCGTGATACGTGCCGACAACGCCAATATCAGAGTCACCGGTACTCATTTCAATGTCTGGACCGGACAGGAAATCACCACGGTAACCGTCACCCAGGGTTCGGTACTGGCTTCGCGCAATGACGGCAGCGATGACAACAATCAGGGCGCAGTGCTCACAGCGGGGATGCAAGCGGCATTCGGCCCTGATCGAATGGTGCAATTGGCCCGCATCGATCCCTCCCGGGCTGCTGCCTGGCGCAACGGCAAGCTGATGCTTGATGATGTCAGCCTGCGCGAAGCGCTGCCCCTGATCAACCGCTACCTTGACGTACCGTTGAAGCTGGCGGACAGCGGGGTGGGCGACCTGCGTTTCGGTGGCACCTATGACACCGCTGAACTTGGCCAGCTGGTTAGCGCGCTGCCGAAGATACTGCCGGTCAAATTGCGCCACAGCGATCAAGCGACTTTGCTATTGAGGCGCTGAACCCCACCTTCTGGATTTCTTTCTTGTGATTTTCTGAACAAATCACACGCTCATTCGTCGATCCGGCATGCCCTTACATTCAAGCTACCGGAAGCATTATGAGCGCCTATCCACTGAATCGACCCGCCCTGAGCCTGCGCCGCTGCATCGCCGCCACCATTCTGGGCCTCACACTGGTGACAGCCGTACCGGCGATGGCCGACCCGGTCCAGGTCAACATTCCTTCGCAGGCGCTGTCCTCTGCGCTTTCCGATCTGGCGAGGCAGGCCAATCTGCAGATCATCTACAGTCAAGACACCGTGTCCGGCATTCGTAGTCGTGACGTCGCCGGAAAGATGGAGCCGGAGGCCGCACTGCGTCAGTTGTTGGGAGGGGCCAGGATCGTCTACCAGATCGAAGGCAACCATGTGACATTGCAGGGCGGCACTGACGACTCGGCGATGGCCTTGCCTGTCACCAGCATCGTTGGTCAGGCCTACAGCTCCGTGAGTCCCAATGACGGCTATGTGGCCAAGCACGCTTCTGCCGGGACCAAGACCGACACGCCACTGGTTGAAACGCCATACTCGGTTTCGGTGGTCACCCGAGAGCAAATTGAGGCCCAGCAACCCAAGACCGTCTCACAAGCTCTGCGCTATACGCCGGGCGTCAATGCCGAAATTGCCGGGCCTCAGTTTGTGACCGACCAGTTGACTATTCGCGGTTTTCAGCAGGGCACCGGGCGCATGTTGCGTGATGGTACGCGCACCTTCCTGCCCGACTTTCTCGGCTGGGACGCCCCTGAACCCTATGGTCTGGAACGTATTGAGGTGCTGCGCGGTGCCAGCTCGGTTCTCTACGGAGCCTCCGACCCGGGCGGCCAGATCAATCTGGTGACCAAGCGGCCGACGATCGAGCCACTGCATGAAGTGCAGTTGCAAATGGGCAACGAGAACTACCATCAGGGCGCCTTTGATCTGGGGGATGCGCTGGACGAGGAGGGGATCTGGAGTTACCGGCTGACTGGCCTGTTCCGGGAAGCCGATGCCCAGACCGACCACATTACCAACCGTCGCCAGTACATTGCTCCAGCCATCAGCTACCGTCCCAGCGACAACACCGAGCTGACGTTTTTGGGTGAGTATCAGAAACAGACCGGCAACTTCGCCAATCCGTTACCGGCCGAGGGCACAGTGTTTCGAGACCCGCGTGGACGTCTGGACCGCGACACCTACGTGGGAGACACCGCCACGGACTTCATGACCAACGAAAAGACATCGTTGGGTTATGTGTTCGAGCATCAGTTCGACGAAATCTGGACTGCGCGCCAAAACGTACGTTACAGCGACTATCGTCAAGCCAGTTCCGAGATTGCCCTGTTCGGGCCGGTTGGCGACCAGTACTCGCGCTATAACGATCAACGCAAGGGCGACGGCCATCTGTTCACCATGGATAACCAGATCCAGGCCAACTTCGCTACGGGCCCACTCGAACACACGCTGTTGACCGGCATTGATTACAACAACGGCAAGTTCGATCAGGACCAGTCGCTGAACTTCATCCTGGAAAGCTTCGACGTGTTCAATCCGGTCAACGGGCAGCCACTGACTTTCATTCCGTTCAGTGCCAATAGCTACGAACAGAAAATGTCGCAAACCGGTGTCTACCTGCAGGACCAGTTGAAAGTCGACAAGTGGGTGTTCCTCCTGGGTGGCCGGTACGATTGGGCCACCAACCAGAAGGATGACCGCGCTCCGCAGACCCAGAAGGATGAGAAGTTCAGCGGTCGCGCCGGTATTGTCTACCTCTTCGACAATGGCCTGGCTCCCTATGCCAGCTACAGCGAATCGTTTTTGCCAGTGATGGGCGTTACTGCTGACAACTCGCAACTTGATCCGGAAACCGGCAAACAATACGAAGTGGGCCTCAAGTACGAGCCGCCGGGCTCCAACAGCCTCTACACCATTGCCTGGTTCGACCTCACCAAGCAAAACGCCACGGAGAACGTTAACGGCTTCTCCAGGCAGGAGGGTGAGGTTCGTTCCCAGGGCGTGGAGCTCGAAGCCAAGACTGAAATCACCCAGGGTTTCAACCTGATCGGCAGTTACACCTGGAACGATGTCGAAGTCACTCAATCGGAAACCGGCAACAAGGGCAATACTCCGTTCCGGGTACCAGAGCACATGGCGTCGCTGTGGGGTGATTACATTGTCCAGAGTGGCTCGCTGGCTGGCTTGCGCCTGGGGGCTGGTACCCGTTACGTGGGCAGCACATTCGGCGATTCGGCCAACAGTTTCAAAGTGGACAGCTATACCGTGGTCGACGCGCTGGTCAGCTATCAACTCGGCAAGGTCTCCGCTTCGCTGGATGGGGTAGAGGTGTCGCTCAATGCCACTAACCTGTTCGACGAAGAGTATGTGGCCGGTTGCTTCAGTACCGTTGGCTGCCAGTACGGACAGCAACGCACGGTCTACGGCACTGTGGGATATAACTGGTAACCCCGAGCTGCCCAGGTACTTTTTTTGTACCTGGGCGCCGACCGTACCCTGCAACGTTCGGCAAGCGTTAATTTATAAGGAATAGCACCGGACATGACCGCCCGAGCCTTGCGCAACTGGTATCTGGTCCACAAATGGACCAGCCTGATCGCCACCCTCTTTTTGTTGTTGCTGTGCATCACGGGGTTACCGCTGATCTTTCATGAAGAGATCGAGCACTACTTCGAACCCCACCCGCCGCTGCGTCCGCTGACTGCTCAAGCGCCACGAATCGACTACGACAAGGTGATTGCCAGTGCTTTGGCAGCACGACCAGGTGAAGTCGTGCGCTTCGTCGGTTTCGACCCGCAAGACCCGCGAGGCGTGGTGATCACTGCCGCGAGTCTGGGGCCAGCGCCGCTGGACGATCACGCTCAGCCGTTCGATACGCGCACCGCAGAGTTGTTCCCGCCGGAGCCACCGGATGATGGTTTCATGAACCTGATGCTGCGCCTGCATACCGATTTGTTCCTCGGACTGCCCGGTTATCTGTTCCTCGGTTTCATGGGGCTATTGCTGGTAGCGTCGCTGGTTTGCGGCGTGGTGGTGTACACGCCGTTCATGCGCAAGCTGGACTTCGCCACCGTGCGTAGCGGACGCAGCCAACGACTGAAATGGCTGGATCTGCATAATGTGCTTGGCATTGTCACCCTGGCCTGGGTATTGGTGGTTGGCATTACCGGCGTGATCAATACCCTGGCGCTGCCCATACAGGGTCTGTGGCAGACGGGCCAGTTGGCGCAGATGACCGCCCCCTACAAAGACGCACCGCCGCTGGAGCGCCTCGGTTCATTGCACAAGGCATTGGAGGCCGCCCGAAATGCGGCGCCGGACATGCAGCCGAGCTTCGTTGCGTTTCCCGGTACTCAACTCAGCAGCCAGCATCATTACGCGGTGTTCATGCGCGGTACCACGCCACTGACCGCGCGCCTGCTCAAGCCAGCCCTGGTGGACGCACGAACCAGCGAGCTGACTGACATGCGCGAGATGCCCTTGTATGTGAAAACCTTGCTGATCTCGCAACCCTTGCACTTTGGCGACTATGGTGGCTTGCCATTGAAGATCATCTGGGCCGCCCTCGACCTGATTACCATCGTCGTCCTGGGGAGTGGTTTGTACCTCTGGTTGGGCCGACGCAAAGTCCCGCTGGAAAAGCGCCTTGGCGAGCTGAATGCCAATAGCCTGGGAACGGGGAGCAGGGTATGAGACGCGGTCTCTGGATGATCTTTCGTTGGCCGCTACTGCTGGCGGTGCTGAGCTTTCTCGGGCTGCTGTCGGCACTGATCGGCGATGGGTTCTATGACCTGCTGTCGTGGCTCAGCCTGGCCGTGCCTTTGCTGCTGGTAGCGGTGGTCTGGATTCGCTTGCGTGGAGGAAGCCGGCCGCGTTCGTGAGCGTACTCGGCGTTGCTGACGCTCGGCTTTCCTACAACCGTTGGCGGTTTCGCTGCTGTTTCACCTTATACATCTCGCGGTCCGCCAGCTTCGTGGCCTCGTCCACAGTGATGCTGCCCGGTATCACTGCCACGACCCCGACACTCGCGCCGGTATATTGAATATCACCCAGACCGTGACCCAGCTCATATTGCCCTATTGTCGCTTGGGACAGTCGATCCTGAAGTAGTTCGGCGGCATGTTGCATGTCTTTTGCCAGGTCCGAGTGTTCCGATGGTGTGCCCAAGGCGATCACGATGAACTCATCACCGCCACTACGGCCGATGATGTCGCTGGTTCTAAGACCCTGCTGCAATTGAGCGGCTACGCCGCGCAGTAGCTGGTCTCCGGCCTGGTGGCCGTGGGTGTCGTTGATGAGCTTGAACCCATCCAGATCGAGGACTCCCAGCAGTATGTACTTGCCTTCCCGCTGGGCCAGGGCGAACAGGCGAGCGGCATCGTTCAGGATGGCACGCCGATTGGACAGCCCGGTCAGTGGATCTGTCAGGGCCAGCTTGGTCAACTCGGCGTTGGCAGCCCGAAGTCGCTCAACAAGCAGCTCACGTTCAGGGAGTATCCCAGCAACCCGGACAGCAACATCAGCAAGGGTTCCACTTCAGGAGTGCGGGCCACCTGAGCCGAGCTGGCGGCACATACCGTCCCCAGCACGTGCCCAGCCTGGGATCGAATCGGCGCGCTCACGTAAGTTCTGATGCCCAGGGCGGCGGCAGCCTCCGAGTCGCCCCAGCATTGGGCAACGTTATCCGAGTACATGCGATTTTCGTCCAGCGCCCGCTTGCACAGAGTATCTGTCCAGGGCACCACCAGCCCTTCGGGAATCACCATGTCACCGACGTTGCGTGCGAACTCGATACGCTGGACACCCTCGTCGGTATCAATGGTCGTCAGGTAGGTCGACTCCATACCGGTCACCTGGCTAAGCAGGGTCAGCAAAGGACGGGTCAGTTGCTCCAGGGTTTGGGCTTTTGGAAGGGTATCGGAGAGAAGAGAAAGAATCTGATCCATTTGGGCGTGCCGATAGCTGAGTGGTGTTTCAATTATCGGCTGATCGGCGCGGCACTGAACAGTACTGGGCTTCACCCGGCTGAATGGGGCGGCCGCGACCTTGCCGATCAACTCCACACACCCGCAACAATCGCGACGCGCGCCCTGGGCAGAACTAATTACCGCCCCAGGTGGTGTCTATCACAAGGTACGCAAGTCGTCGCGTCTTGCCTTGATGGTCGATGTACTCCATGGTCGCCGGATAAACCTCATTCTCGATAGGCGTTGCCGTCACCGAGACGACCTCGGCGATATCCAGGTGCATGCCATAGGTGTACTGAGTGTCGGCGACAGGTGACGGGCCGGCGGCCAGCACGGGACCTGAAATCAGTCCCAGCATGACGAAACACAATGGTTTTTTCATTTTCGCTTCCTCTATGTATCTGTAGCGCTTCGCATTCCCTGTCCGGTTGATCGAGTAACTGTCTGAGTCACGTTAGTGGTCGATGCAATCAACCAGTATGGACCCGTGCCGAGTAATGCGCCCCGTCCGGCGCGACTATAGATAAGGCGCAATTTCGTGCTCCGCCTCCTGGAAGTACGAACGGATGATAGTGAACGACTGCTTCGCGGCGGGCGTCAGCGTCCGATGCCGGATCGTTACGATGCCCAGGGTCAGGTCCAGCTCAAAGGGTGGCTGGACATCAAGGATCGCGACGGACTTTTCCCTGAGCAGTTTGATCATGGCGAGGAAGGTGGTGGGAAAAAGCGCGTTGGTACTGAGAATGAGGTCGTGCGCCGTCTCGATATTATTGATGCTCGCGGCAAAGTTGGTCTCGATGGGCATCTGCATGCCATAGAGATGGGCCATCTTCAGGGCCAGCATCTCATTGATATATCCCGAGCCGATCAACGGGTGCTCTTTCAGGTCATCCATGGTCAGGCCTTGGCGCGTGGCCAGTGGATGCCCGGCCCGGGCGAACCAGCCAAAACTGCAGGTGTACAAAGGCTCGACCATTAGCTCTGGGTAGCGGGCTGCTGCCCCCACGTCACCAATGAAGAAGTCGAGCCTTTCGTTTTGCAGGGCATCGAGCAGTACATCGGTACTGTGCACCTGAGCCTGGATCTTCAAACCGGGTCCAGCCGCTAGCAGTTGCCGGATCAGCGAGGCCAGGAAGTCATGGGCAACCGAGGAGCCCAGCCCGAATGCAAGCGGGCCATAGGCCCCGTTTTTCATCAGGTTCAGCGTTCGCGCCCCTTCACGCTCTTCAAAAATGATGCGCTTCGCCCGCTCGAGGTATTCCATCGCGAAGGGCGTGGGGTGCAAGCGACGATTGGTCCGGTCAAAGAGCGACACCCGCAATTCGTCCTCCAGCGCCTTGATGCTTCTGGAGAGCGCCGGTTGGCTCAGGTGCACCGCATCAGCGGCGGCGCTGAGCGATCCGGTGTTCATCAGCGCGAGAAAGTGCTGTAACTGTCGGGTATTCATGGGCTTTCCACTTGCAGATAATGCATGAAATCAGAATTTATTATGCAATTTACCATGGTTTAACGATCTCATAGACTGGGTCCTCGTTTACCCCTACGGGACTTGACCATGACCAGATCGCCACTATTCGCGGACGGCGCCAGACCCCTTGTTGCCATCGCCACCGATCGCGTTGATCGCTATGGCCATCCTGCGCATACCTTGCTGCATGGTTACGTGGACGCAGTGGCCAGCACGGCCCGTGCTCTGCCCTTGGCGCTACCAGCTGATCCCGATGCCATTGACTTCGAGAGCCTGCTGGCCAATATCGATGGCCTTGTGCTCACCGGCAGCCCGTCAAATATTTCGCCTCTGCGTTATGGCGGCACCGCCACGCCGGACGTGTCGACGCTGGACCTGGCCAGAGATGCAACGGTTCTACGGCTCGTCAGAAGGCTGGTGGATGCGGGAGTCCCGGTATTGGGGATATGCCGCGGTTTCCAGGAAATGAACGTTGCCTGGGGTGGCACGCTGGACAGTGCCGTTCATCAGCGCCCCGGTGCCATTGACCACCGCGAAGGTGATCATTCACGCCCGATCGTCGAGTGGTACCAGTACAGCCACAGCATCAAGGTGGCTGCGGGTGGGCTGCTGTCACGTCTGCGAGGCACGGATCATGCGCAAGTCAACTCCCTGCATCATCAAGGCATCGCGCAGCTTGGGACCGGCCTGACTGTCGAGGCGACCGCACCGGACGGGCTGATTGAGGCGTTTTCGGTTACTGACGCCAGCAGCTTCGCCCTGGCGGTGCAGTGGCATCCGGAGATGCGCGTGCACGATGACCGGCTGTCCCGCGACATATTCGAGGCATTTGGTGATGCCTGCCGACGCCGCCGCGAAACCCGCCTGCGTTCGATCGTACACGCAGCACGCGCCGAGGCTTTGATTCCATGACGAGCGCAGAACACATCGACGATCTTTTCAGTGATTCGTATGCACAAGCACGCGAAAAATTTTTTACGGCGGCCAACCAGCGAGGCCTTTCGATCGACAGCTATGAGCTGAACCTCAAGGGTGCCCGTGACGAAACGCTGGCAACGGATGTCGTGTTCGACGGTCCGAGGGATGCTTCCAAGGTGCTGATCCTGCTCAGCGGCGTCCATGGCGTGGAAGGATTCCCTGGTTCGGCGGTGCAGACGGGGGCGCTGCGGCTCGATACACCCAAGCCGGACGACACGGCGATTCTCTATGTTCACGCGATCAACCCGCACGGTTTTTCCCACCTGCGCCGAGTGACCCAGGAAAACGTCGACCTGAACCGTAACTTTATTCAGTTCGACGGTCCGCTTCCGCAAAACGAGGGTTACCACGACATTCACGAGGCCCTGCTGCCTGCGCAATGGCCCCCCGAGGATGATCAGGTGTTGCAGCAGTACCGTCTGACCCATGGTGACAAGAAGTTCCAGTGCGCTATCTCCCTGGGCCAATACCATTATCCGGACGGCATGTTCTTTGGTGGACTGACACCGACATGGAGCAACTCCACCTTCCGGCAGATCCTGCGCACCTACGCCGCCAACGCCACGGTCATCGCTTCCGTGGACGTCCATACCGGACTCGGCCCCTACGGCTATGGGGAAAAAATCTTCGCCACCCGCGACACCTGCACCCTGGAGAAAGCCAGGCACTGGTGGGGTGAGATCACCGACGTACATGCCGGCAGCTCTACCAGCGTGCCGATGAGCGGGCCCATTCAGGTGGCCATTTCGCAGGAATGCCCAGCGGCCAGGCACATCGGCATTTGCCTTGAGTTCGGCACCTACCCGATCGAGAAAATAATCACGACGCTTCGGGCCGATCACTGGGTTTTCCGCCACGGCAAGCAGAATACGGCGCAAAGCAGCGAGATCACCCAACGGCTCAAGGATTTGTTCTACCCCAACCACGCGGACTGGAAAACACCCGTTTGGACGCAAGCCAGCCATGTCGTGAATCAGGCGTTGCAAGGGCTGGAAAACTGGTAACGGCATACAGCGAAAAACAGGGACCTGTTTAAGATTTATTCTAATAAGTACAGAGATCTTGATCCATGAACCATTCGACATTATCGATCACTGAAAGCCCGAGTGAGGAAAGCCCTGAAGTGGCTATTCCACACGCCACCCTCAACAAAAAATCAGTCGCCGCCGCGGTGGCTGGTAATGCGCTCGAGTTCTATGACTTTGTCATCTATGCGTATTTCGCGGTCTATATCGGCAAAGCCTTTTTCCCGGTGTCAGGCGAGTACGGCAGTCTGATGGCAGCGGCAGCGACCTTTGGCGTCGGTTTTCTCGCACGGCCACTGGGCGGTGTACTGATCGGCACGTTTGCCGACAAGGCCGGGCGCAAACCGGCAATGATCCTGACGGCGGCCTTGATCACTCTTGGCACGCTGGGCGTGGCCATCACCCCGAGCTACGAAGTGATCGGTATCGCAGCCCCCATCTTCGTGGTTTTTTGCCGCCTGCTGCAGGGCCTGGCCCTGGGGGGTGAGCTGGGTCCTGCCACCTCACTGCTGATTGAAGCAGCCCCCCCCGGTCGCCGTGGCTTCTACGCCAGTTGGCAAGTCGCCAGCCAAGGCTTGGCCGTTGCCGTGGGCGGCATGCTCGGGGTGGCGCTGTCCCTGAGCCTGAGCACTGAGCAGTTGGCCAGTTGGGGTTGGCGGATTCCGTTCCTGCTGAGTCTGGTGCTGATTCCTCTGGTGGTGTACATGCGCAAGTCCCTGCCCGAGACCCACGAGGGCTCGCAAGAACGCAGCGGCAGCGCGATAGTCGGCGAGGTGCTGCGTAATCACAAAAAAATTCTGATCCTCGGTGTGATGTTGTTCGCCTCGATCGCGGTCGCATCGCAGATCGGTAACTACATGGTGAGCTACGCGGTACAGGTCCTGAAACTGCCGGCAGCAGTCGCGCAAGGCAGTGTACTGATCGGCGGGATCGTAACCTTTGCCTTTTCCCTTCTGGGTGGCCACCTGAGTGATCGTTACGGTCGGCGCCTGACCAACATTTTCCCCCGGGTCGCGCTGGCCTTGGTGATCGTCCCGCTGTTCCTGTGGCTCACGGGTTCACCAAGCCTGATCACGCTGCTGACCGTCAATGCGGTCATTGCAGCCCTTACGGCGATGTTTGGTGCGGCGGGTATCGTCCAGGTGCCGGAGCTGTTGCCAATTGCTGTGCGCAGCACCGGCCTGTCAATTACCTATGCCATCGGTGCCGCAATTTTTGGTGGCAGTACCCAGTTTCTCGTCACCTGGTTGATTGCTGTAACCGGCAGCCCCATGGCGCCCGCCTGGTACCTGGTCGGTATCAGCCTGGTCAGCCTTGTTGCCATGCGGATGCTGCCTGAATCACGCGACACCAACGTTCAGGAATAAGCGCTGGCACCCCGTGCAAGATTGCATTTATGCGAAGCAGAAGGTTGAAGTGCGTTCAAAAGGCGCCTTCGACCTCGCGATAAAACAACAACAATAATTTCAGACGTTCGTCTGCCAACAACTGCGCTATAGGCAAAGTCAATGTACCGCACAGAGAAGCTTCCAGTATGGTCGGCGGGAATGCTCGTGGCCGCTATTTCAGCATCGCCGGTTTATGCTGAGGATCACGGGTTTGTCGAAGACAGCACGCTGACGCTCAATACCCGTCAGTGGTATTCCCATGAAATCGGCAGCAAGGCGGTGCACTTCCGCGCACAGACCAATGAAGGCCCCCGCGCGGTGCGAGATCGTACTGCCTGGGTTCAGGGGTTCAAGCTCGATTACATATCCGGTTTCACTCAAGGCCCCCTGGGTTTCGGTCTCGACGTTTCAACCTATTCGGCAGTGGCGCTGGAGCGCAGCCAGCTGACAACGGCTGGTGGCAGCAACCGCGTGCTGGTGGACAAGGACGGCAATGTGGTCGACGACTGGAGCAAAATCGGCGTGGCGGCGTTGAAGGTAAGGCTCGCGCAGACAACGCTGAAAGTGGGTCGGCAGCAGATGTCCAGAACGCCGGTCATGGGTTACGCAGACACCCGGACGCTGCCGGCTTCCTTCGACGGTGTTTCGCTGGAAAGCCATGATATCGACGGCCTGACGATCAAATCCGGGTACTTCGACAGAGCATCCCCCAGGACCGGCGCGGGCACTCAGGATCTGACCCCGACCTATACGTACCGGCACGTCACCGGCGACTTCATCGCCTACGGTGGTGCAGATTTCGTGACCAAAAGCGGATGGCGCGCCAGTGCCTACCTGTCGCGCTTCGACGATATCTGGGACCGTGAATACGTCGGCCTGGGCAAGAAATACCAGTGGGGCCCGATCAGTACCGACATGCAGTTGGATGTCTACAACACTCAGTCCAGTGGTGCCGAGAAGGGCGGCTATATCGATCAGCAGGCCTACGGACTGAGCGTCGCACCGACCTGGAAAAACCATACGCTGAAGTTTGGCGTGCAGAAGATCGATGGCGACGAATTCTTCGACTTTGTCGGCGAGTCGAATGCGATCAACCTGCCCAACGTCGGGCTTTCGAACTATAACGGGCCAAACGAAAAGTCGTTCCAGATCAATTACATGACCGACTTTGCCGCTTACGGTCTGCCAGGCTTGAAGTCCTCTGTCTGGTACATCAAGGGCTGGGGTATCGATGCCACTCACTACAAGGGTGGCTCGAACGGCATGTATGCCGACTTTAAAAATCAGGACGACGAAAACGAGTATGAAGTCGGCACGCTGGCCAGCTACACCTTGCAGTCCGGCAATTTCAAGGGGGCGAGTGTGATGAGCGGCTATGTCTGGCACCGGTCCAGCCCACTCCAACTGGAAAACAATATTGAAGAGTTCCGCTTGATTATCAACGTTCCCTTCAAGATCCTGTAACCCGAGCAAAGAGGGCAGCAATCGTTTCAAAAGCACTGAGCGCTTCTGAACCGATTGCTGCCTTTGCCGAGAGGCCGCTGTTCGCCAACAGGCGGCATTTATTGTTTGCGAGATCAGGGTCGATTCAGAGACAACTTTGTAACGCGGCCAGATGTTTTTTTGATATCCAGCGATACGTCGCAGCGTAATACTTAGCCACCGAGCCGGATTTTTCTGGCTGGATGTCGACAAAATACGCGGAACCACTCGTTGCTACGGTGTAGCCACCGTTGCTGCCGGATTCCTGAGTTGCCCCATCCCGTCCTTCAAAAACGAACAGGCTTTTCCACTCGCGCTGAACGCAATCAGCGATGACCTTGTCGGCTTTTTTTGAGTGCAGAACTTCGCGTGGTGCTTCCTGGCGCATCTCGTTCATGGTTGGCGTCGCACATCCTGTCAATGACAGTAAAGCCAACACCCCTATGGCAAATTTCATATTTTCCGTCCATGTTGAAAATAATCGAGAAATGCAATTCTGCAGGATACTTTACGTCAGGGCGAACACTCGCTCCACGACCGACATCAATTTCCGTAGGAATTAACGTCATGGCCAAGTACCTGATCTCCTTTCCCAGCGCTGCGATGATTGTGCCCGAAGGCGAGTTGGAGGCGGTGGGTCGCGACGCGCACGCCGTGATCGACGAGGCGAAAGCCGCCGGCGTCTACGTCTTCGGCGGCGGCATCGACGAAGGCGTGCCGCCCGTTCTCGTCGCAGCTGACGGGCTGTCGCCGAGGGCGGCTACCCGTGGGCGCCCCCGCTTGATGGCGGCTTCACCGTGCTCGAACTTCCCTCACGCGAGGAGGCCGTCGCGTGGGCCGCGCGCATCGCGAAGGCCTGTCGTTGTGACCAGGAGCTACGCGTCTTCGGGTTCGACACGCAGTCCTGAGGGCCGCAGGGAAGTGACGCAGAAAGTGCGGCCTGACCCTTCTTTCAAGCGTTGAGTCACGCGGGAATTGGTTTATCCAGTGCCTGGCAATTTGCTCGCACCGGCAGATCCATCGCGGCAGGGTTGTTCTCTGGGACATCGAGAACAGTGGCTTACCACGGCAAGTACATTGGCTTGGGCTATCCACCCATGCCAATGCTCGCGCCTGGGCGCAGGCGGGCGAGGAGTCGCTCGCGGCATGTGTGCCAGAGGGTATTGCCCAGGCCCGATATCAGCGCTTTATCAGGGCATGTGGCACTTGGCGCACTGAGTTGTAGCAGGCGCTCTGGAGGGCTGGAGCAAATTGAATGCGGTCGACCGCAGAAAACGCTTTTGCGGGCAGGCAATGGTTAGCCTGCTTACGACTTGGCGTGGTATTTGCTGTCAATTCGCCATCCGAATGTCGCGGTTGGAGAGGCAAATGTCGCTTTCAAGTAAGGTCATGCAATTATCCTCTAGCGAGAAACACTGGTTACCCTGGTTCGGCAAGACCGGAAAAATCACGATGGGTTGGTCATGCCGACTCAATCGATCGGCTTATCCGGTGATCGAACAAACCTTTGAAGCCATCGCACAAACCCGTGCGCAGTTGCTGCACAACTGGACGCGCGAGCAGTGGGAACACCTCGCTGAACTGGCAGAACATCTCGGTCGGGATTTTGCCCATATCGACAGTCATTCACTGTTGGAAAAGCTCAACCAGGCGGAAGATTTTTCCGAGCTATTTGTCCTAAGTATCGATGGCGCCGTCATCGCCTCTACCTGGAGCGGACGCGGTAAAAGTCAGCCTCAGAAAACCCGCGCCCTGGCCGAAGGGCTGAAGGCGCCGTTTCTTCACGGCCCTTACAGCGATCCATTGACCTTGCAGATCGGTCCATCGACTTCACGCTTTCACGATGAAGTCACGTTGATGTTCTATCAGCCTTTGAAGGCCGATGGAAAAGTCCTGGGCTGCCTCTGCGGTCGCGTGCCAAACGATGTATTGGGCGATCTTATCCAGCGCGAGGCCGGGCACATCTATGCCGAGTCGGGCGACAATTACCTGTTCATGGCGCAATCACGCTTTGATCCGGCGATTGCACCGGGCACCGCGTTGTCGCGCTCACGTTTCGAGGACGGTACGTTCACCCACGGCGAAAACCTGAAAAGCGGCGTGCATACGCCCTGGAAGACCGTGCAGATTCAACGGCACACGGAGCTGGAGTTGCGCTTCACTGACCCGGCGACCCAGGCGTTGCACCCTGGTGTGCGCGAAACCATACGCATGGGCTCCAATCTGTTCGTGACTTATCCCGGTTACTCGGACTATCGGCACATTCCGGTGGTCGGCAAGGGGGTCACGTTCCAATTGCCAGGATCACCTGATCGCTGGGGAATGATGTGTGAAGCCGATCTGGAGGAGGTTTACCGCCGACGATCACTCAGCTATGGCCTGATGAAACCTTATCTGGCCACCATGGCAGGGCTGTTTGCCTGCAACTACACGGTCCAGCATTACAGCGGATTGGCACAAGGGATGATCGATGCCGTCGAGGTGTTGGGTATGGTCTGCGCCACTGTGCTGTTCAGCCTGTTGGGGCCTGGACGGCTTGCACAAAGGTTGGGCGAGATGACAGGCGTGATCAGGACCATCGCCGAGGGCGAGGGTAACCTTCGCCAGCGTCTGGACACCACACGAATGGCCAATGACGAGACCGGCGACATGGGGCGCTGGATCAACAGCTTCATCGATAATCTGGACTCGGTTGTCGGGCAAGTGGTCAAAGCCAGTCGCACCGTCGGTGCCACCAACCAGCTGATGTTGGGGCGTAGCCAGGAAGCCGGCGTCACTTCAGTGGAGGTGGCCGAAGCGGTGCATCACATGATGATTATCGTTGAAGACCAATTGGGCGAGATCCAGCAAGCCTCTGCCAGCGCCGAGCAAATGAAGCAGGCAATGGACGAAGTCGTCGCCCGCGCCCGTGAGCAGTTTCTCGCGGTGCAGGCAGGCACCCAGTCGATTCGGGATGTGGTCGAGCGCTCTTCTTCAAGCGTGCAGTTGCTCGACAGCCGCATGACGCAAATCGGCAACATTACCGGCCTGATCAGTGACATTACCAACCAGACCAATCTGCTGGCACTCAATGCCGCCATCGAGGCCGCGCGCGCGGGCGAACATGGGCGAGGTTTTGCGGTGGTCGCCGATGAGGTACGCAGTCTCGCCTCACGCACCTCTCGAGCCGCCGACGACATTCGGCAGATGGTCGAAGGCTTGCAGAACGAAACGCAAACCGCCGTCAGCTTCATGAAGGAGGGCGTCACGGACGTCGATAACAGCCTGCGCCTGGCCGAAGATGCCTCCTCGGAAAACGTGCAGTTGCATCAAGCGGTGGAGAGTATGTTTGCGATCATTCAACAGCTCAACAAACGCAGCCTTGACTACGGCAAGACGATCAGACAGGTCGACCAGTCCTCGGCAGAAATGCGTCAGACGGTGGTGGTGTTGCAAGGCAGTGCCGAGACGGTGAGGCTCAATGCCAACAAACTGCAAAAACTGGTGGGGCAGTTTGAGGTGAGCAGCAACCACGGACGGGTGGCGGCTGCTTGAGAAGGCGGGCGAGGGCGGGCTGATCATGGCGGCAGCCCGCCATTTAGAAAAGGCCGTCAGGGGTGTGAGAGCATGGTGACTCGTGGCCCGGGTGCGGCCAATGCGATGGTCGCGTTGCACACCGCATGGCAGGACAGCGTGCCGTTGGTGCTGTTCGTTGGACTCATTCCCCGTACCGAAACCTATCGCGCCTCTTTTCAGGAGTTCGATCTCAATGGCTGGTTCCGTACGACCAGCAAAGGCGTATTCCAGATCGAACACGCCGAGCGAATACCCGAAATTGTCTCGCGGGCGTTTGCCTTGGCGCGAACCGGACGCCCGGGACCGGTAGTGATCGGCCTGCCGGAGGACATGCTGCGTGATCGGGTGCAGGCCCAGGCGGTTGCCCCTATCCAAATCCTGCAAAGTGTTCCGAACATGAAGCGCGTCTGGCTCGAGGCGGGTGGCAAGAGTCCCCACATCGTCTGCGCTGACGCACCGGATCTTGACGCGGCAGCGCAAGCCGCCGCGGCAGCGATTGCGTTCAACCAGGGTGAAGTGTGTACCGCAGGCTCGGCGTTCCAATAATTTCGCAAAACCCTCAAAGCAACCTTTCAATGGCAGAATCTGCGTAACTTGATTGTTTTGGAGACCACCATGCTTCGTGCATTTGAACGAAGGCTCGACCCTTTTCCTCCTGACGAGGTGCCACCGCCACCCGAGGGCCTGTTTCGATTCCTGTGGGCATGCACGCGGGGAGCCCGCGGCTACATCCTGGCGCTTGCGCTGCTCAGTGCCAGCGTGTCGATTTACGAAGCCTGGCTGTTTTCCTTCCTCGGGCAGGTCGTGGACTTGCTCTCGACCTGGCAGGCGGGCGGTGATGCGGCTTTGCAGGAAAGTCGCGTGTTGTGGGGGATGGGCATCGTGATGGTTACCAGCGTCGGTCTAGTGGCGTTGCGCACTACGGTGCAGCACCAGATATTGGCGATCAATCTGCCGTTGCGATTGCGCTGGGATTTCCATCGACTGATGCTGCGGCAAAGCCTTTCGTTTTTTTCCGATGAGTTTTCCGGCCGGGTCACTACCAAGGTCATGCAGACTGCGCTGGCCGTGCGCGACGTGCTATTCACCTTGATCGAGATCGCACCCGGGATTGGCGTGTATTTCATCGCGATCATTGCCCTGGCCGGCGGCTTCGCACTGAAACTGATGCTGCCTTTCGTTGCCTGGGTCGTGTTGTTCGGGGTGGCCATGCTGTACTTCGTGCCCCGCCTGGGGAAAGTCGGGCAGGAGCAAGCCAACGCCCGGTCGATGATGACCGGACGTATCTCGGACGCCTATACCAACATCACTACAGTGAAGCTGTTCTCCCACTCCAATCGTGAAGCGCACTTCGCGCGTGCAGCAATGGAGGATTTCAAGCAAACCGGCTTTCGCCAGATGCGCCTGGTCAGCCAATTCGAGATTGTTAACCAGGCATTGGTGGTGGCGCTGATCATGGCAGCCGGTGGTTATGCCCTGTGGCTATGGCACCAGGGTGAGGTCGGTGCGGGTGCGGTGGCGGCAATCACCGCCATGGCGTTGCGTATCAATGGCATGTCGCACTGGATCATGTGGCAAATGACCTCGCTGTTCGAGAGCATTGGTACCGTACAGGATGGCATGACAACGTTTACCCGCGGCCCCAAGGTGCAGGATGCGCCGGACGCGGGCGTACTGCTGACCTCCGGCGGGGCGGTCACCTTCGACAAGGTGAGCTTCAACTACAATGGCGAACGCCAAGTGCTTGATGGCCTGAGCCTGAATATCCGAGCGGGCGAAAAAATCGGCCTGGTTGGCCGCTCTGGCGCCGGCAAATCCACGCTTATCAACCTGCTGCTGCGCTTCTATGACGTCGACAGCGGGGAGATTCGCATCGACGGCCAAAACATCGCGAAGGTGACACAGGACAGCCTGCGCGGCTCCATCGGCATGGTCACGCAGGATACCTCCCTGCTGCATCGTTCCATTCGCGACAACATCGCCTACGGCCGTCCCGATGCGACCGATGCGCAAATTCGTGGCGCCGCGGCCAATGCCCAAGCCGATGAGTTCATAAGTCAACTGAGTGACCGGCAAGGCAATACCGGCTACGACACCCTTGTGGGTGAACGGGGCATCAAGCTGTCCGGCGGCCAGCGTCAACGCGTCGCGATTGCCCGGGTGATGCTCAAGAACGCTCCGATCCTGCTGCTTGACGAGGCCACCAGCGCGCTGGACTCGGAAGTCGAAGTGGCCATTCAGGAAAGCCTCGATGAAATGATGCAGGGCAAGACAGTGATCGCCATCGCCCATCGGCTGTCCACAATTGCGGCCATGGACCGGCTCATCGTCATGGATGACGGACGCATCATCGAACAGGGTACCCACACCGAACTGCTCGGGAAAAACGGCGTCTATGCGCGGCTGTGGCAGCATCAAAGCGGTGGGTTCCTGGGTGAGGATCAGGGAGTGGTCGAGGTTATGGATCAGGCGTGAAGGTGAAGGGGGCGAGAGCCCCGATTGCTACTCGGCAAGGGCTGATCTGCCCCTCTTCGCGTGCATGCCGTGTCTTTTGTTCATTCTGCTCATCACGACTCCTGCCTGGGATTGAGATGCTGGACAGCCTAAAGCCACGGTGGTGACGGAATAATTACCTATATACGCTCGTTCGTATGTATTGCGGCTGAAGGTGTGCTCGTTTTCCGAAATCCGGCTTCGAGTCATGAGCGTACAGGCCAGAATACGGGCATGTGTGCGTAATACGCCTTTGCAGCTTTACTGGATATACGGAAATACGTATATTCGAATAACCATATCCAATCCGGTATTTGGCGATGACCGATAAGGCCCGCGTGCTTTTTAAACGTTGAGACCCCTATGGCTGACCATCTGACACCGACCACCGTATTCAAATGCCTGGCTGACGAAACTCGTGTTCGGCTGATGTTGCTCATCACCCGTGAGCAAGAGCTGTGCGTCTGTGAACTGACCTGCGCACTCGATGAGAGCCAACCGAAAATCTCCCGGCACCTGGCGCAACTGCGCAGCTGCGGCTTGCTGGAGGATCGTCGGCAAGGTCAATGGGTGTATTACCGCCTGCATCCCAGTCTGCCGGATTGGGTGATTGCCGTACTGAAAACCACGCTGGACGCCAACCAGCACTGGCTCAGTCCAGACGCCAAACGCCTCGACGTGATGGGTGATCGCCCACAACGCTTGGCTGCTTGTTGCTGAGTTAACGTCGGCCCAAGAAACGCAGGGCCTTTACGAGATAGCCTGATGAAGATTCTGTTTCTTTGCACCGCCAACAGTTGCCGCAGCATTCTTTGCGAATCCATGTTCAATCACTTGGCTCCGACTGAGATGCAAGCCTACAGCGCCGGTAGCCAGCCAAAGGGCGAAGTCCATCCACTGAGCCTGAAAACGTTAGATATGGCTGGAATCTCTACCGCAGGGCTCTACAGCAAGTCCAGCGATGTCCATGTAAACCTGGTCCCTGATTTCGTTATCACGGTTTGCGACAAGGCTGCCGGCGAAGCCTGCCCGGTCTTTTTTGGCCCGGCCACCAAGGCCCACTGGGGGCTGGCAGATCCTTCTGAGTATCAAGGGACTCAAGAAGAGATCGAGGCGGCTTTCGAAGCCACTCTGGAGCAGATCAGAACCCGAATCGAAGCCTTCCTGGCTTTACCGCTCAAGCAGTTAAGTGCCGAACAACTCAAGGCCGAGCTGGCCCTGATTGGCACCCTCTGACACTGGAGACATGACGATGAGTACAAGCCGTCTTTCTTTTTTGGATCGCTATCTGACGGTCTGGATCTTTCTCGCCATGGCGATTGGTGTCAGCTTGGGCAGTCTGTTCGCAGGGCTACCGGCCTGGCTTAACAGCCTTTCGGTGGGTTCGACCAATATCCCGATTGCCATCGGCCTGATCGTGATGATGTATCCACCGCTGGCCAAGGTCAGGTACGAAGAGCTGCCGGAGGTGTTCAAGGACAAGCGAATTCTGGCCCTTTCGCTGATTCAGAACTGGGTGATCGGCCCCGTGCTGATGTTCGTACTGGCCATCGTGTTTCTCGCTGACAAGCCGGAGTACATGACCGGCCTGATCCTTATAGGTCTGGCGCGCTGCATCGCTATGGTGCTGGTGTGGAATCAGATCGCGGGCGGCAATAACCAATATGTCGCCGGTCTGGTGGCCTTCAACAGCATCTTCCAGATCCTGTTCTTCAGCGTGTATGCATGGGTCTTCTTAGGCCTACTGCCGCCATTGTTCGGATTACAGGGCAGTGTGATTGATACCAACTTTGTCAGCATCGCCGAGTCCGTGCTGATCTACCTGGGCATCCCATTCCTGGCTGGTTTCCTTACACGCAAAATCCTCATCAGCCGCAAAGGCGAAACCTGGTACAGCCAGCGCTTCATTCCGCGCATCAGCCCTCTGACCCTGGTCGCGCTGTTGCTGACCATCGTGGCGATGTTCAGCCTCAAGGGCGACATGGTGTTGCAGCTTCCGCTGGATGTGCTGCGTATCGCTATCCCGTTGACCATCTACTTCGTGGTGATGTTTTTCATCAGCTTTTGGATGGGCAAGCTGCTCCGCGCGGATTATCCACGCACCACTGCACTGGCCTTTACCGCTGCCAGCAACAACTTCGAACTGGCCATCGCTGTGGCCATTGCCACATTCGGCCTCGCTTCGCCGGTAGCCTTTGCCACGGTGATTGGCCCGCTGGTGGAAGTGCCGGTACTGATCTCCCTGGTTGGCGTGGCCCTCTGGCTCAAGCGCCGCTGGTTCGATCATCCGAAGGGCGCCATCGCTCAGGAGTAAACGTATGACTGAAGAACTGATCCCCAACCTCGATGCCGAACTGGTCGACCTGCCGACCCTCGATAAACTCGGCAGCACGCTGTCGGCTACCCACAAACCGCGAATCCTGCTGCTCTACGGCTCGACCCGCGAGCGTTCGTTCAGCCGCCTGCTGACTGAAGAGGCTGCGCGCCTGTTGCAACATTTCGGCGCAGAAACTCGCATCTTCAATCCATCTGAGCTGCCGTTGCCAGATGATGTGCCGGACAGCCACCCCAAAGTGCAGGAGCTACGCGAGCTGGTGCTCTGGTCAGAAGGTCAGGTCTGGTGCTCCCCCGAACGCCACGGCTCGATGAGCGCAGTGTTCAAGGCGCAGATCGACTGGATTCCGTTGACCATGGGCGCAGTGCGCCCAACTCAGGGCAAGACGCTGGCGGTGATGCAGGTTTGTGGTGGCTCGCAATCTTTCAACGTGGTCAACCAGCTACGTGTATTGGGTCGCTGGATGCGTATGGTCACCATTCCCAACCAGTCCTCGGTGCCGAAGGCCTACCTGGAGTTCGACGAGGCGGGGCGCATGAAGCCCTCGGCATTCTACGACCGTGTCGTGGACGTAATGGAAGAGCTGGTGAAGTTCACATTGTTACTGCGCGAGCGGCAGGACTATCTGGTCGACCGCTATTCCGAGCGTAAGGAGTCGGCGGAAGAACTCTCCAGGCGCGTTAATCAACGCTCTATCTGAAGGACGCTGCGCCCGCGTGCGATTCAGCACCCTGCGCCTATCAACTACGCCAGCCAATTCGACATCGCCAAGTCGTAATTGCCCCCAGTCAGCAGCCCCAAGAGAACAACAGCATGAGCATCAAAGTAGGTATCAACGGTTTCGGTCGCATCGGTCGTCTCGCCCTGCGTGCAGCCTGGGGCTGGCCAGAGTTCGAGTTCGTGCAAATCAACGACCCGGCAGGCGATGCAGTAACCCATGCGCACCTGATCAACTTCGACTCTGTGCATGGTCGTTGGAACAACGAAGCCTGCGCAGAAGGCGATCATGTAGTGATTGGCGGCAAGCGCATCAAGGTCACCGCGAACAAAGCGATTGCCGACACCGACTGGTCGGGTTGCGATCTGGTGATCGAGGCCAGCGGCAAGATGAAGACTGTGGCGGTGTTGCAGGCCTACCTGGATCAAGGCGTTAAGCGTGTGGTGGTCTGTGCGCCGGTCAAGGAGCAAGGTGCCTTGAACGTGGTGATGGGCGTTAACCAGCACCTGTTCGACCCGGCGCAGCACCGCATTGTGACCGCTGCTTCCTGCACCACCAATTGCCTGGCCCCGGTCGTCAAAGTGATCCACGAGAACCTGGGCATTCGCCACGGTTCGATCACCACCATTCACGACCTGACCAACACCCAGAGCATCCTCGATCAGCCGCACAAGGATCTGCGCCGCGCCCGCGCTTCAGGCATGAGTCTCATCCCGACCAGCACTGGCTCGGCCACCGCCATTGCGCAAATCTTCCCCGAACTGCGTGGCCGCCTGAATGGTCACGCGGTTCGCGTACCGTTGGCGAATGCCTCGCTCACCGATTGTGTGTTCGAAGTGGAGCGCGCCACCTCGGTGGATGAGGTTAATGCGTTGCTTAAAGCGGCGGCAGAAGGCCCGCTGAAAAACATTCTCGGCTATGAGACGCGCCCACTGGTGTCCATCGACTACCGCACCGACCCGCGCTCATCGATCATCGATGCGCTGTCGACGATGGTGATCAATGGCACTCAAGTGAAGATTTATGCCTGGTACGACAACGAATGGGGTTATGCCAATCGTGCTGTTGAGCTGGCCAAACTGGTCGGCATGGCCGATTAACAGGGAGAGATCATGAACGCGTTGTCAGCCCTTTCCCCGCAAGTGCGCCAGTACCTGTTAGTGACCGGCAATTACTGGGCTTTTACTCTCACCGACGGCGCCTTGCGCATGTTGGTGGTGTTGCACTTCCATGCGTTGGGCTACAGCCCGTTGCAGATTGCGTTCTTGTTTCTGTTCTATGAAATCTTCGGAGTCATTACCAATCTGGTCGGCGGTTACCTGGGTGCCCGTCTAGGTCTCAATCGCACCATGAACATTGGTTTGGGGCTCCAGGTGGCAGCCTTGTTGATGCTGACTGTGCCCGCCGCCTGGCTGACCATCCCTTGGGTGATGGGCGCTCAGGCGTTGTCGGGCATTGCCAAAGACCTCAACAAAATGAGCGCCAAGAGTTCCATCAAACTCCTGGTGCCCGACAACCAACAAGGCACCCTCTATCAATGGGTGGCAATTCTCACTGGCTCGAAGAACGCGCTCAAAGGCGTGGGTTTCTTCCTGGGCAGTGCGCTGCTGGCATTGCTGGGCTTTACGGTTGCCGTGCTAGCAATGGCCGCGACTCTGGCGTTGATCTGGATAGTCAGCCTGTTCCTGTTGAAGAAGGATCTGGGCAAAGCCAAGGCCAAACCGAAGTTTCGCGACATTCTCTCCAAGAGCCGGGCGATCAATATCCTCTCGGCTGCGCGAATGTTCCTCTTTGGTGCCCGCGATGTCTGGTTCGTGGTGGCGTTGCCGGTCTACCTGAGTAGCGTATTCGGCTGGGACTTCTGGAAGGTTGGTGGCTTTCTTGCGGCCTGGGTCATCGGCTACGGCATCATTCAATCGTTGGCCCCAAACATAACCGGTAAGAAACGCGGCCACGTACCGGATGGTCGTGCGGCATTTCTCTGGGCACTTGCGCTGGCAGGGCTGCCTGCGGCAATCGCCCTCGGTCTCTCGACGGGTTGGTCGCCGCACATTGTGCTGCTGGGTGGGTTGATGGTATTCGGCGCGCTGTTCGCGGTGAATTCTTCTCTGCACAGCTATCTCATCGTCTCGTATGCCAAAGAAGACGGGGTATCGCTGGACGTGGGTTTCTACTACATGTCCAACGCCCTGGGCCGATTGCTCGGCACCGTGCTGTCCGGCTGGATTTATCAGGGTTACGGGTTGGAGACTTGCTTGTGGGTTTCCTCGGTCTGCGTGCTGCTGGCCGCTGTAATTTCTATCGCCTTACCCAGGCATGCCGAGGCGATTTTAAACCGTCAGACATGACGCAGTGCACCTCTGCTGCGTCAGGCTCCCGCCGTCAAGCGTTCACCCAGGATCAGAGCGCTCAAAAATCCTGAGTGCAGTGTCGATTGTAAAGGGCTCTGATCGACCCAAACCGGTCGGTGGTGGAGTCCAGGAAACCAGGGGCGATTCAAAAACGTTGTTTCACACATGAGACTGCTCCCTGAAAACGAGCTTCCTCACCATTTTTTGTGAAGCAAAGCGGCATCGTCCCATAGAGGACGGGTATGCCAAGCCATCTTCGACGAACTCGGAAGGGGCGTGGCTGCGCTGAGATCAATTTCAGTTAGTTAATCGAGCGAGGCAGTTCCGTTGCCATTTTTATGGCCGACAACGGGTTGCGCAGGTCATGACTGACAATCCCGATAAGCTGCTCGGCGAACAGGGCACTGTCTTCAGCCGCAGCGTACGTGATACGCAACTTGTCCTGGGTCGTATCCAGCACGCGTCGTTCTTGAGGTGTTTCACCAAATGCCTTTCGGCAAGCATTCGGGCATTGAGCAGTTCGCGCTCGTACCTTTGGCTATCCGCCGCTTTGAACACGTCATTTCATGAAATATACCCGCAGAATGCTCACAGCTGTCCATTCACTGCGAAAGGAGCAAATTTTGAGGGTCCTTGCGCGAGTGGTGTCTATAATTTTCCAGATATCGGCCCCATTGGTCAGTGAATACAAATGCCCGCAGATGACGAGTTACTGCCCGGTTCTGAGGTTCTCTTCGAGGAAGCTGACTGCGGCTTACTACTTACCTCGGAAAATGGCGAGATCGCACGGGTCAACCTGACATTCTGCATTCGGGGGGAAGGGCACCCGCTGTGAATGACGGTTTATGGCTGTGGATTCAACCGGTCGACGCAACAGATCGGCTTAATCGTTCAGTGGGCAGCTTCATGGGACACGCCGCAATGGAAAGTAGGGCAGCAATCGTTCGGTTTCTCTCCTGACCACGGCGTAGCATTCGCAACTGAGCTCTTCGAGCCGGGCCCTGTCGAGGATCTTGATGTGCCCCCGACTGTATTCGATAACACCCAGGCGCTGTAGCTTGCCGGCGGCGTCGGTCACGCCTTCCCGGCGTACACCAAGCATGTTGGCGATCAATTCCTGGGTCATGGTCAATTCATTGCCTTTCAGGCGATCAAGCGACAACAGCAACCAGCGACACAGTTGCTGGTCGATGGAGTGGTGGCGGTTGCATACCGCCGTCTGAGCCATTTGTGTGATCAGTGCCTGGGTGTAACGCAGCATCAGCAGAAGCATCTCTTCATGGCGGTTGAACTCGTCCTTGAGCTGCTGACCGGGTAACCGGAACGCATGCCCGGCACTTTGCACAACGGCCCGACTCGGGGTGCTTTCACCGCCCATGAATACTGCAATACCGATCAAGCCTTCATTGCCGACAACCGAAATCTCGGCCGCGGCACCGTTCTCCATCACATACAACAGAGACACGATGGAGTCGGTGGGGAAGTAGACATGCCGCAGAGCGCCGCCGGACTCATAGAGCACTTTGCCAAGTGGCAGCTCGACCGGTTCAAGGTGGGGGAGCAGGCGATCCAGCGCTTGCGCCGGAAGTGCTGCCAGGAGGTAGTTCTGTTGTGGCTTGGGTACAGCAAACATATCAGCCACCGTTCAAGGGGAATACCCTGATGGGGACAGGTTACTCCAAAGCGCACTATGCGGGGCAACGCACCGAAGTAGCCGCTGAAATTTGCGATGCTCAAGGGAACGACGCCGCATCTGCAGCGCCGAACGCTGGAGAATGCCATGAGCAAACACATTGACCCCAATCTTCGCCAGGGCCCTGGCAAGCCCACTGCGAAACAGCCACAGAGCATGCCAATACCCCTGCATTACAAGCCTGGGCAGTCTGCCAACCAGCCTGTACACACCAAGTTGAGTAAGGCTGTGCAGCCACACCACCAGGGCCCGAATCTTCCTGCCTGAACTCAGGCCTCGCCAGGAGCGCTGTATCTCAGCGCTCAAGATCGGCTTCGACGGGTCTATCACGCCCTGAAGTTTCTGGTTGATCCGCTGTGACCGGGCATGACACCAGGACCTGATGTTCTCTGCCGTCATCGAGTAATTCCAGCGCGTCCTTGCCCAGCAGCTCGCCGTCCAGCGTAATCGAAGCTGAAGTGCCGGTGCCGGGGCGCACATTGATATGGTAGTGCGTCGCCCCATAGCGGTAGCGCAGCGTATAACCAGGCCAGCCTTGCGCCAGCAGCGGTACGATCTGCAATGAAGTCCCGACTCGCTGCAATCCAAGCAATGACTCCACGATGAATCGGTACGTCCAGCCGGCCGACCCGGTGTACCAGGTCCAACCTCCACGACCCGCATGTGGCGGCGTGCCGTAGACGTCGGCAGCCATGACATAGGGCTCGACCTTGTAGGTTTCGATCCGGCTGGCGATCTCATTGCCTGCGGGGTTGATCATGTTGAGCAACCTCCAGGCCCTGGTGTTGTCACCAAGCCTTGCGAAAGCCATGCCGGCCCACACCGCAGCGTGGGTGTACTGGCCGCCATTTTCCCGTACTCCCGGCACGTAACCCTTGATATAGCCGGGCTCAAGCGAGCCAGTGTCGAAGGGCGGATCGAGCAGCAGTACCGCGCCTGTGTCAGGACGCACCAGATGCTGCTCGAATGAGGCCATGGCCGTGCGGCGCCGCGTTTGCGAGGCGGCACCCGACAGTACGGACCAGCTTTGCGAGATCGAGTCGATGCGGCATTCATCATTCTTGGCCGAGCCCAGTACCTGGCCGTCGTCAAACCAGGCGCGCCGGTACCATGATCCGTCCCAGGCATGCTCCTCCAGACTGGCCTGCAACATGGCTGCCTGTTGGGTACAACGCTGTGCGAAAGCAGGGTCTCCATGCAATTGGGCGGTGATGGCAAACTGCTGTAGAACCTCGTAGCCGAAAAAGCCCAGCCATACGCTTTCCCCATGACCCAGATGACCGACCAGATTCATCCCGTCGTTCCAGTCGCCAGTGCCCATCAAGGGCAGACCGTGGCTGCCGCGCTGCAGGCTGTGTTCGATTGCGCGTACACAATGCTGATAGAGGCTTTCTTCGAGGTGCGATTTGCCCGGCAGGTCGTAGTATGACTCCTCCCCGGCATTGAGTGGGCGGCCTTCAAGGTAACCCACGGATTCGGCCAGCACGCTGAGGTCGGCGGTGACGTTGATATAGTGGCTGGTCGCCAATGCCAGCCAGAGATAATCGTCCGAACAGCCACTGCGCACACCCCGATCGAGCGGCGGGTGCCACCAGTGCTGAACGTCGCCTTCGGCATATTGATGGGCTGCACACAGCAACAAATGGTCACGCACACTGGCGGGATCGGCATGGATCATCGCCATGCTGTCTTGCAGTTGATCACGAAAGCCGATAGCCCCCCCGGACTGATAGTAGCCACTGCGGGCCTGGAAGCGACAGGCGATCACCTGGTACATCAGCCAGCCATTGACCATGACATCGATACTTGGGTCGGGCGTCTGGATCTGAATCACGCCAAGCAGCGAACGCCAATGTTCGCGTACGGCCTCGAGTTCCACGGTAGCCGAACCCAGTCCCCGGTACTTTTGAACCAGGCGTAGTGCTGACGCAGTATCCTTGGCTGCACCGAGTCGGAAGACGACGTCCTGGCCATCACCGTTGTCGAGGTCCAGGGCAACCTGTACCGCCGCACAAGGATCGAAGCCGCCGCCTGTACGTCCCGACAGTCGTGCCTGCTGTAATCCGGCGGGAGCTTTGAGGCTGCCGTTGCGGCCGATGAACTCGGTGCGATCACCACTGATACTGGTGTCGCTCGAGTCGGTATCGAGGAACGCCACCCGTTCGGAAAACTCGATCGAATAGGCGTTCCTGGCGAAAAATGCGCCACTTGCGGGGTCGGCTTCAGTCACCACATGCATTGCTGATTTGCTGCGCAAGTCGCCCAGCACCCACTCGACATAGCAAGTCGCCGACAGGCGTCGGGCGCGGCCTGAGCGATTTCGAATCTGCAGGTGCGAGAATTTGATCGAAGCATCCAGCGCCACATAAACCCACAACTCGGCGTGGATACCGTCTTCATCGTGCTCGAAGACGCTGTAGCCGAAGCCGTGCCGGGTTCGGTACGTGCCAGTGCCGGGACAAGGCTGTGGCGTCACCGACCAGAAATGCCCGGTTTCTTCATCGCGGACATAGATCGCCTCGCCGCAGGCGTCGGTGAGCGGGTCGTTATGCCAGGGGCTGAGGCGGAATTCGTGAGCGTTTTCCATCCAGGTGTAAGCGCCACCACTTTCGGAAATCACTGTGCCGAAATGCGGGTTGGCCAACACGTTGGCCCATGGCGCCGGCGTCGGCCTGTCAGGCTGCAAGGTCATGACATACTCGTTGCCATCAGCGCTGAAGCCGCCATAAGCGTTGCTCAGGAGCAAACCTTCGATAGCTGGGAGGGGGGCTGCCGCCGTTGTCTTGGGTTGGCGCTTGAGCGTGGGTACTAACGCCGGGTATACCGGACTTGCGTGACGCCGATGAACTTGTTCGGCAATGCTGCCGTTGCTTTCGCTCAGTACCAGGCGCGCCACCGACAGGATCAGCGTACGATCCTCGTTCGACAACTGCTGCGCCGGACGTACGAAAATGCCCCCGGGACGGTCGATCAGCGGAGCTTCGCTGCCGGACGTCACCACCCCCATGATCAAGTCCTGGAGTTGTTGGCGATAACCGGCCTGGTCTTCGTTCCAGATGACGAGGTCCACCACCAGCCCCTTTTGCCGCCAGTAGGCGTGGGCCTTGACCATCTGATGTACGAGCTCGATGTTCTCCACGGTTGCGATCTGCAGCAGAACGATGGGCAAGTCCCCGGATATCGCCTGGCCCCAGAGGCTCGATTGATCCCGTCGATTGGCCATCAATACGCTATTTTCAGTGCGCGACGAAGCATTGGCGTAGATGATCGAAGAGGCCATCTGTTCAAACAGGCGGGCATCTTCCAGCGATACATTGAGTTGGCGCAGCAACACCTGGCCGTGAGTCCATGCCAGGTCGAAGACGCGATCGGCGAGGTGCCGGTCGCGGTATTTATTGATCAGATACAGACAACCTTCACGGCTGTCCGCGACGCCCGTCACCAGGTCGATGGTCGCCGCTTGCCCTGGCTCCAGTGAAATACGGCAGCGGATTGCCACGATCGGGTCGAGCACCGAGCCTGCAGTTCCGGACAGCTGCTGGACATTGCCATCAAGCGCCGCAGGTGCTGCAACGTTGCGCCCGCGGCCGATGAAGCGCGCTCGATCGGTCTCATAGGAAATGGCATCAATGTCCACACCATGGGCAGCCAGCAGGTGGCACATCCAGGGTGCCGCTTCCTTACTGGAGCGAGGCCTGCGGGTGCAGATGATTGCCTGCAGCGTTGGCAGCAACTCGGTCTGCACGAACAGGTTGCTGAAGGCCGGGTGAAGGGCATCACTGATTGCCGGCGCCAGGACCACCTCGGCGTAGGTGGTGATCTCCACGCTACGACGTACGCGGGCGCGGTTGGTGATGTGCAGCCTGCGCAGTTCGATATCGTCTTCGGGGGACACGACGATCTCCGTGTGCGTATCGAAGTCGAGCTCGCGAACACGAAACTCGGCCCGGGCATCGCTGAAAATCGCTTCATGGCTTTCTGGTCGGTGCCGGGTCGGCTGGTGGGCCGAGGACCAGAAAACGCCGCTGGTGACATCACGCAGGTAGCAGAACATGCCCCAGTTGTCGCAGGTCGCGTCTTCGTGCCAGCGGGTCACGGCGATATCGTTGCAGCGGCTGTAACCGCCGCCGGCACTGCTGAGCATGACATGGTAATGGCCGTTAGAGAGCAGCTGGACGGCGGGGCGCTTGCGCCCGGGATCGGCGAACACCCGAAGTCTGGTTTCCTGCGTCCGTCCGCCTTCTTCTGTGGCAGGGTCCTGGGCCGCATGCAGGTAGGGCGCGGCGGTCTTGGGTACGCGTTCCTGCAGCAGCAAGATGGTCGCCTGGAATGCCGGAATCGACTCGAAACGTCGCTGCATCGGCCGGTCCAGCAGCAGGCTGGTCAAGGCCAGCAGGCTCATGCCCTGATGGTGCGCCATGAACGACTGCACAACCGCATAGCGCTGGCCGCGTGGTAGACGTGCCTCGGTGTAGTCGACCGCTTCGTACAGACCATAGCGACCGGCCGAGCCCTGAGCAGCCAGGCGTTGCAGGTTCCGGCACGCCGCTTCCGGCTCGACCATCAGCGCCAGAGCACTGGCGTACGGCGCAATCACGGTATCCTCGGCCAACCCGCGCTTGAGGCCAAGGCCTGAAACACCAAACGCCCGATACTGATAATTGAAGTGAGCATCCAGGGTGTTGTAACCCGACTCGGACACGCCCCAGGGGATGCCCAACTGGTTGCCATGCTCGATCTGCAAGGCGACGGCAGCGCGGCATGTCTGCTCCAGTAGCGTACCTTCATAGCTGGGCATTACCAGGTTTGGCATCAGGTACTCGAACATTGATCCGGACCAGGAAAGCAGTACTGGCACCCCCCGATTGTTACTGAGCAAGCGTCCAAGGGTGAACCAGGCCTGCTGCGGCAGCTGGCCCTGGGCGATGACCACGAAATTGGTCAGGCGAACCTCTGAAGCGAGCAGGTCGTAATAGCCGTTGTCCAGCCTGCGCTCGTCGGCGTTGTAGCCTATCGAGAAGAGGTCACGTTGAGCATCGTAGAGGAAAGTGAAGTCCATGCTGGCCAGTGACGCGGACAATTCGGCCAGGCGCTCAAGGTGGATGATTCGTGCGCGAGCCAGGCGTTGCACCGCCTGCACTTGCACCTGATCGGCGGGCAGCCACTGCGTGCAATCGATCTCTGCCATTTGACGCAGGGTGAGTGCAGGCGCCCTGGCCTGGGCCGTTGCCTGCGGCAGCTCGAAGCGCAGTCGTTCTGTGCGCAGATCCGCGCACTGCGCCTGTAATGCCTGCAACCAGTAGTGTGCTTCTTCAGCAGACGTGGCCGGATGGTCGATTACCAAGGCATCCGCCAGATCGAGTAATTGCAGGGTGTTGTCCGGGGTGTCCTGGACAGTGGCCAGCTCCACCTTCGCACGTAGTTCAAGCACGGCACAGTCATCGAGATTCACGCCCTGTAACGCCTGCTGCAGCACATCGAGGGTGTCGCCCAGGCCGCCAAGGGTGCGTTGATCGAACAGGGGTGTGTCGACCAACCCCAGCAGCCCAGGCCGCAGGGTTAGCAGCAGGCCCGCCAGGTTGCCGCTGTCCACGGTGGACACGTACCGAGGCGCCAGCGGCTGGAGTGTCCGGGTGTCGTACCAGTTGTAGAAGTGCCCATGATGACGCTCAAGGCCGGCCATGCAATCAAGCGTTGCAGTGATGCGTTCGAGCAAGCGCCCGGTACTCAAATAGCCGAAATCGTGGGCCGCCAGGTGAGAGAGCAAGGCCATGCCCATGTTGGTTGGTGATGTCCGATGGGCAATGGTTGGCTTGGGAATCTCCTGGACGTTGTCCGGCGGCAACCAGTTGTCCTCAGGGCCCACATACCGATCGAAGAAGGCCCAGGTCTTGCGCGACAGCATTCGCAGGAATCGCAGGTCTTGCGCTGATGGGTTAAACGCCGCCGGTGTCGTCGGCAGGCTGATCCACCAGGCAATTGCCGGGCTCGCCAACCACACCAGCAGCAAGGGTGCCGCGAGTGCGAGTACGGAGAGAGAGGGGAGCAGGGCGGCGAATAGAATCAGCGCCAGCGCAGGGGAAATCCACATGCTTCGATACATGCCCGGCAGATCGTTGCCACTGGATCGCTCCACTTCACGAGAAGGCTGCCATTGCAGCAGGCGGCGTTTGCTGACCAGCATGCGCCAGAGTGAACGGCCAATCGCATCGATGCTCAACAACGCATCGGATGGCAACCAGACAATCGACAGCAGCGCTCGCATGAAATGCTGACCCGAGGTACGCAATGCAGCGCTCAGGTGTTGCCCCAGTGGAATATCGGCAGCTTTCTGTACCAGCGCCAGTACCGACTGCAGTACGGGTTGGAGAAACACCAGAATGACCACCGCCAATGTCCAGGAGACGGGCTCGGCCGTACCCAACCAGCCCCATGTCAGCATGACCAGAAAGGCACCTGGCTCCAGGCTGCGGCGCAGATTGTCGAAAATCTTCCAGCGTGCCAGGGCACTGAGGCGGTTGGGTGCGAATCCTCCCTGCGGTTTCGGCGCCCACGGCAGGGCCCAGTACAGCACTTGCCAGTCGCCGCGAATCCAGCGGTGTCGGCGTTTGGCGTCGGCGCTGTAGCGCGAAGGATACTCCTCATACAGTTGTACATCGCTGAGCAGCCCGGAGCGGGCATAGCAGCCTTCGATCAAGTCATGGCTGAGAATGCAGTTGTCGGGCAAGCAGCCCTCGAGTGCCTGTTCGAAGGCGTCGACGGCATAGATGCCCTTGCCGATGAAGGAACCGTTCTGGAACAGGTCCTGATAAACATCGGAGACCGCACGGGTATAGGGGTCGACACCCGCATCGCTGCCAAACAGGCGGGCGTAGGTCGAGCGTGCCGTGCTGGGCAGGCTGATCCCCACCCGTGGCTGCAGGATGGCGTACCCGCTGACGATCTGCCCGCTCTGTTCATCGAATACGGGATGGTTCAGCGGGTGCATCATAGCGCCGATGCACTGACGCGCGACATCGCGTGGCAGCAAGGTATCGGTGTCCAGTGTGATGACGAAGCGAACCGAACCCAGTGGCGCGACATCACCGACGATCAATGCAAAGCGGTCCTGTCCTTTGCCAGGCAACCCTTTGTCACGTAGCAAAGCATTGAGCTCAGCGAGTTTGCCGCGCTTGCGTTCATGCCCCATCCATACCCGTTCGGTGGAGCTCCAGTGCCGTGGCCTGTGCAGCAGGAAGAACCGGTCGACCTGGCCATCGGCATATTTGCGGTTTAGCGTCTCGACCAGATGGCGTGCCAGTGCGAGCAGTTCGGCATCCTCGGGCATCACCTCGGCAGGGGCGTCCATGAAGTCACTGAGTAGCGCAAAATGCAGGTTGGCATCGCGGTTGGCCAGGAATCGCACTTCCAGGCTTTCGGCCAAGGCCTCGATGTCGCCGGCGTTGGCAAACATCGTAGGCACCGCCACCAGCGTACGCGCCTCGGCCGGTATGCCCTCGCTGTAGTCCAGGCGGGGCAGTATCGACGGGACTACCGTGAGGGTCACCAGCCAGTTGACCAGGCCGGTCGCCAGACGGCTGGTCATCAATAGCGTGGACACGGCGAGCAGGACCAGACACCAGATTGGCGTGCCACTGCGATAAGCGCTGCTGAGAAATGGCCAGGCCAACAGCAGTGTCAGCAGCAGTGCAGGGCACAGGTAGAACTTCAACGGGGCGCTCTGCAGCAGGCGCTTCCATCGTTCGAGCAGCGGCACACTGGCGTGCAGCGCCTGCTCCAGACTGCGCAACCCGTCAGCCACCAAGTAGTAGCCCACGTGCCCGGTTACACCGGCCGTGGGCTGTGTGGTGGTGGCCAGTTCGATGGCGGCTTGTGCCACCTTGGTTTCAGACTGCACACAATGCCGCGCGAGGCGTTCGACCACATGGCGGTAATGATCGCGGGTGGCGAAGTCCATCTTCGCGTAGACGCCCGCCGGGTCCGTGCACAATTGCTGTTCGACATGGCTGAGCCGTTCGACGAACTCGCGCCAGTCGGTTGCTGCCAGCAACCGCAAGCTGGCGATGCTGTTGCTGATGGACACCTGGTCACCGGATTGCTGCTGAGCATCCAACTGGACCAGGCGTTCGACCGTCAGACCGGACTCACCGAGAGTTTGTTCTATCCACGCCATGGGCAAAATCAGCGCAGCGCTTTGTCCGTGCAGGCGGCGCGCCAGTTCTGCAACGAAAGATGGCGTCATCGGCGGTGCCGATCGCGCCATGTCGGCAACGGTCAACACCACGCTCTTGGCGTCGCGCTCGGCTATTTCGATCAAGCGATCGGCCCAGTCATCGGCAAGGTTGCGGTCATCCCGGTTGGCCATTACGCGAGATGCCACGCGTCGCAAGTTCTCGATCAGCGCCAGTCGCAGCATGATCGGGATTGCCCAAAGCTCGCCCAGGGCCAACGGCGTAATGGTCTGATAAGAGGCGATGAAACTATTCAGGCTTTGCGCGTCGATCCGGCCATCGCCGTGAGCGATGGTTTCCAGGGCGATGTCGTAAACCCGCGGCAGGCCGGCTGAAGGGCCTTCGGAAAGGCGTGGCAACTCGCGGCTATAGCCATTGGGCAGGTGGGTCCTTGCGGTACGGATGTTTTCTTCGATGAGATAGAAGTTGTCCAGCAGCCATTCGGCCGCAGGGGTAGCACGTCGGCTGGACAGTTGTACGGTTCTGAGCGTTGCGCAGCTACGTTCCAGAATCAGTTGGTTGTCAGTCAGGCGGCCCAGTAATGCGTCCTTTTTTGAAAGACGCCCAAGCAGATGCTGCCGTGCCAGTACGATACCGTGGTCAGCGATCTGCTGCGCATTGAACAGGTCGGAACGCAGGATTGGCTCGTACTCGAACTTGTGCCGCGCTGCACTCCACCTGAGCCAGATGGCCGGTGAGCGCCAAAGGCTGGACAGCGTGCGTGTCAGGATATTTTGCATGAGATCCTTCGTACGAACCGCGCAGGGCAGGTCGCATGTGGAATGAAGGCGGTTCTACGCCAGGCTGGGTGTGCGGGGCATTGCGCCGCCGGGCGCAGCATTCCACCGACGAGTGTGGGTTATTCATCGGGGCGAAGTCTGTTCGCTAGCGAACATAGGCGATGTTGGCCGCAGGGGGCTGTGTGATCGGCAAACTATTGGAAACAGCGCTGTCGTTACGCTCAAGGTGGTGTGCGAAGCAGCCGCGCAGGTGACGAGGATTTTGCTTGTTTTGTTGCTACCGGAAACTCCCCGGACGGACGGGTACGATCAACACGGATGAAATAAATCGCATTTGTTAGCTCTCAGACCTGAAATGTATGGAAGAAAGGGTACTGGAGTGAAATCGTCGTATCGCTCAACAAGATAGAAAGGTCATTAATTAATAGCTCAACTAAATAGACGTTTAGTTGAGCTGGCTAATGATTTCACGTAGATGTTGTTGCGTTGCCATTGGTGGTAGACCACCTTCAAGAGCACATATCTCCTCGCAAACGCGGTGTCAGGGCGCTTGATGTGGTCCATCCTGATCTCGCGGGGGTGCCAGGCAGAGCGTTGAAAACCCTAGGCGCGCCGGGCAAATCAAGGCGAACACGCAGGGTCAGAATGACTCTGTTAACTTGTTTTTTTACGTGTTAACCAGCGTAGTTAACACGTCAGATGTGGCCCTCCTTTAAAAGTGGTTAAACGCTCAAGCCCATAGAAGCCGTGGCTTCTAGTGATTCTGACTTTTAAAAATGCCTGAAAGCCGATATGCAATAGTGCATTTGATCATTTTAAAAGGAGTGCAGTCATAGCCCCTATATGCAGGGGTAGCTCAAATAATCGCTTCGTCCGGGATCCGGTAATGACATCCAACTTATTGATTTGTAGTGATTTTTTTTAAAAGTTTAAGCCCGTGACGCCTAGAGAAATATACCAGTTCTAAAAGTTCAGAACGATCGCTTCCTGTTTCCCCTCGCGAAGCTGTTGCTAAAGGAGCGTTTACTAACACGGGGTATCACAGAGGACTCCAATCGGCAGCGACTCCTCAGCTACAGCCTTGTAAACGGCAACAAATTGGATACATGCCTCGTAAACGATGGTCAGCGCGCGGCAAAGCTCTCAGTAATCCCCATAGGGCATTGGAGGACACGTTACGTCGACGTTTAACCTCAGTTGGCTACGAAAGGAGGAAGGGGCTAGTTACCCCCTTGCTATGCCATTGAAGGCGGAGTGTGGCTCACGGGCTGAGATTGCAAGCGCTCTGATAGACTGACTTGGCTCGCTTTTGAAAAATAAAAGCAGCTTTTCTGATTCAAAAATCCAAACTTTTTGCCGCCGGAGCCTCATATCAGACTCCAGTTTATGGAATAGTGTCATTATCTTGTCGGTTATTTCGGGTCGCAAAACCCAAGAAACTCTTACAAGGCTGACAATTGACTCGGGACTGCTTCAAGAATTCTCCTCTCCAACGTGAACGCGGTTCATATCTAAAGAGTCCAGGGTTAAATTTTATTCAGTTTAGCTGTAGATATTGAATATATTGACACTTCATGGGAGGAGTGGAAAGCAATATAAAATAATAGTCCATGAGTCGTGAATTCGGTGCTTACAGGTGCTTGGCTCATTTGTTGCTAAGAGTGAGCTTGTCAATTTATGCGATATTTTTAAACTTAGTGTCAATTTACCCAATATTAGCTCAAGCCCTTCGTCAATAAACGTAATATAAGTCAACGCCTAACACAAAATTAGTTGATGCCTAACGTCAATTATATGACCGTTGACAAGCTTCGTGGTCATAGAGCTATGCTTGCGCACCCAGAATTTCAACCAGTCGGTGCCGAGCCTTTATGTTGCAACCCATCGTCGAAGGAAACTTAGTTAGTTTTGAGGAAAATGTATATCGAGTAATAGCTCGTGGAACTGACGGCAACATCACCCTAAAAAGCCTGGAAAGTGAGCAATCCTTTGATGTGCTCTTTACTCAGGTAAAGCTGGTTGAGGTCGATCAAGAAAAACACGAGTTATACAACGATCGCCGTTTGATCTGGCTGGAACAAACTGAAGTCAATCCCAAAGAGTTGGCTATTGCTTCGGATCGAGCGAGAAATATTAATGACTACCTTCAGGGTAAAGTTACGCGGGCAGAGCTTATCGAGAAGCTCGGCTCATCAGAAACAACGATTCGACGTTTATTGCGGAGATATGACCCAGAACTTGGTGCTGTTTCGCTTGTTAGAAGTGTCAGGGGGCGTAAAAAAAATTCACGATTGCTTTCTGATATTCAAGAGAAAATCATGGAGAAAGCAATATCGAAGCGACTTAATGATAAAACAAAAAAATTAGAGGCGTTTTCTTCGCTTTGGGAATATGTCGACTCTCTATGTCATACCATGGGGGTTACAACTCCGAGTCTTAATGCTCTAAGGCGAAGGCTTGAATCGTTCGGGCCGAAAACCGTTTACTCTCTTTTGCACGGCAGAGAGCCGATGCTTCAAAAGTTTGATCTGAAGCCAGGGATGATTAATGTAGATACCATACTTAGCATGGTTCAAATCGACCATACACGGGTGGATGTAATTATCTGCGACGAGAATGGACGACCACTCATGCGGCCTTGGCTGACGGTAGTTATCGACCTCAAGAGTCGCATTATTCTTGGTTACTATCTTGCCCTCCATCCCCCTAGCTCACTTAGCGTTGCCATGGCGATGCTGTCTGCCTGTTTTCCCAAGCAAGACTTTCCGATCGCACTTGGTGGTGGTCAGAACACTCGCCATAGGTTTTGGGGATTGCCTCTTGCATTAGGTATGGATAACGCCGCGGAATTCACTAGCCCAGAACTCGAAGCCACCCTTCAATTCTACAAAATCCTCATTTTGCTGCGGCCTGTTGGTAAAAAGCATTATGGAGGGCACGTTGAAAGGATCATTGGTACGCTGATGGGGAAGGTGCATCTTCTGCCAGGTACTACCTACTCTAACGTGCTGAAGAAAGCAGACTACGACTCTGCCAAGCATTCGGCCATGACCTTTTCAGCATTTTGTGAGTGGTTCGCAAATGAAGTGGCCATTTATCATGGGCGTGCTCATGAAGGGTTGAATAGACTTGCTCCGTTCGAGGTTTGGGATGCGGAGATGGCCAAGAAGGGGCCAGGTTACGTACCTCCTATGCCGGGTAACTTTCAAACATTTGCTCTTGACTTCTTTCCAAGTGTGATACGAACGGTGCAACCAAAGGGTGTCGAGTTTAGTAGGTCATTCTACTCTTCGGCAATACTCAGAAGGTTCGTTGGGTCACGACTTTCGTTTAAGTATAACCCGTTGAACCTTTCGAAAATATGGTTGCGCCAAGATGGCCGGTATCATGAAATTCCTTATTCTGATTTGACGAAAACACCAGTCTCATATAGCGAATACTGGGCGTTTTCACGACCTCGCGACCGTCGTCCAGGAACACTTGTGGACGAGGCGTTGCACCAAGTTCGTTTGGAGAACTATGAGTTAGTGGAAAATTCAAAGGCCACCACTAAACGACTTCGGCAAAACGTCGCCAAGAAAGTTGCGGCCGCTGAAACTATGTCTTTTCTTTCCTATGGCGGGGAAGGGCATTTGCTTCAGGGGAAAACCAAAGAACTTAGTGCTGATCAAACTCGTAAAAAATTGAAGTGGGAGAATTGATTTTGGTTGGAGAACATTTGCATGAGAGTCAGCGTTATGCATTGGCCTTGTCAGATGAGGAGCGTTGCCAGATCATCCGGCAAGACATCAAGGTCGACACAGAGCATTTACTCACCGTTTCAAACATCGTTCATAATATGCTTAGCATCGTACGTGGCAGTATGGAGGCTCCATGCTTAGTGGTGTCCGCCGGTTCTAATCATGGGAAAACGACAATTTGCAATGCGGTTAGGGGGATGGATGCCTCATGGCGCCATAAAGTTAGATATGTCACCTTTGTCAAGGACACTGAAAAAACTAAGCCTATGGCGAAGCTCTTGTCGGCATTGGGTGTGGATCCTGGGAAAGGTGGAGTTCCTATTAGTATGGTAGCCGAATACTGCATCGCTAACGATATTCGCGGTGTATTTATGGATGAGTTCCATGACTCTATTAAGGGGCTTTCTAAGGGTGAGCAGGATACATTTCTCTCCCTTTTGCGAGGGTTATGCGGGGCCCCTGCTTATCTCAGTTTTTTCGTTTTCGGTATCGATGAGGCTCTCAATGCGCTCGCAATTGACGCCCAGTATGTACGCCGATTTGAGCTTTACGAACTTACTCCGTGGTCTAAAACAGATGCAGAGTATCTTAATTTCTTGGATACTTGGGAAGAAATCGTCCCCCTCGCTAAGAAATCGCATCTTTCCTCTAAGCCAATCGCCGATTATATTTATGGGGTCACATCGGGCATAATTGGAAATATATGCTCTCTACTTCGAGCTGCGGCCTGTTTGGCAGTAATATGGGGAGATGAAAAGATTACTCTTAAGTGCTTGCAGGCCGCTAATCGGTCGAAATGGAATACCCGCGTACTCCCATCAGAAGTTGACGAATGAAGTATCTACTGTGTCCGAAGCAGTATCAAGCACAGCAGGGTATCATGCGAGGCTTTTCTGATAACGTATTCACTATTTTGGGCGGAGAGGCCCGTACAGGAAAGACTACAGTTGCCTTGAGGCTACTTAAAAATGCCGACTCGGCACGAGTCTATACTGCTTATGTGCCTGGAAGGTTTACTAAGGCATATGGCAACGTCTACTCGGCATTCGCGGCAGCTTTGGGTCTTCCCTTGAGCAGTCATTTTATGGCTTTTCGGAATGTCGAATATGCACTTGAGGATCTGATCGGTGGTCGAGAGTTTCGCCTAGTGTTCGACGATGCACGTGTTCACTTTGGCGGCGGTGCGGAGCAACGAAATAATTCTATTGATTTAGTCGGGGCCCTGCTACGGCGATTTCAAAATCTAAAGATATTGGCTGTGTCTGGGCCCAATATTTTAGACGGGGATCTGAAAAAGGTCGTTGCTAAGGAGGCTCGCTATGTAGACATCGGCTTGTGGCAGGATGACCAACAGTTCCGAATCTTCATTACAAGGGTTGGGGTGGCATGTGGATTCAAACGATCTCAGTTGCTCAATGACGATTTTATCAAGGGTCTTCTAGATAGATCTCATGGCGCCAGTGGCGCTCTCATTCAGATCCTCCAGACACTAGCGCGAAACCCCAGCTACAACGATTGTGCATCTTTGCCAGTTGAATGTCTGCGTAACATGTGGGATTTCTGACGTGCTCGACGAGTTCTCATCAGGGGCAGCGCCTCGCTTCGTTCTAGGAGAAACGCTGCTTTCCTGGGTGATGCGGGGGCTTGCCCACAATAGGCTCCGGAACCCTCACTTGTTTCGGGAGGCAATTAATCGAGGCCTTTCTATCCCCAAACGGGTTGTTCCCGGCATAGTGGAGTCGTGGCCTTTCCCTGAATTCGAGGACATTGAGTTTGATTGTGCCACTGAACTTTTCAAAGTCATGCGTGGTACCTATGGTACCGATGGGGTTTTGTTGCAGCAGCTATTTGCCTCCCGGCAGTCTCGTTTACTTCACATCCATTACCGGCACGCCTACTGCTCCACATGTCTAAAAGAAAGCATGCGGAGAACAGGGTTTCCCATTTGGCGCCAATCTTGGTGTTACACGACCAGCGCATACTGCGTTGAGCACCAACGCGTGTTGGTGAGGCCTCGAGATACGTTTACCCCCGAAAGACGAATCTGGGACGCTTATCTCTATTCCAGAGAGGAGCGGCCAGTAAAGCACTCTTTGTTTGATCGGCGGATGGCGGGAATCACAATACGCGTACAGCAATGGATTGAGTCTCTGGTGGTAGGGCAGGCCCTCAACGAAGGGGTGGAAACTCTGTACGGACTGCTGCTTGCGAAGCGAACGGTGTTTGCACCCGGTGGGATAGCATCAGCCGGGTTTTCACGCACTCAACAACCTCTGTGCAAAGTGAACCTGAATCTGCATGAGCGCATAGTGTTCGGATTGAATGACAGTGATCCGTATCAGCGGATGGGGGCTTTGCTGTTGATCGGATGGGTGAGCGGTATGGTTTCACAAGCAGAAATCGTTTACTTGGGGCGCCATGACTATTGCGTTCGCAGAACGTTGCCTCCCTCACCGCAGCAATTCGGACGCTTGGTAAGTTTGGCCCTAAGTCCAGTGGACGTGATGGTTGTTCGAGAGAGTCTGGTCAAGCTGGGGGCGATATCATCCACCATGATGTCGAGTTTTTTGGAAGGTTTGGATGAAGCCACATCCCGCTCCCTTCGTTCAAGCCGGCCAAAGCGTTAAATCGTCCACGCGTCAATGGGCGAAATCGTATCGCAGGGTGTGAGGTCTTCAAGACCAAGATTGTCTCAATCAAGATCTGGAAGATCTAGATCTAAGAACCTCACCAGCTAGAGAGTTACGACTAGAGCGACCCGCAAGGTTCACGTATACCGGTGACACCTTGGGGCGAGGTGATGTTGCGCCGGTGACTATTGAGCAGATCAAATCTAAATTTGGCGAGCTCCATTTCTTTTACGACGGTGATGATTCGTACTGTCGTGGAGCGGTTGATTTGGCAGAGAGGCTTCCTCTGGAAACTTGTGAGAGGTGCGGGTCTTCTGGCAGCCTTGTCGGAGGGCAGTGGGTTAGCACGCTGCGTTCGACCCACAACGGTGGCAGTACAGAATCAAGCCGTAGGAGCTGACTGATTTAACTGGGATGGCGAGCCGCTGAGCGCGGGCAGGCTGTCGTGAACCGAGCTTCGGCGTACCGCCGAGTCTCGGCCCTTCGGGCTTCCATCCTTCACGCCTTCGGCCGTACCGGCCTGCGCGCTCCACTTGCAGCAGGTGCTGAGCGCATCAGTGGATGCCTGCATTACCCGCACAAGGCATTTCCTCATGCTTACCCTAATGGGGGCAATCAAAAAGCCAGACTACCCGATTTCAATCGAGCAGCCTGGCTTGTGCGATGAGATAGGAGTAAGGCAATAAGCCCATCTCAATGGATTCCTAAGACTTTTCCCCTGCCTCAGTCAGATTAGGCGCGCTCGGTGGGACTGCGGGGGCGGGCGTTGCTGGCTGAGGAGGTTGGTTGGCCAATGTTTCTGCAATTTCCGCACAGTTCAGGCCCTCATAGCGGCTGCGGATGTGGTCTTCTGCTCCGCCGCCTTGAATAGCAATTTGGAAAGCTGCTTCGTATGCCTTGGCTCGATCGCTTTGCGTAACGTCGGCAATGATTTCGGCATGTGCCTTTACGGCCTCCAAGGTTTGAACCACCTCGAACACCAGCCCGTTGACCATACCTTGACGCAGTGGTGGTTTTTTCATCAGCTGCAGCTCCCTCAGAATGGAGTCGACATTTGGTACATGTCTAAGCCAAGCACAGATTCAAAGTTATGCAAATATTATGATAAATATCAGTGGTTTATGTGTTTTTCAGTCACTTACGCTAGAACAATGACTTGGAAAGCTTTCCTGATGAAACACCTGAGATTGGGCTTTTAGAAGCCTAGAGCATTCAGGGCGGCTTCTGGCTTCCAGAACATGATGATGCAATCTCGGTGGTCACGATTGTCGAGCTGACAAAGTACGACGACTGAAACGAGCGCGATCTTCGAACGAAGCCCAAATTCGACTAACACGGAGCGTGTTGAGCGGGTTTACGTGGTGTGATTTGAAGCTGTCCAATGATCTGAGGTTGATTAACTGCGATCAGTCGGTCGCATTTGTACGCTCGGAGTCCTCTAGTTCCTTTTCGGGCGGCAGGGATCGATCTAAATTCATTGGGCTATCCATCCACTCTTGCCTCGGCATACTCAGGCAATTTCTTAGATCTCGATCAGCATCATTATCATTTGATAGTAGATCAGGCCACATTGAGCGAAGCGTCACTTTGCATAGACACGCTGATCTCATGCTCTTCTTATCTGAGACTCTGACGATCCGTCGACCTGCTATCTGTGAAAAACCAAGCGAGAATGTATGTTCAGAACGGCGATGAGCCCTATCAGTCGGCGACCGATGCAATGCGTTACTGGCCAGTAACCGCCACAGCGGTAGCGTTAAGACTGCGAGAAGACGGCACATGCGAAATCGCTGCGCCGCTGGGGCTGAATCGCCCCGGGTTTCGTAGACACCTCTTTGCCTTAAACTGAGGCCAATTAGGAGGTGCCATGAGCAACCCGCGTTACCCCGAAGAATTCAAAATCCAAGCGGTCAATCAAGTGACCGAAAAGAAGCTGCCTGTCGCTGATGTAGCGGCCCGTCTTGGCGTGTCGACGCATAGCCTCTACGCCTGGATAAAGCGCTACAGCAAACCTCAAGAAGAACGGCAGCAGGACGATGATCAGCACGCTGAACTGCGTCGTCTGCGAGCAGAACTCAAGCGGGTTACTGAAGAGCGAGACATCTTAAAAAAGGCCGCCGCGTACTTTGCCAAGGAGTGCGGTTGAAGTACGCCTTTATCAAGCAGCGAGCAGATGACTATTCCATACGACGGCTTTGCCTGACGCTGAAAGTCCACCCCAGTGGGTATTACGCCTGGTTGTCTGAGCCGCAATCTGCACGCGCCAAAGACGACCAACGACTGCTGGGTTTGATCAAGCATTCATGGCTGGAAAGTGGCGGCGTTTATGGCTATCGCAAAATCCATGACGATCTGCGCGAGGTCGGTGAAGACTGTGGTCGCCATCGTGTAGCGAGGCTGATGCGTCTTGAAGGTCTGCGCTCTCAGACAGGGTATCGACGTCGCCCTGGAAAGTACGGCGGTAAGCCAGCGGTCGCCTCACCCAATTTGCTGAAGCGCCAGTTCGATGTCGTGGAACCCAACAAGGTTTGGGTCACCGACATCACCTACATTCGTACATATGAAGGCTGGTTGTACTTGGCTGTGGTGCTGGATCTGTTTTCTCGTCAGGTTGTAGGCTGGTCAATGAAGTCTCAGATGACCAGTGATTTGGCTATTGATGCGTTATTGATGGCGGTTTGGAGGCGTAAACCGAAACAAGAGGTAATGGTTCATAGCGACCAAGGTAGCCAGTACAGCAGCTCCGATTGGCGCAGCTTTTTGAAGGCGAACAATTTGGTTGCCAGCATGAGTCGCCGAGGCAACTGTCATGATAATGCCGTGGCCGAGAGCTTTTTCCAGCTTCTGAAACGGGAACGGATCAAGCGGAAAATTTACACCACGCGGGAAGATGCTCGTAGTGATGTGTTCGATTACATCGAGATGTTCTACAACGCAAAACGTCGTCATGGTTTCAACAATCAGCTGTCGCCGGTAGAGTTTGAAAGGCGTTACGCAATGAGCTTGCAAGGTGTCTAGAGAATCCGGGGCGATTCACTACAGCCGCAGGAAATTTATCCTACAACGGTAACTACATTGCCATCACGGGTAAAGCAGTACTGAGAGGCGGATCTATTACGTAGATTGGAAGCATTCGATCACCGATCATCAGGCAGAAGCTCTAAGGAGTGAACTCCATTTGGACACTCCGGTGACGGATCTTGTTTAAGTGGCGTGCTCACCGACGCCATCGCGAGCAAGCTTGCTCCTACAGAGGATTGGCGGCGCTCACAGCAAGCCATTCCCCACTCAACGCCCCTCCTCCCCCTCCTCATAACCCACCCGATAATTCGCCACATAACTATCCACTGCCGTCCCAATCGTTGGAAAAAACGCCGTCTCCCCCAACCGTGCAAACAACCCGAACCGCTTCAGCTTGTCCTTCACCGGGTCTTTCATCTCGGCAATACACAACTCAATACCCGCCGCATGCAAGGTGTCGTCCAGCTCAGCCAGCATGTCGGCGGAGGTGACGTCGACGCTGGTGACCGGTTCGGCGGCGACCACCAGCCAGCGCACGGGTGTGGGGGATGCGGCGACGGCGTCCAGGACTCGGTCGTTGAATTGTTCGGCGTTGGCGAAAAACAGCGGGGCGTCCCAGCGGAACAGGACCAGGCCGGGGATTCGGCGGGCGTCGGGGTAGCGTTTGATGTCGTGGTAGCCCTTTACGCCATCGGCGCGGCCCAGTACGGCGGAGTATGGGCGCCAGGCGTCCCAGAGGAATTCGATGATCGCGATCACGATGGCCAGGCCGATGCCTTCGATGGCGCCGAACACGGCCACGCCGACGGTGCAGACGATCGACAGCCAGCATTCCCAGCGCTGGATGCGGTAAATCCGGCGCAGGTCGCTGATTTCGATCAGGCCGATGGCCGAGGCGATCACAACGGCGGCCAGTGCGCTGGACGGTAGGTGTTGCAGCAGGTCCGGTGCGACCACCAACAGCAAGGCAACCGCCAGTGCGCCGACCACGCCGGTCAGTTGGGTTTTGGCTCCGGCGGCTTCGGCCACGGGGGTTCGGGACGAGCTGCTGCTGATGGGGAAGCCCTGGAACAAACCGGCGGCGAGGTTGGCGACGCCGAGGCCCACCATTTCCTGATTCGGGTTGACGTAGGTGCGGGTGCGCGCCGCATAAACGCGGGAGAGCACGCTGGTGTCGGCGAACGAGACGAGGGCGACGGCGCAACCGCCGATCAACACCGGGACGATGTCGGCGCGGGTGATCCAGGGGATGGCGAACCCGGGCAAGCCTTGCGGAAGTGAGCCGAGAACCGACACACCGGCGCGCGTCGCCAGGTCGAGGACGCCCACGGCGATAGTGGCGCCAACCACGGCGATCAGGATGCCCGGTAGTCGCGGCCAGCGTTTGAGTAGCAGGATGACCGCGAGGGTGAGCGCGCCCACAATAAAGGTGGTCCAGTTGGTTTTTCCGTCCATCACCGCTGTAACGATGGCCCAGATGTTTCTCAATGGGCCGTCGGACTCAATCGAGAAACCGAACATTTTCGGCATTTGGCTGATCAATACGGTCAGCGCGATGCCGTTCATGTAGCCGTAGCGAATCGGTTTGGAGAGCAGCTCGGTGATGAATCCCAGGCGAGCCAGACCGGCCAGGATGCACACCGCCCCCGAGACCAGCGCCATCATACCCGCCAACGCGACGGCGCGCTGTGGGTCGCCCCCGGAGAGTGGAATGATGACTGCCAGGATGACCGCTACGAGTGAGGAATCCGGCCCCATCACCAGAATGCGGCTGGGGCCGAACAAGGCGTAGGCCAGCAGCGGAACGATGGTCGCGTACAGGCCATAAATGCCGGGCACGCCCGAGGCCACTGCGTACGCAATGCCGACCGGCACCAGCATCGTGGTCAGCACCAGGCCGGCCACGATGTCGTAGCGCAACCAACTCAATTGATACTCACGCAGCATGATCAGCCCCGGCAGCCAACGGCGCCAACCGGTCTGTTCATCCCTGCGGGCTATCCGGCCCGGTTCCGGGAGTGGAGGCGAATCATCTGTCTGGCTCATGGTTTCGCCCTTAATAATCAGTGTGTCATGCCGCAACCGTGCACAGCGGCGGCGAAATGACCTGAGTGTAGCTATTGCCCGGAACGCGCCATAAGCTGATCACTTAAAGGCCAAAGAACCCCACCATGAAATTCGATCTCGCCTACTGCCTCAGCCTCAACGACAAGTTGTCGATCTATGACGTACGTGATCTGAATTTTGACGAAACGGTGGCGTTCGACTCGGCCAAGGAACACTTCCAGTGCCCCAACGACGCCTGTCGCGCAGCCTTCGATGTGGCGAATGAGCTGGGGACGCTCAACGCCAAGAATGTGAATTACGTACGCACGCCGCACTTCAAGAACCTGCCGACAACGCGGCATGCCGATGGCTGCCCTTATGTCAGCCTGAAGGCGCCAGCGTCGGGTGTGGACGCGGAAACGGATGACAGCCGTGAGGAACATTTTCCGTCGGAATTGTTACTGACTCGACGCGAATATGTGCGCAAGCCGTCCCGCCCAGCAGGAAGTGCAGACGTTCAACAGGATGAGCCCGTGGTTCCTTCGGCGATCAGCAACACCGATCAGCCAAGCCGCGACTCCGCCCCCGACAAGACCAGCGTCTTCGCCCATCCGGTAGAGTGTTTCGTGTCGAATTTCGAAGACAAGGAACTGCTCAAGCGCATGCCACTGAAGATTGGTGAGCACACGGCGCCTTATGCGTCGTTCTTCAAGAAAATCGAATACCTGCAAGACAACAAGGGCCTGATTTACTGGGGCAAGATCAAGCAGATCAAGGACTACACCCAAAGCTTTCGTATCGATTTCGAGAAGAAGGTCTGGTTCGAGAAGAAGCCATATTCGGTCAATGTTTACCTGAGCAAGAAGCTGATCGACACCTACCGCAAGCGCAAGGCGTTCCTCGAGGAGATCAAGCACGCGATCGAGAGCGGGCAGGCGTTGTATTGCTTCTTCTATGGCGTGACGCCGGAGTTGAAGCAGGTGCCAAGCAAGAAAAACCCCGAGCAGACGTTCGGGGTGTTCAGCGCGAACATTGAGAATCTGGATCACTTTATCGTGCGGGAGGCGCCGGGGTTGGCGGACAAATAAGCGCCGTGCCGTTTGTCTGGCTGAAATGAAAAATCAAAAATTGCATTTGATTCGGGCTCAAAACAACTGTACAAAAACACAGTGCATTTTGAATCAACTCTCTCGAGCCCGGAGAACACCATGGCCTCTCAAGCGATGAAAATCACCCTGGAACGTATCGCCCTCTTCCAATTCACCCCCGCCCACTGCGCCCAGGCCCGAGCGATGCTGGGCTGGAGTGTGGAGACGTTGTCCCGTGAAGCCGGTGTTTCGGCAAATGCGATTGAACGCTTCGAGGCGCGTCAGGACGTGCTGGATGTCACACGGTTGGCGCTGGCCTATCGGTTTGAATCTGAGGGACTGGTGTTCTTCCCGGGGTTTGCACCGGGGCGCGGGATGAATGTGAGAGGGTCTACGCCGAACCCGGTTGGGCGGGCGGATTTTGCGATGGTCGAATGAGCGCTTGGCGCGGGCCGCTAAACAGCAAGCGGCCCGATGCAGTACCTCACGTGTTCTGCACCACCACCCGCTCATTCTCCTCTTCCATCACCAACCACCAAGCCTCACCACGCTTCGGATGCATCAGGTTGAACGCCTCGCCCATCTGCGGCGTGGTGATCGATACGTTGCGTTCCCAGGCCAGGGCCAGGATGCGATCGAAGGGTTCGTACCAGGCGTGGGTCGACAGGTCGAAAGTGCCATTGTGGATCGGAAACAGCCAGCGGCCCTTGAGGTCGAGGTGGGCTTGCAGGGTTTGTTCGGGTTGCATGTGCACGTGCGGCCAGTCGACGTTGTAGGCGCCGGTTTCCATCAGGGTCAGGTCGAACGGGCCGTACTGTTCGCCGATGCGTTTGAAGCCATCGAAATAGCCGCTGTCGCCGCTGAAGAAGATTCGCGTATCGCCGTCGATCATCACCCATGAGGCCCAAAGGGTGCTGTTGCTGTCGAACAACCCACGACCGGAAAAGTGTTGCGACGGGGTGGCGATGAACTGGATGCCGTCGATTTCTGTGCCTTGCCACCAATCGAATTGACGGACTTTGCTGGCATCGATGCCCCATTTGATCAGCGTGTCGCCTACGCCCAGTGGTGTCAGGAAGTGCTTGGTCTTGTCTGCCAGTTTCAGCACGGCCGCATGATCCAGGTGATCATAGTGGTCGTGGGACAGGATCACCGCTTCGATCGGTGGTAAGTCTTCCAGGCTGATCGGTGGCTGGTGAAAACGCTTGGGCCCGGCCCATTGAATGGGTGACGCGCGTTCGGCGAAGACCGGGTCGGTAATCCAGAATTTGTCGCGCAGCTTGAGTAATACAGTGGAATGGCCGAGTCGGTAGACGCTGTGGTTCGGCGCGGCGATCAACGCTTCTTGGGTCAGGGGTTGCACCGGCACAGGTGCGCTCGGGCGAGTGTTGCGCGGTTTGTGAAACATGGCGTTCCACAGGATGCCCATGGTTTTACCGAAGCTCAAACGCTGAATTGGCGTGTGGTTCTGGTACTGCCCTTGAGCCTGTCGGGACGCTTCTGGTGTGGAGGCGTTATCCGCCGGGGACATTGAATTGGCCATGACTGAATGACTCCAGAAAAAACGCATGCAACGCGGTTTTCCGTTTTGGGACGATAAATGGCCAAAGCACGCACGCATCAGCCGAACACTCTATTTTTACTGTGCAGGATTAACAAAACATTACACTGCACAGTGTAGTTTCAAGGTTGCATCAAAGCCGATGCCAAGTAAACTGGTGAGTGTAATTTCACTGTCCATCCTGCCGAAGCGTATTTATGACAGCTCAACAGCGCCTCACTGACCGAAAACGCGAAGCCATCATTCAGGCGGCGATTGCCGAGTTTCGCGACAACGGTTTCGAGATCACCAGCATGGACAGGATTGCCGCCACTGCCGGCGTGTCGAAGCGCACGGTGTACAACCACTTCCCCAGCAAGGAAGAGTTGTTTGCCGAAATCCTCAACCAGTTATGGGTACGAGTGACGGCGGAACAGGAAACGTCCTACCGCCCTGATGAGCCCTTGCGCGACCAATTACGCCAATTGCTGACCGCGAAATTGCAAATGCTGAGCGATGACAATTTTCTCGATCTGGCACGAGTCGCCATCGCTGCGACCATCCATTCTCCCGAGCGCGCCCAAAGCATGGTTTGCCGAATAGGTGAACGCGAAGAAAATCTGACTGCGTGGATTCGTGCGGCTCAGGCCGATGGGCGGCTAAAAGCCGTTGCTCCCGAGTTTGCCGCGCAGCAGGTTCATGGATTGCTCAAATCCTTTGCATTCTGGCCGCAGATTTCCATGGGCATGCCCGGTTTGTCAGCCGAGATGCAAGGCACCGTAGTGGAGTCTGCACTGGATATGTTTCTGGCCTGTTATCAGGTGTGATAAGTGACATGTTCGGCTGCTGAGTAAAGCGGCCGTGATCCTCAAGTTTACCGTTGCAATGTATTTCAGGGCAGTGTGTTTGGGGCCGCCATCGCTAGCAGGCTAGCTCCCACAGGGGACCAGGGTGCACACAAAGAATGTACCCGCTCCAAAACCTTGTGGGAGCTAGCCTGCTAGCGATGAGGCCCGTCCAATCATCACAAAACCTCAACCCCGCACCAAACTCCGCACCGCCGAAATTTCCGGCACATCCCGACGGTTCATATACACCCGCAACGGTTGGGTAATGTTGATCCGGTCATCGATGTTCTGGTCCAGCAGTAACTGAATCAACTCACGCTTGAGGGTCATCGATTGCGAGGGGCCCACAGCCCAGACAAACTCGCTAGTGGGGATAATGCCGTCATCCGCCACGTCCATGCCGAACGAATCTTCACTGAAGCGCACGATGTAATGGCCGGTCTTGCGGTTGAGGCCGACGAAACCCTTGAGTTGGTCGGCAGCCTGGCAGATGAGCTGGGAAGTGATGCGCATGGTAAACCTCACAGGGTGATCGTTGGTTTACACGCAGAGCAGGCATGGTGATTTCCCTCTGCCGGGGAAGTTGCGAGCAAGCGTACTGCAAACAGGCGCACAAAAGTGCTGACGAACATCAGCTTTAAGCAGGTTTATGTCGGTCTCGCGATAGCGCCCGCAACGCTCAGTTGTTAAAAGGGACGTCTTTGAAAATCATCGCGAAAGGATCTCGACCATGCCTTCAACCATCACTAAAAGCGCCCTGCTGCTGAGCATGCTGCTTGGCCTCAGCCAGGCACAGGCGTCCAGCGAGCCAAGCCCGGCAGCGCTGGCCTCGCGTTCAGGCATCCCGCACCCGGCAGTGATTGCCCACCGTGGCGCGTCTTTCGATGCCCCGGAGTCCACCGCCGCCGCGTACAAACTCGCCCGCGATCTGGGCGCCGATTACCTGGAACTGGACCTGCAACGCAGTAAGGATGGCGTGCTGTTCGCCCTGCACGATAACGACCTGCAACGCACCTCCGACGTTGCCAGCAAGTTCCCCGAGCGCAAGGACAGCCCAGCCAACGCGTTCACCATGGCCGAGCTGAAAACCCTGGATGCCGGCAGCTGGTTCAACTCCGCGTACCCGGATCGCGCGCGTGCGTCCTACGTGGGCCTGAAAATTCTGACCCTCGATGAAATCATCGACATCGCACAAGGCAACTCGCTGCACAAGCCTGGCCTGTACATCGAAACCAAGGAGCCCAAGCAGTTTCCCGGCATCGAGCATGACCTGAAAAAGAAACTGCAGGACCGTGGCTGGCTAAGCCCGGCCGGTTCGAAACTGGCGAAAAGCGAGCTAGCCGTGGGTCAGGGCAAAGGCAAGGTGATCCTGCAAACCTTCGAGAAAAGCAGCCTCGAACTGCTGCAAAAGGAAATGCCTCAGGTACCGAAGATTCTGTTGCTGTGGGTCGCAGAAGGCAGCATCGAGCCGGAGTCGAAAGTCTCGTTTGCCGAGTCCGGTGAGCATGACAAAGCCGCTTACTATGCCAGACAGCACCCCAAGGACAAAGCCGAGTTCCAGCGCTGGGTCGACTACGCCAAAACCCAGGGCGCCATCGGCACCGGCCCTTCCGCAGCGCTCACCCACGGTGGCGATCAGAGTTACTCGGACCTGGTACAACCGTGGATGAACCAGTACACCCACGAACAGGGCTTGCTGGTTCACGTCTACACTATCGACGATGCGGTGGATTACCAGAAAGTCATGGACGCCGGTGTCGACGGTATCTTCACCAACCGCGCCAGCGAACTGCTGAAGTTCTACAAACGCCCGGCCGCCGCCAGCGTGACGCAGGTACTGCAGAACAACGGTTACTAGGACTGACGCAAAATCTGTAAGAGCGTGGTGTGCCCGCGAAGGGGCCATCCGCTCCAACATCAACGTTGATGTCCACGCTCCCACAGTTATTGATGCAAGACATGTAGGAAAATTTAAGGGTGGATTAAGTTACACCGGCTAACCTGATCTCACTTAAACAGCTCAACAAGGAAAGACACCATGAAGACTCTGACTGCCCTGTTCACCGCTGCAGCCATGACGCTCACTGCTGGCCTGGCCCAGGCCAAAGATGTTCCCGTCGATCAGATTCCTCAACTGGTCAAGGACGGCAAGATCAAGCCGCTCGAAGAGCTGAATCAGATCGTGATGAAGCTGCACCCGGGCGCCACCATTACCGACAGCGACCTGGACAAACACTCCACCATTTACGAATACGAAGTCGAACTGCGTGACGCTCAGAATGTTGAATGGGACGTGGACCTGAACGCTACTACCGGCGAAGTCCTGAAGAACAAAAAAGACGACTGATGCATAACGCCTTTTAGGAGCCGGCTTGCTGGCGATGAACGATGACGCGATAAACTTGATGTCCGTGTTGCCTGGATCGCCAGCAAGCCGGCTCCTGCAAGGTCCGTGAGAATGTGATGTTGTCACACAACAAAAAGCCGCACGATCTTCCGATCGTGCGGCTTTTTTCGTCTCTTTGACTACTCAGGCCATCACGCCCTCAGACGTGCCGTCACCTCATTCAACTGCCCCGACAAACCATGCAGGTTGTGACTCGCCGCTTCGGTGCGCTGCACGTTATCCAGATTGGTGCTGGCGATGCTGGTGATCTCGGTGAGGTTGCGCGAGATGTCTTCGGCCACCGAGGTCTGCTCTTCGGCAGCGGTGGCGATCTGGCGATTCATGTCGCGGATCGCCTCCACGGCCAGGGTGATGCGCTCCAGCATGGCACCGGCCTGGGTCACTTGCTCAACGCTTTCATCGCTGCGCGCCTGTCCGCTTTCAATCGCCTGAGCCGCATCGATCGCGCCGGTCTGCACGGTTTGAATGATCTGGTTGATCTCGATGATCGATGCCGCCGTGCGCTGGGCCAGGCTGCGCACTTCATCGGCCACCACCGCGAAACCACGCCCGGCTTCACCGGCACGGGCCGCTTCGATGGCAGCGTTGAGCGCCAGCAGATTGGTCTGTTCGGCAATGCCGCGGATCACTTCCAGCACTTTGCCGATGCGACCGCTGTCGGTTTCCAATTGGCGGATCACGTTGGCAGTGTTGGTGATTTCACCGCGCATCTGGGTGATGGTGTGAATCGTGCCCTGCATGACTTTTTCGCCCTGCTGCGCGTTCTGGTCGGCGTCGTCCGCTGCCCGTGCTGCATCGGCCGCATGACGCGCCACTTCCTGTGCGGTGGCAGACATTTCGTTCATCGCCGTGGCCACCTGATCGGTGCGATTGAACTGCTCGTTGGTGCCACCCGCCATCACGGTCGCAATCGAGTTCAGCTCACCGCTGGCGCTGTCCAGGTCCGAAGCACTGCGCTGCAAACGGCTGAAGGTTTCAGCGAGAAAATCGCGCAGTGTGTTGGCAGCCATTGCCAGTTTTCCCAGTTCATCCTGACGGTGACTGGACACGCGCTCAGCGATACGGCCCTGACTAAGCTGGGCAACATAATCGATCAACTGGCGAATCGGCTCGACCAGGTTGCGATTGACCAGCCACAGGCTCAGCAGGCCAATCAACAACCCCGAGGCCAGCATGACAACGATGCCCAGCCATACCGTGCGATCGGCACTGGCACTGATCAGCGTCGATTGCTCCGCGCCCTGCTTGCGTAACGCGCTGACCAGTTCGCTCATCTGATCGCTGGCCGCACGGTCCACGCCCTTCAGCGCTGCGTCACCGGCCGCCGGGTCACCGCCTGCTGCCACAAAGGCATCACGACCCTTCTGATAGGCCGCCCCCAGCAAACGGTGCTCGTCACGCAAGCGTTCGATACGGGTCTTGAGTTGCGGCTCGATGCCCTTTTGTCCGGCCAGTTCGCCAAGGATGGTCTGCACGTCGCGCTGTCGGTCTTCGAATTGCGCCCAGTACTTGTTCAGGTCTGCCGGCTGCTTGCCACGCAGCAGGACGTTTTTCCACTCCTGAACCTGCACCTTGAATTGCAGGTTGGCCTCATCGATTAATTGCGAGGTATGCAGCGGACCTTCGATCAAATTGGCGTAGTTCTGCACACCACTGGACAGAAAATGAAAGCAGCTCAGGGCGATCAACAGCGTCGCGATCAGACTACCGCTCAGCAGGGCGAGAATTTGCGTTCTCAGGGACTTTTGCAAAAGCATCGAAGGGTACTCATGGCAGGAATGAGGCACGCCCGGTTAAGGCGTGAAAATGTCCGGACTTCTTTGTCTACGGTCTCGGCGGATCGCCGTCGGCGCGCAACTTGACCCAAACGTAATCGGCGTGCCAGAGCGGTTCTTGAGAAAATACCGACCGCCGGTAGCGTTGCGACTGCGGTCTTTTTACTGTCATGAAAACGTCATCTGCGCTTGCGATGATGCCGCTCAGGTGAACCTGTAAAACCTGCGACAGGCGCTTTCCTTTGCGAGCACTCATGAATCACAGCATCGATCAAAGCCATCGGGATCCCGATCTGTTCGGCCTGCTTTATGGATTCAGTTTTCGCCCAGGTGAACGCGGCCGGGAAATCGACTCGGCCGAGGCGTTGCGATGTCTGCAACAGCCGGAGGACGACGAGCAGTTTCTCTGGCTACACCTGAACCTCGCCCACGCCGCGTGCGAGCGCTGGATGAAAAGTCATCTGGAGCTGCCCGATGAGTTTTTCGAAGCACTGCACGAAGGCTCGCGTTCGACACGTATCGAGCACGTCGACTCGGCGCTGCTGGCGGTGGTCAACGATGTAGTGTTCAACCTCAGCAGCATGGTCTCCTCCGATGTCTCGACGTTATGGGTATGCGCCCGTAGCCGTCTGATCATCAGTGCGCGTCTGCAACCGCTGCACTCGGTGGATAAGTTGCGCTCGTCGGTCAAGGCCGGTGAACGCTTTCGTTCGCCTCTGGAACTGCTGGTGCATCTGCTGCGCGACCAGGGCGAAGTACTGACTCAGATCGTGCGCAAGACCAGCCTGAGCGTGGATCAGGTCGAAGACCAATTGCTGTCCTCGCGACTGTCGACCAATCGGGCAGAGCTGGGGGCCAACCGTCGGGTGCTGGTGCGCCTGCAACGGTTGCTGGCGCTGGAGCCGGGGTCATTGCTGCGTCTGCTCAACCGTCCACCGCAATGGCTGCAAAAGGAGGACGTGAAAGAGCTGCGCAAGTCCACCGAGGAGTTTGCCCTGATCATCAATGACCTCACGGCGCTGGGTGAACGGATCAAGCTGTTGCAGGAAGAAATTGCCGCCAACCTCAACGAACAAAGTAACCGCACGCTGTTCACCTTGACGGTGGTGACGGTGCTGGCCTTGCCAATCAACATCATTGCCGGTTTCTTCGGCATGAACGTCGGTGGTGTGCCGCTCTCCCAGGATCCGGAGGGATTCTGGATTCTGGTGGCACTGGTGGCAACGTTCACCGTGATTGCCGGACGCTGGGCATTTCGCAAGCGACAGGATTACTGAACGTCCGTGAAACCTGTAGGAGCGAGCTTGCTCGCGAAAAACCAAACGGCACCGCTGGGTGCCAGGTTTCAAGCGTTATCGTTCACGACCATCGCGAGCAAGCTTGCTCCTACAGGAATGCATTTCAGATTAACGGAATTGCAAACAACCCAAACACTGACCTAAAGCAGTCTCCCTGTAACATTTCGCAATGATCATGACCAACACTCCTTCCCTTCTCAGGAATGTCAGGCATGGCCACCCCCTCCTTCACCGCCTCTCCGGCGCCCGCCGGCAGCGCCAAGCTGCAACTCGATAAAAAACCCGGCTTGCTGACTATCGTGGTGTTTTTTGCCGTACTGGGCATCGGCTTGCTATTCACCGCTTACAGCCTGATGCACGACATGCGCGAACTGGGCACCGTGGTGACCACATGGACACCGTTTCTGCTGCTGGGTGTGGCGCTGCTGATTGCGCTGGGCTTCGAGTTCGTCAACGGCTTCCACGACACCGCCAACGCAGTGGCCACGGTGATTTACACCAACTCGCTGCCGCCGAACTTCGCCGTGGTCTGGTCCGGATTCTTCAACTTCCTCGGGGTGTTACTGTCCAGCGGTGCAGTGGCCTTCGGCATCATCGCCCTGCTGCCGGTGGAATTGATTCTGCAGGTTGGGTCATCGGCTGGTTTCGCCATGATCTTCGCCCTGCTCATCGCGGCCATCCTGTGGAACCTTGGCACCTGGTGGCTGGGGCTGCCGGCGTCCTCATCGCACACGTTGATCGGTTCGATCATCGGTGTCGGTGTTGCCAACGCGCTGATGCATGGACGCGACGGCACCAGCGGCGTGGATTGGGCACAGGCGACCAAGATTGGTTATGCACTGCTGCTTTCGCCTTTGGTCGGTTTCGGCTTTGCTGCCCTGTTGTTGTTGGCCCTGCGCGCTTTCGTCAAGAACCGTGCGCTGTACAAAGAACCCAAAGGCGATACCCCGCCACCGTGGTGGATTCGCGGCCTGCTGATCCTGACGTGCACCGGTGTGTCCTTCGCCCATGGTTCCAACGACGGCCAAAAAGGCATGGGCCTGATCATGTTGATTCTGGTCGGCACCCTGCCAATGGCTTACGCACTGAACCGCGCCATGCCCGCCGATCAAGCGTTGCAATTCGCTGCCGTCGCGCAAGTTACCCAACAAGCGCTGGTGAAAGCGGCACCGCAACCGGCACCCGCCGACCCGCGCTCAGTGCTGTCCGAATACGTACGAAGCAAAGACGCGACACCGCAACTGGTGCCTGCGCTCGCCGCATTGACCGGTAGCATTGGCGCCGAAGTAAAAGGTTACGGGTCGCTGTCGAAAGTCCCGGCTGAAGCCGTGAGCAACGTGCGTAACGACATGTACCTGGCCAGCGAAACCATTCGCCTGATGGACAAGAACAAAGTCGTCAACTTCGACGCCGACACCAGCGACAAGCTGCAACTGTTCAAACAACAGATCGACAACTCCACGCGATTCATTCCGTTGTGGGTGAAGATCGCGGTGGCCATTGCTCTGGGCCTGGGCACCATGGTCGGCTGGAAACGCATCGTGGTGACCGTCGGCGAGAAGATCGGCAAGACCCACCTGACCTACGCACAGGGCGCCTCGGCGGAAACCGTGGCCATGCTGACCATCGGCGCTGCCGACATGTTCGGCCTGCCGGTGTCGACCACTCATGTCTTGTCCTCAGGCGTGGCCGGGACCATGGTTGCCAATGGCGGTGGCTTGCAGATGAAGACTATCCGCAATCTGCTGATGGCCTGGGTGCTGACCTTGCCGGCGGCGATTGTGCTGTCGGGCAGTTTGTATTGGTTGTTCACCCAGTTGTTCTAAATGGCCCCCTGTAGGAGCTGGCTTGCCAGCGAAGACGGCCTGGCAGGATCCGTATCCAGTGGCTGAAAGACCGCATGGTCAGAGCGCCGGCGATGAAGGGTGCGATGGAATTGCTGACGCATTATCAGGCCAAGGAACGGGGGTGCCTGCAACATCACGGCGAACAACACCGCGCAGGGCCGCGCCGGTTTGCCGGATGACATTGGCGCTGCAATTGCGCTGCTTTTGACGCAGGGGAGTCAGTGGATCAATGGTCAGCGAGTGGAAGCGTCAGACGGGATGTTTTTGTCAGGCAAAAAAAGAGATCGCAGCCTGCGGCAGCTCCTACCGAGGTTGCGATCTTTGCTTTATTCCACACAAGCGCGCTGCATGACCATCCGTTCCCGCACCACGTCATACACCCAGTGATAGATGTAGGTGTACGGCAGGAAGAACAGCAACACGCCGATGTCCAGCAAAAACGCCTGCCACAGGCTGACACTCAGCCACCAGGCAATCAGCGGCACGCCCATCGCCACCAGACCGCCTTCAAACAGCAACGCATGCACGACGCGGGTCCAGGCCGTGTGCGCAATGGCAAAGCGCTTGAGCGCACGGTCGAACATCCCGTTGAATACTACGTTCCAGGCCAGAGCCAGGGCGGCAATGAGGACGGTCACCATACCCATTTCCAGCATCGGCTTGTCCATGATCCACGCCAGCAACGGGGTACAAATGACGATGGCCAGCAGTTCAAAGCCCATGGCCTGGAAAATTCGTTCGGTGATGGATTTGTTGGCGCTCATGGCCTGACTCCTTGAGGAACTTGATGACTGACTGTGGTTGCCATGATCCGTCATCACATCGATACTTCATAATCAATAACCATCGATCAAGGCGATAGTTCATGGCCTCTCACGAAGTGCTGCTGGCGTTTGTCGAAGCCGCTACCCAAGGTTCGTTTTCCGCTGCGGCGCGCAAGCTCGGCCGCAGTCAGTCGACCATCAGCGCGGCAGTTGCAAGCCTGGAGATCGATCTGAACCTGACCCTGTTCGACCGCAGCAGCCGCAAGCCGAGCCTGACGCCGGCCGGTCACGTCATGTTGCAACGGGCCGAAGAGATTCTCGCGGCCACCAGCCGTCTGGAAATGACCGCCAGCCAACTGTCCCAAGGGGTCGAAGCCAAGCTGACCGTGGCGCTTTCCGACACCTATCAGTCGGACCGTTTCGAGGGCGCACTCAGTGCGTTCGAGCAGCGCTACCCTGACCTCGAGCTCGAATGCCTGATCGCCGAATGCGATGACTTGGTGGCGCTGGTACAGAGCGGCCGCGCGAATGTGGCCTTCGCCGAAATGCAGGAAAGCTACCCGCCGGACCTTGTCAGTTCGACCGTGGATGAGCGCACCGAGATCGCCTTGTTCGTGTCGCCCCAGCACCCGCTGGCGGCGCAGAAAAACATTCATCAGGACCAGCTCTATCAGCACCGCGAGTTGCGCCTGGCGACCATCGTCAATCCGTATGAAAGTCGGGCGAAGGGCCGCGTCTGGTCGGCGCCGAGTTATCTGATGCTGCTGGAAATGGCCCAGGGCGGTTTCGGCTGGGCGCCATTGCCGCGCTGGCTGGTAGAGCGTTTCGGGCCGGGTACATTGCAGGAACTGGAGGTACGTGGCTGGCCGAAAACGGTGTCGGTGGATGCTCTGTGGTCGCGTCTGAACCCGCCTGGACCGGCGGGGAGTTGGCTGCTCGGCAGGATGCTGGAATAACGCGGCGACCCATCGCGGGTTATCATGCGCGACTCCGTCCTGCCTCGAATCCAGACCATGACTTACAGCGTTTCCCCCATCGGCTTCGTGCACTCCTGCTTCAAGGAGAAATTTGCGATTCCGCGCCAGCCGCAACTGGCACCGGCCGCTCGCGGCGTCCTGGAACTGGTAGCGCCCTTCGATCAGGGTGACGCGGTACAGGGACTGGAGCAGGTCAGCCATGTCTGGCTGTTGTTCCTGTTCCATCAGGCCCTGGAAGAAAAACCACGCCTGAAGGTGCGCCCGCCTCGCCTCGGCGGCAACAAGTCCATGGGCGTGTTTGCCACGCGCGCCACGCATCGCCCCAATGGCATCGGGCAGTCCGTGGTCAAACTGGACAAGGTCGAAGCCAATCGTCTGTGGGTCTCCGGCATCGATCTGTTGGACGGCACACCGGTGCTCGACATCAAACCCTACGTGCCGTACGCCGACATTATCGATTCGGCGTCCAACAGCATCGCCAGCGCGTCGCCACAGTTGATTGCCGTGCACTGGGCAGACTCGGCGCTGCAACAGGCTCACGAACACGCCCTGCGTCTTGGTGAACCGTTGGTTGAGCTGATTGAGCAGTGCCTGGCGCAAGATCCGCGCCCGGCGTACCAGACGCCTGCACCGCAGAGAGAATACGGTGCGCAGTTCTGGGACGTGGATGTGCGCTGGCATTACCCGACGCCAGAGATGATTCGGGTGCTAGAGGTCATCCCCGCAAACGCATAATCCGCAAAAACGAAAAAGCCCGCGCTGCCTTCTCAGGCTGCGCGGGCTTTCTTGTTGAGTCCTGTAGGAGCGAGCTCGCTCGCGATGGTCGTTAACGATGACGCGAACTAACTGAATGAATGCGGTGCACTCAAGCCCTTCGCTGGCAAGCCAGCTCCTACAGGTGACCTTCGGTCACTTCTCGACGAACGCACGCTCGATCAGGTAATCACCCGGCTCGCGCATCCGCGGCGAGACTTTCAGGCCGAAGCTGTTAAGCACTTCGCTGGTCTCATCGAGCATGCTTGGGCTGCCGCACAGCATGGCGCGGTCGTCCTGCGGGTTGATCGGCGGCAGACCGATGTCGCTGAACAGCTTGCCACTGCGCATCAGGTCGGTCAGGCGACCTTCGTTCTCGAACGGTTCGCGGGTCACGGTCGGGTAGTAGATCAACTTGTCACGCAGCGCATCACCGAAGAACTCGTTCTGCGGCAGGTGCTCGGTGATGAACTCGCGGTAAGCGACTTCGTTGACGTAACGCACGCCGTGGCACAGGATCACTTTTTCGAAACGCTCGTAGGTTTCCGGGTCCTGGATGACGCTCATGAACGGCGCCAGACCGGTACCGGTGCTGAGCAGGTACAAATGTTTGCCAGGTTTCAAGTCATCCAGCACCAGCGTGCCGGTAGGCTTCTTGCTGATGATGATCTCGTCGCCTTCCTTCAGGTGCTGCAACTGGGAAGTCAGCGGACCATCCGGCACCTTGATGCTGAAGAACTCGAGATGCTCTTCCCAGTTCGGGCTGGCAATCGAGTAAGCGCGCATAAGCGGGCGGCCATTGGGCTGTTGCAGGCCGATCATCACGAACTGACCGTTCTCGAAGCGCAGGCCCGGATCGCGGGTGCACTTGAAGCTGAACAGAGTGTCGTTCCAGTGATGAACACTGAGGACACGCTCGTGGTTCATGTTGCTCATGTACGTGGGACTCCTGGAAATTAGGTCTGCGCTAGCTCATTAGGACGAGCGCTGCGGCGCGCAATTGCATCGCATTCTAATAGCGACGACAATATCTGTTAACTGGATTATTAAGATAAGGGTTATCGGTTATATCGATATGCGATTTACTCTTCGTCAACTACAAGTCTTCGTCGCCGTTGCCCAGCAGGAAAGCGTATCCCGTGCTGCGGGCTTGCTCAACCTCTCGCAATCGGCGGCGAGCACCTCGATCACCGAACTGGAGCGCCAATGCAGCTGCCAGTTGTTCGACCGTGCCGGCAAACGACTGAGCCTCAATGCGCTGGGCAAGCAACTGCTGCCGCAAGCTGTCGCCCTGCTGGACCAGGCCAAGGAAATCGAGGACCTGCTCAATGGCAAATCGGGTTTCGGCTCGCTAGCGGTGGGCGCGACGCTGACCATCGGCAACTACCTGGCGACCCTGCTGATCGGCAGCTTCATGCAGCGCCATCCGGAAAGCCAGGTAAAGCTGCACGTACAGAACACTGCCAATATCGTGCAACAAGTGGCTCACTACGAAATTGACCTGGGTCTAATCGAAGGCGATTGCAGCCACCCGGACATCGAAGTACAGAGCTGGGTTGAAGACGAATTGGTGGTGTTTTGCGCCCCGCAGCATCCGTTGGCCAAGCGTGGCTCCGCGACCATGGACGAATTGAGCCACGAAGCGTGGATCCTGCGTGAGCAAGGTTCAGGCACACGGCTGACCTTCGACCAGGCCATGCGCCACCATCGCAGCTCGTTGAATGTCCGCCTGGAGCTGGAACACACCGAGGCAATCAAGCGCGCGGTGGAGTCAGGTCTGGGGATTGGCTGTATATCGCGGCTGGCGTTACGCGATGCATTCCGCCGCGGCAGTCTCGTCGCGGTGGAAACGCCGGATCTGGACCTGTCGCGGCAGTTTTACTTCATCTGGCACAAACAGAAATACCAGACCTCGGCGATGCGCGAGTTCCTCGATCTGTGCCGCGCCTTCACCGCCGGGGTCCAGCGCAGCGACGAGATCGTGCTACCCAACATCGCTTAAAGCAGAATGACGGCCCACACCAGGGCGATCATGGTTAACGCCACGAATTGCGCGGCGCTGCCCATGTCCTTGGCGTTCTTGGACAGCGGGTGCAGCTCAAGGGAAATGCGGTCGATGGCTGCTTCCACGGCCGAGTTGAGCAGTTCGACGATCAACGCCAGCAGGCATACCGCAATCAGCAATGCCTGCTCGACCCGGCTGACACTGAGGAAGAACGACAACGGAATCAGAATGACGTTGAGCAACACCAGCTGCCGAAAAGCGGCTTCACCGGTGAAGGCTGCGCGCAGGCCGTCCAGCGAGTAACCGGAGGCGTTGAGGATGCGTTTAAGGCCGGTCTGGCCTTTGAAAGGTGACATAGAGTAGGCAACTGACTTAGAGAAGTGGGAAAGCTAGATTAACCAAAGTCAAAAAAGCGTGAAGCGGCCAACCATCAATGGCTGGAAATTGACTCAAGTTGTTGCAAGAGCAACGCGGCCTGAGTCCGGGTCCGTACATTCAGCTTACGGAAAATCGCGGTCACGTGCGCCTTGATCGTCGCCTCGGAAACACTCAATTCGTAAGCAATCTGTTTATTCAACAAGCCTTCGCAGACCATGGTTAGCACTCGGAATTGCTGTGGTGTCAGGCTGGCGAGTCCCTCACTGGCAGCCTTGGCTTCATCGGAAACACTGACCGATTCGAACGCCTGTGGAGGCCAGAAAACATCACCGTCAAGCACCGCACGCACGGCTTTCTGGATCACACCCAGATCGCTGGACTTGGGGATAAAACCGCTGGCCCCGAATTCACGGGATTTGACCATGATGGTCGCTTCTTCCTGGGCCGAGACCATGACCACCGGAATTTGCGGGTACTGCCCACGCAACAGAACCAGCCCGGAAAAACCGTAGGCGCCCGGCATGTTCAGATCCAGCAGCACCAGATCCCAATCGGCTTTTTCGGTGAGGCGGGTTTCCAGTTCGGCAATGCTCGCCACTTCTACCAGTCGGACATCCGGACCAAGGCCCAACGTCAACGCCTGGTGCAAGGCACTTCGAAAAAGTGGGTGGTCATCGGCAATCAGGATTTCGTATGTGGCCATTTATCAAATGATCCTGTTTTTCATGGGACGTCCGATGCATTCGGACCTCGCCAAAGCAACGCCAGGCACAGCCACACAGCTGCACTGACAAGGCACGCTCAACGCTAATAGCGGCGCTGAAAACTCTGGTCGCACCCTAATCGGCGCCAAGCATGCCCAGCGAAGCCGGGGTGGTCAAGCAGCATGGCCAGTACACTTTATTGCAGTATGCGCGACAATCAGCCCGGTGATGGCGTTGTCGGCTGAACATAGGGCATCAACTCGGCGTGTGCGGGAGTCGAGACGTTCATTTCCAGTTGATGCTTGGCATCGAGATAATGCTGGCTGAACACGTCGAAGTAAGCGTCCAGTGCCGACGCTGCGTCCGTATCGCCCGCAAGATCAAGGCACAACGCCGCGACTTCCGCCGTGCACAGGTGCTCGCTGCGCGTTGATCGACGCAACCGGTAGCGGGACAGTTTTTCGGGCAGCAAGCTAAGAATCGGCAAGTTATCGAAGTAAGGACTTTTTCGGAAAATCTTCCGGGCTTCGGTCCAGGTCGCATCCAGCAGGATGAAGAGCGGTCGTTTATCGCTGTCGACATCAACGCTATTGGTCACGCGCTCCGGCGCAACATACTCGCCGGGGAACACCAGATAAGGCTGCCATTGCGGGTCGGACAACAGCACGAGCAATTGCGGATCGATTTCAGTGCGCGACCAGATGAATGCGTGATTGTCCGCGACCACATCGGCGATCAGCCACCCGGTATTACTCGGCTTGAAGACTTCCTTGTTGGTCATGATCAGGCAAACACCGGAGCGAGTCTGGACCTTGGGACGCCAGGCGCACAGGCAGTGGCTCTGGATCACCCGACAGTCATGGCAACGCGGTGCCCGCCAGCCACGGGCCTGAATCGGCTTGATACCCTCTTCTTCGCGCTGGTCACGCAGGCGGGCTACGGCGTTGGGGGCATGACTCATCGCTGGCAGTACCGGAGGGAAAGGAAAATCGACACGAAAAACACTCGGCAGGGCAAATAGATCGGGCAGTTTACCAGACCGGTTAGCGCAAGCCTGTACCGTCCGGGCCTGCTCTCCTATAATTCGCCGCCACTGAACGCACAGTCACGTGATGGGTCAAACCTGCCATCACCGCCCCAGGAGAGTTTCATGCTGCGCCTTATCGTTCCCACCGCTGCCATTCTGCTGGCGTCGTCCTTCAACGCTCAAGCTGCGTCCTTGAGTGAGCAGAATCTGAACAGAGAGCTGCGAAATGTCGCCGCACAAAGCAGCGTCGGCACTCCACGGGCGATCAATGAAGACATTCTCGATCAGGGCTACACAGTCGAAGGCAATGTATTGATCAACCACTTGAGCGTACAAAGCAGTCACGCCAACAAAATGCGCGCCGATCCCAAAGCCGTGTACTTCCAGTTGGGCGCGTCTGTCTGCAACAACCCGTCCTACCGCAAGTTGATGGCCAAGGGCGCGGTCATGCGTTACGACTTCACCGAAGTCAAAACCAATCGTGCGGTCGGCTCTGCGAGCTACCAGGAATCGGATTGCCCGAAAGCGCCGTCGAAGAAAAAGTAATCACCGGGAATTGGCGCGTCGCTGTTCATCCTCGGCGCGCAATTCTGCCACCAGTGCCTGCAAGTAATGCGACCGATGCTCACTGCCCCGCAAACGTTGGCAGCACTCCTCCTCAAGACTCAAATGGTGGGTCTCGGCTGATGACTTCAGCAATCGATACAGCTGCGTATCGATCTCCAGAATGACTCTGGTCATGGCTTCCCGCCTCCCTGCACCTCACTCGTATCGAGCGATAAATCCTTGAAAAGCTTGTCTCGTGCGTCCTGCCGTTGACGCAACGTTGTCGAGGGATACCTGTCACTTAGTAAATCAGAATGATGGGCAGTCGACGCGCGATCAGACGAGCGGCGAAACCACGTTGCAAATCATCATTAAGCGGTTGCCAGGAAAGGCTTTATGGCGCAATGATCAAGACAACAAAAGCCACTGAAAGGGTCTAGATTTCAGGGTGTCCACGACCAATTTTTCAGGGTGGGAAAGGGCCCGCCCCAGACGCATGTTGTGCGAACGTTTCTTTCATCCAATGGAATTACAGAGCCTGTATGGATGACTCGACTGCCTGTTCGGGTCAATTGGATCGCCCAGGCATGGGCCTGGGCAGACAGCGACACATGAAGTGTCGTGGCATCGACGCTGTTTGTCGGGGCCCAGGGTTCTGTGCAGAAGGAGAAGTTGAATGCCTTACCAACCGAATGACCTCCTGAGCCGGCATTTCGAAGAAAGCGGCCACGACCTCATAAGCAAGGTCGAAGAGCAACTCAACCTTGTTTCACCCAACAGCCCGAACATCCCGATCTACCGCGATATGGTCCTGACCGTGCTACGCATGGCCCAGGAAGACCACAACCGCTGGAACGCCAAGATCACCCTGCAAGCTCTGCGCGAACTGGAACACGCCTTCCGTGTGCTCGAACAGTTCAGGGGACGACGCAAGGTAACCGTTTTCGGTTCGGCCCGTACCCCGGTCGAACATCCGTTGTTCGCAATGGCCCGAGAGCTTGGTGCCGCCCTGGCGCGCTCCGATCTGATGGTCATCACCGGCGCCGGTGGCGGCATCATGGCCGCTGCCCATGAAGGGGCGGGCCTGACCCACAGTCTGGGATTCAACATCACCCTGCCCTTCGAGCAACACGCCAATCCGACCGTCAACGGCACGACCAACCTTTTACCTTTTCACTTCTTCTTCACCCGCAAGCTGTTCTTCGTCAAGGAAGCCGATGCTCTGGTGTTGTGTCCCGGAGGTTTCGGCACACTGGATGAAGCGCTGGAAGTGCTGACCCTGATCCAGACCGGCAAAAGCCCGCTGGTGCCGGTGGTGCTGCTGGACGCACCCGGCGGCAAATTCTGGCAAGGGGCGCTGGACTTTATTCACCAGCAACTGGAGGAAAACCATTACATCCTGCCCACCGACATGAAGCTGGTGAGACTGGTCTACAACGTCGAAGAAGCCGTTGATCACATCAATCAGTTCTACAGCAACTTCCACTCCAGCCGCTGGCTCAAGCATCAATTCGTGATTCGCATGAACCATACACTCAACGACCGAGCACTCGAATACATGCAGGAAGCGTTTGCCGATCTGTGCCTGAGTGACCATTTCCACCAGCATGCCTACAGCGGCGAAGAACACGACGAAGCGCAGTTCAGTCACCTGGCGCGCCTGGCCTTCAATTTCAATGCCCGTAACCATGGTCGACTGCGTGAACTGGTGGATTACATCAACCTGCAGGAAAACTGGGCGCAATCCAAACCCCAGATGCAGCAACGTACCCGGGAGACATCGAAAGTTTCGTGAGGGCATAAAAAAACGGCTCGCTATCAAATAGCGAGCCGTTTCACTCAGTCGTCCAACCCTCTGCCGCTGAGCAGGCGACTGATCATTTCCATGGAGTATCCCCGATACGCCAGGAATCTTCCCTGCTTGGCACGCTCCCGAGCATCTACCGGCATTTCGCCAGAGAACTTGCGTCGCCAGGTATCCGTCAGTTGCGCCTGCCAGTCGATACCGCTCTCGCGCAAGGCGAGGTCGATGTCGCTACGTTGCAAGCCGCGCTGGCTCAACTCTTCACGAATGCGCAAAGGGCCGTAGCCGGAACGGGCACGGTAGGAGACGAAGCTTTCGAGGTAACGGGTTTCAGACAACAGGCCCTCTTCCATCAAGCGGTCGAGTGCTGCTTCGATCATTTCAGGGAGGGCGCCGCGCTGACGCAACTTACGCGTCAGCTCAACTCGACCATGCTCGCGTCGAGCGAGCAGGTCCATTGCGGTTCGCCGCACCGCGACGAGTGTATCCAGTACGGCGGTCATCGCTTCGATCAGATATCAGCGTCAGCCAGATCGTCTTCGGTCTCTTTGACCGCAGATGCTTTGGCGTCTGCTACCGACGAAGGCGACAGCAGCTTGTCACGCAGTTGCTTCTCGAGGGTGGCAGCGATATCCGGGTTATCCGCCAGGTACTTGGCCGAGTTGGCCTTGCCCTGACCAATTTTGGTGCCGTTGTAGGCATACCAGGCTCCGGATTTCTCGACGAAACCGTGCAGAACACCCAGGTCGATCATCTCACCGTTGAGGTAGATGCCCTTGCCGTAAAGAATTTGGAACTCGGCCTGACGGAACGGCGAAGCCACTTTGTTCTTCACGACTTTGACGCGGGTTTCGCTACCAACGACTTCATCACCTTCTTTCACCGCGCCAGTACGACGGATGTCCAGACGAACCGAAGCGTAGAACTTCAGCGCGTTACCACCGGTGGTGGTTTCCGGGCTGCCGAACATCACGCCGATTTTCATACGGATCTGGTTGATGAAGATCACCAGGCAGTTGGCGTTCTTGATGTTACCGGTGATTTTACGCAGCGCCTGGGACATCAGACGGGCTTGCAGGCCCACGTGCATGTCACCCATTTCGCCTTCGATTTCAGCCTTTGGTACCAGAGCGGCCACGGAGTCGACGATGATCACGTCTACCGCGTTGGAACGCACCAGCATGTCGGTGATTTCCAGGGCCTGCTCGCCGGTGTCCGGCTGGGATACCAGCAGGTCGTCGACGTTGACGCCCAGCTTGCCGGCGTACTCAGGGTCGAGGGCGTGTTCGGCATCGACGAATGCGCAGGTCGCGCCGGCTTTTTGAGCCTGGGCGATCACGGACAAGGTCAGCGTGGTTTTACCGGAAGATTCAGGACCGTAGATTTCAACAATACGGCCTTTTGGCAGACCGCCGATGCCGAGAGCGATGTCCAGCCCCAGAGAGCCAGTGGAAATGGCCGGGATCGCCTGACGGTCCTGATCGCCCATACGCATTACGGCACCCTTGCCGAATTGACGTTCGATCTGACCCAGGGCCGCAGCCAAGGCTTTCTTCTTGTTGTCGTCCATTAAAGTCCTCACGTAATCAATAAGGCCTGACGGCCAACACCTGTATAAGTAGCCAGTATTATTCCACAGCGATTCCGGATCGCCTACCCCTGATTTGAGATTTCTGCCGCGGCATAGCGCAGCAGCCCCTCTAGCGCGGCCTTCACCGTTTGTCGGCGGACCTCGTCACGACTGCCCGGGAAGTGCTGGAGCTCACTGAACACCTCATCACCCACGCCCCAGGCCAGCCATACCGTGCCGACCGGCTTGTTCGCCGTTCCGCCATCCGGCCCGGCGATGCCACTGACCGCCACGGAGAAATACGCGCTGTTTTTTTTCTGCGCGCCCCGCACCATGGCCTCGACCACATCGCGGCTGACCGCCCCTACCGTGGTGAACAATTCCACCGGGACATCCAGTTGCAGGGTTTTCTGTCGGTTGGAGTAGGTGACATATCCGGCCTCGAACCACGCCGAACTGCCCGGGATACGCGTGATTGCCTCGGCAATTCCCCCGCCGGTGCAAGACTCGGCGGTAGTGACGTGGGCATTGAGAACCTGTAGGCGTCGGCCAAGCTCAGCGGCCAGTTGGGTTGTCTCTTTCACAGTCATCTCCTGATCGGGCGCAATGAGGTTAACCGTACACGAGCAAACCGCACTTGCAAGCGACAGGATCAATCAAAATGTGAGGAATCAGAGGCTCTGGGAAAGGCCCCCAGGGCAATCAATCCTTTGCGTCGCGGGATGAAAGATCATTAGCCCCTATGCGGTTGGCCGCCCAACGTTCGTAAAGACCGAGCACCACGTCCGTTCCCGCCATCGCGGTCAGGCAGCCGCCCGCACAAGCGGCCCAGATGGAGACGTTCGCGGCGTGCAGCAGCATGATTGCAGATGCACCGCAAATCATGCTGGAGCCCGAGCGCAAGGTCAGACGACGGGCAAGGGGCCAGCCACGAACGCCTTCTTTATCGGCACGCCACATTTCACCGGCGACTCCGCCGAGCAGCGGCAAGGTGATAACCAGCCAAAGAGGCATGTCCAACAACGCATACTGCTCTGCGGTCATTTCACGCCTCCCTGGATAACCGGTAGAAAACAGAATCTGTCACAGCAACTTTTCATCAGACAGGCAGCAAGACTATGCATCAATGCATAATCAGTCAATGCATTGATGCATATATGTTTCAGGCAGATTTTTTTCAGATAAAAAAACCGCCAAAAAGGCGGTTTTATTGAATCAGCTGCACGGGGGATCAACGGGCGTACATACCCCACCAGAAGACATGCCCAAGGATGACGATTGGCTCCTCCTGGACTTCTTGAAATGTGTAATCCTCGTCCGGATGCTCATCCCGATTGAAGCTGCGCAGTCGAATCCCCGACGGCAGGCGGTAAAGCTGTTTCACTCGCAACTGGCCGTTGTGGTTGATCGCATACAAGTCGCCATCAACGATATCACCAATGCCGCACTTGCCGGCATTAACGCCGACCGTGGCGCCATCGCGCAGCACGGGCAACATGCTGTTACCGCGCACGGTCACGCATTTGGCCTGGTCGAACTGCACACCGTTATGGCGCAGACTGCGCTTGCCGAAACGCAGGCTAGAGCGTTCGCTCTCCTCGATAACGAATCGTCCCGATCCTGCGGCGAGTTCAACTTCACGAAGAAAGGGCACCGACACCTCGTCGTCATCGACCGGGGTGTCATCGTCCCACAGACTTATATCCTTGAGCTCCGAATGCGACGCTGCGCGACCAGCGATGTGTGCCGGGGCGACATCGGCACGGCCACGCAACTGGTCAGTGTTCAAGGAGAAGTACTCGGCGATCTTCGAAACGTGTTTATCCGAAGGATCGACAATCTTCCCTCCAAGAATCCGCGAGAGCGTGGATTGAGGCACGCCGGTGCGACGGTGAAGCTCCGTGGGGGAGATCCCGTGTTGATCGAGCAAAGCTCTCAGGACAGTAGAAACATTACGTTTTTGCATAAACGAATAGTGCGTGTTCCATTCAGAGAAGACAAATGCTCAATTGCATAAATAGTGCATAAAATCATTGAAAACAAACCGCAGAGCGTTCACGCCTGCGTCCGGCAGACCGCCCATGTTAATCTTGCGCCCATTGCGCAAAAGCCGGTCCGACACCCCTCCTTTGCCCTACACCTTTGAACGAGTTTTCCTGATCTCCAATGAATAAAGCCCTCTGCGACCTGTCCTCCCACACCCCGATGATGCAGCAGTACTGGCGGTTGAAAAACCAGCACCCGGATCAGCTGATGTTCTACCGCATGGGTGACTTCTACGAAATCTTCTACGAAGACGCAAAGAAGGCTGCCAAGTTGCTGGACATCACTCTGACCGCCCGCGGTCAGTCGGCAGGTCAGGCGATTCCGATGTGCGGGATTCCTTATCATGCTGCCGAAGGCTACCTGGCGAAACTGGTAAAGCTCGGCGAGTCGGTGGTGATCTGTGAGCAAGTCGGCGATCCGGCCACCAGTAAAGGACCGGTGGATCGTCAGGTCGTGCGGATCATCACACCGGGGACGGTGAGCGACGAAGCGCTGCTGGATGAACGCAGGGACAACCTGATTGCCGCGGTACTGGGTGATGAGCGTCTGTTCGGCCTGGCGGTACTGGACATTACCAGTGGCAACTTCAGCGTGCTGGAAATCAAAGGCTGGGAGAATCTTCTGGCGGAGCTGGAGCGGGTCAATCCGGTCGAATTATTGATCCCGGACGATTGGCCGAAGGATCTGCCGGCAGAAAAACGCCGCGGGGTTCGGCGCCGTGCGCCATGGGATTTCGAACGTGACTCGGCACTGAAAAGTCTTTGCCAGCAATTCTCCACCCAGGACCTCAAAGGTTTCGGTTGCGAAAACCTGACCCTGGCCATCGGTGCCGCCGGTTGTCTTCTGGCTTATGCAAAAGAAACCCAACGCACCGCCCTGCCGCATTTGCGCAGCCTGCGCCATGAGCGCCTGGACGACACTGTTGTGCTGGACGGCGCCAGCCGGCGCAACCTGGAACTCGATACCAACCTGGCCGGCGGTCGCGATAACACGCTGCAATCGGTGGTCGACCGTTGCCAGACCGCCATGGGCAGCCGCTTGCTCACCCGCTGGCTGAACCGTCCCCTGCGCGATCTCACCGTATTGCTGGCGCGCCAGACGTCGATCACTTGCCTGCTCGACCGCTACCAATTTGAACGACTGCAGCCGCAGCTCAAGGAGATCGGCGACATCGAGCGGATTCTCGCTCGAATCGGCCTGCGTAATGCCCGCCCCCGCGACCTCGCGCGTCTGCGCGACGCTCTCGCAGCCCTGCCAGAACTGCAAGTGGCAATGACCGGGCTCGAAGCACCGCATCTCCAGCTATTGGCGACCACCACCAGCACCTATCCGGAACTGGCGGCGCTACTGGAAAAAGCCATCGTCGACAATCCGCCGGCAGTCATCCGTGACGGCGGCGTGCTGAAGACCGGTTACGACAGCGAACTCGATGAACTGCAATCACTCAGCGAAAACGCCGGGCAATTCCTGATCGATCTGGAAGCACGGGAAAAAGCCCGCACAGGCCTGTCCCATCTGAAAGTTGGCTACAACCGCATTCACGGTTACTTCATCGAACTGCCAAGCAAGCAGGCAGAATCTGCACCGGCCGACTATATCCGCCGTCAAACTCTCAAAGGTGCCGAGCGTTTTATTACACCGGAACTCAAGGCTTTCGAAGACAAGGCGCTGTCGGCCAAGAGCCGTGCGCTGGCCCGTGAGAAGATGTTGTACGAAGCATTGCTCGAAGACTTGATCAGCCAGTTGCCACCCCTGCAGGACACTGCTGGAGCGCTGGCTGAACTGGACGTGCTCAGCAACCTCGCTGAACGAGCGCTGAACCTCGACCTGAACTGCCCGCGCTTCGTCAGCGAGCCGTGCATGCGCATCAGCCAAGGTCGTCATCCGGTGGTCGAGCAGGTGTTGACCACTCCATTCGTGGCCAACGACCTGAACCTGGACGACAACACCCGCATGCTGGTCATCACCGGTCCGAACATGGGTGGTAAATCCACATACATGCGCCAGACCGCGCTGATCGTGTTGCTGGCGCATATCGGCAGCTTCGTGCCCGCAGCCAGTTGTGAATTGTCGTTGGTCGACCGGATCTTCACCCGGATCGGCTCCAGCGATGATTTGGCCGGTGGCCGTTCGACCTTTATGGTCGAAATGAGTGAAACCGCGAACATTCTGCACAACGCCACCGAGCGCAGCCTGGTGCTGATGGACGAAGTCGGTCGCGGCACCAGCACCTTCGATGGCCTTTCCCTGGCCTGGGCGGCGGCCGAACGCCTGGCGCATTTACGCGCTTACACACTGTTCGCCACCCACTACTTCGAGCTGACCGTGCTGCCGGAAGCCCAGCCGCTGGTGGCCAACGTGCACCTCAATGCCACCGAGCACAATGAACGCATTGTGTTCCTGCACCATGTGCTGCCAGGGCCAGCCAGCCAGAGCTATGGCCTGGCCGTTGCGCAACTGGCAGGGGTTCCAAGCGAAGTCATCGTCCGCGCCCGGGAGCACTTGAGCCGGCTGGAGGATACCGCCCTGCCCCATGAAGCGCCCAAGCCAGCGAAAGGCAAACCGGCCGCGCCGCAGCAGAGCGATCTGTTCGCCAGCCTGCCGCATCCGGTGCTGGATGAACTGGCCAAGCTCGATCTGGACGACATGACGCCGCGTCGTGCACTCGAAATGCTCTATACACTAAAGACACGGATCTAACGCACACGCTTGCAAGCTGTTAGAATCTCGCGCGGTTTGGGATGCTGCGGGCTATTAGCCTGACCTGCAGACTATCGCTCCCAAACCTGGCGACCCCTACGTGAAGGGGCGCAGCAAGCCGCGCCTGAGGAGAAAATTAGAAATGACCTTCGTCGTCACCGACAACTGCATCAAGTGCAAGTACACCGACTGCGTAGAAGTCTGTCCGGTGGACTGCTTTTACGAAGGCCCGAATTTCCTGGTGATTCACCCGGATGAGTGCATCGACTGCGCACTGTGCGAACCTGAATGCCCAGCCGTGGCCATCTTCTCCGAAGATGAAGTGCCTGCTGGCATGGAAAACTTTATTCAGCTGAACATGGAATTGGCCGAAGTCTGGCCGAACGTCACTGAACGCAAAGATCCGCTGCCAGACGCCGCTGAATGGGATGGCAAACCAGGCAAGATCGAACACCTCGAACGCTGATTACCCCCGCGTTCCAAAAAAAGGCCCCACAAGGGCCTTTTTGCTTTTCTGCAGACAAAAAAAGGGGCGGTTTGACCCGCCCACATTTTTTCCCTATTCCCTATGTTCCCTTTCATCGTCCTGATGAATCGCGTCCTGCGATTTCCCTCTCCCTCATCCTTGAAGAATGTGCCTGTCCGTCGGCACACGCTGAATACTAGAGAGATCCTCGACAGGATCAATCGCCCGCTATCAGTGGCGGCGCCCGTCACACACTGTCACCAATAATAATTTTCCTTATAAATCAAAAACATACAAATAAACCCCACTCAAAATAGACAACTGACCAGGGTAAAAAATACGAACACTTACGAAAGAGTAAGCAAGCGCTTACAACGCAAATCCAAAAAAAGAGATGGCCCTCGCCAACACGCAGACAATAAAAAACCCCGCGCCAGTCGGGGTTTTTTAACGCCATCTCAACGAATGCCTTATTGAAACAGCGACTCGCTCGACAGGCCGTTTTTCTCCAGGATCTCGCGAAGTCGCTTCAATCCTTCCACCTGAATCTGTCTGACCCGCTCCCGGGTCAAGCCAATCTCCAAGCCTACGTCTTCCAGGGTACTGCTTTCATGACCGCGCAGGCCGAAGCGGCGGATGACCACCTCGCGTTGCTTGTCGGTCAGCTCCGAGAGCCATTGATCGATGCTTTGCGACAGATCATCGTCCTGAAGAAGCTCGCAGGGGTCGGTAGGTCGGTCGTCGGTGAGGGTGTCCAGCAGAGTCTTATCCGAATCCGGACCCAGCGAGACATCGACTGAAGATACCCGTTCGTTCAGGCCGAGCATGCGCTTGACCTCTCCTACCGGTTTTTCCAGCAGGTTGGCGATTTCTTCGGGTGAGGGTTCATGGTCGAGTTTTTGCGTCAGCTCTCGTGCGGCCCGTAGGTACACGTTCAACTCTTTGACCACATGAATCGGTAACCGGATGGTACGGGTCTGATTCATGATTGCGCGTTCGATGGTCTGACGAATCCACCAGGTCGCGTAGGTCGAAAAGCGGAAGCCACGTTCAGGGTCGAACTTCTCCACCGCCCGAATCAGGCCGAGGTTGCCCTCTTCGATCAGATCGAGCAGCGACAAGCCACGATTGACATACCGCCGGGCGATTTTCACCACCAGCCGCAGGTTGCTTTCAATCATGCGTTTGCGCCCGGCCGGATCGCCACTTTGCGACAGGCGCGCAAAATGAACTTCTTCTTCGGGGGACAGCAGTGGTGAAAAGCCGATTTCATTGAGGTACAGCTGCGTGGCATCAAGTGCTCGCGTGTAATCAATGTATTTGTGCTGTTTCAATGTTGCGGAGTGTTTGGATTTGGCACGAACGGAAGGTGGAGCCGCCCCTTCATCATTCGACATCGAATCCGTATCGATGCCGGTCTCCATCAGGAGAACCTCATCGTCGATGTCAAACTCCGGCACTTCTTTACTGAGAGCCATTGTTATAGTCCTTTGGTGAGTTCGACCTCAAGCTCAAGCGGCGCCTTTATCCTTGGCAACGCTGGAGCCTGTCCCCTCTACGCGACGGAACAGGCTGGTAGCGATCAACGGCGTGGCAGGAATTGCAGCGGATCTACAGGTTTACCTTGGCGGCGAATCTCAAAATGCAGTTTCACCCGGTCTGTACCCGTTGACCCCATTTCGGCAATTGTCTGTCCGACCTTGACCTGCTGCCCCTCCCGAACCAACAGCCTGCGGTTATGTCCGTAGGCACTGACGTAGGTTTCACTGTGTTTGATGATGACTAATTCGCCGTAGCCCCTTAAGCCACTCCCGGCGTATACCACCGTCCCATCAGACGCAGCTAAAACAGGCTGTCCCAAATCTCCGGCGATATCAATTCCTTTATTCAAACTCCCGTTTGAAGAGAATTTCCCAATGAGAATGCCATTAGATGGCCATCCCCAGCCGGTCGGGGCTGGCCCTGCAGGAGGCATAGGTGCAGGGGTTGGCTTGTTCGCGACAGACGGTACAACCGTGGTTGTGGTGGTGGTCGAACCGTTTACCGGGCGACGGACAACCGTGGTTTTACTCGAAGACGAAGGCGACGAGCTGGATGAACTGACGACGGTTGTCGGTGTTGATCCCGTGCGCCCATCGAAGCGAATCGTCTGACCCGGGTGAATGGTGTAAGGCGCCGCAATGTTGTTACGGGCCGCCAGGGCCTTGTAGTCCCAACCGTAGCGAAAAGCGATGGAGAACAGGGTGTCTTTCGGTCGAACGACGTACTGCCCCGTTGTCACGGCCGGGCGCTGCGCGGCGGCATTGCGGTCGACAACACGTGCGTCGCTGGATTTGTTGCTGGAGCAACCGACCAGCAAGGTGCTCAGGACAAGGCCAGTCACCAGGCGCTGAAAGCTCGTTTTACCCATACGCTGCGCAATGACTGTGAGACTCACCCGCCGCTCCCTTTTGTGGTGGCTGAAAATGTGAAATACCGGATTCCGGCACGAAGTGTCGCAAGTATAACGGGCCGTGCAGGCTTTACCCTTAATGAAGCGAAATGGCGTGGCGCACACGTTTGCTGCCTGACAAAACTACCCGTTTAACCAATCGGTGCCGCTGTAAGACAGAGGCAATCGAAGAGAATTCAGCGTACTGAAATAAATGCTCAGGCCAGTGGTCCATTGAGCAATGGAACGAAGCGCACGTTCCCTAGGACACGCCTGGAAAAACCGTGTTCCTCACGGATGATCAACATCAATTGCTGGACTTCACCGGCGCCGACCGGAATCACCAGCCGCCCTCCCGGTGCCAACTGATCGAGCAATGCCTGCGGCACATCAGTCGCCACGGCGGTCACTATGATGCCGTTGTACGGTGCCAGTGCGGGCCAGCCTTCCCAGCCATCGCCCCAGCGGAACACCACATTGCGCAGGTTCAGCTCGACCAGGCGTTCCTTGGCCCGATCCTGTAAGACCTTGATGCGCTCGACCGAAAAGACACGCTCGACCAGTTGCGACAGTATCGCCGTCTGATAGCCCGACCCGGTGCCGATCTCCATCACTTTATCCAACGGCCCGGCCTCGAGCAGCAACTCGCTCATGCGAGCCACCATATAAGGCTGGGAGATGGTCTGATTGTTGCCGATCGGCAACGCGGTGTCTTCGTAGGCACGGTGCGCCAGCGCCTCGTCGACGAACAGGTGACGCGGAGTACGGCGAATGACTTCCAGCACCTTGGCGTTGGAAATGCCCTCTTCGTACAGGCGCTGAATGAGGCGTTCGCGGGTGCGCTGGGAAGTCATCCCGATGCCACGACGCAGCATATCGTCTTCACGGCCCATTAGCGCAGACCCTCCAGCCAGCCATCGAGACTCCTGAAGGCATCGTTGAACGTGCGATCCAGTTGCAGCGGAGTGATCGAAACATACCCTTGCATCACCGCATGAAAATCGGTGCCAGGGCCGCCGTCCTCGGCATCCCCCGCCGCCGCAATCCAGTAACCGGACTTGCCTCGCGGATCCACCACTTTCACCGGCGCGGCAGCGCGGGCGCGATGGCCAAGACGGGTCAGTTGAATACCGCGGATATGGTCGAGCGGCAAATTGGGAATGTTCACGTTCAGCACCGTGCGCGGTGGCAAGTCGAGATCGGCATGAGCCTCGACGAGCTTGCGTGCGAAATAGGCTGCTGTAGGAAGATTGTCTACTTGTCGTGAGACCAACGAAAAAGCAAACGAAGGACACTTCAGGAAACGTCCTTCAAGGGCGGCCGCCACTGTGCCGGAATACAAAACATCGTCCCCCAGGTTCGCGCCCAGGTTGATGCCGGAAACCACCATGTCCACTTCATGCTCCAGCAAGCCGTTAAGGCCCAGGTGCACGCAATCGGTGGGTGTGCCATTGATGCTGATAAAGCCATTGGCCAGGGTTTGCGGGTGCAATGGACGGTCGAGCGTCAGCGAACTGCTGGCGCCGCTCTTGTCCTGGTCCGGGGCGATAACCACGCACTCGGTGTAATCCGCCAGCGCAGCATAAAGCGCGGCAAGACCGGGTGCGGTCACCCCATCATCGTTTGAAATCAGAATACGCATGGGCTGTCCGTCTGCCCCACCGGCACCAGATCAACAAGCTCGCGCACCAATACGGTGGCGAAGCATCCGGCCGGCAGGACGAATTCCAGTTGCAGAATGTCAGGCTCGGGATAATGCCACGTCAACCCACCAATGGGCAGCCGCAGGATGCGACGTTCGTGGCTCATACCGGCGTTAATCAACCAATCGCGCAAATCCGCTTCGCGCGCGGCGATTGCCTGCTCCAGTTCATGGACAGCGCCCGTGGCCGGCGAGTCACCTTCACCCCACTGCGGCCCGGTCGGGTGCAGATCGAGAATCGCCAGTCGCGAGTCGCTGCACTCGGCTTCACCGGCCGGAAAAAAACTGCGACTGTCGGTGAATGCGAGCAAGTCGCCGACCTGGGCACGTTGCCAGGTGCCATCGGCAACCCGAGCGGCCAGCACCTGATTGAACAGAAAACTGCGGGCGGTGGACAGCAGGCGCGAACGCACGTTGCGTTGCTCCGGCAAAGCCTTGCGCGACGCCCAGCCGCGAGCGTCGACCACGTTGCCGCCGTCATGCCCGAAGCGCTGGGCACCGAAATAATTGGGAATACCCTGTTTGACGATCTGTTGCAGGCGTTCATCGATAGCGACCTTGTCGCCGGCGAACTGGGTCAGGCGCAACGTGAACCCGTTGGCCGAGTGAGCACCACGCTGCAGTTTGCGTTTGTGCCGGCTGGTCTTGAGGATTTTCAGCGTGTCGTTTTCTGCGGCCGACAGATCTGGATCGGCCTTGCCCGGCAACTGCACACTGAACCACTGACGCGTCAGCGCCTGACGGTCCTTGAGCCCGGCGTAGCTGACGGTACGCAAAGGCACGCCCGCTGCCTTGGCTATTCGCCGTGCAGCTTCTTCAGTGTTCAAGCCACGCTTTTCCACCCAGATCCACAGGTGCTCGCCGTCGCCACTGAGGGGAATATCAAGGACTTCATCGACCTGAAAATCTTCCGCGATGGCTTTCAGTACCGCGGTGCCGAGCGGCTCACCGTAGGCTCGCGGCCCAAGCAATTGCAGTTCGTTCATGCGCGCAACAACAAGGCAACGGAATGCACGGCAATGCCTTCTTCGCGACCGACAAAGCCGAGCTTTTCGGTGGTGGTAGCTTTTACGTTCACTTGATCCAACTCAACTTGAAGATCCGCGGCAATCAGCGCGCGCATCGATTCGATATGCGGGGCCATTTTCGGCGCCTGCGCGACGACGGTGTTGTCGACGTTACCGACCTTCCAGCCCTTGGCGTGGATCAGGGCAACGACATGACGTAACAGCACACGGCTGTCGGCGCCTTTGAATTGTGGATCGGTATCCGGGAAATGCTTGCCGATGTCACCCAGTGCGGCGGCGCCGAGCAGAGCATCGCTCAAGGCGTGCAGAAGGACATCACCGTCGGAATGAGCAAGCAGCCCGAAGCTGTGTGCAATTCGCACGCCGCCCAAAGTGATGAAATCGCCTTCAGCGAAACGGTGCACATCATAGCCGTGGCCAATACGCATAAAAAAACGCCCCGATTTTTGTCAGGGCGTGATTCTACCTGCATTAGGCACCTAGAGCATGCGCGTGATGCCGCAAGTGGTCGTCAATGAAACTGGCGATGAAGAAATAGCTGTGGTCATAGCCCGGCTGCAGGCGCAGCGTCAGCGGATGGCCGGCCAGTTTGCTCGCTTGTTGCAAGGCTTCAGGCTTGAGCTGGGTGGCAAGGAAGTCGTCGCGATCTCCCTGATCGACCAACAGAGGCAACTTCTCGTCTGCCTCGGTGATCAGCGCACAGGCATCCCACTCGCGCCACTTCGAACGGTCCTCCCCCAGGTATCGGGAAAAAGCCTTTTGCCCCCACGGGCAATCCATCGGATTGTTGATCGGCGAAAACGCCGACACCGAGCGATAACGCCCTGGATTGCGCAAGGCACAAACCAGCGCGCCATGACCACCCATGGAATGACCGCTGATGCCGCGTTTGTCGGACGCCGGGAAATGAGCCTCGACCAATGCCGGCAATTCCTGCACGACGTAGTCATGCATCCGATAGTGCCTCGACCACGGCTCCTGTGTGGCATTCAGATAGAACCCTGCACCCAGGCCAAAGTCCCAGGCACCGTCCGGGTCGCCCGGCACATCGGGACCGCGAGGGCTGGTGTCCGGCGCGACGATGATCAGACCCAACTCGGCGGCCATGCGCATGGCGCCGGCTTTTTGCATGAAATTTTCGTCGGTGCAGGTCAGGCCGGACAACCAATACAGTACCGGCAACTTGCCGCCCTGTTCCGCTTGCGGCGGCAGGTAGACAGCAAACACCATGTCGCAGCCGAGCACTTCCGAGCGATGGCGATAGCGTTTGTGCCAACCGCCGAAGCTTTTCTGGCAGGAGATGTTTTCCAAACTCATTGCAAACTCCTCACTGAAAACCAAAACCTCAAGCGCCAGGCCAACTCAATCAACTTGCCGCTTGAAGCCTGTGGCCTGCAGCTGCTTCTCAGAAATGGATGACCGAGCGGATGCTTTTCCCTTCATGCATCAGATCGAATGCCTTGTTGATATCTTCCAGGCCCATGGTGTGGGTGATGAAGGTATCCAGCGGGATTTCGCCGGTCTCGGCCATTTCCACATAGCTTGGCAACTCGGTACGGCCGCGTACGCCACCGAACGCCGAACCGCGCCAGACGCGACCGGTGACCAGCTGGAACGGACGGGTCGAGATTTCCTGGCCGGCACCGGCAACGCCGATGATCACCGACTCGCCCCAGCCCTTGTGGCAGCACTCAAGTGCGGCACGCATCAGTTGAACGTTACCAATGCACTCGAAGGAAAAGTCGACGCCACCATCGGTCATGTCGACGATGATTTCCTGAATAGGACGGTCGAAGTCTTTCGGGTTTACACAATCGGTTGCACCCAATTGCTTGGCGATCTCGAATTTGGCCGGGTTGATGTCGATCGCGATGATGCGTGCGGCCTTGGCTTTCACCGCGCCGATGACCGCGGACAGACCGATGCCGCCGAGGCCGAAAATGGCCACGGTGTCACCCGGTTTCACCTTGGCAGTGTTGAGCACCGCACCGATACCGGTGGTAACACCGCAACCCAGCAGGCAGACTTTTTCCAGCGGCGCTTCTTTGGCAATTTTGGCGACGGAAATTTCCGGCAACACGGTGTACTCGGAGAACGTCGACGTCCCCATGTAGTGGAAAATCGGCTGCCCCTTGTAGGAAAAACGCGAGGTACCGTCAGGCATCAGGCCTTTACCCTGAGTCGCACGAATCGCCTGACACAGGTTGGTCTTGCCCGACAGGCAAAATTTGCACTGGCGGCATTCAGGGGTGTACAGCGGGATTACATGGTCACCGACTGCAACTGACGTTACACCTTCGCCAATTGCCTCGACAATCGCCCCGCCTTCGTGACCGAGGATCGACGGGAAGATGCCTTCCGGATCTGCCCCGGACAATGTGTAGGCATCGGTATGGCAGACACCGGAAGCCACCACGCGCAGCAATACTTCACCTGCCTTGGGCATGGCGACATCGACTTCAACGATCTCCAGAGGTTTCTTGGCCTCGAAGGCAACGGCGGCGCGCGACTTGATCATGGTGATTCTCCAGTGAATAAAAACAAGACAGGGAGTGTAATACAGCGTCACACGGTGAATAATCCGGACAAAAGCAAAACATTATTGCTGCACAGGGATAATCATCGATGTCCGAGAATCGCTGGGAAGGCATTGACGAGTTCGTCGCGGTGGCCGAATGCAGTCAGTTCACAGCTGCCGCCGAACGCCTGGGCGTTTCTTCCTCCCACGTCAGTCGACAAATAGCACGTCTGGAAGAGCGCTTGCAGACTCGTTTGCTCTACCGCAGTACCCGGCGTGTCACGCTGACTGAAGCCGGACAAACTTTTCTGCAGCATTGCCAGCGCCTGCAGGATGGACGGGAAGAAGCGCTGCGGGCGGTTGGCGACTTGACCAGCGAACCCAAAGGCATGCTGCGCATGACCTGCGCGGTAGCGTACGGCGAGCGATTCATCGTACCCCTGGTGACGCGCTTCATGGGGTTGTATCCGCAACTGCGTATCGACATCGAACTGACCAATCGCCAACTCGACCTGGTGCACGAGGGTCTGGATCTGGCGATTCGTCTCGGCCGTTTGCAGGACTCAAGGCTGGTCGCCACACGCCTCGCACCCCGTCGGATGTTTCTTTGCGCTTCCCCGTCCTACATAGAACGCTACGGTCGGCCACACAGCCTGTCGGAACTCAATCGGCACAATTGCCTGATCGGTAGCTCGGACCTCTGGCAACTGGAACAAAACGGTCGGGAATTTTCACAACGGGTGCAGGGAAACTGGCGCTGCAACAGTGGGCAAGCGGTGCTGGATGCAGCGCTGCAAGGTGTCGGGCTGTGCCAGTTGCCGGATTATTACGTGCTGGAGCACTTGAACAGCGGCGCGTTGATTTCACTGCTGGAGGGGCATCAACCGCCGAATACTGCGGTTTGGGCGTTATATCCGCAGCAGCGACATCTGTCGCCGAAGGTGCGCAAGTTGGTGGATTTTTTGAAGGAGGGGTTGGCTGAAAGGCCGGAGTACAGGATTTAAGATCAAAAGATCGCAGCCTGCGGCAGCTCCTACAGGACATCAGGTGATACGCAATCGATCTTTGTAGGAGCTGCCGCAGGCTGCGATCTTTTAGCGACGATTAGCCCAACGCTGTCGCAACCAATCAAGATCCTCAGGACGCGTCACCTTGAGGTTATCGGATCGCCCTTCGATCAAACGTGGCGCCAAACCGGCCCACTCCATCGCCGAGGCTTCATCGGTGACCACGGCATCTGCCACCAGACTGTCGGCCAATGCACGGTGCAAGGCCCCAAGGCGAAACATCTGCGGCGTGTAGGCCTGCCAGATCACACTACGATCAACGGTTTCGACCACACGACCGTGTTTATCGACGCGTTTTAGCGTATCCCGCGCAGGAACCGCCAGCAGTCCACCGACAGGATCGTCAGCCAGCTCAGCCAGCAATTTGTCTAAATCGTCACGACTGAGATTCGGCCGTGCAGCATCATGGACCAGTACCCAATCCTCATCGTCGGCACCCTGCCCATGAAGGTGCAACAACGCATTGAGCACCGAACCGGATCGCTCGGAGCCGCCCTCGACCCGCGCGATACGCGCATCGCCAGCACACGCCAGGTTCGGCCAATAAGGATCGTCAACAGCAAGACTGACCACCAGGCCTTTGAGGCAAGGATGATCAAGGAAACAACCGAGGCTGTGTTCGAGAATAGTGCGCCCGCCCAGTTGCAGATACTGCTTGGGACGGTCTGCGGCCATACGGGCACCAACACCCGCGGCAGGGATCACGGCCCAAAAGGCCGGTAAGGTCTGGTTCATTGCGCCAACTGGTAAAGGGTTTCACCGTCCTTGACCATGCCCAACTCGTGGCGAGCCCGCTCTTCGACGGTCTCCATGCCCTTCTTCAACTCGCTGACTTCAGCGTCCATCACCCGATTGCGTTCCAGCAGCGTCTGGTTCTCAGCTTGCTGATCGGCAATCTGCTGAGTCAGCTCGGCCACTTGCGCCAGACTGCCATTACCCACCCACAGGCGGTACTGCAGGCCAGCCAGCAGCAGGAGCAAGACGAGGAACAACCAATTGGGACTGCGCATCGAATATCAGGTATCCAGTGAAAAAAGACAGCCACACCAAAACATGAAGCTACTGATAGCACGAAGCCTGGAAGAACCAGGCTTGCGCTTGTAAGGCATCAGATTAGTGGCAAAAACGTCGCTGTAGCGATTTTTCCGACACAATCCGGTGTCTTTTTTACCACGTACTGCTTAGCCGCGGAATTCGCTGCGGCCGTTGTACTTGGCTTTGCCGTTCAACTGCTCTTCGATACGAAGCAGTTGGTTGTACTTGGAAACGCGGTCGGAACGGCACAGCGAGCCGGTCTTGATCTGGCCAGCCGAAGTGCCCACTGCCAGGTCGGCAATGGTCGAATCTTCGGTTTCGCCGGAGCGGTGCGAGATCACGGCGGTGTAACCGGCAGCCTTGGCCATCTGGATGGCTTCCAGGGTTTCGGTCAGGGTGCCGATCTGGTTGAACTTGATCAGGATCGAGTTGGCGATCTTTTTGTCGATGCCTTCTTTCAGGATCTTGGTGTTGGTCACGAACAGGTCGTCGCCTACCAGCTGGGTCTTCTCGCCGATCTTGTCAGTGAGGATTTTCCAGCCAGCCCAGTCGGATTCGTCCAGACCATCTTCGATGGAGATGATCGGGTAACGCTCGGTCAGACCTTTCAGGTAGTCGGCGAAACCTTCAGCGGTGAACACCTGGCCTTCGCCGGACAGGTTGTACTTGCCGTCTTCGTAGAATTCGCTGGCTGCGCAGTCCAGTGCCAGGGTCACGTCGGTGCCCAGTTTGTAACCGGCGTTGGCCACAGCTTCGGAGATCACTTTCAGTGCATCTTCGTTGGACGCCAGGTTAGGAGCGAAACCACCTTCGTCACCGACAGCAGTGCTCAGGCCACGGGCCTTCAACACAGCTTTGAGGTGATGGAAAATCTCGGTGCCCATGCGCAGACCTTCCGAGAAAGACTTGGCGCCAACCGGCTGAACCATGAACTCCTGGATGTCGACGTTGTTATCGGCGTGCTCGCCACCGTTGATGATGTTCATCATCGGAACCGGCATCGAGTAAACACCCGGGGTGCCGTTCAGGTTGGCGATGTGAGCGTATAGCGGCAGGTCCTGGTCCTGTGCTGCCGCCTTGGCCGCAGCCAGGGAAACGGCGAGGATCGCGTTGGCGCCCAGGGAGCCTTTGTTTTCAGTACCGTCGAGCTTGATCATTGCCAGATCGAGCGCTTTCTGGTCGCTTGGATCGGTGCCTTTCAACAGGTCGCGGATCGGACCGTTGATGTTGGCTACGGCTTTGAGGACGCCCTTGCCCAGGTAACGGCTCTTGTCGCCATCACGCAGCTCGAGCGCTTCACGCGAGCCAGTGGAAGCACCGGACGGCGCGCAGGCGCTGCCGATGATGCCGTTGTCGAGAAGCACATCCGCTTCCACGGTGGGATTGCCACGGGAGTCGAGAACTTCACGACCTTTGATGTCGACGATTTTAGCCATTGCTGTAAACACTCCAAAGTTGACGAAAACGCTGTACCGCTCGATTTATAACTTGTAGGTCACATCTGTAGGAGCCGGCTTGCTGGCGATTGCGACCAAAAGGACGCGATCGCCAGCAAGCCGGCTCCTACGACCGGATTCCAATATTACGCGGTTTCTACCGTCGGAAAACTCTTCACCAGTTCGTCCACGGCTTTGAGCTGGGCCAGGAATGGCTCCAGTTTGTCCAGACGCAAGGCGCAAGGACCATCGCACTTGGCATTGTCCGGATCCGGGTGAGCTTCGAGGAACAAGCCCGCCAGGGACTGGCTCATGCCGGCTTTTGCCAGGTCGAGGACCTGGGCGCGACGACCACCAGCAGAATCAGCGCGACCGCCAGGCATTTGCAGCGCATGGGTCACGTCGAAGAACACCGGGTATTCGAACTGCTTCATGATGCCGAAGCCGAGCATGTCGACGACCAGGTTGTTGTAGCCGAAGCTCGAACCGCGCTCGCAGAGGATCAACTGATCGTTACCCGCTTCCACGCACTTGTTCAGGATGTGTTTCATTTCCTGGGGTGCGAGGAACTGGGCTTTCTTGATGTTGATCACAGCGCCCGTCTTGGCCATCGCGACCACGAGGTCGGTCTGGCGCGACAGGAAGGCCGGCAACTGGATGATGTCGCAGACTTCCGCGACGACCGCGGCCTGATCAGGCTCGTGGACGTCGGTGATGATCGGCACGCCGAAGGCTTGCTTGATGTCCTGGAAAATCCGCATGCCCTCTTCCAGACCGGGACCACGGTAAGAGGTCACGGAGGAGCGGTTAGCCTTGTCGAAGCTGGCCTTGAACACGTAAGGGATACCGAGTTTCTCGGTAACCTTGACGTACTCTTCGCAGACCTGCATCGCCATGTCGCGGCTTTCCAGCACATTCATGCCACCGAACAGCACCATTGGCTTGTCGTTGGCAATCTCGATATCGCCGACGCGGATGATCTTCTGGGCCATCAGGTTTTATGCCTTCTTCTGGTGTTGAGCCAAAGCAGCTTTGACAAAACCGCTGAACAACGGGTGACCGTCGCGAGGCGTCGAGGTGAACTCCGGGTGGAACTGGCAAGCCACGAACCATGGATGATCCGGCGCTTCAACCACTTCAACCAGCGCGCCATCACCGGAACGGCCGGAGACTTTCAGGCCGGCTTCCATGATTTGTGGCAGCAGATTGTTGTTCACTTCGTAGCGATGACGGTGACGCTCGACGATCACGTCCTTGCCGTAGCAGCCGTGGACCAGGGAGCCCGGCTCCAGCAGGCAATCCTGCGCGCCGAGGCGCATGGTGCCGCCCAGATCGGAGGTTTCGGTACGGGTTTCGACAGCGCCGGTGGCATCTTCCCACTCGGTGATCAGACCCACGACCGGGTGACCGCTTGCACGATCGAACTCGGTGGAGTTGGCATCTTTCCAGCCCAGCACGTTACGCGCGAACTCGATCACGGCCACTTGCATGCCCAGGCAGATGCCCAGGTAAGGAACCTTGTTTTCGCGAGCGAATTGAACGGCAGTGATCTTGCCCTCGACGCCGCGCAGACCGAAGCCACCCGGTACCAGGATCGCGTCCACACCTTCCAGCAGCGCAGTGCCCTGGTTTTCGATGTCTTCGGAATCGATGTAGCGCAGGTTGACCTTGGTGCGGTTGCTGATACCAGCGTGGCTCATCGCTTCGATCAGCGACTTGTAGGCATCCAGCAGCTCCATGTACTTGCCGACCATGGCGATGGTGACTTCGTGCTCAGGATTGAGCTTGGCGTCGACCACGGCTTCCCACTCGGACAGATCGGCACCGCCGCATTGCAGACCGAAGCGCTCGACGACAAAATCGTCCAGGCCCTGGGAGTGCAGGATGCCCGGGATCTTGTAGATGGTGTCGGCGTCTTCCAGCGCGATCACCGCACGTTCTTCAACGTTGGTGAACTGGGCGATCTTGCGACGCGAGGAAATATCGATCGGGTGATCGGAGCGGCACACCAGCACGTCAGGTTGCAGGCCGATGGAACGCAGTTCCTTGACCGAATGCTGGGTTGGCTTGGTTTTGGTTTCGCCGGCAGTGGCGATGTACGGCACCAGTGTCAGGTGCATCAGCATCGCGCGCTTGGCGCCGACTTCGAAACGCAGCTGACGGATGGCTTCGAGGAACGGTTGCGATTCGATGTCACCCACGGTGCCACCGATCTCGACCATCGCCACGTCGGCATCGCCGGCACCCTTGATGATGCGGCGCTTGATTTCGTCGGTGATGTGCGGAATCACCTGGATGGTTGCACCCAGGTAGTCACCACGGCGCTCTTTGCGCAGCACGTGCTCGTAGACACGGCCCGTGGTGAAGTTGTTGTTCTGGGTCATGGTCGTGCGGATGAACCGCTCGTAGTGGCCCAGGTCCAGGTCGGTCTCGGCGCCGTCGTGAGTGACGAACACTTCACCGTGCTGGAACGGGCTCATGGTGCCCGGGTCGACGTTGATGTACGGGTCCAGCTTCAGCATGGTGACCTTAAGTCCCCGCGCCTCCAGGATGGCCGCCAATGATGCCGATGCAATGCCTTTCCCCAAAGAAGAAACAACACCGCCCGTGACGAATATGTAGCGCGTCATGAAAAACCCTAGAAGTCTGCGTTAAAGCGGTCCGAGCCGCCGGGGAAAGCGAAGGAAGGCCGAAGCCCCCGATCACCTGCATTAATTACAGTGCACCTTTCAAAAAAACCGCCGCGTTGGGACAGACCGGGAGATGAAACACCGGTACGTTGCTCGCTACACATTTTTTGGAATCGCCCAGCAAAGACTGCTTGGTAATCGGCAACTCCTGCAATTCAGGCGAATCCACAGAAGTTGTATCAAGAAGGGAGCGTAGTCTACCGGAAAGCCCCTTTCAGCTCAAACCTTGATCTTCGATGGTGGTTGCCAATGCAAACGCCAGTTACCGAGCACGCTGCCGTCCAGCCCGTGCAGGTTCGCCACCGCCAGCAATTGTTCGCCCCGATAGAGCAGCGGCAATCTGCCACGGACGAATGACGGTACCGCCCTTTCGTTGAGCAAACGCTTGAGGTCCCGGTGGCCACGACCCGGTAAATCCATGGCCTCTCCCCCTTCACGATAGCGGATATGCAGCGGGCCATCAGGGATTTGACCTGTGAATGCGAGCACACCGTTACCCGGCAATGACAGTGCGATCGATGGATCCGGCCACGCTCCCGCTGCCGGCACAGCATGCAACCAGCATCCGCCAAGCCACCAGATGCGCCCGCCCGCCCGGTGCAATTCACCATCGGCCAGGCGCCACACAGGGGCAGCATCACCGGCGGCATCACGCAAATCGGCCCAACCCGACCAATGGTCGGTATCCGGCAAACGGGTCTGCGGTTCGAGCCAGTGACTCAAGGCATTGCGTTGCCTTGCAACGGAGAGTTGCGCGAGGGGAGCCAGTTCCAGGGAGGGCAATCCCAGCCAGTCAAATTCCCCCCCGGAACTGGCGCGTGCCAGATCGATTTGCGCCAGCTCATCGAGCAATCCTTGCGCTTCGTTCAGATGAGCGGCACTGCGAGCCATCGTCGCCGCCGCTTGTGGCCAGCGGGCGGTCAGTACTGGAAAAATCTGATGACGCAAAAAGTTGCGCGAAAATTGCCGATCCTGGTTCGAAGGATCTTCAATCCAGCTCAAACCCTGCTCGGTGGCATAGGCCTCGAGTTCAGCTCGAGAGACGTCGAGCAGTGGCCGCAACAGGTTTCCACGACCCAACGGACGCTGGCGGGGCATCGCCGACAAACCGCGCACGCCCGCTCCACGCAACAGGCGAAACAGTAGCGTTTCCGCTTGATCGTCGCGGTGCTGCGCGGTCAGCAGCACTTCGTTGTCGTGAAGGGTTTCGATGAAGGCCTGATAACGTGCCTCTCGGGCTGCCCTCTCCAGACTGGCGCCGGACTGCACCTGCACACCCATGACTTTCAATGGCACCCCCAGCGCCGCACACACTGATTGGCAATGTTCCGGCCAGGCATCCGCCGCGGCCTGAAGGCCATGATGAACATGAATGGCGTTGAGTGCCGGCAGGGATTCGGTTTGAGAGAGTGTTGCCAGAACGTACAGCAGGACAGTGGAGTCGAGGCCACCGGAGAAGGCGATGTGCCATTGAGCGGCATTGCGCCAAGGCTCAAGATTCAACAAAAGCCGGGAAGACAGATCACTCTTGGAAGGAGTCATAGAGATTGATCGCCCCTCATAAACCACTGTAGGAGCTGCCGCAGGCTGCGATCTTTTGATTTTGCATTTTCAAGATCAAAAGATCGCAGCCAGCGGCAGCTCCTACAAGGGTATTACGTGCAGTCTGATTACAGACCGTAGCTCATCAGTCGATCGTAGCGGCGCTTGAGCAGCGCATCGTTGTCGAACTTCTTCAGCATCGCCAGTTGCGAGCTCAGCTCGGCACGGATCGACGCAGCGGCAGCGGCCGGGTCACGGTGTGCGCCACCCAGTGGTTCGCCGATCACTTTGTCCACGATGCCCAGGCCTTTGAGGCGCTCGGCGGTGATGCCCATGGCTTCAGCCGCGTCCGGCGCTTTTTCGGCAGTTTTCCACAGGATCGAGGCGCAACCTTCCGGCGAAATCACCGCGTAGGTCGAGTACTGCAGCATGTTCAGCTGATCGCAAACACCGATGGCCAGTGCACCACCGGAACCACCTTCACCAATGACGGTGGCAATGATCGGGGTTTTCAGACGAGCCATGACACGCAGGTTCCAGGCAATCGCTTCGCTCTGGTTGCGCTCTTCAGCATCGATACCAGGGTACGCGCCCGGGGTGTCGATGAAGGTCAGGATCGGCATCTTGAAGCGTTCGGCCATTTCCATCAGGCGGCAGGCCTTGCGGTAGCCTTCCGGACGGGGCATGCCGAAGTTGCGGCGAACCTTCTCGCGCACTTCACGGCCTTTCTGGTGACCGATGATCATCACCGGCTGGTCGTCCAGACGTGCGATACCACCAACGATGGCGGCATCGTCGGAGAAGTGACGATCACCGTGCAGTTCGTCGAACTCGGTGAAGATGTGTTCGATGTAGTCCAGGGTATACGGACGTTTCGGGTGACGCGCCAGACGTGCGATCTGCCAGCTGGTCAGCTTGCCGAAGATGTCCTCTGTCAGCGTGCTGCTTTTTTCCTGCAGGCGAGAGATCTCATCGCCGATATTCAGCGAATTGTCATTACCGACCAAGCGCAACTCTTCGATCTTGGCTTGCAGGTCGGCGATCGGCTGTTCGAAATCTAGAAAATTCGGGTTCATAGGCGTCCGTCTAGGGTCGACGTCCAAGAGAGCTTGGGCCGGCCGGTTGTCTATTCGCGCCCTACCTTAAGGGAGAGGCGCGTTGAGGTCGAGATTAAAAATTCTGGTCATGCTCAGGATACGTAATGGCACCCTGACCGTTAACGGTATTGGAGGAAGACGTTGTCTCGCCCGAACTGGTCACGCAAGGCTTGAATCAACGCATCCGCCGGATCGATTCGCCAGCCTTCGCCAAACTGCAACAAGGCCTTCGCATCGGGACTGGTGTAGTCCATGGTGATCGGACAAGCACCGCGGTGACGCTTCAACAATTCACCCAGCCAGCGTAGCTGATCACCCTTGAGATCCTTGGCGTGCAGCTTCAAACGCAGGCTCTCGGCCAGGTTGGTGCGCGCATCCTCCATGCTCATCACCCGTTTGACTCGCAGGCGCAGGCCACCGGAGAAGTCGTCGTTACTAACCTCGCCTTCGACCACCACCATCGCATCGGTTTGCAACAGCGACTGCGCGGAATGGAACGCATCGGCAAACAGCGACGCTTCGATCCGGCCAGAGCGGTCGTCAAGGGTGATGAACCCCATCTTGTCGCCCTTTTTATTCTTCATGACCCGCAGGGCGATGATCATGCCGGCAACAGTCTGCGTGTCGCGAGCCGGTTTCAGATCGATGATGCGCTGACGGGCGAATCGGCGGATTTCACCTTCGTATTCGTCGATCGGGTGACCGGTCAGGTACAGGCCGAGGGTGTCTTTCTCACCTTTGAGCCGTTCCTTCAGCGTCAGCTCCTTGGCCTTGCGATGATTGCCGTAGACATCGGCGTCCGCCTCAACGAACAGGCCACCAAACAGGTCGGCGTGGCCGCTGTCATGGGTGCGGGCGGTTTGTTCGGCCGCCTTGATCGCCTCTTCCATGGCGGTCAACAGGACAGCGCGATTGCGGTCGATGTTGGCCTGATAGGCTTTTTGCTCATCGTGAAAATAAGGGCCGAGCCGGTCCAGCGCACCGCTGCGGATCAAGCCGTCGAGGGTTCGCTTGTTGATACGTTTGAGGTCGACCCGGGCACAGAAGTCGAACAGATCCTTGAATGGACCGTCCCGACGCGCTTCGGTAATCGCCTCGACCGGCCCCTCGCCTACACCCTTGATCGCGCCCAGGCCGTAAATGATCCGGCCTTCGTCGTTCACCGTGAACTTGAACTCCGAGGTGTTCACGTCCGGCGCGTCGAGGCGCAACTTCATGGTGCGAATTTCTTCGATCAAGGTCACGACCTTGTCGGTGTTGTGCATGTCCGCCGACAGTACCGCCGCCATGAATGGCGCCGGGTAATGGGTTTTCAACCATGCGGTCTGGTAGGAAACCAGACCGTAAGCGGCGGAGTGAGACTTGTTAAAGCCATAACCGGCGAATTTTTCTACCAGGTCGAAAATGTTACCGGCAAGGTCGGCGTCGATATTGTTGGTCTTGCAACCTTCAATGAAACCGCCGCGCTGTTTGGCCATTTCTTCGGGTTTTTTCTTACCCATGGCTCGACGCAACATGTCCGCACCCCCGAGGGTGTAACCGGCCATCACCTGTGCGATCTGCATCACCTGTTCCTGATACAGGATGATGCCGTAAGTCGGCGCCAATACGGGCTTGAGACCTTCGTACTGATAATCCGAGTGCGGATACGCCAGCTCGGCGCGACCGTGCTTACGGTTGATAAAGTCGTCAACCATGCCGGACTGCAGCGGGCCCGGGCGGAACAGGGCTACCAGTGCGATCAAGTCTTCCAGGCAGTCGGGCTTGAGCTTTTTGATCAGCTCTTTCATGCCTCGGGATTCAAGCTGGAACACCGCCGTGGTTTCAGCTTTTTGCAGCAACGTGTACGTCGGTTTGTCGTCGAGCGGGATGAACGCGATGTCCAGCGGTGGCTCGTCGACCTTGGCGCGGTCGCGATTGATGGTCTTGAGCGCCCAATCGATAACCGTCAACGTCCGAAGACCAAGGAAGTCGAACTTCACCAGCCCGGCAGCCTCAACGTCATCCTTGTCGAACTGGGTTACCAGGCCATCACCGGCCTCGTCGCAATAGATCGGCGAAAAGTCAGTCAGCTTGGTCGGCGCGATCACCACACCACCGGCGTGTTTGCCGACGTTACGCACAACGCCTTCGAGCTTGCGCGCCATCTCCCAGATTTCCGCGGCCTCTTCATCGACCTTGATGAAGTCGCGCAGGATCTCTTCCTGCTCGTAGGCCTTCTCCAGAGTCATGCCGACTTCGAACGGGATCATCTTCGACAAGCGATCGGCCAGGCCATAGGACTTGCCTTGTACCCGCGCCACGTCGCGGACCACAGCCTTGGCGGCCATGGAACCGAAGGTAATGATCTGGCTTACCGCATTGCGACCGTACTTTTCGGCCACGTAGTCGATGACCCGGTCGCGACCGTCCATGCAAAAGTCGACGTCGAAGTCGGGCATGGAGACCCGTTCCGGGTTGAGGAATCGTTCGAACAGCAGGTCGTACTCGAGCGGGTCCAGGTCAGTGATCTTCTGTACATAGGCCACCAGCGAACCGGCGCCCGACCCCCGGCCAGGGCCAACCGGTACGCCGTTGCTCTTGGCCCACTGGATGAAGTCCATCACGATCAGGAAGTAACCGGGGAATCCCATCTGGATGATGATATCCAGCTCGAAATTCAACCGGTCGACATACACCTGACGCTTGGCTTCGTAGTCTTCAGTGGTGTCCCTGGGCAGTAGAACGCTAAGCCGCTCTTCCAGGCCATCGAAGGACACCTTGCGGAAATACTCGTCGATGGTCATGCCATCGGGAATCGGGAAGTTGGGCAGGAAGTGCGTGCCCAGCTTCACTTCAATGTTGCAGCGCTTGGCAATCTCGACGGTATTTTCAAGCGCTTCGGGAATATCGCTGAACAGCTCGGCCATTTCCTCGGCGCTTTTGAGGTACTGCTGATCGCTGTAGTTCTTCGAACGCCGCGGATCGTCGAGGGCTCGGCCCTCACCGATGCACACGCGGGTTTCATGAGCAGCAAAATCTTCCTGCTTGATGAAACGTACGTCGTTGGTCGCGACCAGCGGTGCACCTATCTTCTCGGCGAGCGCTACGGCGCCGTGCAGTTGCTCTTCATCATTGGGACGATTGGTGCGCTGGATTTCCAGATAGAAGCGGTCCGGGAATACCGCCATCCACTCGCGCGCCAGGGTTTCGGCTTCGTCCGGATTGCCACTGAGCATGGCCTGGCCGATCTCACCTTCTTTGGCGGCCGACAACATGATCAAGCCTGCGCTGGCCTCAGCCACCCACTCGCGTTCGATGATGATCGCGCCATTGCGCTGACCATCGATGAAGCCGCGGGAGATCAACTCGGTGAGGTTTCGATAGCCTTCGGCGTTCATCACCAGCAGGCTGATCCGGCTCAATGCATTGTCCGGATCCTTGTTTGACAGCCAGAGGTCGGCGCCGCAGATCGGTTTGATCCCGGCCCCCATGGCGTTTTTATAGAATTTGACCAGCGAACACATGTTGTTCTGGTCAGTGACCGCGACGGCAGGCATGTTCATGCCGACCAGGGTCTTGACCAGCGGTTTGATCCGCACCAGACCGTCGACCAGGGAGTATTCAGTGTGCAGGCGTAGATGAACGAATGAAGCCGGCATAGTGATCCTGTCTGTAAACATGAAGACAACAAGGCCCGGATTGTACCGGGCCTTGGTAAAAAAAATCAGCCTAGCGACTAACTCTCGATGAGACCTTCTCGCGCCTCATATGCCAGCCGCACCGGGGCAAACGAACGCCGATGAATCGGGGTCGGCCCAAGCCGTGCCAGCGCTTCCAGATGAACAGGAGTCGGGTAGCCTTTATGGCCACCAATGCCGTAACCCGGATAGATCAACTCGAACGCTGCCATCTCGCGATCGCGACTGACCTTGGCCAGAATCGATGCCGCCGCGATGGCCGGAACCTTGCTGTCACCCTTCACTACCGCCTCGGCACGCATCGGCAGTTTCGGGCAACGGTTTCCGTCGATCATCGCCAGCTTCGGCTGGATGTGCAGGCCGGCGATAGCGCGCTGCATGGCCAGCATGGTCGCGTGCAGGATGTTCAGCTCGTCGATTTCCTCGATTTCGGCGCGTGCAATGCACCAGCTCAGGGCTTTTTCGCAGATTTCATCGTAGAGCTTTTCGCGGCGGGCTTCGGTGAGTTTCTTCGAGTCGTTCAAGCCGAGGATCGGACGGTTGGGATCGAGAATCACCGCAGCCGTGACCACGGCACCACAGAGCGGCCCCCGACCGACTTCATCGACACCGGCAACCAACTCTTCGACTTCGGCGACCAAGGTAAAATCCAGCCCCATTTGCATGCTTGTCTTACTCATTGTACTTGGCCGATCAGGTTCAGCACTGCGTCCGCAGCCTGGTTGGAGGCATCCCGGCGCAGGGTCCGATGAATTTCATCAAAGCCGCGGGTCTGTTCTTCGCCGCCTTCAATCAGGGGCGACAGGGTCTGGGCCAATGCTTCGACCGTCGCATCATCCTGTAGCAACTCAGGCACCAACAGGCGCTGGGCCAACAGATTCGGTAAAGAGATGTAGGGACTTTTCACCATGCGTTTGAGAATCCAGAACGTCAGCGGCGCCAGACGGTAGGCAACCACCATCGGTCGCTTATACAGCAAGGCTTCCAGCGTTGCGGTTCCGGAGGCAATCAGCACGGCGTCGCAAGCAGCCAGGGCCAGATGCGACTTGCCATCGAGCAAGGTCAGCGGCAGGTCGCGACCGGTCAACAACTCCTCAAGCTGCGCCCGGCGCTGAGGACTGGCACAAGGCATGACGAACCGCACGCCCGGGCGCATGGCTCGCAAGCGCTGGGCGGTATCGAGAAACAGCGCGCCGAGCCGACTGACTTCGCCGCCACGACTGCCCGGCATCAGCGCCACCAACGGTCCGTCGGGCAAGCCCAGCTCCGCCCTTGCAGCGGCGCGATCGGCTTCGAGCGGTATCGTATCGGCCAGCGAGTGCCCGACAAACCGTACCGGCACGCCTTTCTCTTCGTAAAATTTCGCTTCGAACGGGAGTAGTGTCAGCATCAGGTCGCATCCCTCGCGAATCTTCAGCACCCGCTTCTGCCGCCAGGCCCAGACTGAAGGGCTGACGTAATGCACGGTCTTGATCCCGGCCTGACGCAACTTGAGTTCGATAGTGAGGTTGAAGTCCGGCGCGTCGATACCGATGAAGACGTCAGGCTTTGCGGCGATCAGGTCGGCCACCAGCTTCTTGCGCCGCGCCAACAGCTCGCGCAACCGGCCCAACACTTCCACCAGACCCATGACAGACAGCCGTTCCATCGGAAAATAGGACGTCAGACCTTCGGCCTGCATCAGCGGGCCACCCACGCCAATGAACTCGATCGCAGAGTGACGAGCCTTGAGGGCGCGCATCAGACCCGCCCCAAGAATGTCGCCGGAAGCCTCGCCCGCTACCAGCGCAATACGCAAACTGGCCATGATTAGCGCGTGATGCCGCGGGTCGAAGACTGGATCGAGTCGCGGAAAACGGCCACTTCCGGAAACTGCGCCGAAGGCTCCGCCAGCTCGGCAAGCGCCTGCTCGACCGTCAGTCCCTGGCGGTAAACCACTTTGTAGGCTCGGCGCAACGCATGGATGGCGTCCTCACTGAAACCACGACGACGCATGCCTTCGAAGTTCATGCTTCGGGCTTCGGCAGGATTACCGAACACCGTGACATAAGCAGGGACGTCCTTGCCGATCGCTGTGCCCATGCCGGAAAAGCTGTGGGCGCCAATGTGGCAATACTGATGCACCAGCGTAAAACCAGACAGAATCGCCCAATCATGCACATGCACATGGCCGGCCAGAGCGGTGTTGTTTACCAGAATGCAGTGGTTCCCGATGACGCTGTCGTGGCCGATATGGGCATAGGCCATGATCAGATTGTGATCGCCCAGGGTGGTTTCCGACCGATCCTGAACCGTGCCACGATGGATCGTCACGCCTTCGCGGATGACGTTGTGGTCACCAATGACCAGGCGGGTTTCTTCGCCTTTGTATTTCAGATCCGGCGTGTCTTCACCCACCGAGGAAAACTGGTAGATGCGATTGTGCTTGCCGATCCGGGTCGGACCCTTGAGGATCACGTGCGGCCCGATGACTGTACCCTCGCCGATTTCCACACCTGCGCCGATGATCGACCACGGGCCGACCTCGACGCCGTCGGCCAGGACGGCCGTCGGATCGATGATTGCGCGAGGGTCAATCAAACTCATAGCTTGCGTTCCGCACAGATGATTTCAGCGGAGCAGACTGGTTTGCCGTCGACCGAAGCCTGGCATTCGAACTTCCAGATCTGCCGCTTGCAGCTCAGAAACTTGGCTTCGAGGATCAACTGATCACCCGGCAGCACTGGCTGACGGAAGCGCAGCTTGTCAGAGCCGACAAAGTAGTAGAGCGTGCCATCGGCCGGCTTCACGTCGAGCATTTTGAAACCAAGGATCCCGGCAGCCTGAGCCATCGCTTCGATGATCAATACGCCTGGCATGATTGGATGCGCAGGGAAGTGACCATTGAAGAATGGCTCGTTGATGCTGACATTCTTGTAGGCGCGAATGCGCTTGCCTTCCACATCCAGATCCACGACCCGGTCCACCAGCAGGAACGGGTAACGGTGAGGCAGGTATTCGCGAATCTCGTTGATGTCCATCATTTCGGGGGGAAGCCTATGTAAAGATTGGGAGCGCGCGACTGATGCGCACTCCTCTAGCAAATCAAGGGAGGCAGTCTAGCGGCTGTGCACACTTGATATGGAAATGGTATCAGCCATCTGATGAAGCATTACCGTCAGGGGTCACTTCCCCTACTTGCTTTTCCAACTGTCGCAGACGTCGTGCGATGTCATCGAGCTGACGAAGGCGTGCCGCGCTTTTGCGCCATTCGGCTGCGGGCTGCATCGCCGTACCGGATGAATAAGCGCCCGGTTCGGTAATCGAGTGGGTCACCATGGTCATGCCGGTGATAAAAACGTTGTCGCAAACTTCTATGTGCCCTACCAGCCCGACTCCACCGGCCAGCATGCAATGCTTGCCGATTTTCGTACTGCCGGAAATGCCCACGCACGCCGCCATGGCGGTGTGGTCACCAACCTGAACGTTGTGGGCGATCTGTATCTGGTTGTCGAGTTTAACGCCATTGCCAAGGATGGTATCGGCCAATGCACCACGGTCAATGGCAGTATTCACGCCAATTTCCACATCGTCCCCAATCAACACACCACCGATCTGGGCGATTTTTTGCCAGATGCCTTTCTCATTGGCAAAACCGAAGCCTTCGCCGCCGAGTACAGCACCGGACTGAATCACCACCCGCTTGCCGACCCGAACGTCGTGATACAGCGTGACGCGCGGCGCAAGCCACCCGCCCTCACCAATTTCACTCCGGGCACCGATGAAACAGTGCGCGCCGATGGTCACTCCGGCTGCAATACGCACCGAACCTTCAATGACTGCAAAGGCACCGATGCTTGCCGTCGGATCAACCACTGCGTCATCAGCAATCACCGCTGTCGGGTGAACACCAATAACTGCCTTGGGCTTGGGATCGAACAAGTGGGAAATTCGGGCGTAAGCCGCGTACGGGTCTGGCACAACCAACGCATTACCGGCAAAACCTTCAGCATCAGCGGCTTTGAGCAATAAAGCTGCAGCCTGACTGCCTGCCAGGTATTTTCGGTACTGGGGGTTTGCGAGAAAGCTCAACTGAGCTGGGCCAGCCTCCTGCAAGGTGGCTAGCCCAGTGATTTCTTTCTCCGGGTCGCCACGCAGTGTGGCGCCGAGGAACTCGGCCAATTGGCCGAGCTTTATAGTCGCGGTCATGGGTTACTTCAGCTGATTCATGCGCTCGATAACCTGGCGCGTGATGTCGTACTGAGGCTTGACATCAATCACTGCGCCACGCTCGAAGACCAGGTCAAAAGCACCTTTCTTGATGACTTCTTCCACAGCGCTGTCCAGTTTCGGCTTGAGCTGCTTCAGCATTTCACGGTCGGCAACGGCTTTGGCCTCATTCAGTTCCTTGGACTGGAACTGGAAGTCGCGGGCCTTTTGCTTGAATTCGAGCTCAAGACGCTCGCGCTCGCCTTGCTGCATCTTGTCGCCGCCAGCCATCAGACGATCCTGAATACCCTTGGCGCTGCTTTCCAGAGTCTTGAGCTTGGTCAGCTGAGGACCGAACTTCTTCTCGGCATCCACGGCGTACTTCTTGGCCGCGTCGGATTCCAGCAAGGCCATTTGATAGTTCAGAACGGCGATTTTCATGTCGGCAAATGCCGGGCCTGCTACCAGTACGGAAGCGAGGAGAACCAATTGAGTCAACTTACGCACGATGCACTCCTACAAAATCCATTGTCGTTATCTTGGGTCAGACGCTTAGAACGTCTGGCCGAGGGAAAATTGGAACACTTGAGTTTCAGCATCATCCGGTTTCTTGACCGGCATGGCCAAAGCAAAACTCAGAGGACCCAGTGCGGTGACCCAGGTCACACCCACACCAACGGAACTGGCCATATTGCTCAGGCTGATGTCATCACACTTGGTGTTGGACTTCGTGCCATCCGCGTTTGTGGTATCCGAGCAGGATGAGTTGAAAACGTTACCCACATCCCAAAATACCGACGTACGCAGGGAGCGTTGATCCTTGATGAACGGCAGCGGGAACAGAACTTCCACACCACCCTGGATCAGGACGTTACCACCGAACGGCAGCGGATCCTGGTCCGGGTCGAGCGCGGTGCCAGGGTTCTTGCCGGTACTTGGCGTGCTGCGCGGACCCAAAGTGCTGTCCTTGAAGCCACGAACCGAGTTGAAACCACCAGCATAGTAGTTTTCGTAGAATGGCAAGCCATCCGTCGAACCATAACCGTCGCCATACCCCAGCTCAGTGTGCAGGCGCATGGTGTAGTTCTCGCTCAATGGCTGGAACAACTGGCCACGGTAGTCGAGTTTGAAGAACGACAGGTCACTGCCAGGCGTCGTGGATTCCAGCACCAGGCTCTGGGAATGACCACGGGTGGCGAGCACGCCCTTGTTCAGGGTGGACTCGGACCAACCGGCCGAAGCCTTGAAGTTCAGATACTTGTCGCCTTCCTTGTTAACGAAGTCGAAGATCTCGTCAACGGTGTACACACCTGTCTTGATCTCATCCTGCTGAGCCGTCAGGCCAAAGGTCAGACGCGAAGTCTCGCTGATCGGGTATCCGACGCTGACACCCGCACCCAGGCTGTCCACCGCATAGCTCGCCACGTCGACATCAAGCTCGTCGTAGTCAGTCGTACGGTAGAAAGCGTTGTAACCCAGGCTAACGCCATCGGCGGTCCAGTAGGGGTCCACAAAGCCGAAGTTATAACGGGTTTGGTATTCGCTTCGGGTCAGGCCGACGCTGACCTTGTTACCGGTACCCAGGAAGTTGTTCTGGGTGATCGACCCACCGAGGATCAAACCGGCGCTTTGGGCAAAACCGACACTGGCAGTGATGGAACCGGAGGCCTGCTCTTCAACGCTGTAGTTAACGTCGACCTGGTCATCGACACCCGGTACGGCCGGGGTTTCGACGTTGACTTCCTTGAAGAAGCCCAGACGCTCCAGACGGGTCTTGGACTGGTCGATCAGGTAGGTCGAAGCCCAGCCGCCTTCCATTTGACGCATTTCACGGCGCAGCACTTCGTCTTCGGACTTGGTGTTGCCACGGAAGTTGATGCGATTCACGTAAGCACGCTTGCCAGGATCGACAGCGAACGTGATGTCTACGGTATGGTCGTCATCGTGCGGTTGAGGCACGCCGTTGACGTTGGCGAAGGTATAACCCTCGTTACCCAGTCGGCGGGTGATCAGTTCGGAGGTGGTGGTCATCAGCTTGCGCGAGAACACCTGGCCTTTTTGCACCAGCAGCAACGACTTGACCTGGTCCTCAGGGACTTTCAGGTCACCGCTCAGCTTGACGTCACGAACGGTGTACTTCTCGCCTTCGTTGACGTTGACAGTGATATAGACGTGCTTCTTGTCCGGCGTGATGGACACCTGGGTCGAGGCGATATCCATGTTGATGTAGCCACGGTCCAGGTAGTAGGAGCGCAGACGCTCAAGGTCACCGGACAGTTTTTCACGGGCGTACTTGTCGTCGTTCTTGAAGAACGACAACCAGTTGGTTGTCTTGAGTTCGAACAGGTCGATCAGGTCTTCATCAGGGAAGACGGTGTTGCCCACCACGTTGATGTGCTGGATAGCGGCAACGGTACCTTCGTTGATGTTGACCTTCAGCGCGACGCGGTTGCGCGGTTGCGGCACCACCTCGGTGTCGACGGTCGCCGAGTAGCGACCCTGGGCGACGTATTGACGCTGCAGTTCGTTACGCACACCTTCGAGCGTTGCACGCTGGAAGATCTCGCCTTCGGCCAGACCGGATTGCTTGAGGCCTTTCATCAGGTCTTCGGTAGAGATCGCCTTGTTACCTTCGATCTCGATGCTGGCGACGGATGGACGCTCGACTACCGTGATGACCAGGACGTTGCCGTCACGGCCCAGCTGGATATCTTGAAAGAAACCGGTTTTGAACAACGCACGAGTGGATTCCACCAGGCGACGATCATCCGCCTGTTCACCGACGTTCAACGGCAAAGCACCAAAGACGCTACCCGCGGAGACCCGCTGGAGGCCATTGACGCGAATATCAGAGATAGTGAAGGACTCGGCGTGAACTTCGGCGATCATCAATACGGTGAGAACCGCAGTTAGCAGCAGACGTTTCATGAAGTCCTTTCTTATTCCAACTGGCAATAAACAAACTGCCGCAAAATGCGGCAGATTCGCAATTCAGCGAAGCGTTACAGTCGACCCAGATCATTGACCAGAGCAAGCAACATCACCCCGACCACCAAACTGATACCGATCTGTATCCCCCAACCCTGCACCCGATCTGACAAGGGACGACCACGCGCCCACTCGATCAGATAAAACAACAAATGTCCCCCATCCAGCACAGGAATGGGCAACAGATTCAGAACACCCAGGCTAATACTCAGATAAGCAAGGAAATTCAGGAAATCAGCGACACCCGACTGGGCCGAAGCGCCCGCCACTTTAGCAATGGTTATCGGTCCACTCAAGTTTTTTACCGAGAGCTCGCCGAACAACATTTTCTTGAGTGAATCGAGGGTCAGCACACTCATGGTCCAGGTGCGGCTAGCGCCTTCGCCGATCGCGGCCAACGGACCGTAACTGACCTCGCGAATCATTTCCGGCGGCCAATCCACCGCCTTCACCCCAGCGCCCAGATAACCACTAGGAGACTTGCTTTCGCCTCGCGAAGCCAATGTTACCGGGACGTCGATTTGAGCACCGTCGCGCTCGACCCGCAGCATGATTTTGGTATCAGGATGCTTACGGACGGTATCCACCACCTGCTGCCAATCATCCACCGAGCGGCCATCGAGGGCCAACAAACGGTCACCGGTTTTCAGGCCGGCAGTTTGAGCCGGCCCCTTTGGATCGATTTCGGCCAACACCGGCGGCAATGCCGGGCGCCATGGACGGATACCCAGGGATTGGATCGGATCAGGCTCATCAGCCCCCTTGAGCCACTTATCCAGCGCCAGCTCCCGAGGAGAGTCGGCCGTAGAACCTTGCTCGCGAACCATGACTTGCAGCGAACCGCTTTCCCCCAGGCGGCGGACAAGCTGCAGATTCACCGCAGCCCAGCCAGAAGTCGCTTCACCATCAATGGCGACGATCTCCTGCCCCCGACTCAAGCCTGCCTTGGCCGCGATGCTACCGGACTCGACGGCACCAATGACCGGACGCACCTGCTCGCTGCCGAGCATCGCCAACACCCAGAAAAACACCAGGGCCAGCAGAAAGTTGGCAATCGGTCCCGCCGCCACGATAGCGATGCGCTGGCGGACGGTCTTGCGATTGAACGATTGATCGAGTTGATCGAGTGGTACTTCGCCCTCCCGCTCGTCGAGCATCTTCACGTAACCACCCAGCGGGATGGCGGCAACCACGAACTCGGTGCCTTGCTTGTCATGCCAGCGCAGCAGCGGCATGCCAAAGCCTACGGAGAAACGCAGCACTTTGACCCCACAGCGACGCGCGACCCAAAAATGGCCGAACTCGTGGAAGGTAACCAGCACACCCAGTGCAACCAGGGTGCCGACAATCATATAAAGCGCGCTCATTTACTTTCTCCGCAATCCTATCCGCCGCTGCCGGGGCAAACGTGTTCGCAGCACTTAGCGTCCGTGACGACTGAGCCAATGCCCGGCCAGCAGTCGCGCTTTCGCATCTGCCGTGAACACTGCTTCAAGATCATCCACCGCCACTACGGGCTCCAGATTCAATACTTCCTCGATAATACTCGCGATTTCCGGGTAACGAACCCGTCCGTCGAGAAACGCTGCCACGGCGACTTCATTCGCCGCATTGAGCATGGCAGGAGCACTATTACCGGCTTCAGCCGCCTGCCGCGCCAATCGCAGACACGGGAAGCGTTCTTCGTCAGGCGCCTGGAAATCCAGGCGCGCAATGGCGAACAGGTCCAAAGGGGCAACCCCCGAATCAATTCGCTCGGGCCAGGCCAAAGCGTTGGCAATTGGCGTGCGCATGTCTGGATTACCCAACTGCGCCAAAACAGAACCATCGACATAGTCGACCAGCGAGTGAATCACACTCTGCGGGTGAATCACTACTTCGACCTGGGATGGCTTGGCATCGAATAGCCAGCAAGCTTCGATCAACTCAAGGCCTTTGTTCATCATGCTGGCCGAATCAACGGAAATCTTGCGCCCCATGGACCAGTTTGGGTGCGCGCAGGCCTGATCAGGTGAAACATGGGCCAATTCAGCCATCGGTGTCTGTCGGAACGGGCCACCAGAAGCTGTCAGCAGAATCCGACGCACGCCGACAGCACTCAATCCACGGTCGAAATCCCGCGGCATGCACTGAAAAATCGCGTTGTGCTCACTGTCGATCGGCAGCAATACCGAACCGCTTTTACGCACAGCCTGCATGAACAAAGCGCCGGACATGACCAGCGCCTCCTTGTTGGCCAGGAGAATCTTCTTGCCTGCCTCTACTGCCGCCAGGGTCGGACGCAATCCCGCCGCCCCGACAATAGCCGCCATGACCGCATCGACTTGCGGGTCAGCCGCTACCTGACAAAGGCCTTCCTCACCGACCAGCACGCGGGTCGAGAGGCCCGCCGCGAGCAAATCATCCTGCAAGCGCACGGCAGCATAGGCCTCGGGCACCACGGCAAACCGTGGAGAGTGGCGCACACAAAGCGCCAGCAGCTCGGCCAACCGAGTGAAACCGCTGAGGGCGAAAACCTGATAACGATCCGGATGCCGGGCAATGACGTCGAGTGTACTCAGGCCAATCGAACCCGTAGCGCCCAGAACGGTAATCTGCTGTGGGTGACTCATGGTCCCGCCATCCACAGCAGCACGGCGAACACTGGTATTGCCGCCGTCAGGCTGTCGATCCGATCCAGCACACCGCCGTGGCCGGGCAGCAGGTTACTGCTGTCTTTGATTCCGGATTGGCGCTTGAACATGCTTTCCGTGAGATCTCCGACCACCGAAATAAACACGATGACTGCTGCGCCAAACAGGCCCATCAGCATCTGAGAAAAGCTCCAGTCACGCGCAATACCGACGATTGCAGTGATGACCAGGCTCAGCAACAGACCACCATACACGCCCTCCCAGCTTTTGCCTGGACTGACTTGCGGCGCCAGCTTGCGCTTGCCGAAGGCCCGACCGGAAAAGTACGCCCCGATATCAGCCCCCCAGACCAGCACCATCACCGCCATGATCAACCAGTTACCCAAAGACTCCTGCTTGATCAGAACCAGGCCCTGCCAGGCCGGCAGCAAGATCAGCAGCCCGATGACAAGCTTGCAGACCGCACTGGCCCAATGCTCGCTACTGCGCGGGTACGTCAGCACCAGGTACGTCGCTACCCCCCACCACAACACCGAAGCCCCCAATACCCAAGGGGCCAGGGCCGGCAGGACGTGCAAGACAAACAGAATTGCCGCGACGACAGCGGCATAAGCAACCCGGATCGGCTGGGCGGTAAAGCCTGCCAAACGAGCCCATTCCCAGGCGCCAAGGGTCACGACCAGACCGATAAACAGCGCAAAACCGGACCCCTCCAGCAGGAAAAACCCGCACAGGGCAATCGGCAGCAGGATCAGTGCGGTGATGATTCGTTGTTTAAGCATTAAACCCGGGCTCCAGCCTCGACCTGCTCGCTCGTTTTACCGAAGCGACGCTGGCGGGATGCGAAATCGGCCAGCGCGTTACGCATGGCATCGTGTTTGAAGTCCGGCCAGAACAGGTCGGAAAAGTACAATTCGGCGTAGGCCAGTTGCCACAGCAGGAAGTTGCTGATGCGGTGTTCGCCTCCCGTGCGAATGCACAGGTCAGGCAATGGCAGGTCGCCGGTTGCCAGGCAGGTCTGCAGCAGCTCCGGCGTAATGTCCTCCGGGCGCAGATGCCCGGCCTGGACTTCCCGGGCCAGCCGCTGGGCGGCTTGTGCAATATCCCACTGACCGCCGTAGTTGGCGGCGATCTGCAGAACGAAACGATTGGCACCGGCCGTCATGGCTTCCGCTTCGCGCATCGCCGCCTGAAGCTCGGGATGGAAGCGCGAGCGATCACCAATGATGCGCAGACTGATGTTGTTGTCGTTGAGGCGCTTGGCCTCACGACGCAACGCCTTGAAGAACAAATCCATCAAGGCACTGACTTCATCGACCGGGCGCTGCCAGTTCTCGCTGGAAAACGCGAACAGGGTCAATACTTCGACCCCAGATTCAGCACACACCTCAATGACCGCGCGAACCGCGTCCACGCCCGCCTTATGCCCTGCAACTCCCGGCATAAAGCGTTTTTTTGCCCAGCGATTATTACCATCCATGATGATCGCGACGTGACGCGGAACTATAGACGGCGCAGCCTGCTTGGTCTTTTCCATGAAAACTCGACCCTTATACGGCCATCAGGTCTTTTTCTTTCTGCGCCAAATCCGCGTCGATTTTTGCCACGAATTTTTTCGTCAGATCGTCGATTTCGCCAGTTGCGCGGCGCTCTTCGTCTTCACTGATGGCTTTTTCCTTGACCAGATCCTTGAGCTGGCTGTTCGCATCGCGACGGATGTTGCGCACGGCAACACGAGCGTCTTCAGCAACGTCACGGGCCTGCTTGGTGAAGCCCTTGCGGGTTTCTTCGGTCAGGGCCGGCATGGAGATCAGCAGCAGCTCGCCAAGGTTGGTCGGGTTCAGGTTCAGACCTGCGCTACCGATAGCCTTGTCGACAGCACCCAGCATGTTGCGCTCGAAGGCAACCACTTGCAGGGTGCGGGCGTCTTTGACGGTGATGTTTGCTACTTGCTTGATCGGAGTATCGGAACCGTAGTACGGCACCATCACGCCTTCCAGAATGCTTGGGTGCGCCTGGCCGGTACGGATACGGCCGAAGTTGTGCGCCAGCGATTCGACGGACTTCTGCATGCGCTCTTGAGCGTCTTTCTTGATTTCGTTGATCATTGTTGGCCTTCCTCGATCAGAGTCCCTTCAGCGCCGCCGTGAACGATATTCAGCAGGGCGCCGGGCTTGTTCATGTTAAATACGCGCAGCGGCATCTTGTGGTCGCGGCACAGACAAATGGCCGTCAGATCCATCACACCCAGCTTGCGATCCAGCACTTCATCGTAGGTCAGATGATCGAACTTCTCGGCATGCGGGTCTTTGAATGGGTCAGCGGTGTAGACACCATCGACCTTCGTCGCCTTGAGCACGACATCGGCATCGATTTCGATAGCACGCAGGCAGGCTGCCGAATCCGTGGTAAAGAAAGGATTGCCGGTACCCGCCGCGAAAATCACGACTTCCTTGGCATTCAGATGGCGCATGGCTTTGCGGCGATCATAGTGATCGGTCACGCCCACCATGGAAATGGCCGACATCACAATGGCCGAGATATTGGCACGTTCAAGCGCGTCACGCATAGCCAGGGCGTTCATCACAGTGGCCAGCATGCCCATGTGGTCGCCTGTTACCCGATCCATGCCGGCAGCGCTGAGCGCTGCACCGCGAAACAGGTTGCCGCCGCCGATGACCAGACCGACCTGAACGCCGATCCCGACCAATTGGCCAACTTCCAGTGCCATGCGATCCAGAACTTTCGGGTCGATCCCGAACTCTTCCGAGCCCATCAGGGCCTCGCCGCTAAGCTTGAGTAGAATGCGTTTATAGCGAGCCTGATAACCACTGCCCTGCTGAGCCATTGCGAATCTCTCCTGCGGCGTATTTTAAAAATTCTTTGCGAGCTGTTTTCAGCTGGCGTTCACTCTAGCTTGGCGCTGCTTCAGCGCCATCGGAACATGGCTTTGTAAGCCAGTTCCAATGGGAAACCAATAAAAATTGGTACCCCATCTGAAAAGAGGCTGCGCGCGTGAGCGGGCAGCCTCTTCAGGGCGACAGTTAAAAACCGTCTTATTGCTTGGCGGCAGCCAGCTGTGCAGCAACTTCTTCCGCGAAGTTGTCGACTGGCTTCTCGATGCCTTCGCCTACTTTGAAGTAGGTGAAGGAAACGATTTCAGCGCCGGCTTTCTTGGCCAATGCACCCACGGTGATTTCCGGGTTCATGACGAAAGCTTGCTCGACCAGGCTGGCTTCAGCCAGGAACTTGGTGATACGACCAGCAATCATTTTCTCAACGATTTCTGCTGGCTTGCCTTTCATCTTGTCTTCGTTCAGCGACAGGAATACGGCTTTCTCACGCTCGATGGCTTCTGGCGAAACCTGCGATGGCAGCAGGAACTCAGGGTTGCTTGCCGCCACGTGCATGGCGATTTCTTTGGCCAGCTGAACATCGCCGCCCTTGAGAACAACAGCAACGCCGATTTTGTTACCGTGCAGGTAGGTGCCGACAACGTCGCCCTCTACGCGTACCAGGCGACGAATGTTGACGTTTTCGCCAACTTTGGCCACCAGGGCTTCACGAGCCGATTCCTGAGCCGCGATCAGCGGAGCTGCGTCGGTCAGTTTTTCGTCGAAGGCTTTTTCTACGCTGGCAGCAACGAAGTTCTTGAAGTCGTCTTGCAGGGCCAGGAAGTCGGTCTGCGAGTTGACTTCCAGCAGCACGGCTGCCTTGTCGTCAGCCTTGATGGCGATAGCGCCTTCAGCGGCAACGTTGCCCGCTTTCTTGGCAGCCTTGATGGCGCCCGAAGCACGCATGTCATCAATGGCTTTCTCGATGTCGCCGCCAGCCTTGGTCAAGGCCTTTTTGCAATCCATCATGCCTTCGCCGGTACGCTCGCGCAGTTCTTTGACCAACGCTGCAGTAATCTCTGCCATTTCAAAATCCTCTTGGATAGGTTTTCAACCATTCCACCCGATCGAACGGGCGTTCAATTCTTCCCGAACCACCCTTGTTAGCTGCCGCACGTTACAGATAGAGCAGTGGGCGCCGACAAATGGTTTTCGAGGTGGCAAAAAGGGGGCCAAGCCCCCTTTTTGCTTACTGAGTCAACGCCAGGGCGTCAATTACTCAGCTGCAGCCTGAGTTTCTTCAGCTGCGAACTCTACGGTGCCGCCGGCAACGTTGTTGCGACCACGGATAACCGCGTCAGCCATCGAACCCATGTACAGCTGGATAGCGCGGATTGCGTCATCGTTGCCTGGGATGATGTAGTCAACGCCTTCCGGGCTGCTGTTGGTATCGACTACGCCGATAACCGGAATGCCCAGCTTGTTGGCTTCGGTGATCGCGATGCGCTCGTGATCAACGTCGATAACGAACAGAGCGTCTGGCAGACCGCCCATGTCTTTGATACCACCCAGGGAACGGTCCAGCTTTTCCAGGTCACGAGAGCGCATCAGCGCTTCTTTCTTGGTCAGCTTGGCGAAAGTACCGTCTTCGGCTTGCACTTCAAGGTCACGCAGACGCTTGATGGAAGCACGGATGGTTTTGAAGTTGGTCAGCATGCCGCCCAACCAGCGGTGATCGACGTACGGCGAACCGCAACGTGCTGCTTCTTCAGCAACGATCTTGCCAGCGGAACGCTTGGTGCCGACGAACAGAATCTTGTTTTTGCCCTGGGCCAGACGCTCTACGAAAGTCAGAGCTTCGTTGAACATTGGCAGGGTTTTTTCAAGGTTGATGATGTGAATCTTGTTACGCGCGCCGAAAATGTATTTACCCATTTTCGGGTTCCAGTAACGGGTCTGGTGACCGAAGTGCACACCGGCCTTCAGCATATCGCGCATATTGACTTGGGACATGATAGTTCCTTAATAAGTCGGGTTTGGCCTCCACGTATCCCAATGACCAACCAGCAGCTTCAGCTGAAGGCACCCAGGTCATCGTGTCGACACGTGTGTGGATTTAGGCTTTTCGGGGCATCCCCGGAAAGCGGCGCATTTTATATCATAAGACAGGGAAAAACGGAACCCGGATTCAAAAATCCCGGCAGGCGCTTTGCGCGGCCCCTTGGAATCAGCCAAGAATGCACCATTCTATAAAGAGAAGCGATGCACTCAGGCGCAGATTTGCGCTGATCGTCTGATAGAATCGCATTTTTCAGGGCTGCGAAGTTCGATCGCGCAACGCCCTTTCCGTTTAGAAAGCGCCTTTGAGCGCAGAGAGAGCCTGTATGACCGTCAACCTCAAAACCCCCGAGGACATCGCAAAAATGCGTGTCGCCGGCAAACTGGCCGCCGACGTACTGGAAATGATTGCCGAATATGTCAAGCCGGGCGTCACTACCGATCAGCTGAACCAGATCTGTCACGATTATATTGTCAATGAGCAGAAAGCCATCCCCGCCCCGCTCAACTACAAGGGCTACCCGAAGTCGATCTGCACCTCGATCAACCATGTGGTCTGCCACGGCATCCCGAACGACAAGCCACTGAAAGATGGCGACACCCTGAACATCGACGTCACCGTCATCAAGGACGGCTACCACGGCGACACCAGCCGCATGTTCCACGTCGGCTCCGTACCGGTCTGGGCCGAGCGCCTGTCCCAGGTGACCCAGGAGTGCATGTACAAGGCGATTGAAATCGTCAAACCCGGCTGCCGCCTGGGCGACATCGGCGAAATCATCCAGAAGCATGCCGAAAAGAACGGTTTCTCCGTGGTTCGCGAGTTCTGCGGTCACGGTATCGGCAAGGTATTCCACGAAGAACCGCAGATCCTGCATTACGGCCGCGCCGGCACTGGCATGGAGCTGAAGGCCGGCATGACCTTCACCATCGAGCCGATGATCAACCAGGGTCGCGCCGACACCAAAGTGCTGGGCGATGGCTGGACCGCGATCACCAAGGATCGCAAGCTGTCGGCACAGTGGGAACACACCCTGTTGGTGACCGACACCGGTTACGAGATCTTCACCCTGCGCAGCGATGACACCATCCCCCGCGTCTCGGCCTGATCCCGCTACCGACCCCAGCCTATAGAAAGGAAAGCCAATCGATGCCGCAGGTGGATCCCGAACTCTTCGACCGCGGCCAGTTCCAGGCTGAACTGGCCCTGAAGGCAAGCCCCATCGCTGCGTTCAAGAAGGCAATCCGCCAGGCCCGCGAAGTGCTCGACGGGCGCTTTCGCAGCGGCAGGGACATTCGTCGGCTGATCGAGGATCGCGCCTGGTTCGTCGACAACATCCTGCAAAAGGCCTGGGATCAGTTCAACTGGAGCGAGGACGCCGACATCGCGCTGGTCGCGGTCGGCGGCTACGGTCGCGGTGAGTTGCACCCTTATTCCGACATCGACTTGCTGATTCTGCTGGACAGCGCCGACCACGAAGTTTTCCGCGATTCCATCGAGCGTTTTCTGACGCTGTTGTGGGATATCGGCCTGGAAGTCGGCCAGAGTGTTCGCTCAGTCGACGAATGCGCCGTCGAGGCACGAGCTGACCTGACCGTCGTCACTAACCTGATGGAAAGCCGCACCATCGCCGGACCCGAGCACTTGCGCCAACGCATGCTGGATGTCACCAGCACCGCTCATATGTGGCCGAGCAAGGACTTCTTCCTCGCCAAGCGCGCCGAGCAAAAGGCCCGCCACCACAAGTACAACGACACCGAGTACAACCTGGAACCCAACGTCAAAGGCTCCCCCGGGGGACTACGGGATATCCAGACGATTCTTTGGGTGGCCCGCCGTGAATACGGCACCTTGAACTTGCGCGCATTGGCGGGTGAAGGTTTCCTGGTCGAGAGCGAAAACGCCTTGCTCGCCTCTTCTCAGGAGTTTCTGTGGAAGGTTCGTTACGCCCTGCATATGCTCGCCGGACGTGCCGAAGACCGCCTGCTGTTCGATCATCAGCGCACCATCGCCGGTCTGCTGGGCTTCGCCGGCGACGACGCCAAGCAAGCCATCGAAAACTTCATGCAGCAGTACTACCGGGTGGTCATGAGCATTGCCCAGCTCAGCGACCTGATCATCCAGCACTTCGAGGAAGTGATCCTCGCGCCGGAAGACGAAGCGCCGCCACAGCCGATCAATTCGCGATTCCAGTTGCACGACGGTTACATCGAGGCTCGAAACGACAACGTGTTCCGCCGTACGCCGTTCGCCATGCTCGAAATATTCGTGCTGATGGCCCAGCAACCGGAAATCAAAGGTGTTCGTGCCGACACCATTCGCCTGCTGCGCGAGAACCGTCACCTGATCGACGACGACTTTCGCAATGACATTCGCAACACCAGCCTGTTCATCGAACTGTTCAAGTGCAAGATCGGCATCCACCGCAACCTGCGCCGGATGAACCGTTACGGCATCCTTGGGCGTTATCTTCCGGAGTTCGGCTTCATCGTCGGGCAGATGCAACACGACCTGTTCCACATCTATACGGTCGACGCGCACACCCTGAACCTGATCAAACACCTGCGTAAGTTGCAGTACACCCAGGTGTCGGAAAAATTCCCGCTGGCCAGCAAAACCATGGGCAAGTTGCCCAAGCCCGAACTGATTTACATCGCCGGCCTGTACCACGACATCGGCAAGGGTCGGCATGGCGACCACTCGGACATCGGCGCCGTGGATGCCGCTGCATTTTGCCAGCGTCATCAATTGCCCGCCTGGGACAGCCGCCTGATCGTATGGCTGGTGCAAAATCACCTGATGATGTCGACCACTGCCCAGCGCAAGGACTTGTCCGACCCGCAGGTGATCCACGATTTCGCGCAGATCGTCGGTGACGAAGCCCACCTCGATTACCTATACGTGCTGACCGTCTCCGATATCAATGCCACCAACCCGACGCTATGGAATTCCTGGCGCGCCAGCCTGTTGCGCCAGCTCTACACCGAGACCAAGCGGGCACTGCGTCGCGGCCTGGAAAACCCCGTGGACCGCGAAGAGCAGATCCGCCAGACCCAAAGCGCCGCCCTCGACATCCTGGTGCGCGGTGGCACCGATCCGGACGACGTCGAGCAGTTGTGGGCGCAGTTGGGCGACGACTATTTCTTGCGTCACACCGCCGGCGACGTCGCCTGGCACACGGATGCGATCCTCCAGCAACCCGTCGACGGCGGGCCGCTGGTACTGATCAAGGAAACCACCCAGCGCGAGTTCGAGGGCGGCACGCAGATCTTCATCTACGCACCGGACCAGCATGACTTCTTTGCCGTGACCGTGGCGGCGATGGACCAGCTCAACCTGAACATTCATGACGCCCGGGTCATCACGTCCAGCAGCCAGTTCACCCTCGACACCTACATCGTGCTCGACACTGACGGTGACTCGATCGGCGATAATCCGGCGCGGGTCAAACAAATCCGCGATGGCCTGACCGAAGCCCTGCGCAATCCGGACGACTACCCGACCATCATCCAGCGTCGGGTACCACGTCAGCTCAAGCATTTCGCCTTCGCGCCCCAGGTGACGATCCACAACGACGCCCAGCGCCCGGTGACAGTGCTGGAGTTGACAGCTCCCGACCGGCCGGGCTTGCTGGCGCGAATCGGCACGATTTTCCTGGAGTTTGATCTGTCCTTGCAGAACGCCAAGATCGCCACGCTTGGCGAGCGGGTGGAAGACGTGTTCTTCATCACTGACGCACACAATCAGCCGCTGTCCGATCCATTGCTGTGCAGTCGCTTGCAGGATGCAATCGTCGAGCAGTTGAGCGTCAACCAGGAACCCGATATCAAACTGTCGCGCATCAGTATCTGACGTGAAAATGGCCCGGGCCCCCTCTGTAGGAGCGAGCATACTCGCGATGGTCATCAACGATGACGCTTGGCAGCAGGCTGAACTTCGCGACCTCGAGACCATCGCGAGCAGGCTCGCTCCTACAGTCGACCAGCGCTACCCTATACCGAACGAGATCTATCGATGAACAACGCTCTGACCCAGTTGCAGCCTTACCCTTTCGAAAAGCTCCGCGCCCTGCTCGGCAGCGTGACGCCGAACCCGGACCTGCGCCCGATTGCACTGTCCATCGGCGAGCCGAAACACCGCTCGCCAAGCTTTGTCGCCGAGGCCCTGGCCAGCAACCTGGATCAGATGGCGGTGTACCCGACCACGCTCGGCATCCCGGCGCTGCGTGAAGCCATCGCGGCCTGGTGCGAGCGTCGCTTCGGTGTTCCTGGCGGCTGGATCGACCCGGCGCGCAACGTGCTGCCGGTCAACGGCACCCGCGAGGCCCTGTTCGCCTTCACCCAGACCGTGGTCAACCGTGGCGACGACGCACTGGTGGTCAGCCCGAACCCCTTCTACCAGATTTACGAAGGCGCGGCGTTCCTCGCCGGAGCCAAGCCGCACTACCTGCCGTGCCTGGACGAAAACGGCTTCAACCCGGATTTTGACGCCGTTTCGCCAGACATCTGGAAACGCTGCCAGATTCTGTTCCTGTGCTCGCCTGGCAACCCGACTGGCGCCTTGATCCCGGTCGAGACTCTGAAAAAGCTGATCGCCTTGGCCGATGAATACGACTTCGTGATTGCTGCCGACGAGTGCTACAGCGAACTCTACTTCGACGAACAGACCCCGCCGCCAGGTTTGCTTAGCGCTTGTGTAGAACTGGGCCGCAAGGATTTCAAGCGCTGCGTGGTGTTCCACAGCCTGTCCAAGCGTTCGAACCTGCCAGGCCTGCGTTCGGGCTTTGTCGCCGGTGACGCCGACATCCTCAAGGGCTTTTTGCTCTATCGGACGTACCACGGCTGCGCTATGCCGGTGCAGACTCAACTGGCCAGCGTAGCGGCGTGGAATGACGAAGTGCACGTACGCGCCAACCGTGCGCTGTATCGCGAGAAGTTTGATGCCGTACTGGAAATTCTCAGCCCTGTGCTGGACGTGCAACGCCCGGATGGCAGCTTCTACCTGTGGCCGAACGTGGCCGGGGACGACGCTGCGTTCTGCCGCGACCTGTTCGAGCAGGAGCATGTGACTGTGGTGCCGGGCTCTTACTTGTCCCGTGAGGTGGACGGTGTCAATCCAGGTGCTGGCCGCGTGCGCATGGCACTGGTCGCGCCACTGGCCGAGTGCGTCGAGGCGGCGGAGCGCATTCGCGCATTTGTTACCCGTAACAAGTAACGGCCTCTGCCCGCATTACGCAATGTCGTGCGGGCAGTCCAACGTATGAAGTTACACTTTCCCAACTTCTAAAGTTCACCCTGCGCATACATACACCTTAATATTATTTCGCGCGCAGCAGCACGCCTCATAAACCCAACTATCACTTCATGGAAGAAGTCCGCCAATGAATAACATTGAGCACTGCACACTTATCCAATGGCCCGATCATCAGGAATCTTATGACGCAGCCATCAACGAAAGCCCCAGAAATGCAAACTATCAAACAGGCTCCCGCCGCAAGCGCTCTTTAGTTAATTATTCAAAACTGTGGGAAAATGACCGCACGTTGAAAATCGCGTTCATGGATGATCCTGACGATGAGCATAAACGCAAGATCATCGATGCGGCCAGCAAATGGTTGCCCTATATCAATCTGACTTTCGATTTCGTCGAGGGTCGAGCAGGCGAGATAAGGATCGCCACCAAAAACAACCGCAACAGTTCAATACTGGGCACCGATGCGCTATTGACTCACCCGGACTGGCCAACCATGCAACTGGGCGTAAAACCAGAACATGAAGACTTTGAGCTTATTGTCATTCACGAGTTCGGACACGCCTTGGGAGCAATGCATGAACACCAACATCCCGATGCCAATATCCCCTGGGATAAGCCGAAAGTGTATGAATTCTACAAAAACCGGGAAATGAACCCAATCGACAAGGAGGCGGTTGACATGAACATCTTTACTCCCTTCGATACAATTGAAGCGATTTATACGCCTTACGACAAAAAGTCCATCATGCATTACCCTGTTGCCAACGCCCTGACACTGGGAGACTGGGAAATCCCCCCTAATCGCAAGATCAGCAAGAAAGATAAAACAATGATGAAACTGCTCTACCCAAAACGCTGACCTTCAACAAATTTAACTAGTTGACGTGCCCCAGGTTTGCTTCACTCAAATCCAGTTCACCCAGTATTTCTCGCAATACGTCATCACCAATCTGGTGATGACGGCTGAGGCTGTACAACTCCAGTCGCTGAGCCTTCAAAGCCTTCAAACGCAAACGCCGCTCCAGCAAATCCATCTGAAAGGCCAGCGCCTGGGCTTCGGCCGAATCGTTGAACACCTCCAGCTGATGGCGATATTCAGACATGATCCGGGCCTTCAGTTCGACGGCCAGTGCTGCCTCTGCCGCATCCTGGGCACCGGCCTCTTCAACTTCCAGTGCATGAATGGCCGCTTCAGCCGTTTTGCGCCACGCTTCGCGCACTTCGTGGCGACGCTTGTCGTCCGGGCTGGTTTCAACACCCCGCAGCAACAGCGGCAAAGCGATACAGGCTGCGATCAGCGACAACAGGATCACGCCGGCGGCGATAAAGATCAGCAGGTCGCGCTCCGGAAATACCACCCCGCCCATCAGCAGCGGCACCGACATCACACCCGCCAGCGTCACCGCTCCGCGCACACCACCCACGGTCAACAACCAGCAGGACCGCGTTGTCGGCACATGAGTCATTTCGCCCTTGCCACGCAGACGGCGCAAAAAAACCGACAATCGCCAGGTGCTCTGCACCCAGACGAATCGCAATATCAGCAGCACCAGGAAAATCGCGACGACATCAAAACAGCGATACAGCAGCGTCGGCCATAGCGACGTTTCATGACTGGCCACCGCCTTGATGATGTCCGGCAACTGCAAACCCAACAGAAGAAAAATCAGGCCGTTGAAGGCAAACTCCAGCAACGACCAGACGCTGCGATTGAGTAGCCGGGTGCTGGTCTGACGCGGCAGCAGGTCAAGCCAGCTTTGCATCATGCCCGCTGCGACCGCCGACAGAATGCCCGACGCCCCAAGCTGTTCGGCCAGCACATATGCCGCAAACGGCAGCAACAACATGAAGACCACATGGGTAGCCGGATCATCCCAACCGCGGTTGATCATCCACGCCCGAAGACGGCCGACCAGCCAGCTAAGCGCCACGCCAACAGCCAACCCTCCAACCGCGACCAACACAAACGCCAGACTGGCATTGGTCAGTGAAAACACGCCCGTCACGGCCGCCACCAGAGCAAACTTGAACGTCACAAGACCCGAGGCGTCATTCATCAACGCTTCGCCCTGCAGCATGTGCATCAGTGGTGTCGGTAGCCGATTGCGCGCAATGGCCGAGACCGCGACCGCATCCGTCGGCGACAACACCGCCGCCAGCGCAAACGCCACGGGCAGTGGCACGCTGGGCAGCAACCAGTGAATGAAATATCCGGCCCCCACTACCGTAAACAACACCAACCCCACCGCCAACGTCAGGATAGGCCCGCGCAAGCGCCAGAATTCGCGCTTGGGCATACGCCAGCCGTCGGAAAACAACAGCGGCGGCAAGAACAGAAAAAGGAACAACTCCGGATCCAGCACCACATGCAGGCCCAGCGTCGGCCAGGCGAGCAACGCACCGGCGGCAATTTGCACCAGTGGCAACGGCAGCGGGATCACTCGCCCGATCAGGCGTGAAACGCCGACCAGCATCAGCAGGATCAGGACGGTATAAGCGGTTTGCATAAAGCGAGGTTCCCGGGCAATCGACAGCGTTGAAGTGCCATATTAGACGCTTAGACTACCGGTGGCCCTTGCACCTATGTCGCACCCGCAAGCACCACACCCCCTGCAGGAGCGAGCCTGCTCGCGATAGCAGTGGTTCAGTCAGCAGAAGTGTCGGCTGTAATGCCGCATCGCCAGCAGGCCCCCACAGGGTTTTGGGTTTTAACTTCAGGGTCATGGCATAATCCGTCACCTTTTATTTACAGCACCTGCAAAGGGGGCAATTCCTTGACCGTTTCAAGCAAAACGTTGCACCTTTTCGGCATCAAAGCCTGCGACACCATGAAAAAAGCGCGCACCTGGCTCGATGAACACGCAGTCAGCTACGACTTCCATGACTACAAAACGGTCGGAATCGACCGTGAACACCTGACCCAATGGTGCAACGAGCACGGCTGGGAAGTGGTGTTGAACCGTGCAGGCACGACCTTTCGCAAACTCGACGACGAACGCAAAGCCGATCTCGACCAGCCGAAAGCCATCGAGCTGATGCTCGCACAACCCTCGATGATCAAGCGCCCGGTGCTCGATCTCGGTGACCGAACCCTGATTGGCTTCAAGCCAGATATCTACGCGGCCGCACTCAAGTAAGCAGCCCGTTCCATTTTGTTAGAGGTATCAACATGTCTACTACCCTGTTCAGCCTGGCCTTCGGTGTCGGCACTCAAAACCGTCAAGGCGCCTGGCTGGAAGTGTTCTACGCCGCCCCGGTGCTCAACCCATCGGCCGAAGTCGTAGCCGCCATCGCGCCAATCCTGGGCTACACCGAAGGCAATCAGGCCATCGCGTTCAGCACCACTCAAGCTTCGCAACTGGCTGAAGCGCTCAAGGGCGTCGATGCTGCCCAGGCTGCCTTGCTGACCCGTCTGGCCGAGAGCCACAAGCCGCTGGTCGCGACTTTACTGGCAGAAGATGCCCAGTTGTCGTCCACGCCTGAGGCCTACCTCAAGCTGCACCTGCTGTCCCATCGCCTGGTCAAGCCACACGGCCTGAACCTGGCGGGCATTTTCCCGTTGCTGCCAAACGTGGCGTGGACCAGCCAGGGCGCAATCGACCTGGCCGAGCTGGCCGAACATCAACTCGAAGCACGCCTGCGCGGCGACCTGCTGGAAGTGTTCTCGGTCGACAAATTCCCGAAAATGACCGACTACGTGGTTCCGGCCGGGGTGCGTATCGCTGACGCTGCACGTATCCGCCTGGGCGCTTACGTGGGTGAAGGCACCACCGTGATGCACGAAGGTTTCGTCAACTTCAACGCCGGCACCGAAGGCCCGGGCATGATCGAAGGCCGCGTATCGGCAGGCGTGTTCGTCGGCAAGGGCTCTGACCTGGGCGGCGGTTGCTCGACCATGGGCACCCTGTCGGGCGGCGGCAACATTGTGATCAAGGTCGGCGAAGGCTGCCTGATCGGCGCCAACGCCGGTATCGGTATTCCGTTGGGCGACCGCAACACCGTCGAGTCGGGCCTGTACGTCACCGCCGGCACCAAAGTGGCGCTGCTGGACGAGAACAACCAGCTGGTCAAAGTCGTGAAGGCCCGTGAACTGGCCGGTCAACCTGACCTGTTGTTCCGTCGCAATTCGCAAACCGGTGCCGTGGAATGCAAAACCCACAAATCGGCCATCGAACTGAACGAAGCGCTGCACGCTCACAACTAAGCCACACGACCACCCGCACCTCTGTAGGAGCGAGCTTGCTCGCGATGGACGTCAACGATAACGCGCGGCATCAGACAGCCCGTGTCGTCCACGCGTCCATCGCGAGCAAGCTCGCTCCTACAAGGGGCAGGCGTACAGGCGAACAACATGATGATTCTCTCCCCCTGGCGCGCCGATTTTCCGGCCATCGCCGCCCTCCAACGGCAAGGCCAGACCTATCTGGACAACGCCGCCACTACGCAGAAACCTCAAGCCCTGCTGGATGCGCTGGCGCATTACTACGTCAACGGCGCGGCCAACGTGCATCGGGCGCAACATTTGCCCGGCGCCCACGCCACTCAGGCATTCGAGGACAGCCGTCGCAAAGTCGCGCAATGGCTGAATGCTGGCGATAGCGGTCAGATCATCTTTACCCACGGCGCGACGTCCGCGTTGAATCTCCTGGCCTACGGCCTGGAACATCTATTCCATCCGGGCGATGAGATCGTCATCAGCGCCCTGGAGCATCACGCCAACCTGCTGCCGTGGCAGCAACTGGCACACCGTCGCGACGTGAAACTGGTGATTCTGCCGCTGGATGCCAACGGCGTGATCGACCTTGAAGTTGCCGCAGGCTTGATCGGCCCGCGTACGCGCCTGTTGGCTATCAGTCAGCTGTCCAACGTGATTGGTGCCTGGCAACCCTTGCCCGAGCTGTTGACGATGGCCAAAGCTCGTAACGCTTTGACCGTGATCGACGGCGCCCAAGGCGTGGTCCATGGCCGCCACGACGTGCAAGCGCTGGGCTGCGATTTCTATGTATTTTCCAGCCATAAACTCTACGGCCCCGATGGGCTGGGCGTGCTGTTCGGGCGCAATGAAGCGCTGCAACAGCTGCGTCATTGGCAGTTCGGTGGCGAGATGGTACTGGACGCCAATTATCACGACGCTCGCTTCCGCCCGGCGCCGCTGGGTTTCGAGGCCGGTACGCCACCGATTTCCAGCGTGATCGGTCTGGGCGCAACCCTGGATTACCTCTCGGAACTCGACCAGAACGCCCTGTCCACTCACGAAGCCGCGTTGCATGACTGTCTGCTCAAAGGTCTTACGGCCCGCAACGGCATCCGTCTGCTGGGCAAGCCACAACTGGCGCTGGCCAGTTTTACCGTCGAGGGTGTGCATAACTCGGACTTGGCACATTTGCTGACCGAACAAGGGATCGCGGTGCGTGCCGGCCATCACTGCGCCATGCCGCTGCTCAAAAGCTATGAATTGGCCGGGGCAATTCGGGTGTCGTTGGCGTTGTACAACGACTCCGAAGACCTGGAACGGTTCTTTATCGCGCTGGATCAGGCGCTGGAGTTATTGCGATGAGCTTGCCTGCCGATGCTGTCACAGCGCTTGAAGTCTTTCGGGCGGCCGCTGGCTGGGAACAACGCGCACGACTGTTGATGCAGTGGGGCGAACGCTTGCCAGCGTTGGTTGATGCCCAAATGTGCGACGCCAACCGGGTGCACGGCTGTGAAAGTCAGGTGTGGTTGGTAGGTGAGTTGCGCGAAGGCCATTGGCAGTTCCACGCCAGCAGCGATGCGCGTTTGATTCGTGGATTGGTGGCGCTGTTACTGGCGCGGGTCAACGGGTTGTCGGCGGCCGAGTTGCAGCAGGTGGACTTGGCGGACTGGTTCAATCAGTTGGGACTGGGCCGACAGTTATCCGAGTCGCGCAGTAATGGCTTGAATGCGGTGCTTCAGCGGATGCGGGAAATATCCTTGTAGGAGTCGGCTTCCTCGCGATCCGCGCACCGCGCACCGCGCACCGCGGTGTATCAGGACTGCCGCCATCGCTGGCAAGCCAGCTCCTACAGCGGATACATTTTAAACCCGCGGTTTGACCCGCTCCGCCGGCCGCCGAACGCCCGCCACAATCTTATCCACAGCCTTGGTCGCCGCGACCATGCCGAACGTGGCTGTCACCATCATGACCGCGCCAAACCCGCCGGCGCAGTCGAGCTTCACGCCATCCCCGACAAAACTTTTCTGCAAGCAAATGCTGCCATCCGGTTTCGGGTAACGCAGTTGCTCGGTGGAAAATACGCACGGCACGCTGTAATGGCGGGTTACGGTGCGGGAGAAACCGTAATCACGGCGCAAAGTGGAGCGCACTTTCGAGGCCAATGGATCATTGAACGTGCGGTTCAGGTCGCAGACCTGGATGAGCGTCGGGTCAATCTGCCCGCCCGCGCCGCCCGTGGTGATGATCTGGATCTTGCGGCGTTTGCACCAGGCGATCAGCGCCGCTTTCGCATTGACGCTGTCGATGCAGTCGATCACGCAATCGATGTCGGGCGTGATGTATTGGGCCATGGTGTCGCGGGTGACGAAGTCCGGCACCGCATGCACCGTGCACTGCGGGTTGATCCCGCGCAGACGCTCGGCCATCACCTCGACCTTGGGCTTGCCGACCGTACTGTCGAGCGCATGCAACTGGCGGTTGGCGTTACTGACGCACACGTCGTCGAGGTCGAACAGCGAAATCTCGCCGACGCCGCAACGGGCCATGGCTTCCGCCGCCCACGAACCGACGCCGCCCACGCCGACGATTGCCACATGAGCTGCTTTCAAGCGCTCAAGACCTTCGATGCCATACAAACGGGCGATGCCAGCAAACCGTGGATCTTCTGTACTCATGACCAACACCTCAAAAACCGGCGCGCATTATAGGGCTGTCGGCGGCCAAGAGCATCATTACGCTATGAACGGGTAACTTCCACGTAAACACCATCGAACGAAGATTTGTCCTACACGCTCTAACGAAAGAACTTAAAGAGACTTGGGTTGCCCAACGTCCGGCAATTCCTTGTCTGCTGTACGACAAAAGAATACCCGGTGTAGGATGCGCGCCCCTTGGCGACGGCCAACCGTTCCTCCGTTCCACAGTCTTTGGAACCCGAAATAACTATGTCATCGCGTAAATTTGGACTCAACCTGGTGGTGGTGCTCGCCATCGCTGCCTTGTTTACCGGCTTCTGGGCGCTGATCAATCGCCCGGTCACTGCCCCCAACTGGCCCGAACAGATCTCCGGCTTCTCGTATTCGCCATTCCAGCAGGGTCAATTCCCGCAGAAGGAACAGTACCCGACCGACGATCAGATGCGTCGCGATCTGGAGATCATGAGCAAGCTGACGGACAACATCCGTACTTACTCGGTGGATGGCACGCTTGAGAACATCCCCAAACTGGCGGAAGAGTTCGGCCTGCGGGTGACGCTGGGGATCTGGATCAGCCCCGATCAGGAACGCAACGAACGGGAAATCACCCGCGCCATCGAAATCGCCAACTCCTCGCGCAGCGTGGTTCGCGTAGTCGTCGGCAACGAGGCACTGTTCCGTAAGGAAATTACCGCCCAGGAACTCAGCGTCTTGCTGGACCGTGTGCGTGCCGCTGTGAAGGTGCCGGTGACCACGTCGGAGCAATGGCACGTCTGGGAAGAACACCCTGAACTGGCCAAGCACGTCGACCTGATCGCCGCTCACGTGCTGCCGTACTGGGAATTCATTCCGATGGACAAGGCAGGGCAGTTCGTCCTCGACCGCGCCCGCGACCTGAAAAAGATGTTCCCGAAAAAACCGCTGCTGCTGTCCGAAGTGGGCTGGCCGAGCAACGGCCGCATGCGCGGTGGCGCCGATGCGTCGCCGGCAGACCAGGCAATCTACCTGCGCACCCTGGTCAACAAGCTCAACCGCCAGGGTTTCAACTACTTCGTGATCGAAGCATTTGACCAGCCATGGAAAGCCAGCGACGAAGGCTCGGTGGGCGCTTATTGGGGCGTGTTCAACGCCGCGCGCCAGCAGAAATTCAACTTCGAAGGCCCGGTGGTAGCAATCCCTCAATGGCGCGTGCTGGCCATCGGCTCGGTGGTTCTGGCATTGCTGTCATTGACGCTGCTGATGATCGACGGTTCGGCCCTGCGTCAACGTGGCCGCACTTTCCTGACCTTCATCGCCTTCTTGTGCGGCTCGGTGCTGGTGTGGATCGGTTACGACTACAGCCAGCAATACAGCACCTGGTTCAGCCTGACGGTCGGCTTTTTGCTCGCCCTCGGCGCGCTCGGGGTGTTCATCGTCTTGCTGACCGAAGCCCATGAATTGGCCGAAGCCGTCTGGGTGCACAAGCGTCGCCGTGAATTCCTGCCGGTGGTGGGCGATTCCACGTACCGCCCGAAAGTCTCGATCCACGTACCTTGCTACAACGAGCCGCCGGAGATGGTCAAACAGACCCTCAACGCCCTGGCCAACCTCGACTATCCGGATTTCGAAGTCCTGATTATCGACAACAACACCAAGGATCCGGCCGTGTGGGAACCGGTGCGCGACTACTGCGAAACCCTCGGTCCGCGCTTCAAGTTCTTCCACGTTGCACCGCTCGCCGGCTTCAAGGGCGGCGCGCTGAACTACCTGATTCCGCACACCGCCAAGGACGCCGAAGTGATCGCGGTGATCGACTCGGACTACTGCGTACACCCGAACTGGCTCAAGCACATGGTGCCGCACTTCGCCGACCCGAAAATCGCCGTGGTGCAATCGCCGCAGGATTATCGCGACCAGAACGAAAGCACTTTCAAGAAGCTTTGCTACGCCGAGTACAAAGGCTTCTTCCACATCGGCATGGTCACCCGCAATGACCGTGATGCGATCATCCAGCACGGCACCATGACCATGACCCGTCGTTCGGTGCTCGAAGAACTGGGCTGGGCCGACTGGTGCATCTGTGAAGACGCCGAACTGGGTTTGCGCGTGTTCGAGAAAGGCCTGTCGGCGGCGTATTACCACGACAGCTACGGCAAAGGCCTGATGCCCGATACCTTTATCGACTTCAAGAAGCAGCGTTTCCGCTGGGCCTACGGGGCGATTCAGATCATCAAGCGTCACACTGCCAGCCTGCTGCGCGGCAAGGACACCGAACTGACCCGTGGCCAGCGTTATCACTTCCTTGCGGGCTGGTTGCCGTGGGTTGCGGATGGCATGAACATCTTCTTCACCGTCGGCGCCCTGCTGTGGTCGGCAGCAATGATCATCGTGCCGCAACGGGTCGATCCGCCGCTGCTGATCTTCGCAATCCCGCCGTTGGCGCTGTTCGTGTTCAAGGTCGGCAAGATCATCTTCCTGTACCGCCGCGCAGTGGGCGTGAATCTGAAGGATGCGTTCTGCGCGGCACTGGCCGGGCTGGCGCTGTCGCACACCATCGCCAAAGCGGTGCTGTACGGTTTCTTCACCAGCAGCATTCCGTTCTTCCGCACGCCGAAAAACGCCGATAACCATGGCTTCTGGGTGGCGATTTCGGAAGCCCGTGAAGAGATGTTCATCATGCTGCTGTTGTGGAGCGCCGCGCTGGGGATCTATCTGGTGAACGGCCTGCCGAGCAACGACATGCGCTTCTGGGTCACCATGCTGCTGGTGCAGTCGCTGCCGTACGTCGCGGCGCTGATCATGGCGTTCCTGTCTTCGCTGCCCAAACCTTCGGCGCAGCCTGAGATCGCAGCGGCATAATCCGTTGCGGATAACGTCAAACGGCGGCCTTCGGGTCGCCGTTTTGCTTTAGAATGATCGCCCTTTTGCACTGTAGGAGCTGCCGAAGGCTGCGATCTTTTAATCTACAACAGCAAAAGATCGCAGCCTTCGGCAGCTCCTACAGGTTTATTGTGCTGCACAGATCGGAGTTTTCCATGACGGCCTACGCCGACCTTTCGCCGACCCTCCAACTCGCCATCGACCTGATCCGCCGTCCGTCCGTGACGCCGGTTGACGCCGATTGCCAGAAGCAGATGATGCAGCGCCTGGGCGATGCCGGTTTCGCACTGGAGCCGATGCGCATCGAAGATGTGGATAACTTCTGGGCGACCCACGGCAAACATGACGGCCCGGTGCTGTGCTTCGCCGGCCACACCGATGTGGTGCCAACCGGTCCGGTCGCCGCCTGGCAGATCGAACCGTTCAATGCACTGATCGACGAACACGGCATGCTTTGCGGCCGTGGCGCAGCGGACATGAAAGGCAGCCTGGCTTCCATGACTGTCGCCGCCGAACGCTTCGTCGCTGACTACCCGGATCACAAGGGCAAGGTCGCGTTCCTGATCACCAGTGACGAAGAAGGCCCTGCGCATCACGGCACCAAAGCGGTGGTTGAGCGCCTCGTCGCACGCAAGGAGCGTCTGGACTGGTGCATCGTCGGCGAACCATCGAGCACCACGCTGGTCGGTGACGTGGTCAAGAACGGCCGTCGCGGCTCGCTCGGCGCCAAACTGACCGTCAAAGGTGTGCAAGGTCACGTGGCCTACCCGCATCTGGCCAAGAACCCGATCCACCTCGCCGCCCCGGCCCTCGCCGAATTGGCCGCCGAGCATTGGGACCACGGCAACGATTTCTTCCCGCCAACCAGTTTCCAGATTTCCAACGTAAACTCCGGCACTGGCGCAACCAATGTCATCCCCGGTGACCTGGTGGCGGTGTTCAACTTCCGTTTCTCCACCGAGTCCACCGTTGAAGGCCTGCAAAAACGCGTCGCCGACATCCTCGACAAGCATGGCCTGGACTGGCACGTCGATTGGGCATTGTCCGGTCTGCCATTCCTCACCGAACCGGGCGCATTGCTCGATGCAGTGTCGTCGAGCATCAAGGACATCACAGGACGCGAAACCAAGGCTTCCACCAGCGGTGGCACGTCCGACGGCCGCTTCATTGCGACCATGGGCACGCAAGTGGTTGAGTTGGGGCCGGTCAACGCGACCATCCACCAGGTCAACGAACGCGTGCTGGCCGCTGACCTCGATGTGCTGACCGAGATCTACTATCAGACCCTGATCAAGTTGCTCGCCTGATGCTTTCTTGCCCAATCTGTAGCGAACCGCTCAATGCGGTGGACAACGGCGTGGTGTGCCCTGCCGGGCACCGCTTTGACCGTGCACGTCAGGGTTACCTGAACCTGTTGCCGGTACAGCACAAGAACAGCCGTGACCCTGGGGATAACCAGGCGATGGTCGAGGCACGCCGTGATTTCTTGAACGCCGGCCACTATGCGCCGGTGGCCAAGCGTCTGGCGGAGCTGGCAGCCAGCTATGCGCCGCAGCGCTGGCTCGACATTGGTTGTGGCGAGGGTTACTACACCGCGCAAATTGCCGAAGCCCTGCCGAACGCCGAAGGCTATGCACTGGACATCTCTCGCGAGGCGGTCAAACGCGCCTGCAAACGCAATCCGCAACTGACCTGGTTGATTGCCAGCATGGCGCGGGTGCCGCTGGCCTCGGACAGCTGCCAGTTTCTGGCCAGCGTCTTCAGCCCATTGGATTGGGAAGAAGCCAAACGCCTGCTCAGCGTCGGCGGCGGCCTGATGAAAGTCGGACCGACTAGCGGCCATCTGATGGAATTGCGCGAGCGTTTGTACGACGAAGTGCGCGAATACATTGACGACAAGCATCTGGATCTGGTGCCCGAAGGCATGGCGCTGGCGCACAGCGAGACGCTGACGTTCAAGCTGACGCTGGACAAGCCGCAGGACCGCGCCAACCTGTTGGCGATGACACCCCACGGCTGGCGCGCCAGTGCCGAACGCCGGGCGGCAGTCATCGAACAGGCCGAGCCGTTCGAGGTCACGGTGTCGATGCGCTACGATTATTTCGTACTTCAATAACTTTTTGGTTCCGGGCGAGTGCCCGAGACAGGCTAAATCCGCGAATGGATTTTTCAGACACGCAGTGAGGACATCCATGCGCCAACCCGATATCGAGATTTACCTCAAAGACGCCGACGTCGATCACAAGGCCATCTCGGCCTGGCTGGGTGCGGCATTGGGCCCATGCACCGACTGGGTGCAAAAGGGCCAGACCTACAAGTGCAAGGCCGGCAATGTGCCGGTGACCTGGTTACCGAAAGCCGTAGGAAAGTGGAACAGCCTGTACCTGGAAAGCGACCAGACCCCGTGGGAAGACGACATCGCCTGCGCTCGCGCTGCATTTGTCGCACTGAACGTCGAAGTGCGTTGCGCACCGGGAACCTGGGTCGAGGAAGAAGGCGAAGAGACCGCCGATCGCTGGATACGCATCAGCGCGGACGGAGAAGAAGAGATCACCTGGAAAACCGCCTGACATTGCTGGATGTAACGTGACCCTGTAGGAGCCGGCTTGCTGGCGATCCATGCACCTCGGTGCATCAGGATTGTCGCCTTCGCTGGCAAGCCAGCTCCTACAGGACCGTATTACAGACCTACCACATCCTCAGCCTGCAACCCCTTCTGCCCTTCCACCACCGCATACTCAACCTGCTGCCCTTCAGCCAGTGAGCGGTGTCCTTCGCCGCGTATCGCGCGATAGTGCACGAACACGTCCACCCCGTCTTCGCGCTGAATGAAGCCGTAGCCCTTGGCGTCGTTGAACCACTTCACGTTGCCGGTTTCGCGTGTTGCCATGTGTTCATACTCCTTTTTTATTATGGGTCGGGCTTTTCGCAGGAAAGCCTCGGGAACGTCAGCCTGCGCATACCGGTCCCATGAGGGCAGTGGCGACAGAGCGCCGAGTATATGACAGAGGGTAAAACTCTCAACAGGAGTTTACTTCGCCGCTTTTTTGCCGATTTTCAACGAATCCGGCACACTATCGACCTCACGAGCAAACGCTCGGTTTTATTCACTCACGCAGAAGCCGTATGACCCGTTCCCCGTTCCGCCGTCTTGTGTTTGGCACCCTGCGCCGACTGTTGTATCTCTGGGTTCGCTCGGAGACGATCAACCAGTCGTCGTTCACCCTTGACCTCGACCGCAGTCGTCCGGTGTTCTACGTCCTGCAAAATCCTTCGCTAACCGATCTCGCTGTGGTCGACACCGAATGCAGCAAGGCTGGCCTGCCGCGTCCGGTTTTGCCGGTGTCCGTGGGCAACCTGCTGGAACCCGCCGCGTTCTTCTACCTGACACCGGACCCGGACTGGCTCGGTCGTCAGGACAAGCGCGGCGCGCCGCCGACCCTGACCCGTCTGGTCAGCGCCTTGAGCCAGAACGCCGCCGAAGACGCGCAGATCATTCCGGTCAGCGTGTTCTGGGGCCAGTCGCCAGACAGCGAAAACAGTCCGTGGAAACTCTTGTTCGCCGACAGCTGGGCCGTCACCGGTCGCTTGCGCCGACTGCTGAGCGTCATCGTGCTGGGACGCAAGACTCGCGTTCAGTTCTCCGCACCGATCCACCTGCGCGAGCTGATCGATCACAACAAGGGCCACGAACGCACCGTGCGCATGGCCCAGCGCATCCTGCGGGTGCACTTCCGCAACCTCAAAGCGGCAGTGATCGGCCCGGACATTTCCCACCGTCGCAATCTGGTCAAAGGCCTGCTCAACCAGCCGATGGTCAAGCAAGCGATCCTCGACGAAGCCGAGCGCGAGAGCATCTCCCCCGAGAAAGCCAAGGCTCAAGCGCTGCGCTACGGCAACGAAATCGCCTCGGACTACACCTACACCGCGATCCGTTTTATGGAAGTGGTGCTGAGCTGGTTCTGGAACAAGATCTACGACGGCATCAAGGTCAATCACATCGAAGGCGTGCAGAAGGTCGCCCAGGGTCACGAAGTAATCTACGTGCCCTGCCACCGCAGCCACATCGACTACCTGCTGCTCTCCTATCTGCTGTTTCGCAACGGCCTGACCCCACCGCACATCGCCGCCGGCATCAACCTGAACATGCCGGTGATCGGCGGCCTGCTGCGTCGCGGTGGCGCGTTCTTCATGCGCCGCACCTTCAAGGGCAACCCGCTCTACACCTCGGTGTTCAACGAATACCTGCACACCCTGTTCACCAAGGGCTTCCCGGTGGAGTACTTCGTCGAAGGCGGTCGTTCGCGCACCGGGCGCATGCTGCAACCGAAAACCGGGATGCTGGCAATTACCCTGCGCAGCTTCCTGCGGTCGTCGCGCATGCCCATCGTCTTCGTGCCGGTGTACATCGGCTACGAACGCGTATTGGAAGGTCGAACCTATCTTGGCGAGTTGCGCGGTGCGGCCAAGAAGAAAGAATCGATTTTCGATATTTTCAAAGTCATCGGCGCGCTCAAGCAGCGCTTCGGCCAAGTGGCGGTGAACTTCGGCGAACCGATCAAACTGGCGGAGTTCCTCGACAGCGAACAGCCGGACTGGCGCCAGCAGGAACTCGGTCCGCAGTTCAGACCCGCCTGGCTCAACGAAACCACCAACCGCCTCGGCGAGAAAGTCGCCCGGCATCTGAACGAAGCGGCGGCGATCAACCCCGTAAATCTCGTGGCCCTGGCCCTGTTGTCCACCAGCCGTTTGGCACTCGATGATCGCGCCATGGCGCGGGTGCTCGATCTGTATCTGGCACTGTTACGCAAGGTGCCGTACTCGCCGCACACCACGCTGCCGGAAGGTGACGGGCGCGCGTTGATTGCACACGTGAAAGATATGGATCTGCTGTCCGAGCAGAGCGACGCCCTGGGCAAGATCCTCTATCTGGACGAGCAAAACGCCGTCCTGATGACCTACTACCGCAACAACGTGCTGCACATTTTCGCCCTCCCGGCGCTGCTGGCCAGTTTCTTCCAGAGCGCCTCGCGCATGAGCCGCGAACAAATCCTGCGCTACACCCGCGCGCTGTACCCGTACCTGCAAGCGGAATTGTTCATTCGCTGGTCGCTCGACGAACTGGATACGGTGATCGATCAATGGCTGGAAGCCTTCGTCGAACAAGGCTTGCTGCGCTTCGAGAACGACGTGTACCTGCGTCCGGCGCCAAGCTCGCGACATTTCGTGCTGCTGACCTTGCTATCGAAGAGCATCGCCCAGACGTTGCAGCGCTTCTACATGACCGTTTCCCTGCTGCTCAACAGCGGCCAGAACAGCATCAGCGCCGAAGAACTGGAAGACTTGTGCACGGTCATGGCCCAACGCCTGTCGATCCTGCATGGACTGAACGCCCCGGAATTCTTCGACAAGAGCCTGTTCCGTCACTTCATCCAGACGATGCTAGACCTCGACGTGCTCAAGCGTGATGAAGCCGGCAAGCTGAGCTACCACGAACTGCTCGGTGAACTGGCCGAAGGCGCGGCCAAACGGGTGTTGCCGGCGGATATTCGTCTGTCAATTCGTCAGGTGGCGGTGCATCGCAGTGAAGACGCGGCGGATCTCGTCGAGCAGGTATAAGCCGTCAATGTGTCAGAAGCAAGGACGCTTCCGACCTATCCCGTCATCAATTCGCTTTCGCTTGGCGAACTTTTCCTACATAACGCTCGAATGCGCGGGAGATAAGCTCAGCGCTCGTCATTTTCGACGAGCCCATTGATAAGGAAATCATCATGACCCAACATACCATCAACACCCAGCTGCACTTTCCTCCAGACTTTGAACTACCGGAAAGTTGCGAAATAAGTATCAGAGTACAAAACATTACCAACAGAGATGCGCCCAGGCTTCACTGTCAGTGGGGCAGCAACCAACTTTCCTCGACGCGTCCCATCATCTTCCCGGTTGTGGTCGACTCACAGTCGAACACGTTCGGAAGCCGCTTCTCCATCAATGTAAAAATCTCCCACCAAGGGACCGCGCTGCTACTGGATCTGGAGCAGGATTTCCGCTGGGCAGGAGGCGATCACGATACGGACATTCACTTGAGCCCTGTGGGTTACATCGCGGCGCAAAAGCACTGGATGCCTAAAATTGATTACCCTGCTGACTCAGAGCTGATTCTGAAGTTGATTGAAATGAAAACTGATGACCAGCCTGAGATCGTTGTGAGTGAGGCCGTGGGCCTGACCGCGCAAATGACCCCCACTTACCTGAAATATGATCCGTCCGTCATCAAGCCAGGCCAACTTTACACACTAACCGGCACATTCGAGACCCACAGTCGGCACCGAATGCCGCTAGGTCTTAAACCGGCAAAACTGATACTAATGCCGGAACCTGTTCGGACACCGGCTTTCGGTGGCTGATATCAACCGTCCTGATCGACGCTTAGTGTAAAAGCCGCTTACGTTCGGGCACAGGCGCCAGTATTCTACTGGCGCCTTCGACACGGAAACTACTTTTGAAAAAATTGCCTCTGCTCGCCGCGGCTGCCTTGCTGACAGCCTGCCAAACGCCGTCGTGCGCACCTGAAATGTCGCTCAACGGTGAAGTTTTCTACCTGCAACGAATCGCTCTACCGTCCAATGCCACACTGAGCGTAAGTTTGCAGGACGTGTCTATGGCCGATGCCCCTGCGGTAGTTCTTGATGAACAGAAAGGCCAGGTCAAAGGCCAGGTGCCCTTGCCATTCCATCTGAGTTACGATCCGGCCCGGGTCAAACCGGGTCATCGCTACTCCGTCAGCGCGCGTATCGAAGTCGACGGCAAGCTGATCTTCATCACCACCGAGCATCACGCCGTGCAGCTCGATGGCAAAGACCCGCAGCCCCTGAAAGTCCGCGTAGACGCCGTCCGCTAAATACCTCTTACGAACAAGGAAGCTTGCATGCTCCGCTCTACCCTTCGCTTCGCCGGCCTGTGTGCGGGATTGATGATCAGTGCCAACGCCATGGCTTTGGCACTCACCGACCTGTCACAAAAAGACGCCACCGGCGGGCTTAAGGACGCCCTGACCCAAGGCGCGCAATTGGCTGTTAAACAACTTGGCACACCAGGTGGGTTCAGCAACAACCCGGATGTAAAAATCGAACTGCCGGGCAAGTTGGGCAAAGTCGCCAGCAAAATGAAACAGTTCGGCATGGGTGATCAGGTTGATCAACTGGAAGCCAGCATGAACAAAGCGGCGGAAACCGCCGTGACCCAGGCCCAACCAATCCTTGTGGACGCCGTGAAGAAAATGACCGTGGAAGATGCCAAGGGCATCCTCAGCGGCGGCAACGATTCGGCCACCCAGTACCTGAACAAAACCAGCCGCGAACAAATCCGCGCCAGGTTCCTGCCCATCGTCAGGCAGGCCACCGACCAAGTGGGTCTCGTCCAGCAGTACAACTCGTTCGCAGGGCAAGCGGCGACCATGGGCGTGGTCGATGCGAAAAACGCCAACGTCGAAAACTACGTCACCGAACAGGCGCTGAACGGCTTGTTCGAAATGATCGGCAAACAGGAAGAAACCCTGCGCCAGAACCCGGCGGCGGCGGCAACCAGTTTGGCGAAGAAGGTGTTTGGTACGCTCTAAACTGCAATACAAATCCTGTGGGAGCGAGCCTGCTCGCGAGTGCGGTATGTCAGCCAAGTTGATGTCGACTGACATGACCTCATCGCGAGCAGGCTCGCTTGTATGTTTAGACTTGAAGGGGTGGGTGGGACTAAAGCTCGTCATCTGACTCTGACCAGTACAGACCGTGGGAGACTTCGTCCCACCCCTTCACCTAATGCGCCGATAAGGAATGCATCGGCTCGGACCGACGATAGAAACAAGCCAGCGCAACGGTGAACCCCGACAAGTCTTTAAACCCTAGCTCGGAGGGTGGGCCATGACAATCCTTGATTCGCAGGTGGTCGTTGGTGTGGATGTGGCGAAGGACGAGATCGTTGTCTATCGATCCGACCTGCAAAAACCCCTCAAGGTCGCGAACAAGCGAACAAGCCTGAAGCAATGGCTCAAGACGCTGCCAATGAACAGCGCCATCGCGCTTGAGGCGACCAATATCTATCACCTTGATACAACGGAAATGGCCCATGAAATGGGCCATGACGTTTACGTCATCGATGGCAGTCGCCTCAACAAATACCGCGACGGCATAGGCATGAGGGCGAAAACAGACGCCCTGGATGCCGAACTGCTGGCGCGTTACTTGAGCCGGGAGTCCGACAGGCTGAGGATCTGGAACCCGCCACCGAAGGCTTACACGCAGCTCAAAAGCCTGCTTCGTCGCCGGGCCCAACTGGTCCGGGGCTGTGTCGCACTCAAGCAGAGCTGGAAAAACGAGCCCCTGCTCAAAGAGCAGTTCAACCAGCTTCTGGTCGCCATTGCCCAGTTCGAAAAAACGATTCAGAAAACACTCAAGGAGATTGCCGAGGACGCCGGGATGCAGGATCAGGTGAAGCGCTGCCAGGCCGTCGAGGGCGTCGGGCTGCTGACGGCCACCGCAGCGGCCACGGCGTTTTTGCGTGGGGAGTTTGCAAACAGCGACGAGTACGTCGCCTTCCTCGGCATGGATCCGCGGGTGAGGCAGTCAGGACAAAAGGATCAAAGGCGTCGGCTATCCAAGCGAGGGGACTCTGAGTTTCGGCGCCTGTTTCACAACAGTGCCATGGCCGCCAGCCGCTCGCCGGTCTGGAAACCGTACTACCAGAGCTACCTGGCCAGAGGCCTAAAAGGTACTCAAGCCTTGGTTATCCTGGCACGCAAGCTCGCCAGAGTGATGTTCGCGCTGATGAAAAACCAAAGTGAATACACGCCAAATTCTATGCTTGGGGGTTTCCCCCAAACATAGAATCTCCTACGAAGTGCACACTTTTTGTGATCGCCACTTCCCCTGCAGGAACTGACGATAAAAAAAAGCCCGCCCGATCTGATTGGAATCGGGCGGGCTTTTTTAGCCTGGGGTTCAATCAGGCATTTGTGCAGCGCTTACTGCTGAGCACCATACTGCTGACCTGGAATCGCCTTGAGGTTGACCTCGACACGACGGTTCTGTGCACGGCCGTTGGTGTCACCGTTGCTGGCTACCGGATTATCCGGGCCGGCGCCACGGGCGCTCAAGTTGGCACCGCTGACACCTTGCGACGTCAGGTAGGTCGCCACGCTTTGAGCGCGACGCTGGGACAGGTCCATGTTGTGCTGGCGACTGCCGGTGCTGTCGGTGTAGCCGACGATTTCGATCTGGTTCTGGTTGAACTCTTTCAGCGAGCCGGCCAGGTTGTTCAGTGGCTGATAGAAGCTTGGGGCGATGTTAGCCGAGTCGGTGGCGAAGGTAATGTTGCCCGGCATGATCAGTTTGATCTGGTCGCCCTGGCGCTGCACTTCAACACCAGTGTTGGCCATACTGGCGCGCAGTTTTTTCTCTTGCTGATCGGCGTAGTAACCATAACCGGCAGCGGAAGCACCCACCACTGCGGCACCGATCAACGCGCCCTTGCCACGGTTATCGTGGTTGATGGCGGCACCGGCCAGAGCACCGGCGAGCGCGCCAAGACCACCGTACTTGGCGGTTTTGCTCATGCCTTGGGAACCGCTGTCCGCCTGCCCCTGCGGCTGACCGTCATAAGGGTTGGGCGAGGCACAGCCGGACAGTACGGCCACGGCAGTAGCGACAATCATCAAACGACGCATGGTGAACATGTAAAGCTCCTACGTTTTGCATTCTGTGGTGCAACGGACCAAGGCATCGGCCTTTGCGGGCGTTGGATCATAAATGTGAATAAAAATTCCGCCTTGCCTTCACAACGGCACTTCAGGCCCGCACGAAAGGATTTTCGCGCATTTCATCGCCCAGTCGGGTATCCGGACCGTGTCCGGTTACCACCGTTGCGTCTTCATCGAGGGTGTACAGCCGCTGCTTGATCGAACGCACGATGGTCGCCTGATCGCCGCCCCACAAGTCCGTGCGGCCGACGCCGCGCCGAAACAGCGTGTCACCGGCAATCAGCAACTTGGCGTCGGAAAACCAGAAGCTCATGGAGCCCGGCGTATGACCCGGCGTGTGCAGCGCTACACCGCAGCCGCAGTCCAACGCTTCATCATCGGCCAGCCAGCGGTCCGGCGACGGTACCGGGGTGTAGGGCACGCCGAACATCTGGCACTGCATTTCCAGGTTGTCCCAAAGGAATTGGTCTTCCTTGTGCAGGTGCAACGTCGCACCGGTTTTCTCCTTCAACTGGCCGGAAGCCAGGAAATGATCCAGGTGCGCGTGGGTATGAATAATACTGACCACCTTCAGGCCCAGCGCGTCAAGCCGCGCCAGGATCAGCTCATGATTGCCACCCGGGTCGACGACAATGGCCTTTTTCGTCACCGGATCACCGATGATCGTGCAGTTGCACTGCAAAGGGCCGACGGGGAAGGTTTCGCGAATGAGGGCGGGTTTCTGGGACATCGGAGCCTGCTCGATAAACGGGGACAGGCGATTTTCGCACACTTGAGGGTCGAAGCATTTATCCGCATGAGTAACGTGAAAACTTCTTAATCCAAAACCCCCAACTCCTTGGCCCGCGCCACCGCCTGTGTCCGCCGCTCGACTCCGAGCTTGCTGTTGATATGGCTGGCGTGGGTCTTGACCGTGTGCAGGGAAATGAAGAGTTGGTCACTGATTTCCTGGTTCGAGCAGCCTTGGGCAATCAATCGAAGGACGGCCAGTTCTCGAGCGCTGAGATGCTCCGCCGCCGCGCAAGGCTCCAGACTGAAGCGAGCCACCGGTGTCGGCAGCTTTTCGATAAGGCTCTGCGAAACAGGCGTCGGCGAGTTGAGTTGCAGTTGCCCGCGCAACCAGTCCGGATGTTCGGCCAACAAACCTTCGAACGGCTGCAAAACGCCTCCACCGGCAACGTCCAGTGCCTGAATCAGAGCCTTGCGTGCTTCAGGCTCGCGGCCACTGCCAAGCAACAAGGTGATTTTTTGAGTCAGCGCCATGGCACTGAGCATCTGCCGACCGCTTTGCTGACCATGTTCGAGAAGAGCATTCAAACGCCCCTCGGCCAGCATCGGCTGGCCCTGGATGACCTCCAGCTGCGCTTGTTGCAATTCAATGTGTAACGGCAGTTGCGGGTGAAACTCCGGCGGAGCCGCCGCATGCTCGCCGTTGTAAGTCTGCCCCAGCCGTGCCAGCCAGGCTTCGGCCAGATCGGTTCGCCCCTGGGCCAGCCAAAACTCACATTTGACCAAGGTAATCATCGCCAGGTAGTAGATCGGCGGCACGTCCCAGATATGCATCAGGCGCTCGGCTTCAGCGAGTTCGGCAAAGGCCTTGGCAAATTCACCGCTGCTGCCTTCGAGCCTGGCGATTACGCAATGACCGATCAATACGCTGATATCCCGGCAGGCACGGGCCTCATTCAAACCCGCTTGCAATCGCACCCGCGCCGCTTGGGGTTGTAGCCGCTGAGCCAGTAAAACGCCTTCGTATAATGTCAGTCGGGCACGCACGGCATAGAGTCGCTGCGAGGACAAACCCTGCAGGCGTTGCAAACCCTGGCGTACTTCGTCCTGTGCCCGAAAGACCTCCCCGCGCGCTTGCAGGACCCGAGCTCGATCGTAATGGGCCAACGCTTCGAACAACGGGTTGCCCACGCGCTGCGCCAACTCCAGCGAATCACGGTTCAGTCCCCGCGCGCGCCATAAATCACCGTCGGCGATGGCCAGGTTGGACAGTGTCGAGAGACACATCAGGCGTTGCCCATAACGCTTGGCTGGCAGGCTTTCCAGCGCTTCGCGGCAATACAGCAGCGTGAGCTCACGATTGCCCCGTCCACGGGCGATGATGCCGCTCAACGCCAGCCACTGGGCCAGCATGGATTTCTGCGCGGTGGCCGAGGGCGCCGGCAGGAATCGACTCAAATGACTGGCCAGCTCTTCGGCAGCGTCCAGTTGGCAAGCCATGCCCAACGCCCAGCTGTACAGCACGATCAAGCGTGGCGTACTGATCAACAGGCTGTCGGGCAAGTCCATTTTCCAGCGAAGCAACATGCCGACGTTCTGCTCGGCCAGCAGTTGCTCTTCGGAAAGGTTCTGCACCAGGTTCGCCGCGACATCCAGGTGACCGGCGCGCAACGCCTGCTCCACCGCCTCGTCGAGCAACCCCTGGGCATTGAACCAGCGGCAGGCGCGCAGGTGCAGGCTCGCCGCAGGGACCAGCGACTGGGCGGCGGGACGAGTGCGCAACAAATCGGAAAACAGGTGGTGATAGCGATACCAGTGCCCGTGCTCGTCAAGCGGCACCAGGAACACTTGGTGGGCGAGCAGAAACCGCAGAATTTCAGCGCTGTCATGGGCATCGCGAACGGCGTCGCACAGTTCGCTGCAAAATCGTTCCTGGGGTGCCGTGTCATAGAGGAACGACTGGACCTCGGCGGGCAGGCAGTCAATAACCTCTTCGAGCAAGTAATCGCGGATCAACCCTTCCCCACCGTGCAACGATTGCGGCAGCGCGCCATCGGTGCCCGCCTCCGAGGCGGCCAACAGCCAGAAACGTAACCCCGCGACCCAACCTTCGCTGCGCTGGATCAGGTTTTCCAGTGCCTCACCGCGCAGGGAACTGCTGTGTCGGTCGAGCAGGCTCAAGGCCTCGTCGTGGGTCAGGCGCAGATCCTGTTCATGCAACTCGAGCAATTGCCGCGACAGCCGCAGCCGCGCCAGGTGCCAGTCGGGTCGCTGGCGACTGGTGACCATCACCAGCAAGCCATCGGGAAGATGATTGAGGAAAAATTGCAGGCAACGGTCCAGCACCGGCCCCTGGGCCAGATGATAATCATCCAGCACCAGCAGCAGCGGCGAAGTCGCGCAAAGGTACACGGCCAACTCGTCGAGCAAACCGTCCAGCCATTCCTCGAAGGCGAACGGCTGATGGCGCTGTCGCATTTTCAGCAGTCCGAGAGACTGTCTGCCCAGATGCGGGAAATAGTCCTGCAGGCCTTCCAGCAAACGCTCGAGAAAACGCCCAGGGTCACTGTCTCGAGGGCTCAGCCCTAACCAGAGGCTACGCCAGTGACCCGGCAATGCCTGACAGAACTCCACCGCCAGCGAACTTTTGCCGAACCCCGCCGGCGCACTCACCAGCAATAACCGCCCTTCAAGACCGGCGCTCAATCGTTCGCACAAACGCGGTCGCAGGACATGACCGTCGGGCAATGGCGGACGAAAGAATCGTCCGTCCAATGTCGCGACAGCAGCAGTTGCTGAACCTTGGGGTGTAGACAAATCAGTCATAGCCGGCTCTTGTTTGAATCGCGGGTGGCGGCGTTGCAGATGTCCGCAGACTAGCCGTAAACGGCTAGGGAATGAAGGTAATTGCTACAAATGGCTACAAAAAGTCTACGAACAAAAAAAACGCCCCGAACCAGTCGGGGCGTTTCTCCAGAGCGGATGCCGTCTCTATTCAACTCAACTTAGCGAACACCCTCCTGACGCAACGCGGCCGGGGTGAAGTCGCTGGTGGTCGCCGTGAAGCCGAAGTCATACGCCGACTTCTCTTCGTTTTTCATGCCCAGCGCCAGGTAACGGCCCGATTGCAGGTCGTACAGCGCTTCGAGTGCATACCATGGCACTTGCTTGTCGTAGTAGTTCTCGGCATGAGCCTCGGCAACTCGCCACAGTTGACCGCGACCATCGTAGTGATCGATCACCGCCGCTTGCCAGGTGTCTTCGTCAATGTAGAAGTCACGCTTGGCATAGATGTGACGCTGGCCTTCCTTCAGGGTCGCAACCACATGCCACACACGACGCAGCTCGTAACGAGCCAGGTCCTGGTTGATGTGACCCGCCTTGATGATGTCGGCGTACTTGAGCGTCGGATCGTCGAGCTTGTAGGCGTCGGAGGCGATGTACATTTCTTTCTTGCCTTCGAGCTTCCAGTCGTAACGATCCGGTGCGCCGTTATACATGTCCAGGTTGTCGGAAGTACGCAGGCCGTCGGCAGCGGTACCCGGGCCGTCATAGGACACTTGTGGAGCACGACGCACGCGACGCTGACCGGCGTTGTAGACCCACGCCGAACGCGGTTCCTTCACTTGGTCGAGGGTTTCATGAACCAGCAGCACACCACCGGCCAGACGTGCCGGAGCCGTCACTTTCTGCTTGAAGTAGAACAGGATGTTGCCCGGGTTCGCCGGATCGTAGTCCTTCATCTTGTCGCGGAACACGAACTGGTCCTGGAAGTACACCAGACTGAACGAACCGTTCGGTTGTGGCGTGGCCTGGGTGACCAGGCGAGTCACGCTACCACCGCGATAGCGGGTGATATGGTTCCAGATGACTTCAACCCCGGTTTTCGGAATCGGGAACGGGACTGCGGTTTCGAAGTTTTCCAGGCCGTTGCCGCCGGACACCAGTTTGGTGTTGGTCGCGTTCTTCCTGATGGCGGCAAACACGCCATCCGGAACGGTCGCACCGCGATGCGACGGGTAGACCGGCATCTTGAAGGTTTCCGGGTAGCGCTTGAACATCGCGTACTGGCCCGGGGCAAGCTTTTCCTTGTACTGGTCGACGTTCTGCGCCGTGATGGTGAACAGCGGTTTTTCACTGGCATATGGGTTGGACAGGAAGCCTTTGCTGTCGACAGTCCCGGCCGTTTTCGACATTGGCTTCCAGGCCGGAATCGAACCGTCGGCATTACCCGCCATTTCAGCACCCATCGGGGTCAGGCTCTTGCCCAACTTGTCCGCCTCGGCCGCAGGGACCGCGGCCATGACGCTGGTCGCAAGCAGCGAAAACCCGAGGACACCGGCGTGGAACAGACTCTTGGTTATTTTCATATGTGCGTTCATCCTGAAAATACAGTGCTTAGAAGTTCACGCCGAAGCTGAGCGCAACGAAGTCGCGATCATCCACAGTGGTGTATTTACCGTCGAAGAAGTTGGTGTAGGCCAGGCTTGCGGTATAGGTGTTCTGGTACTCGGCATCGACACCCAGGCTGACTGCTTTGCGACCTTCCTCGAAGTTGGCGCCAGGGCCAGGGGAGTAACCCTCAACGTCATGGGACCAGGCCACGTTGGGCTTGAGGTTCACACCAGCGAACACGTCGTTGTATTCCCAGATGGCGCGACCGCGGTAGCCCCAGGAGTTGGCGGTCGTAAACCCGTCGTTTTCGCAGTAGCGGCTGACGTTGTTTTGCGCCCCACCCGCCAGAGTGCCGGTGTTCAACACAACGCACTGGTTGTTCGGCAACGGGCCAGGGCCGTAGCTCGGGTCACGACCGTAACGCGCTTCGGAGCTGTCTTCCAGGCCACCGACGTGGGTCCAGCCAACCTCGCCAACCAGAGTCAGTCGCTCAGCACCCATCACCTGATCGAAGAAGTGGGTGAGCGTTGTCTGCAGCTGGGTCACTTCCTTGCGGCGATAACCTTGTTGATCCTGACCTGGAGTACCCGAGAGTACGGAAACGCTAGGGTTGAGCGGCGTCAGACCGGAGAAGAGAATGTCGGTGGTGTTGAGCTGAACCGGAGCATTCGGCCGGTAGCTGAGTTCACCACTCCACGCCGTACCGGTAGGCAACGTAGTGGAGAAGCTCAGACCATACAGGCGGATATCTTCAGGGTATTCGACGTAGTAGCTGGAGTTGCCCGCTACCACCAACGGCAGCAATTGTGCCGTCGCAGCACCTGCGAGCTGGGGCGGAATACCGGCACCCACCAGTGCGCCACCCAAAGCCTGCGGGTTATAGGCGCTGGCTGGCGCGCCATGGCCGCTGAAGATCGGCGCGCGGCTGTGGTAGTTCATGAAATAGGCACCGAATTCGGTGTCCAGCGGATCGAACATATACTTGAAAGACACACCGAACTGACCACTGTCTCGAGCGTCACGATCCGGTCCGCGACGGACGATAACGCCTTCGTCCGGATTGCCCCAGGTCACGCCCCTGGCAGACAGGACATTGAGGGCTGGCGTCGCCAAGGGACCCAATGCGCTGCGAAGGCTCTGTTGGGTGCGCAGTACGGCCAGGTTGTTGTCACAACCATCGGCGATCACGTCGGGTTGCGAGAAGAACGTGCCGCAGTTGTCGGCAACGGTCTGGTCCCATTCGATCTGGTAGAAAGCTTCTGTCGAGAGGTTCTCGGTGAGGCTTTGAGACACATAGAACATGTTGACCGGAATCAGGCCTTCCTTGATCTCGGCGCCTGGACGACGGAACGCGGACACATCGATCGGGTTGATCGAGTTGATGCCGCCGCCGATGAAGGTACTTTCACCCCAGCTCACCACCTGCTTGCCCAGACGCACGGAACCCGGCTGATCGGCGATGGCGTAATTGTGGTAGACGAAGGCGTCGAGGATCTGGCCGCCAGCAGACTTGGCGCCTTCCTTGCGGTTGCTGTCGCTGATGTCCTTGAACGGACGGCTTTCGTCTTTCAGTTCGAAGTCGTACCAGTATTTGCCACGGACGAAAACGCCGGTATCGCCGTATTTCAGTTCAAGGTCGTGAATGCCCTTGAAGATCTTCGAGAAAGTTTCGCCACTCTTGAAGTTCAGGTGACCGTCATCGGAGGTCTGGGACAGGCCACGGCCGCCGTTGTTGACGCCGATGAGATTCTTGTTGGCACTTTCGGTAGACCAACTGGCACCGATCGACAGGGATGAATCGAACTGACCTTCGATTTCACCAACGTTGAAACTGACGCCGAATGCTGGCCCGGCGAGCGTAGAGGCAAGACTGACAGCCAGAGGCAATTTCGCCCGGCGCCAGAACTGGTTTACTGATGTCATCGACGCTTCTCCATGTGCATTTTATTGTTATGGCATTAGCACTTCTAAAAACGCTGTGGATAACCGGGAGCCATGGCGTCCCAAAGTCATTCCAAAGTTGCATCGCCCCTGTTTGTGCGTGTGCTCCGTTTCTAAAAATCCTTGAACGGACTATAGCCAGCAGGTAGTACTGCTTGATCCCTCTAAAGTGTGATTTGCACCCGCCAACCACTCTGGAACAGTCCTTTCGCCAATCCGACACCCGTCGGCCCGGCTAGGATGGCTGAAAATAGAAATTTGACAAGCCAAGCGCTTGCTTGGTGGGCTTGGCGTGCCTTTTCGGGCACGCCAGCAGACGCTTAAAGCGTCGAGAGGAAGGTACTGTTGGTGGCTTGCCATTCGGTGATATCGACGCGAATTTTCTTCTTGTCGAGTTTACCGACGCTGGTCTTGGGAATTTCAGTAACAAGGGCGATCTGACTCGGAATAGCCCACTTGCTCAGGTGCCCCAATTCCACAAATGGCTTGAGGTGTTCCTTGAGCTCCCGGGCCCCGATTTGTTGCCCCTCACGAAGCACCACCAAAGCAAACGGTCGCTCACCCCACTGCGGATCGGCGATGCCAACCACTGCTACTTCGCGTACCGCCGCATGACGACTGATCAGGTCCTCCAGGTCCAGGGAGGAAATCCACTCGCCACCGGTCTTGATCACGTCTTTGATGCGATCACGGATGTCGATCACGCCCATGCTGTCCAGAGTCGCTACGTCCCCTGTATGCAACCAGCCCCCGGCCCAGAGTTCGGCACCTTTTTGCGGCTCGTTGAAATAGCCCTCGGTGAGCCATGGCGCACGCAACACCAGTTCGCCCTGGGTCTCGCCATCGGCCGGCAGGAAATTACCCTCGGTATCGACAATCGCCGCCTCCACCAATGGCCCAGGCACACCGGCCTTGATACGGTAGGTGGTGCGCTCGTCTTCGCTGCCAGCCATCAATTCATCGTTGAGGTGCGCGCATGACACCAGCGGCCCGGTTTCCGACATGCCATAAGCCGCGGTCAGCTGGATGCCCTTGGCCTTGGCTGCTTCATACAAAGTGCGGTTCAGCGCGCTGCCGCCGATGACAATCTTCCAGCCGCCGAAGTCGGTGTTTTGTGCAGCCTTGGCGTTGAGGACCATCTGCAAAATGGTCGGGACGCAATGGGAAAAAGTGACCTTCTCTTTACGCCACAGCTCCACCAGATATTCCGGTTCATAGCGCCCCGGATATACCTGCTTGAGGCCGAGCATGGTCGCCACATACGGCAAGCCCCAGGCATGCACGTGGAACATCGGAGTGATCGGCATGTACACATCGTTGGTACCCAGCAGGCGGACACTGTCGATCGCGCCCATGATGGTCGAAACGCCCATGGTATGCAGCACCAGTTGCCGATGGGTGAAGTACACGCCTTTGGGGTTGCCCGTGGTGCCGGTGGTATAGAACGTGGTCGCGACAGAATTCTCGTCGAAATCCTGGAAGTCGTACTGTGGACTCGCGGCAGCCAGGAGCTGCTCGTATTCGCCGATGAGGTTGGGCAGATCCGCGGTCTTTTCCGGCAGATCGGTCAGCAGCACGGTTTTTTCGACCGTGGTCAGGTGTCCCGCAATCGCGTTGTACAGCCCGGTGAACTCGCTGTTGACCAGCACGAAGCGGTCCTCGGCGTGGTTCATGGTGTAGAGAATCTGTTCCGGTGACAGGCGCACGTTGATGGTGTGGATAACGGCACCGATCATCGGAATGGCGAACATGCATTCCAGGTAACGATGACTATCCCAATCCATGACCGCCACGGTATCCCCGGCTTTGACGCCGGCTGCCGTCAACACGTTGGCCAAACGCGCCACCCGTTCGATCAGGGTCGGATAGCTGTACCGCAACTGGTCGCGGTAGATGATCTCGCGGGTTTTCTCATAACGGGCACCGGACATCAGCAACCGTTTGATCAGCAGCGGATACTGGTAAGCGCCTTCGGCTGGGGGGATAACGCGAGTCTGCAACATAAGAATCCCTTTTTCTGACTGCACGGTCTTGGCTGAAAGTAAGCACTGTAGTGCCCTTGATCGCCAGCCAAATCAGCCAAAGGAATGATTTGCAGAGCCGCACAAATGCTAGCGTTGCGCCAGCATTCGTTGACTTTCATCGTAGGGGATGTGTGATTGATCAGTGCATCTCGGTAAACGCGAGTTTCACGCCAATCGCGATCAGCACCGCGCCCATCGTCCGGTCGAACCAGTGCCCCATGCGGGCAAAACCGGCGCGTACGCGCTGCTGGCTGAACAGCATGGCCACCAGGCAGAACCAGATCGCCGTTGCCACCGCCAGATAAACGCCATAGCCGGCCTGCACCGCAAGCGGTGTGTGGGGGTTGATGACCACGGTGAACAGCGAGAGGAAGAAAAGCGTGGCTTTCGGGTTAAGACCGTTGGTAACGAAACCTGAGGTGAAAGCGCCACGCGCAGTGCGCTCGCCAGCTTCCTTGTGCAAATCGTCCGCCACAGGTTTGGCCGGTTGCGCTCGCAGCGCCTTGAAACCGATGTACAGCAGGTAAGCGGCGGCGGCCCACTTCAACGCGTTGAACAGCATGATCGACTGGGAGACGATCAGTCCGATGCCCAGAAGCGAATAACCGACGTGCAGGAAAATTGCGGTTCCCACACCCAGCGCAGTCCAGGTGCCAGCGCGCCGGCCGTGAGTAACACTTTCACGTACCACCACGGCAAAGTCCGGGCCGGGGCTGGCCACCGCCAGCAAGTGAATCAGGGCAACGGTCAAGAACTCTGTCCAGTACATGTGGGGCTCCTTTAGGCCAAGCGTAACTATTTATTTCATCTGGTAGGCTCGGCAGATTACGCCTTCAGTTCATTGCACAAAAGGTACAGTTGATGACGAACACTCGCCGCGCCGTTTTCCTCGACCATCCGTCCCTGGACCTCGGTGACCTTGACCTCAGACCGTTACGCGATTGCTTCAGCGATTTGCAGTTGTTCCCCCAGACCTTGCCGGATCAAGTGATCGATCACCTCAAGGGCGCCACCGTTGCCATCAGCAACAAAATTGTCATCGATGCCGCCGCCATGGCTGCCAGCCCTGATCTCAAGCTGATCCTGATCACGGCCACCGGCACCAACAACGTCGACCTCGCCGCCGCCCGTGCCCACGGGATTACCGTGTGCAATTGCCAGGGTTACGGCACGCCGTCGGTCGCACAGCACACCATCATGCTGCTGCTCAACCTGGCCACACGCCTGGCCGATTATCAGAAAGCCGTCGGTGAAGGGCGCTGGCAACAGGCCAAACAGTTCTGTTTGCTGGATTACCCGATTGTCGAACTCGAAGGTAAAACCCTCGGTTTGCTGGGACACGGCGAACTGGGTGGCGCAGTTGCGCGACTGGCCGAAGCGTTCGGCATGCGCGTGCTGCTCGGACAGATTCCGGGGCGCCCTGCCCGGCCGGACCGTTTGCCGCTGGAAGAGCTGCTGCCACAGATTGACGCGCTGACCCTGCACTGCCCGCTCAACGAACACACCCGGCACTTCATCGGTGCCCGGGAACTGGCATCCATGAAGCCCGGCGCATTCGTGCTCAACACGGCGCGCGGCGGTCTGATCGACGAACAAGCCCTGGCTGACGCCTTACGCAACGGTCATCTGGGCGGAGCCGCCACCGACGTATTAAGTGTCGAGCCTCCGATCAACGGCAATCCACTGTTGGCCGACGATATCCCACGCCTGATCGTTACCCCGCACAACGCTTGGGGCAGTCGCGAAGCGCGCCAGCGGATCGTGGGTCAAGTGACTGAAAACGCCTTGGGATACTTCAGCGGTAAGGCGCTGCGGGTCGTCAGTTGATAAACTGCGGCACTTTTTTCCACAGGAGCAGTTATGGATCCGCGCAGTGAAGTACTGCTTCGTCAGGCCGACTTATTCCAGGGTTCGGTGTTGTTGGCCGGTTTGCCCGCCGATGATTTGCTCGGCCGCCTGCCCGACGCTCACGGTTGGTGCTGGCATGCCGGCGATCAGGCCGCCCTGGACGGGCGCTTTGCCGAACGCAGCCATTTTGGTGTGAACGCCCCTGAACGCGAATTTGATAGCGCCGTGGTGTTTCTACCCAAGTCCAAGGATCTGACGGACTACATCCTCAATGCCCTCGCCTCGCGCCTGGCCGGCCGCGAGCTCTACCTGGTCGGTGAGAAAAAAAGCGGCATCGAAGGCGCTGCCAAGCAACTCAATCCGTTCGGCAAGCCGCGCAAGCTCGACAGCGCACGGCATTGCCAGCTGTGGTTAGTCTCTGTGGCTAACGCGCCTGAAGCCAAACCGCTGGAAAGCCTGGCCCAGACCTATGAATTACCGCTGGCCGAAGGTCCGTTGAAAGTCATCAGCCTGCCAGGTGTTTTCAGTCACGGTCGCCTGGATCGCGGCAGCGCTTTGCTGCTGGAACACCTGGACAAACTGCCCAGTGGCCACTTGCTCGACTTCGGTTGCGGCGCGGGCGTTCTAGGCGCCGCCGTAAAGCGTCGATACCCACACAATCAGGTCACTTTGCTCGACGTCGACGCATTTGCCGCCGCCAGCAGCCGCCTGACGCTGGCCGCCAACGGCCTGGAAGCGGACGTGATTACCGGCGACGGCATCGATGCCGCGCCCATGGGTTTGAGCGCCATTCTGAGCAACCCGCCGTTCCATGTCGGCGTCCACACCGATTATTTCGCTACCGAAAATTTGCTGCGAAAAGCAGCCAAACATCTGAAAAACGGTGGCGAACTACGTTTGGTAGCCAATAGCTTCCTGAAGTACCAACCGTTGATTGAAGAGCATCTCGGTGTGTGCGCAATCAAGGCCGAAGGTCAAGGATTCCGGATATACCGGGCCAAGCGCGGATAGACCCTCTTTTGAAAAAGAAGGCTTGCCGAATGGGTTTTGCAAAGGCAGAATCCGCTCCGTCCTAGGGGAGTAGTCTCCCACGAGCGCCATGCTCGTCCGGCATACGTCAACATACTTGGTCCTCAGACCATGGCGTATGCGACCCAAGCGACCGCATCAGACGGTTCGCAGGGTTTGACAAGACCTATGACACGCACACCTTACCCGGGGCGGGAAGGCTGTACGTGTCATAGCCGTGTCGACCCGCCCCTTAGGAAAACCCCTGATGCTGGATTCACTACTCGTACCCACCGCAATCGTTGCCTTGGCCGAAATCGGCGACAAGACGCAACTGCTCGCGCTCATTCTTGCTGCCCGCTTCCGCAAACCCTGGCCGATCATCGCCGGCATCGTCGCCGCAACGCTGGCCAACCACGCGGCAGCCGGTGCGGTCGGCGCGTGGGTCGGCGGTTTCTTCTCCGATACGATGCTGCACTGGATCCTGGCTGTGAGCTTCGCCGCCACTGCGCTGTGGACTCTGGTACCGGACAAGATGGATGACGACGAAGCCAGCACCGCGCGCAAGTTCGGGCCATTCCTGACCACCCTGATTGCCTTCTTTCTCGCGGAAATCGGCGACAAGACCCAGATCGCGACCGTGATGCTGGCCGCACAGTACCCGGAACTGTGGCTAGTGATCATCGGCACCACCCTTGGCATGCTGATCGCCAACGTACCGGTGGTACTGGCAGGTAATTTTGCCGCAGACAAACTGCCCCTGACGCTGATCCGTCGACTGGCGGCGTCGGCGTTCTTCATTCTGGCGATTGTGGCGGTGTACAAGGCGATGCAGAGCAGTGGGTGGGTTTGACGGTTTAGGTCGATAGACCGGGGTTATCGTTCATCGCGAGCAGGCTCGCCCACAGGAGCCCGCTCGCGATGAAGCCAACAGCCTCACCGCAAGACGATCAGGACTTCCTGGCTTGCTCGTACAACGGCATCACTTTCGGGATCGCGGCCTGCAACGCCGCAATCCTGCTCGACGACGCCGGGTGAGTGCTCATGAACTCCGGTGGCGAACCTTCCGAGGCCTTGCTCATTTTGTTCCACAAGGTGATCGCGGCATTCGGGTTATAACCTGCGCGGGCGGCCAGTTCGAGACCGATCAGGTCTGCCTCGTTTTCATTGGCGCGACTGTTGGGCAAGGTCATGCCGTAGTTGGCCACGGCGTCTGCCAGGGCCAGGCTGTCCTGACCCAATCCAAGCAAGGCGCCCGCGCCCTGCTTGGCCATTTCAATGCCATAAGCCTTGGACATCGCTTCACGACCGTGCTCGCGCAGGGCGTGGGCAATTTCATGGCCCATGACCGCGGCGATTTCATCGTCAGTCAGCTGCAGCTTGTCGATCAGACCGGTGTAGAAAATGATCTTGCCGCCAGGACCGCAGTTGGCGTTGAGTTCATCGCTCTTGATCAGGTTGACCTCCCAGTTCCACTGGGCCGCGTCCGGACGAAATGTCGGCGCCTGAGCAATCAGTCGGTCGGCAATCTGCTGTACACGCTTGGCTTCACTGCTGGTCTTGTCCAGCACGCCCTTGCTCGTCGCTTCGCCTACTGTCTTTTGATACGACTGGGCGTACATCTGGTCGACTTCTTGCGAAGACAGCATGCTGAACATGTATTGCTTGCGCTCAACGCCCACCGCACCGCCGCTGGTGGTGTTGACCGACTGACAACCGGCCAGCAGCAGCGCTGCGCTCAGTGCACTGATAATCAAAGTCTTGTTCATCGAAAAACTCCCTGAAAACATGCCGCGTATCCTAGGCGTGGAAATGTATCGACGCCAGATACACAAGAAATAAGACGCCTTTTTCAGGCAAAGCTCTCATCAACGCAGAAAAAATTCGTAAGCTGGCGCCGGCTGCAATTTTTTCGCCCCCTCAACCCGGTGTCAGACACTCCGGTCCGTTGAGCTTCGGATCGTTGACCATGTTGGCCAGCACCCGCTCGCGCAACGCTACAGGCTCACTGGCCAGCAAGGCTTGCAGCGCGTACAGCGGCGTCTCGGGATCAAGCCACGCTGCCTGCCCCGCCTCATCGAGGATCAATGGTCGACGCTGACTAGCCGCCGGCTGAGTAATCACTGCAGTGCTCAACCACACTTGCTCCTGCACCGGATACGCTTCCCAGATCGCAGCGAAAAACAGCGACGAGCCCTCCCCCGGTGTTAACCAGAAGGGCCGCTTGCGCGTTGTACCGCGCCACTCGTAGAAACCGTTGGCCGGCAGCAGACAACGCCGCTCACGCAAGGCCTGGCGAAACATCGGTTGCTCGGCAACGGTTTCGGCGCGGGCATGCGCCGGAGTGCGGGACAAATCCGTCAGCCACGGTGGTGTCAGGCCCCAACGGGCGCGAGCCAGTTCACGCTGGCCGTCGAGGCCTGCGCGCAGCATCAACACCGAATCATTGGGGGAAATGTTCCACTGTGCCTGCTGATCGGCGGGAAATCCGGGCAGGGTCGCGAAGTCGCGATTCCAGCGAAACAAGGCATAACGTCCACACATGGGGCAGCACAACTCTTGATCAAACGAACGCCAGCCTAACAGACCAGCGTGCCGGGGAAGCTGTCCGGCTCATCGCCGGACAGGGGCAGTGCGGCATTGTACGCACTGATCAGCTCACGGGCGTATTCGGCCTGATCGTTGTCCACCGCAAGGCCCAGCAGGCCGAAGATCGGCAATTCACCGGTGGCGCCCACCAGATCACGGCCCACCAGATGCGCTTCGACACCCTCACTGGCCAGCATGCCTTGCAGCAACTCGCCTTCCATCAGGTTTTCCGGTTCGTAAATGCGCTGCATAGACGCCCCTCACTCGTTTTCACTGAAAACTTCGAGATGCCATTCCTCTTCATGCACTTGCAGTACAAACGTTATCGGCCGGCAACACACCTGGCAGTCCTCGATATAGGTCTGATCGCCACCGGACAAATCCAGCGTCGTCTCGACCTCCTCACCACAATACGGACATTCATACTGCGCAGTTTCCAGCATCGCGGTCTCCCAGGTGACTTGTGCGTATAATCGCCGGTCTATTTGCAGGGCTATTTTTGTCTGGCTACTTTTTCAGACCGTACCCCGCCGGTTTTTGATCAGATCCTTTACTTACCCTAGCCGTTTCTAACAAGAGAGCATGATGGGCGAATTCGATGCCATCCGACCTTACGACGACAGCGAAGTCCCAGCGGTGCTGGACCGGCTGCTCGGCGACAAGGCGTTTCTAGATATCCTCACCCACTTTCGCTTCCCGCGCTTTGCCGGCGCTTTAGGCTGGGCACTCAAACCTCTTATAGCTCATCGTTTGCGCCGTGAGTTCGCCGGCGTCCATTCGGTCGCTACGCTGCAGGACAAAGTCGAGGTTTACGTCGACCACACCATCGAGCGCGCAACGGACGGTGTTACCTATACCGGTGTCGAGCAGTTCAAATCCGGCAGCGCTTACCTGTTCATCGCCAATCACCGTGACATCGTAATGGACCCGGCCTTCGTCAACTACGCCGTGTATCACGCAGGCCTGCCGACACCGCGTATCGCCATCGGCGACAACCTTCTGCAAAAGCCTTTTGTCAGCGACCTGATGCGCCTGAACAAGAGCTTTATCGTGCACCGCTCGATCACCGGGCGTCGTGAAAAAATGGCGGCGTATCAGCTGTTGTCGGCGTACATCAACCATTCGATCCGCAACGATTGCGCCTCGATCTGGATCGCCCAGGCTGAAGGTCGCGCGAAGGACGGCGACGACCGCACCGAGTCGGCGATCCTCAAGATGTTCCACATGAGCCGCAAGGACGAGCCGTTCGGCGAGGTTATCCGTTCGCTGAACCTCACCCCGGTATCGATCAGCTACGAATACGACCCCTGCGATCAGGCCAAGGCCCGCGAGCTGTATATCCGCGCCACCACCGGCAGCTATACCAAGGTGCCGGGCGAGGATGATGTGAGCATTGCCAAAGGCATTACCGGCTACAAGGGCCGTGTCCACGTGAATTTTGCCGCACCAATCACTGAACTGTTCGATGACACCAAGCAATTGGCGGTCGAGATGGACAAGCAGATTTTAGGTGGGTATCGCCTGTTCCCGGTGCACTACCTGGCCTACGCCATGTGGAAAGACGCTGACCCGCAATTGACGGTGCCAAAAGCTGCAGAGATGTTTGCAACCGACGAGCTGGCAAAGGCTCAGGAGCAATGGCAGCAGCGCCTTGAGGCTTGCCCCGAGGAGCATCGTCCGTTCCTGGTGCTGCAATACGCAACGCCGGTGCGCAATCAGTATCGGGTCAAGGCTGGATTACCGCTCTAAACGAAAAAATCGCAGCCTGCGGCAGCTTCTGTAGGAGCTGCCGCAGGCTGCGATCTTTTACTTCACAAATTTAAACCTGCGTGCTGATCCACGACACCAAAAGTGCCAGCGCCATGCAGGCAAAACCGAAGATGTAGAAAAACCGGTTCATGCGCAGGGTTGCCCAATCCAGCGTCGGCTCTGCGTTGGGACTGCTTTGGCGCTGCGCTTGAAGACTCGCCATCGCGCGCTGTTCGCGGCGACGGGTAGCGTGCAGCAACCAGCCGCCCGGAAAGGCAAAGAGCAGGGCCAGCAGATTGATCAGTTTGGCGGGATGGGCGGAAAACAGCGTCATCAAATGCAGCGACATCACAAGCCTCAAGCTAAACAGGTAGGCAGGCGCCACACCGACGACCCGCGGCGCGGATTCTACCCAAAGCCCTCAAGCCTGCCCTCCCCTTTGCGACAAACAACAAATCAATTGACCAATGGCAATCCCATCGCAAGCGGCCTGAAAACCGACCGCAAGGGCTGCTGTAGGAGCTGCCGCAGGCTGCGATCTTTTATTTCAAGACAAGATCAGAAGATCGCAGCCTGCGGCAGCTCCTACGGGGCTCGCATTACTCGCCGAGCACCTGACCCACAGTCGGATCCTTGAACAGACGGGTCAAGGCATCGCTCAACACATCGCTGACCAGTTTGGTGTTGGTTTCCTGGTTCGGCGCCATGCCGAAACGCTGGTCCAGGGACGCACCATAACGACCGCTGTAACGGCGATTGGCATTCTGCACATCGGAGCGGAACGTCGCACCAATGGTCGCCTCGGTCACATACATGCCTTCTTTGGGCGACTGATACTTCAATTCCGCCAGAGTCACGGTGATTTGCGGGGCATTCATCGCATTGGAAGTCGGCGTAAAGCCCAAAAGGCGCACGGCCGCTTCAGCCTGAGCCTGCAATTTCGGCAGAATCTGCGCGCCCTGCACGGTGATTGCGCTGGTCTCCGGATACAGACCGCCACGGGTGCCCAGAGTCGGCGATGGGCGACCGTCCACCACTCGCACCACCACAGGCTGACCATGGCCGACCGGCGCCAGTTGAGTGGTCAGCTTGGGTTCCGGGTTCAGTTGTTGCGGGCTGTGGGCGCAGCCGACCAGGGTCAAACTGGTCACAGTGATCAAACCGAACAACAGACGTTGCAACATGCTCTTCTCTCCAGAATCAGGCACAAACAGGGCGGCAGTATAGCGGTGCGCCACTGCGACGAACCAGCACCCCACACTGTTTGTTGAAATTTCTGACAACCCCTTCAGACCGCAACGCCTGTCATGCAGATGTCACCCCCCATACACTTGCACGTAACGGCTTGCGCTCATTCTTTATTTCAGAAACTCAAAAGGTACTTCTCTATGCGTTATCTGATTTCACTGTTCGCTCCACGCCCGCGGCATCGCTGTTTCGCCCTGCTCGACCGCAACGGCTATTGTCAGGCATTCAAGCAATGCAACCTGCGGCCGAGCGGTGAAGGCTGGGTCGAAATCGAAGAAATCCGCCTTAACTGGCTGCAACAGCCTCTGCCCGCGAGCGCCCGTGTCGTTCAGCGCCAAACGCGGTCACGGGTGCATCATCTGATGACCACCTGACCGAACGCCTAATAAAAGTCATTAAACACGACCATTTCCCTGCGTTTCTTAGATACAATCTCCCCCCGATTATAAGGACGTCTCCTGATCGGGCCTCGCAGCATCGTCAATGCGCTTGTATTGACACCCCGCACCGCCCACAGAGAGCCGCCCACACAGATCGAGTGAAGCTGGCGCGCTTGCTGTTTTGTTGAGCAAAACCTCCACTTTTCGCGAATCTGCAGAGCTGTCATTACGCTCGGTCACTGAGCTGTTTGCCCGTTTTGCCTGCCATGTAGCCCATGGCGGCAATCCATCCGGGCACGGTGCCAGGCTTGGACAGCCCTTTTTGAGGTTCACGTCTTCAAAAGAGCGTGAAAAAAACGGGTTTTCACAACTTCACAAGAGTGTGGCGAGCAAATGAATAGTTTTGCGTCTGAATATGCACCATTAGCGTCTACAACAGCCCAACGACACAGGACCGAGTATTCCGCGAACACCGGAGCCTGAAGCCTGTCCGCTACGGATTTGGTTGCACAAGCGGATGTATCGACCATAAGTCGAATTGCCAGCTGCTCGTTGAAATGAGTTCATTAGGACTCTTGGTAGACCCGGCAGGTAGCGTCCGTCGAAGTTGCAAAAAATTGCGAAGATTCGGACATGGCGATCCTGCCATGGGTACTTGGGGCAACACTGACAAGCCCCGTCACTCCTGGCAGCCATGCCGTCAATTTGGTGCTGCAGATTTTGGAGACGCGTTAAATGGCGCATAACGAAGCAGTCGACGTAGTACTGGTTGGGGCCGGCATCATGAGTGCCACCCTTGCAGTACTGCTCAAAGAGCTCGACCCCGCGATCAAGCTGGAAGTCGTCGAGCTGATGGATTCCGGTGCTGCGGAGAGTTCGAACCCGTGGAACAACGCCGGTACCGGTCATGCCGGACTGTGTGAGCTTAATTACACGCCTCAGTCCTCCGATGGCGCCGTCGACATCAAGAAAGCCGTGCACATCAACACCCAGTTCGAGGTGTCGAAGCAGTTCTGGTCGTACCTGACCAAAAAAGGCACGTTCGGCTCGTGCAAATCGTTTATCAGCCCGGTGCCACACCTGAGTTTCGTGCAGGGCGACAGCGGCGTGTCCTTCCTCAAGGAGCGCTTCAAGGTGCTGAGCAAGCACCACGCCTTTGCGGACATGGAATACACCGAAGACAAGGCAAAGATGGCAGAGTGGATGCCATTGATGATGCCTGGCCGCGACGCTGGCGAAACCCTGGCCGCCACTCGAGTGATCAATGGTACTGACGTCAATTTCGGCGCCCTGACCAACCAGTTGCTCAAGCACCTGACCAGCGCACCCGATGCCCAGGTCAAGTACTGCAAGCGTGTGACCGGTCTGAAACGCAGCAAAGCCGGCTGGACCGTCAGCATCAAAGACGTCAACAGCGGCAACACCCGTGAAGTCGACGCCAAATTCGTCTTCCTCGGCGCTGGCGGCGCGGCACTGCCGCTGCTGCAAGCGTCGGGTATCGAAGAGAGCAAAGGCTTCGGCGGTTTCCCGATCAGCGGCCAGTGGCTGCGTTGCGACAACCCGGAAGTGGTCAAGCATCACCAGGCCAAGGTCTACAGCCAGGCAGCCGTAGGTTCGCCGCCAATGTCCGTGCCGCACCTGGACACCCGTGTCGTCGACGGCAAGAAATCCCTGCTGTTCGGACCTTACGCCGGCTTCACCACCAAGTTCCTCAAGCACGGCTCCTTCATGGACCTGCCGCTGTCGGTTCGCGCCGGCAATATCGGCCCGATGCTGGCCGTGGCGAAAAACAACATGGACCTGACCAAGTACCTGGTCAGCGAAGTGATGCAGTCCATGGAACAGCGCCTGGAATCCCTGCGTCGCTTCTATCCCGAAGCGAAAGCCGAAGACTGGCGCCTGGAAGTGGCTGGCCAACGGGTGCAGATCATCAAGAAAGACCCGAAAAAAGGCGGTGTCCTGCAATTCGGCACCGAACTGGTTGCGGCCAAGGACGGCTCCCTTGCCGCCCTGCTGGGTGCTTCGCCAGGTGCTTCGGTGACGGTTTCGATCATGCTGGAACTGATCGAAAAATGCTTCCCGGGTAAAACCAAGGGCGAATGGGCTGGCAAACTGGCAGAAATCTTCCCGGCCCGGGAAAAGGTTCTGGAAACCGACGCTGCGCTGTATAGCAAGATCAACACGCAGAACAACGTCGCCCTGGAACTGGTTGAAGCCAGCAGTGAGACCGAAAGCTACGCTTGATTGGGCCACATGAAAAACGCCCCGCTCCTACAGGAGCGGGGCGTTTTTTTGCGGTGCCTGAAAGATCTTAACCGCGCGCTTTTTCAATAAGCTCGATGTAGTCCGGCGCGTTGCGTTGATCCTGGATCAGCGTAACGAAGTCCTTGCCGTGCTCGTCCTTGCCGTTCACGTCATAACCGGCCTCGACAAAGAACGTCAAAAATCGCTCGAAGTCATCGATGCGCAGACCACGATAGGCTTTGATCAGTTTGTGCAGGGACGGAGAAGTCGCGTCGAGCGGTTCGAAATCGAGGAACAATTTGATCTGCTCATCGCCGATCTCGTCACCAATCACTTGTTTCTTATCTTTACGCATTGCCGACTCCAGCTCGCAGACATTACACGGGGCGGGCAGTTTACCCCTGTGCGGGCCCGGGGCTCAACGCGGACGAACGCTGCCGGTATGCAGATCGGCCCATACATGGCCGTTGGCATAGCTGAGAAACTGGCAATACACCGTATCGTTACGCAACAAGTCGATTACCACGCGGTATTGAGCCATCGGGTAATAGAGAATCAGAGTCTTGCTCGACTCGTCATAAACCGGTTTCTTCAGGCTTTTACTCTCGCCATCGAAGTTGACCAGCACCTGACTGATGGTGGCGCCCTTGTTCAAGGACTTTCCCTTGAGGCGAATGAGCAATGGGGACGTGACCGGAATCGGCTGTTGATTGGACTGACGCTGGGCACCGACCACCACCGAATAATCAGTGACTTGCATCAGTTGCTGCTGTTCGGGGTCGGCATTGCGCAGAGTGAGGTCATCCGGCGGCAGAAATTGACTGTGCATGGGCGCCGGCGCGGCAGCCAAGGGCAGGCTAAGGGTCAGCAACAGGGCGGCGCAACAGCGGATCGAACGGCTCATGTCAGGCTCCGGAATCGGGGCCAAGCACTCTAGCATGGGTTGAAAATCAAAAGATCGCAGCCTTCGGTAGCTCTTGCAGGGTGTTCGCCAACCCAATGCAGGCGCTGCCGAAGGCCGCGATCAGTCGAATTGCGCGTGCATCCAGGCCTGATATTCGGCAACGCCGGGCTCGCCTTCGCGCGGAGCCCACGATGCCAACTCACCCTCGCCGACCGGACGATAGGGACCGGCCTTGCATTCGAACATCAGGCTGTCGGCCTCCAGCACCACCAAACCGTGGAACACACCGGTGGGCAGGTCCACGCCGACGCACTCGCCACCGGCCTGAAGCACGGTCTTGCTCAGCACAGCTCCGGCCTCATCGAAGATCAACACACCCAGTCGGCCCTTGAGGACTAACAGGGTTTCGGCCTTGTTTTCGGCCAAATGCCGGTGAGGCGGAATATACGTGGACGGCTGCAAACCCACCGCCATGCGATGGCAAGCCTCTTCCATCTGATGGAAGTTGTGATGCTGTCGCCCACGAGGGTTAGCCGCCGCTTTCTCGGCCAACTCGGCGAACAGCGTCTGATCAAGAAAGCGTGGCGCGGTCATTTTTTACATTCCTTTAACGGCAAAGATCCCGTTGGCGTTACGCCAATAGCCTTTATAGTCCATGCCATAGCCAAAGATGTAACGATCGATGCAAGGCAGACCGACGAAATCGGCTTTCAGGTCCGGGCGAGCCTTGCGGTCGTGGTCCTTGTCGATCAGCACGGCGGTGTGCACTTTGCGGGCGCCAGCGTGTTTACAGAAGTCGATGATCGCGCCCAGGGTGTGACCTTCATCAAGGATGTCATCGATGATCAGCACGTCACGGTCGATGAACGAAACTTCCGGCTTGGCTTTCCAGAACAGGTCACCACCGCTGGTTTCGTTGCGATAACGGGTGGCGTGCAGGTAGGAAGCTTCCAGCGGGAAGTGCAGGTAGGTCAGCAGCTTGCCGGAGAAAATCAGCCCGCCGTTCATCACGCAGAACACCACCGGATTGCTGTCCGCCAGTTGATCGTTGATTTGTGCACCGACGCGGGCGATGGCCGCCTCGACTTCAGCTTCGGTGTACAGGCAGTCAGCCTCTCGCATGATTTGACGGATATGCTCGAGATCAGCGGACATGGTGCTCTCCAAGGGGATGGCGGATTCGGAAAAGCGGGCAAAGGTACGCATCAACCGAAGCCAGATCAAGCGTTTGTGGACTAACGTACTCTATGTCTATAGGACAACACCCTCGGATAGATTAATCTAGGCCGGTTTTTTTGCCCGCCGCCGGAGCCTTTCCCCATGCCCATCCATGAGATCCGCCACCCGCTGATCCGTCATAAACTTGGCCTTATGCGCCGCGCAGACATCAGCACCAAGAATTTCCGTGAGCTCGCTCAGGAAGTAGGCGCCCTGCTGACTTATGAAGCCACCAAAGACCTGCCGCTGGAATCCTACGATATTGAAGGCTGGTGCGGCACTGTGTCGGTCGAGAAAATCGCCGGCAAGAAAATTACTGTCGTGCCGATCCTGCGTGCCGGCATCGGCATGCTTGAAGGGGTGCTCAGCCTGATCCCGGGCGCCAAGGTCAGCGCCGTGGGCGTTGCTCGTAACGAAGAAACCCTGCAAGCCCATACTTATCTGGAAAAACTGGTCCCGGAAATCGACGAACGTCTGGCGATGATCATCGACCCGATGCTCGCCACCGGCAGCTCCATGGTTGCCACCATCGATCTGTTGAAGAAGGCCGGGTGTCGCGATATCCGCGCCATGGTACTGGTGGCGGCCCCTGAAGGTATCGCCGCGGTAGAGAAAGCTCACCCGGACGTGATCATCTACACCGCTTCCATCGATCAAAAACTCAACGAGCACGGTTACATCATTCCGGGCCTTGGCGATGCCGGTGACAAGATCTTCGGCACCAAGCAGAAGGACGCGTGACCATGCAGCAAGAGTTCAACGATCCGCTCTGGCGCACGGTGCTGTCGGGTGCACAGATGCTGTTCGTGGCCTTCGGCGCCCTGGTGTTGATGCCGCTGATTACCGGCCTCGACCCGAATGTGGCGCTGTTCACGGCCGGCCTGGGGACGATTCTGTTCCAGATCGTCACTGGGCGTCAGGTGCCGGTGTTCCTGGCATCGAGCTTTGCCTTCATTACCCCGATCATTCTCGCCAAGGGCCAGTTCGGCCTGGCCGCGACCATGGGCGGCGTGATGGCGGCAGGTTTCGTCTACACCTTCCTCGGCCTGGCCGTGAAGATCAAAGGCACCGGGTTCATCGATCGCCTGCTGCCGCCCGTGGTGATCGGCCCGGTGATCATTTCGATTGGTCTGGCCATGGCGCCGATTGCCGCCAACATGGCGATGGGCAAGGCCGGTGATGGTAGCGAGCTGATTCACTACCAGACGGCAATGTTGATTTCGATGCCCGCGTTGTTGACCACCCTGATCGTCGCGGTGTTCGGCAAAGGCATTTTCCGCCTGGTGCCGATCATCTCCGGTGTATTGGTCGGTTTTGGCATGGCGTTCTACTTCGGCGTTGTCGACACCGCGAAGATTGCCGCCGCACCGTGGTTTGCAATTCCGCACTTCACTGCGCCCGAATTCAACTGGCAAGCGATTCTGTTCATCGTTCCGGTCGCCCTGGCCCCGGCCATCGAGCACATCGGTGGCGTGATTGCCGTGGGGAGCGTGACCGGTCGCGATTACCTGAAAAAACCCGGCCTGCACCGCACCTTGCTTGGTGACGGCATTGCCACCACGGCAGCCGGCCTGTTCGGCGGTCCGCCCAACACCACCTACGCCGAAGTGACCGGCGCGGTGATGCTGACCAAGAACTACAACCCGAAAATCATGACCTGGGCGGCGATCTTTGCCATCAGCCTGGCATTTGTCGGCAAGTTCGGCGCTCTGCTGCAAAGCATTCCGGTGCCGGTGATGGGCGGGATTCTGTGCCTGTTGTTCGGTTCGATTGCGGCGGTGGGCATGAATACCCTGATCCGCCACAAAATCGATCTGGGCGAAGCGCGCAACCTGGTGATTGTCTCGGTCACTCTGGTGTTCGGGATCGGCGGCGTGCTGATCGGTACCGGCACCGGTCCGGACGACTTCGGTCTCAAAGGCATCGCGTTGTGCGCGGTGGTGGCGATCGGGTTGAACCTGTTGTTGCCGGGCAATGACAGCTGGAAGCACAAGAAGGCGGATGAGCCGCTGATCTAAAGTCGATCTGCGTGACGCCATCGCCAGCAAGCCGGCTCCTACAGGTCTGTACGCAACCCTGTAGGAGCCGGCTTGCTGGCGATGTTTTTAAAGCACCAACGGTGCTCGCTCGCACAACGCGCTCAACGCCCGCACCCATTGCGGGTCATCGTTGAGGCACGGCACCAGCACCAACTCTTCGCCTCCCGCTTCGCGGAACTGTTCCTTGCCGCGATCACCGATTTCTTCCAGTGTCTCGATGCAATCGGCGACGAACGCCGGGCACATCACCAGAATCTTTTTAACTCCGCTCTTGGCCAACTCATCGAGGCGCGCTTCGGTGTAGGGTTCGATCCATTTGGCACGCCCCAGACGCGACTGGAACGACACCGACCACTTGCCGTCCGGCAAGCCCATGCGCTTGGCAAACTCTGCGGCAGTGCGCAGGCACTGGCCGCGGTAACAGGTCGCAACCACCTCAGGCGGCGCACCGGCACAACAATCACCGCCACCCTCGAAGCTGTGACCCGGATTGAGCTTTTTCAGATGCCGCTCCGGCAAGCCGTGAAAGCTCAGCAGCAAGTGATCGAAATCCTGTTCCAGATGAGGTTTGGCCGAAGCGGCCAGTGCCTCGAGGTACTCCGGCTGATCGTAGAACGGTTGAAGCACCGACAACTGAACGTCGAGTTTTCGCTCGCGCAGCACACGCTTCGCTTCTTCGATCACAGTGGTGGTGGTGCTGTCGGCGAACTGTGGATAAAGCGGCGCCAGGGTGATTCGCTTGTGGCCGGCTGCAGCCATACGCACCAGCATTGTCTCAATCGAAGGCTCGCCGTAACGCATTGCCAATTCGACCGGACCGTGATTCCACTTGTCATTCATTGCCTGTTGCAATCTACGACTGAGGACGACCAATGGCGAGCCCTCGTCCCACCAGATCGAAGCGTAAGCATGGGCCGACTGTTCGGGGCGCTTGATCAGGATCAACGAGACCAGTAAACGCCGGATCGGCCATGGCAGGTCGATCACGTACGGATCCATCAGAAACTGATTGAGGTAGCTGCGCACGTCAGCCACCGAGGTGGAGGCAGGTGAGCCCAGATTGACCAGAAGCAACGCGTGATCGGTCATGCAACGTCCTATTTCAAAGGCGGCTGGACAACTCATCCAAAGCCGCACGCAAATCCGTGAACTGAAAAGTGAAGCCCGCTTCCAGCAGGCGAACCGGAGTGGCCCGCTGCCCCCCCAGCAACAACGAAGACAATTCGCCCAGGCCTACCTTCAAGGCAAAGGCTGGCATCGGCATAACGGCCGGGCGACGCAGCACGCTGCCCAGTGTCTTGGCAAACTCGCGATTGCGTACTGGTTCAGGCGCGCACGCATTATAGGGACCACTAGCGTCACTGCGATGCAGAAGAAAATCAATCAAGCCGATTTGATCGTTGATGTGTATCCACGGCATCCACTGCCGACCATTACCAATCGGCCCGCCCAGACCGAATTTGAAAGGCAGTAACAGCCGCGACAAAAAGCCGCCCTCGGCCGAGAGAACCAGACCGGTTCGGATGAGGATCACGCGAATGCCCAATGACTCGGCTCGCTGCGCGGTTTCCTCCCAGGCGATGCATAGTTGACTGGCGAAATCATCAACGACCGGTGGCGACTCTTCGGTCAACTCACGTTCCCCGCCGTCGCCGTACCACCCTACCGCAGAACCGGAGATCAACACCTGCGGCTTCTGCCCGCGACTTTCCAGCCAGGCCAGCAGGGTTTCGGTCAGTTTGATTCGACTGCTCCACAACAGGGCTTTGCGCTTGTGAGTCCAGGGTCGGTCGGCAATCGGAGCACCGGCAAGGTTGATGATCGCATCGAGCGACTCCTGCCCAAAATCCTCAAGACGGGCGATTCCACGCACTTGAGGGCCACAGATGTTCGCGACTTTTTCAGGGGTGCGACTCCAGACAGTCAGCCGATGCCCCTGATTCGACCAGCGCCGACAAAGCTGACGTCCTATCAAACCAGTACCGCCGGTCAGCAATATGTGCATGACTTCTTCCTCGCGTGGCGTTTTACCCTGTCCATTAGTCTATTTTTATAAGCAGGGATCTTTGGTATCGAGCAGGCTCTATGCTTAACAATAGGCCAAGCTGTCGGATCGAGAACGCTAAAAGTTATACCAAAAAACAATATTGTACAGGTTCAAACCCCGGCGTAGTCTGTACAGAAAGGTAAACGAGGCCCCTATGACTGTACCTATCGCAATCATCGGCACCGGCATCGCCGGACTCTCCGCCGCCCAGGCCCTAACGGACCTCGGGTACGTGGTTCACCTGTTCGATAAAAGTCGCGGCAGTGGCGGGCGCATGTCGAGCAAGCGCAGCGATGCGGGCGCCCTGGACATGGGCGCGCAATACTTCACGGCCCGCGATCGCCGTTTTGTCACTGAAGTTCAACGTTGGCAGACCAACGGCTGGGTGGCTGAATGGACACCGCAGCTTTACACCTTCCACGGCGGCCAACTCAATTTGTCGCCGGATGAACAGACGCGCTGGGTCGGTACGCCACGCATGAGCGCGATCACCCGCGCACTGCTCGGCGACCTTGAAGTGCATTTCGCCTGCCGGATCACCGAAGTCTATCGCGGTGAAGAGCACTGGCATCTGCAGGACGCCGAAGGCTTCACCCACGGCCCGTTCAGCCACGTCGTCATCGCCACGCCGGCCCCGCAGGCTACTGCGCTGCTGGCCTCGGCACCGAAACTCGCTGGTGCCGCCGCCGGGGTGAAAATGGACCCGACCTGGGCCATCGCCCTGGCTTTTGAAACACCGCTGGAAACGCCTATGGAAGGCTGCTTCGTACAAGACAGCCCACTCGACTGGCTGGCCCGCAACCGCAGCAAACCCGGACGCGACAACACCCTCGACACCTGGGTCTTGCACGCCACCAGTGCCTGGAGCCGACAACACATCGACTTGTCCAAGGAAGCGGTGATCGAACAGTTGCACGGCGCATTCGCCGAACTGCTGCACGATTCCATGCCGGCGCCGAGCTTCAGCCTCGCGCATCGCTGGCTCTACGCCCGCCCTGCCAGCAGTCACGAATGGGGCACATTGGCAGACGCCGATCTGGGGCTGTATGCCTGTGGCGACTGGTGCCTGTCCGGACGAGTCGAAGGTGCCTGGCTCAGTGGTCAGGAAGCCGCTCGCCGTTTGCACGAACATTTGCAGTAAGCAGGGGAATTAAACCGAAAAACTTATACACAAAACTTGACGTGTACAACTTCGAATCTAAGATAAAGGTATGTTGTACAGACCTAAGTGTCTGTACAGGTTTAGATTCGAGGCATTCCAATGCAGCCCATTCCAGTCAAACCGAAAATCGCCGTCAGCGCCTGCCTGATGGGTTTCGACGTGCGCTACAACGGCGGGCACAAGGAATCGCGGCTGTGCAGTCACACCCTCATCGAGTATTTCGAGTTTCTCCCGGTCTGCCCGGAAGTAGCCATTGGCTTGGGCATTCCGCGCCAGCCGATCCGATTGGTTGGCGAGCCGGACAATCCGCAAGCCGTCGCTACTCGTGATGACACCCTTGATGTCACCCAGCCGTTGGCCGCCTACGGGCGGAAAATGGCGGCAGAGCTGGGTGACATTTGCGGGTACATCTTCATGCAGAAGTCACCTTCCTGCGGCTTGGAGCGGGTCAAGGTCTATCGCGCCAACGGTACGCCACTGAAGGGCGGCAGCCGGGGTATCTACGCCCAGGCGTTCTGCTTGCAGCACCCGGACCTGCCAGTCGAAGAAGACGGCCGACTCAACGATCCGGTGCTGCGGGAAAACTTTCTTACCCGCGTCTTCACTTACAGCGCCTGGCAGCAATTATTGCAAGAAGGTCTGACGCGGCGCGGTCTTACGGTATTCCACTCGCGCTACAAGTACCTGCTGATGGCTCACGACCCGGTGCAATACAAAGTCTTGGGCAATCTGCTCGGCACCCAGGGCCATACCGACCCGAAGGAACTCGGCCCCCGCTATTTCAGCGAGCTGATGGTCGCCCTGCAAAAATGCGCCACGCGTCGCACCCACACCAACGTCTTGCAACACCTCACCGGCTATCTGAAGCGAGCCATCAGCCGTGAAGACAAACAAGAGATGCAACACCTGATCAGCCAATATCACCAAGGTATCGTGCCTCTGGTGGTTCCGCTGACACTGCTCAAACATCACTTGCGCCAACATCCCGATCCCTACCTCGCGCAGCAGGTGTACCTGCAACCGCATCCGGAAAATCTCAGCCTGCGAAATGCCCTCTAATGAAAGCCCCTATTGACACCAGTGCCAGCGAAGACCTCGGCCATGATTTTAAGATAGCCCTGGACGACGGCTGGCTGCCCATCCGGGAAGTAGCGCGCCAAACAGGCATCAATGCCGTGACCTTGCGCGCCTGGGAGCGGCGCTACGGGCTGATCGTGCCGCTTCGCACACCCAAGGGGCACCGTCTGTTCTCTGCCGAACATGTTCAACGCATCCAGGCCATCCTCACCTGGCTCAACCGTGGGGTGGCTGTCAGTCAGGTTAAGCCATTGCTCGATACCCCGCAGGCGGTGAGTGAAGTCGTGGATAACGACTGGCACGCACTGTTGCAGACGCTGCTGCAAGCGGTGACCCGACTCAATGAACGCACCCTCGATGACACCGTCAACCAGGTCATGGCGCTGTATCCGCCGAGAACCTTGTGCGAGCAATTACTGATGCCCTTGCTGGCTAACCTGGAACACCGTTGGCAGGGCCAGTTCGGTGCACGAATGGAGCGGACTTTTTTTTGTTCCTGGTTACGCAGCAAATTCGGTGCACGCATCTACCATAACAATCGTCAGTTGCGAACCGCGCCACTGCTGCTGATCAACCATTCCGACCTGCCCCTGGAACCTCACCTGTGGCTGACGGCCTGGTTGGTCAGTAGCGCCGATTGCCCGGTGGAGGTATTCGACTGGCCGCTGCCTGTCGGTGAACTCGCCTTGGCGGTCGACCTTCTGCAGGCCCGAGGCGTCTTGCTGTACTCCAGCAAAGCCATGAACCTGGCGCAGCTGCCGAAACTTTTCAAAGGCGTCAGTTGCCCAAAAATGATTGCCGGACCAACGGTGTGCATCCACCACGCCGAGTTGTCCGCAAAAAATACCGAGATCGCAGACTTGTACCTGGCCGAAGATCCATTGGCGGCACATCAGGCACTCGTTCAGCGTGGGTTGATCTAAATGAATCGCACGGACTTGAAAATGCAATTGATCTGGCTGCGCAGCGACATGCGCGTGCATGACAACACCGCACTCGCGGCCGCCGCTGCTCGCGGTCCGAGTGTGGCAGTGTTTCTGCTGAGTCCGCAGCAATGGCTGGACCATGACGATGCGTCCTGCAAAGTGGATTTCTGGCTGCGCAACCTGGTCGAGTTGAGCCACGCACTGGATCAGTTGAATATTCCCCTGATGATCCGCAGGGCACCGTATTGGGAGGATGCGCCAGCAGTATTGCTCGACCTGTGTCGGCAGTTGCAGATCGGCGCGCTGCACCTCAACGACGAATACGGTATCCATGAAACCGCTCGAGATGCCGCAGTCACCAGAACCCTAGAGGCCGAAGGTATTGAGGTACACCGCTACCTCGATCAATTGCTGTTCCAGCCCGGCAGCGTCCTGACCAAAACCGGCAACTTCTTTCAGGTCTTCAGTCAGTTCCGCAAAGTCTGTTATGAACGACTGCATCATTCGCTGCCCGGCCTGGTGCGCGCACCCAAGGCGCAAGCACCGCTGGACATCGACAGCGATGCGCTCCCCTCCATTATTGAAGGGTTCCCGGCGCCCAATGCCAGCCTGCGCGACCTCTGGCCCGCCGGCGAGACCGAAGCTCACCGTCGCCTCGCCAGTTTTACCGATGCGCAGATCGATCATTACAAAGACGAACGGGACTTTCCGGCGAAACCCGGTACCAGCCAACTTTCGCCCTACCTCGGCGCAGGCGTGATTTCTCCCCGCCAATGCTTGCACGCGGCACTACAAAGCAATCAGGGAGAGTTTGAGAGCGGAAGTTCCGGTGCCGTGACCTGGATCAATGAACTGCTATGGCGCGAGTTCTATAAACACATTCTGGTGGGGTATCCACGGGTTTCCCGGCATCGGGCGTTTCGCCCCGAAACCGAGGCTCTGGCGTGGCGCGACGCCCCCAGTGACCTCGCCGCCTGGCAAGAGGCACGTACCGGCCTGCCAATTATTGACGCAGCCATGCGCCAACTCCTTGAAACCGGCTGGATGCACAACCGTCTGCGCATGGTGGTGGCAATGTTCCTGACCAAAAACCTGTTGATCGACTGGCGTGAAGGCGAGCGCTTTTTCATGCGCCACCTGATCGATGGCGACCTGGCCGCGAACAACGGTGGATGGCAGTGGAGTTCGTCCACCGGCACCGATTCGGCGCCCTACTTCCGGATTTTCAACCCGCTGAGCCAATCGGAAAAATTCGATCCGCAGGGAGTGTTCATCAAGTACTGGCTGCCAGAGTTGGCTGATCTGAGTAATAAAGAAGTGCACAACCCTGCCAACGTGGGGGGGTTGTTCGGTGTGGTCGATTACCCTTCGCCAATTGTCGATTTGGGCACTTCCCGCACCCGCGCCCTGAGCGCTTTCAAAAACCTGCCGTCACAACAACCTGTCGGCGAGCCAAATGAGAGCGCCATTAACTGATTTCACGCGGTAATCCGAAGATGGATAAAAGACAACCGGGCTGGGCCGATACCTGGCCGAATGGGAGATTAGGATGAGCCGTACACCTCCACGACGATATTGGCTGACGGGCGCCAGCAGCGGAATTGGCGCCGCGCTGGCTGAAGAAATATTGAAAACCGGAGCACACCTGGCCGTCAGTTCACGGTCTGCGGTATCCCTGAAAGTCATATCGCAACGATATCCGGGACAAGTGCTGGCGCTACCCGGAGACCTGACCAACAGTCAAACCGTGCGCGAGATTGGCGAACAGATTGCCGAGTACTGGGGCTCGCTGGACACGGTCATCCTCAATGCCGGAACCTGCGAATACGTGGATGCCAGACAGTTCGATGCGTCGATCGTCGAGCATGTGGTGCGTACCAACCTGCTTGCCAGTACCTATTGCGCTGAAGCGTCCTTGCCGCTTTTACGTGCCGGTACCGCGCCACATCTAGTGGCCATGGCCAGCGCCGTGACTTACCTGCCATTGCCCCGAGCCGAAGCGAACGGCAACTCGAAGGCCGGTTTGCGTTACTTGTTCGAATCCCTGCGCATTGACCTCGCGCCCGAAGGCATCGAAGTCACGGTAATCAGCCCGGGCTTTGTCGAAACGCCCCTGACGAGTAAGAATGATTTCTCCATGCCTCTGAGTTGGCCAGTGGAAAAAGCCGCGCGGCACATTTTCGAACAACTCAAGGATCGTCCGCTGGAAATCAATTTCCCTGCGGCATTCATGGCTGCGCTCTGGCCATTGTCCAGGTTGCCTGACCAGGTGAAACTGGAGATCGGCAAGCGAATGGTGCGCAGTAACCCGCCGATCAAGGATTGACCACCGCAAGCGTTGTCAAAGGCGGCGTCCGTCAGAGCTTTCACACAGCGCAGGGTGACTGACTTACACTGCGCACCATGAAAACCATCCCTCACACGCAAATCGCGGAACCCGCAGTCACGTGCTCGACCTGCGCAGCCTGCTGCTGCCAGCTCGAGGTCATGTTGATCACCGATACGGGTGTGCCTGAACGGTTTATCGATACCGATGACTGGGGCGGGGAAGTCATGCTGCGCCTGGACGACGGCTGGTGCGCCGCGCTGGATCGCAACACGATGATGTGTACCATCTACGAAAAGCGCCCGCTGATATGCCGGGAGTTCGAGATGGGAGCGCCGGAATGCATCGACGAACGCCAGGGCATTACGACGGCGTATCGCTGATCACAAAGTTGCCAAAATAAAATTGTGGGAGCGCGCAGGCTCGCTCCCACAATTGATGCATGTATCGAGTATTACAACGGCATCGTGTAATGCAATGCGTAACTTTCTACACCATCGTTCGGCGTGGTGATCCCGCCGTTGGAATAGTGCGTCGCGCGCACCCCGACTTCATGTCCGCCGGCAAAGCGCAAACCGACACCAAAGCGGTCTTCGAACTGGAAGGCGCTGCCAAGGTCGTTGTTTTCGACCTCGGTACTGGCAAACGCCGCCACGCCAATCCCGAACTCGACGTAGGGTTTGACGTTCTGGCCGGCAAATTCGTAAACAAGCACAGGCGAGAACGACAGACTGTGGTTACTGGATTTCTCGTCACCTTTCCAATAGGTGTATGCGCCATCCCAGTAGCCGGTCAGGCGACCCACATCGGTTTGCCACCAGCTCTGGTCCCAGTCGAATTGCATGCCCAAACGATAGGTCATGGTCGATTCACCGGTTTGACCCACCGCGAACTCCACGCCTGCTGCCTGAGCGGTAAAACTTTGCCCCATCAATGCGGCCGCAATCGCGGCCAAGCAGAATAGTCGCTTCACTAGAAACTTCCTTTTCCGAACGATTTCGTATGGTTTTTTGATTCCTGACCCTGCAAACCTATAGAAGGCAGCGATTAAGCAGAAGTTCACCCAATCTTCGTATTCCCCCCCCCGGGAAATTTCCTACCTGTTGAAGCTTCGCACAATGCCAGAGGTATTCCACAGTATCGGCAAGATATTTCTAAAATGAACCGGGTCGGCACTGGTCCAGAATTGCGCTTCACGCGCAGGTCCGTCGGCGAGCAATTCGCCCTCGGCCAGCAGGCGCTGAAGTTGACGCGCAACTGCAGAACCGGTGTCGATCAGGCTGATGTCATCGGGGATCATCTGCTTGAGCATCGGCTTGAGGAAGGGGTAATGGGTGCAGCCGAGAATGAGGGTATCGGCGCCGGCAGCGAGCAGCGGCGCGACATATCCAGCCAGCAACTGACGCAGCGCGGGACTGCGCAGGTCGCCCTGTTCAATCAACTCCACCAGACCGGGGCACGGCTGGGTGATGACTCGAACGTCGGTGGCAAACCGGTCGAGCAACGCTGCGAACCTGGCGCTCTGCAACGTGCCCGTCGTCGCCAGCACGCCAACCACCCCGCTGCGGGTCGCCGCGGCTGCCGGCTTGACCGCCGGCTCCATACCGACGATAGGCCACTCGGGATAATCGCATCGCAAGTCGGCGACCCCGGCAACGGTTGCGGTGTTACATGCCAACACCAGCGCCTTGGCACCCTGCTGCTGGAAAAAGTCTGCCATCACGCTGCAACGCTGACGGATGAACTCTGGCGTTTTCTCCCCATAGGGAACGTTGCCGCAATCGGCGACGTACATCAGCGTTTCGTTGGGCAGCAACCGCTGGATCTCGGCCAGCACCGAGAGCCCGCCGACACCGGAGTCGAACACGCCAATCGGCGCTTCACGCATGTTTCGACCCACAAACGCTGCAACCCGGATCACGCTTGACCCGCAACTCACGGAAGCGTGTGCCCAAGGCGTCGATCAACAACAGGCGCCCCACCAGTGGCTCGCCGAAACCGGCCACCAGTTTCAATGCTTCGAGCGCTTGCAAGCTCCCGACCAGCCCCACCAGTGGCCCGACCACGCCGGCCTCGCTGCAGGTCAGTTCGGCTTCGCTGCCGTGCCCATACAGACAGTGGTAGCACGGGCTTTCTGGACGACGCGGGTCGAACACCGACAGCTGCCCTTCGAGACGAATCGCCGCACCGCTGACCAGCGGTTTGCCAGCCGCCACGCAAGCGGCATTAACCGCTTCACGGGTGGAAAAATTGTCGGAACAATCGAGCACCAGATCCACAGTGGCCACGGCCGCTGCCAGCGAGTCTTCGTCAAGCGCCGTGCGATGGGGGACCAACCGGACCTCGGGATTGATCGCCGTGAGGCGCTTGATTGCCGAATCGACTTTGCTCATGCCGACACTGTCAGTGTCGTGGATGATCTGGCGTTGCAGGTTGGTCAGGTCGACCGTGTCGAAGTCCGCCAGGTGCATTTCACCAATGCCGGCGGCGGCCAGATACAACGCCACCGGCGCACCGAGACCACCGAGACCGATGATCAATACGCGACTGTCTTTGAGTCGTAACTGACCATCGATGTCGATGTGTTGCAGCAGAATCTGCCGGCTATAGCGCAGCAATTCCTGATCATTCAGCACGGCAGGCGCCCCAGACTGATGCGTTGATGGCCGCCCAGATCGGTGCGGCTGTGGACTTCTTCAAAACCGCGGGCCAGCAACAAGTCGCGCACAGCCACGGCTTGATCGTAACCGTGTTCGAGCATCAGCCAGCCACCCGCCTCCAGATGATCCGGCGCCTGGGCGACGATCAAACGCAGATCGTCGAGCCCATCAATGCCGGCCACCAAGGCGCTGGCCGGTTCGAAGCGTACATCGCCTTCCACCAGATGCGGATCAGTTGCGGCGATGTACGGCGGATTGCTGATGATCAGTTCAAAGCGCTGACCTTCCAGAGCACTGAACCAGTGACTGCTGAGCACAGTGGCATTGTTCAGGTGCAGGCGCTGGCGATTGCGCTCCGCCAGGGCCACGGCTTCCAGCACGCGGTCCACGGCCGTGACTTTCCAAGCCGACCGTTCACTGGCAAGGGCCAGGGCGATTGCGCCGCTGCCCGTGCCGAGATCGAGCACTTTGACGGGCGTAGCCGGCAACAATTCCAGCGCGGCTTCCACCAGCAACTCGGTGTCCGGACGCGGGATCAGCGTGTGCGGCGCCACTTCCAGATCGAGTTTCCAGAAACCTTGCTGACCGAGAATATAGGCCACCGGCTCACCGCCGCGACGGCGTTGCAAGAACTCGGCAAACGTCAGCGCCGCTTCGCTCGGCACGATGCGTTCCGGCCAGGTATGCAGGAAGCTGCGGGACTTGCCCAGCGCCGCCGCCAGCAACAATTCGGCGTCCAGACGCGCCGTCGGCGAGTCGGGCAAATCGGCGGCTCGCAACAAACTGGCAATGATCGTCATTCTATCGCCGCCAATTGATCAGCCTGATATTCGGCCAGCAAGGGTTCGATCACTGCATCGACGCCACCGGCGAGGATTTCGTCGAGCGAATACAGCGTCAGGTTGACCCGATGGTCGGTGACCCGGCCCTGGGCAAAGTTGTAGGTGCGAATGCGTTCGGAGCGGTCACCGGAACCGACCAGCAACTTGCGCTCGCTGGCGATGGCGTTCGCCGCAGCGCTGGTCTGCTGATCGTTGAGCTTGGCCGACAGCCAGGACATCGCCCGGGCGCGGTTCTTGTGCTGCGAACGCTCTTCCTGGCACTCGACCACGATGCCGGACGGCAAGTGGGTGATGCGGATAGCCGAATCGGTCTTGTTGACGTGCTGACCACCAGCGCCGGACGAACGATAGGTATCGATCCGCAGGTCCGCCGGGTTGATCTCGATGGCTTCCTGTTCGTCCGGCTCGGGCAATACCGCCACGGTGCAGGCCGAGGTGTGGATGCGTCCCTGAGACTCGGTTGCCGGAACCCGCTGCACGCGGTGCGCACCGGATTCGAACTTCAGTTTGCCGTAGACGTTATCGCCTTCGACCCGGGCGATGACTTCTTTATAGCCACCGTGCTCCCCCTCGTTTTCCGAGAGGATCTCCACCCGCCAGCCGCGACGCTCGGCGTAACGCGAATACATGCGAAACAGGTCGCCGGAGAAAATCGCCGCTTCGTCACCGCCGGTGCCGGCGCGGATCTCAAGGAACACGTTGCGACCGTCGTTCGGATCCTTGGGCAGCAGCAGCCGTTGCAGGCTGGCTTCCAGTTCGACCAGGCGTTCCTTGGCTTCGCGAACTTCTTCCACGGCCATTTCGCGCATGTCCGGGTCGCTGTCCTTGAGCAATGCCTGGGCACCCTCGAGGTCGCCCTGCACTTTGAGCAGCTGTTTATAGGCGTTCACGATCGGTTCGACTTCCGCGTATTCCTTGGAATAGGCGCGGAACTTGTTCTGATCGGAAATGACCTCGCCATCGCCAAGCAGGGCGGTCAATTCCTCGAAACGGTCCTGGAGGATGTCCAGCTTATTGAGCAGTGACGCTTTCATTGCGGTTTCTTATCCGAAAAGCTATCCGATGAGCCCTCACCGAGGGCAAAGAGTTCCTGGGCCATCGCCAGCGCATCCAGGCGACCTTCGGCAGAGAGCTTTTTCAACTGCACGCTCGGTGCGTGCAACAGTTTATTGGTCAGGCCACGTGCCAGTTGCACCAGCACATCTTCGGCGCTGCTGCCGTTGGCCAACAGACGCTGGGCCTTTTGCAGCTCTTCGTCGCGAAGCCGTTCGCTCTGTTGACGATAAGCCTTTAGCACGTCGACCGCCGCCAATTCGCGCAGGCGCACCATGAAATCTTCGGCACCGACCGAGACCATCTCTTCGGCAGCCTGGGCTGCACCCTGACGGCTCTTGAGGTTCTCGGCGACCACTTCATGGAGATCGTCGACGCTGTACAGGTAAACGTCGTCCAATTCGCCGACTTCTGGCTCGATGTCGCGCGGAACGGCAATATCGACCATGAAGATTGGCTTGTGCTTGCGCAGCTTCAGCGCGCTTTCCACCGCGCCTTTACCCAGAATCGGTAACTGGCTGGCGGTGGAACTGATGACGATGTCGCTGCGTACCAGTTCCGCCGGTATGTCCGAGAGCAGCACCGCATGGGCGCCAAACTGTTCGGCCAGAATGCTGGCACGTTCCAGGGTACGGTTGGCGACGACAATGCGCTTTACTCCGAGATCGTGCAGATGGCGAGCGACCAGAGTGATGGTCTCGCCGGCACCGATCAACAAGGCCTGGCTGCGTTGCAGGTCGCTGAAAATCTGTTTCGCCAGGCTTACCGCAGCAAACGCCACGGACACCGGGTTCTCGCCGATGGCCGTATCCGTGCGCACTTGCTTGGCCGCGTTGAACGTGGCCTGGAACAAGCGCCCGAGCAATGGCCCGACCGTACCGGCCTCGCGAGCCACGGCATAGGCCGACTTCATCTGGCCCAGAATCTGCGGTTCGCCCAACACCAGCGAATCGAGCCCGGAGGCGACCCGCATCATGTGACGAACTGCCGCATCGTCTTCGTGCACATAAGCGCTTTGGCGCAGCTCTTCGAAGCTCAAATGATGATATTCGGCCAACCAGCGCAGCACGACGTCCGCCGACAGGTGATCCTGTTCTATATAGAGTTCACTGCGATTGCAGGTGGAGAGGATCGCAGCTTCGCGGCTGTCGGTGAGTCGGCAGAGCTGCTGCAAGGCCTCAACCAGTTGCTCAGGGGTAAAAGCCACGCGCTCGCGGACGTCTACTGAAGCAGTCTTGTGGTTAATACCGAGTGCAAGGAAGGCCATTCAAAGTCGCTGATGGTGACGTGAAGCCGGCAATTGTCCTACTTCGACGGAAACAGAACAACTACTCGATCTCTATCACCCCGTTAGACAACACCGACGTTGCGAGCCGTTCTCGTTTGCGCAGTCGATGGGCTTCCGTAGGAGCTGCCGAAGGCTGCGATCTTTGATCTTGATTTCGGCGCACCTGAAGACGCCAAAAGATCGCAGCCTACGGCAGCGCCTACATGGGACCTGTAACATCGGGAAAATGCCGGGGCGGTTATGTTTGGCCGAAAGCTTGTGTCATGATGATCCGACCGCAGGTTAGTCGTCCTCTTCCTATATGAATAGATCCTCCGCGTTGCTCCTCGCTCTTGCCTTCCTCAGCGGCTGCCAGGCCTTGGCACCCGTTTCGTCCGACGGTACGCCGCCGGCTGAAGACAGCGCGCCGGCCCCTGAAAAGCCCAAGGTTTATAGCTCGTTCAGCGAAGACACCGTCTTCAGCCTGTTGAGCGCCGAACTGGCTGGTCAGCGCAATCGTTTCGACATTGCTCTGGACAACTATGTCACCCAGGCCATCAATACCCAGGATCCGGGCATTTCCGAGCGCGCATTTCGCATTGCCGAGTACCTTGGCGCCGATCAGGCGGCCCTCGACACCGCATTGATCTGGGCCAAAAACGCCCCTGACGACCTTGAGGCTCAACGCGCAGCGGCCATTCAACTGGCACGCGCCGGGCGTTATGACGACTCCATGGTCTATATGGAGAAGGTCCTGCTGGGCAAGGGCGATACCCATTTCGATTTCCTCGCTCTGTCGGCAGCCGAAACAGACCAGGACACCCGCACCGGCCTGATGAACAGCTTCGACCGACTGTTGCAGCGTCATCCGAACAACAGCCAGCTGATTTTCGGCAAGGCCTTGTTGATGCAACAGGACGGTGACGCCAAAGGCGCATTGACCCTGCTCGAAGACAACCCGCCTGACGATGGAGAAATCGCTCCAATCCTGCTGCGCGCGCGTCTGCTGCAAACTCTGGGTCGCGGCGACGAAGCCCTGCCGCTGCTGCAAAAAAGTATCAAGAAATACCCGGACGACAAGCGCTTGCGCCTGACTTATGCACGCATGCTGGTCGAACAGGACCGCATGGACGACGCCAAGACCGAATTCTCCAGCCTGGTTCAGCAATACCCGGACGACGACGACTTGCGTTACTCGCTTGCCTTGGTTTGCCTCGAAGCCAAGGCGTGGGAAGAAGCCAAAGGTTACCTGGAGGACTTGATCGCCCGGGACAGCCATGTCGACTCGGCACACCTGAACCTCGGCCGCATCGCCGAAGAGCGCAACGATCCGCAAGGTGCATTGATCGAATACAACCAGGTCGGCCCTGGCAACGATTACCTGCCTGCGCAATTGCGTCAGGCCGATATCCTGATGAACAACGGCAAGACCGCCGAAGCCCAGCGCAAACTGGCGGCCGAGCGCGATGAACAACCGGATTACGTGATCCAGTTGTACCTGATCGAAGCTGAAACCCTGTCCGCCAACAATCAGTCCGACAAAGCCTGGAACGTGTTGCAGCAAGCCTTGCAGCAATACCCGGATGATTTGAATCTGCTTTATACCCGGGCCATGCAGGCGGAAAAACGCAATGATCTGGCGCAGATGGAAAAGGACTTGCGGTTGATCATCAAGCGCGACCCGGACAACGCCATGGCGCTGAACGCCCTCGGTTACACGCTGTCTGACCGCACAACACGCTACGCCGAAGCCAAAGCCTTGATTGAACAAGCCCACAAGATCAATCCCGAAGACCCGGCAGTCCTCGACAGCCTCGGCTGGGTAAATTACCGGCTGGGCAATTACGACGAAGCCGAGCGCCTGTTACGTCAAGCGCTTGAGCGCTTCCCCGATCAGGAAGTCGCCGCCCACCTGGGTGAAGTGCTGTGGGCCAATGGCAAGCAACGCGAAGCCAAACAGGTCTGGAGTAAATTCCTCAAGGAACAACCCGACAGCCCAACCCTGCGCGGCACCATCAAGCGCTTGACCGGATCAGAGACTCTTTAAAATCATGTTTTTGCGCCACTTCATCGTTTTCAGTTTCATCGCCCTGCTCGCCGGTTGCGCGGGCGTCGGTTCCCGCGAATCGGTAGAGGGTCACGGCAGCCCGGCGCTTTGGCGCGAGCACAAACAGCAACTGACCAGCCTCGACGGCTGGCAGATCGACGGCAAGATTGGCATTCGCGCACCCAAGGATTCGGGCAGCGGCACGCTGTTCTGGTTGCAGCGCCAGGATTACTACGACATTCGCCTCTCCGGTCCGCTGGGTCGCGGCGCCGCACGCCTGACCGGGCGTCCGGGCAAGGTGTCGCTGGAAGTCGCCAATCAGGGGCGTTACGAGGCGCCGAACCCGGAAGTCCTGCTTGAGGAACAGATGGGCTGGAAGTTGCCGGTGTCCAACCTGTCCTGGTGGGTGCGCGGGCTTCCCGCTCCCGATAGCAAAAGTCGCCTGACACTGGATGCCGACAGTCGCCTGGCGGGCCTCGAACAGGATGGCTGGAAGGTCCAATACACCTCGTATACGCAACAAAATGGTTTCTGGCTGCCCGAGCGCATCAAGCTCAGCGGCACCGACCTTGATGTCACGCTGGTGATCAAGGTGTGGCAACCCCGCAAGCTGGGGCAATGACATGCCAGCCAATCGCCTGACCCTGCCCTCTCCGGCCAAGCTTAATTTGATGCTGCACATTCTCGGTCGCCGTGAAGACGGCTATCACGAGTTGCAGACGATGTTTCAGTTCCTCGATTACGGGGACGAAATCACTTATGCGCTGCGCGATGACGGCGTCATTCAACTGCACACCGAATTCGAAGGCGTCCCCCACGACAGCAATCTGATCGTCAAGGCCGGGAAAAAACTTCAGGAGCAATCCGGTTGTTCGCAGGGTGTCGACATCTGGATCAAAAAAATCCTGCCCATGGGCGGCGGCATCGGTGGCGGCAGTTCGAATGCCGCGACGACACTGCTCGGGCTGAACCATCTCTGGCAACTGGGCTGGGACGAGGATCGACTGGCTGCACTGGGTTTGACGCTGGGTGCCGACGTCCCGGTTTTCGTGCGTGGCCATGCGGCTTTTGCCGAAGGTGTTGGCGAGAAACTGACCCCTGTCGACCCGGAAGAACCGTGGTATCTCGTGCTGGTACCGCAAGTCTCTGTTAGTACGGCAGAAATTTTTTCAGATCCGTTGTTGACACGTAACACTCCTCCCATTAAAGTGCGCCCCGTTCCCAAGGGAAACAGTCGAAATGACTGCTTGTCGGTGGTAACAAGGCGTTATCCAGAAGTACGTAACGCTTTGAATTTGTTAGGTAAATTTACCGAAGCAAAACTCACCGGAACTGGAAGTTGTGTGTTTGGGGGCTTCCCAAGCAAAGCTGAAGCTGATAAAGTCTCGGCCCTTCTTACAGAGACCCTTACAGGGTTTGTAGCAAAAGGAAGCAACGTTTCGATGTTGCATCGCAAGCTGCAAAGTCTGCTCTAAAGGAACCGATTACTGGGTAATCGTTGCAACAGATACAGGGGCGTCGCCAAGCGGTAAGGCAGCAGGTTTTGATCCTGCCATGCGTTGGTTCGAATCCAGCCGCCCCTGCCATTTTCTATACTCATCCAGGTTACCCTCAGCCTCTAGGTACTGCGCGTGTCCAAGATGATGGTCTTTACGGGGAACGCTAACCCCGATCTGGCTCGGCGTGTCGTACGTCAGCTGCATATCCCTCTCGGTGACATTTCTGTCGGTAAATTTTCCGACGGCGAAATTACAGCCGAGATCAATGAAAACGTTCGCGGTAAAGACGTTTTCATTATTCAGCCGACTTGCGCTCCGACCAACGATAACCTGATGGAACTGGTAGTGATGGCTGATGCCTTCCGCCGCTCCTCGGCTACTCGTATCACTGCTGTTATTCCTTACTTTGGTTATGCCCGTCAGGATCGCCGTCCGCGTTCCGCACGTGTGGCTATCAGCGCGAAAGTCGTGGCTGACATGCTTACCGTAGTCGGCATCGACCGTGTTCTCACGGTTGATCTGCATGCTGACCAAATCCAGGGTTTCTTCGATATTCCGGTAGATAACATCTACGGCTCCCCGGTTCTGGTGGATGACATTGAAGATCAGCGCTTCGAAAACCTGATGATCGTGTCCCCGGACATTGGTGGCGTCGTGCGTGCACGTGCCGTTGCCAAATCCCTGGGCGTTGATCTCGGGATCATCGACAAACGCCGTGAGAAAGCCAATCACTCTGAAGTGATGCATATCATCGGTGATGTCGAAGGGCGCACCTGTATTCTGGTCGATGACATGGTCGATACCGCCGGCACTTTGTGCCACGCGGCCAAGGCCTTGAAAGAGCATGGCGCTGCCAAGGTTTTCGCTTACTGTACGCACCCTGTGCTGTCCGGTCGGGCGATCGAAAACATTGAAAATTCCGTGCTGGACGAGCTGGTGGTGACTAACACCATCCCGCTGTCCGCTGCAGCACAAGCCTGTGCGCGTATCCGCCAACTGGATATCGCACCGGTAGTTGCAGAGGCGGTCCGCCGCATCAGCAATGAAGAATCGATCAGCGCGATGTTCCGCTAAGGGCCCTGCCCTTCTCGAAATGTCTCGTTGACGAAAAGCGCCCCGCTCCGGCATTCCTGTCGGGGCGGGGCTTTTTTGCCCATATCGCCTTTAGCGCTGGTCGCAAACGCTGGGGCGAGTGTGGTTATTTTGGAGATACAACATGAACGATTTTACTCTGAATGCTGAAGTGCGTTCCGACCTGGGGAAAGGTGCGAGCCGCCGCCTGCGTCGTCTCGCAAGCCTGGTTCCAGCTGTAGTTTACGGTGGCGAAAAAGCCCCTGAATCCATCAGCATGCTGGCCAAAGAAGTTGCCAAACTGCTCGAAAACGAAGCGGCTTACAGCCACATCATCGAGCTGAACGTTGGTGGCACCAAGCAGAACGTCGTGATCAAAGCCCTGCAGCGTCACCCGGCCAAAGGCCACGTGATGCACGCTGACTTCGTACGCGTAGTCGCTGGCCAGAAACTGACCGCGATCGTTCCAGTGCACTTCATCAACGAAGAAGCACCGACCAAGAAAGGCGGCGAAATCTCGCACGTTACTTCGGAAATCGAAGTTTCCTGCCTGCCGAAAGACCTGCCTGAGTTCATCGAAGTCGATCTGGCTAACGCCGAAATCGGTTCGATCATTCACCTGTCGGACCTCAAAGCTCCTAAAGGCGTTGAGTTCGTTGCTCTGGCACACGGCGATGACAAGGCTGTTGCCAACGTCCACGCTCCACGTGTTGCTCCAGAAGCTACCGAAGAAGGCGCAGCAGAGTAATTTCACTCTGTTCGCCGGAGTGACCGGAAACATCGCGGACTAGAGCATAGCGAGAAAGCGGGCGAGAACGCGGAGTTTACATCTATGGTAAATGAGCAATTTTCGTCCACTTTCGCCGCTTTCCCTGATTGCGGCGATGTTATCCACCACTCCAAGGAAGGGCCCCTATCGTGACTGCCATAAAACTGATCGTTGGCCTGGGTAATCCAGGCGCTGAATACGAACAGACCCGGCATAACGCAGGGGCCCTTTTTGTTGAGCGCATCGCGAACGCACAAGGGGTAAACCTTGTGGCGGACCGCAAATATTTCGGCCTGACCGGGCGCTATTCGCACCAGGGTCAGGATGTTCGTCTGCTGATTCCCACCACGTACATGAACCGCAGCGGCCAGGCCGTAGCGGCACTCGCCGGTTTCTTCCGCATCAAGCCTGAAGAAATCCTCGTGGCGCACGACGAACTCGACTTGCCACCCGGTGTTGCCAAGCTCAAGCAGGGCGGCGGCCATGGCGGTCACAACGGGTTGCGCGACATCATTGCGCAACTGGGCAATCAGAATACGTTCTACCGTCTGCGGCTTGGCATTGGCCACCCGGGCGTTGCCAGTATGGTTTCAAATTTCGTCCTGGGTCGTGCGCCACGCGCCGAACAGGAAAAACTCGATGCCAGCATCGACTTTGCCCTCGGCGTGCTGCCGGATATCCTCGCCGGAGAATGGAACCGCGCGATGAAAAACCTGCACAGCCAGAAGGCCTGACTCTTATCCGAGGGGAAACACCATGGGATTCAATTGCGGCATCGTCGGCCTGCCTAACGTCGGCAAGTCCACCCTGTTCAACGCCCTGACCAAATCCGGTATCGCGGCCGAGAACTTCCCCTTCTGCACCATCGAGCCGAACAGCGGCATCGTGCCGATGCCGGACCCGCGCCTGGAAGCCCTGGCAGCCATCGTCAATCCAAAGCGCATCCTGCCGACCACCATGGAATTCGTCGACATCGCGGGCCTGGTTGCCGGCGCCTCGAAAGGTGAAGGCCTGGGCAACAAGTTTTTGGCCAACATCCGTGAAACCGACGCCATCGCTCACGTGGTCCGCTGCTTTGAAGATGAGAACGTGATTCACGTCTCCAACAGCGTCGACCCGAAACGCGACATCGAAATCATCGACCTGGAACTGATCTTCGCCGACCTCGACAGCTGCGAGAAGCAACTGCAGAAAGTCGCGCGCAACGCCAAAGGCGGTGACAAGGACGCCGTGGTCCAGAAAGGCTTGCTGGAGCAACTGATCGCTCACTTCACCGAAGGCAAGCCTGCGCGCAGCCTGATGAAGAACATGGGCACCGATGAGAAAGCGGTGATCAAGGGCTTTCACCTGCTGACCACCAAACCGGTCATGTACATCGCCAACGTCGCTGAAGACGGTTTCGAGAACAACCCGCACCTGGACGTTGTTCGCGCCATCGCCGAAGAAGAAGGCGCAGTGGTTGTACCGGTTTGCAACAAGATCGAAGCGGAAATCGCCGAACTCGATGACGGCGAAGAGAAAGACATGTTCCTCGAGGCACTGGGCCTCGAAGAGCCTGGCCTGAACCGCGTGATCCGCGCCGGCTACGAAATGCTGCACCTGCAGACCTACTTCACCGCCGGCGTCGAAGAAGTCCGCGCCTGGACGGTCAAAGTCGGTGCCACCGCACCTCAGGCTGCCGGCGTGATCCACACCGACTTCGAGAAAGGTTTCATCCGCGCCGAAGTAATCGCCTACAACGATTTCATCCAGTACAAGGGCGAAGCCGGTACCAAGGAAGCCGGTAAATGGCGCCTGGAAGGCAAGGATTACATCGTCAAAGACGGCGACGTGATGCACTTCCGCTTCAACGTGTAACGCGGAGCCGGATTTCGGCGCACGCTCACGGACACAAAAAACCCATGTTCACTCAGTGAATATGGGTTTTTTTGTATCCAGCAACATCCCCCTTCTCAACCAAGTGCTGCTGCTCTATCAGGCGAATCAATGAGTCCAGCGCGACAGTCACGGGTATCTGCACATTAAGACTCTGCGCTCTTTCAATAACTGCGCCACTGATAAAGTCCACCTCGGTAGCCCTTCGCGCCTCAATATCCTGAAGCATCGAAGGCTTGTGCGCTGATTGATGAGCAAACGCATAACGAATCGCGGCTTCGACTCTGACCGTGTCGAACCTGCTTCCGGATGCAGTCGCCACCACCGCAACCTCTTCGATAATGCTCAGAGCGAGCTGAATCCCGGGCGAACTGCAAGCCACAGCTCCCACATCTAAACGAGAAACGGCGCAGATCGAATTCAAGGCCGTATTGAACGCGACCTTTTCCCAGACCCTCATCGCCGTTTCAGGATCGGCGATACAGGTTAAACCGGCTGCACTCAACAGCTGTGCAATGGCTTTCGCTCGCTCATCCCCACCATTTCGCCAACTCCATAGCCGAATCTCACCTTCACCACAGCTATGTATCTCCCCGGGCGCCATGAGATCCGCCGGATGATTGGTAACCCCAATGACGATTTGCTGAGACGCCACCACACTTGAGAGGATCTCGGCATTTCCCAATCCATTCTGCAATGAGACGACGCTGGTGGAGGGCCCCACCAGATGTCGACAGGATTCGATAGCGTCACGCGTATGAAAACCTTTCGTGAACATCAACAGCATGTCTACAGGCTCGGAAAAATCGGCCGCCAAGCCAATTGCCGGATGGACCACATGCAGCCCTTTTCCATCGTGCAACCGAAGACCATGCGCTCGAACGGCGTCAATGATTGATGGCGATTTCTCAATCAGGTACACCGTGCTGACCTTCAAGGCTAAACGGGCAGCAAACAACCCACCCATGGCGCCGATCCCCACAATGGCTATTTTCATGTTGAGCTTCTGCCCGGCGAACATTAGAGCCTCGATCCTATCGAGCCGTACCGCCACACACTCATCCGATTGCGCAGCCGAACAACGGATTACGCAGAAGCCAATAAGTCGTTCAAGGGCACCGCGTTCACGCCTGGATTCTGAGCCGATAGATTTGCGTCGGTGTCACCGCTAACGAGAGAAGGTCGAAATTATCCTTCGGCGATCAAGACTTCCTACTTAACGTGCCAGCAACACGCCCAAGAAAAAGCCGCGCTTGATACGCGGCTTTTCTTGCCTGGAATTCCTGTATGAGCCGGCTTGCTGGCGAAGAACGATAACGCGGTGTCAGGTAGACCGCAGCGCAGCTATCGCCAGCAAGCCGGCTCCTACAGGGTGATTCAGGCTTTTTTTGTTCTAGGCAGGAAAATCGCCAGCACGCCCAGCAACGGCAGGAACGAACACAGGAAATACACGTACTCGATGCCGTGAATATCCGCCAGATGCCCCAGCAACGCCGCGCCAATCCCGCCAAAACCAAACATCAGACCGAAGAATATCCCGGCAATCATCCCGACATTGCCCGGCACCAGTTCCTGGGCGTACACAACAATCGCCGAGAACGCCGAGGCGAGGATGAAGCCGATGACCACGCTGAGGACGCTGGTCCAGAACAGATCGACATGGGGCAACAACAACGTGAATGGCGCAACGCCGAGGATCGAGAACCAGATCACCGCCTTACGCCCGATCCTGTCGCCGATCGGCCCACCGAAGAAGGTCCCCGCCGCCACCGCGCCGAGAAACAGGAACAGGTGCAACTGCGAACTGGCCACCGACAGGTCGAACTTTTCGATCAGGTAGAAGGTGAAGTAGCTGGTGAGGCTGGACATGTAGAAGTACTTGGAAAACACCAGTAACCCAAGCACCACCAGTGCACTGGTTACCCGTCCCTTGGACAGTCCGTGAGTCGCCGCCTGCCCCTGTTTGAGCTTGAACAGGTTCAAGTGGTTGGCGTACCAGCGGCTGATCCAATACAGCACGAACAGCGCAAACACCGCGAACAAACCAAACCACGCCACATGGCCCTGACCGTAAGGAATGATGATCGCCGCTGCCAGCAAAGGGCCGAAGGCCGATCCGGCGTTACCGCCGACCTGAAATGTCGATTGCGCCAGACCGAAGCGCCCGCCCGAAGCCAGTCGCGCCACACGGGACGCTTCCGGGTGAAAAGTCGACGAGCCGATGCCGATCAACCCTGCCGCGAGCAGGATCATCGGGAAGCTGCCTACCATCGACATCATGACGATCCCGATCAAGGTGCACACAGTCCCGGCCGGCAGTAGCCACGGCTTGGGATGGCGGTCCGTGTGGTAACCGACCCAGGGCTGCAACAGAGAAGCCGTCAACTGGAACGTCAGGGTGATCAGCCCGACCTGGGTAAACGTCAGGCCGTAGTTGGCCTTGAGCATCGGATAGATCGAAGGCAACACCGACTGAATCAGGTCATTGATCAGATGCGCCAGCGCAACGGCGCCGATGATGCGCATGACCAAAGGGCTGCTTTGAGGAGAAGCGGACGCCGGCATTGAACCGGTCTGGGCATTGCTGATAGCCATTGGAGTTTCCAAACAACAGAGAGGTGCAAACGGGCAGGTTGCCAATGTGCCATTTTTCAGTGCGGCAGCGCCATCCCCTTAGCCTGCTAACGACCTTGAAGTGCGTTGTGAGTACCAATACCGGCAGATTTCAGCCCAATTGATGCCCTCCCCAGAGCCGTTTTTTCGGCTCAAGAGGATAAGCGGTTGAAAGTGTGGAGAAATATTTTAGATTTATGCTTGACGCATCCCCGTTACCGGTGAATAATGCGCGCCACTTGGCTACATAGCTCAGTTGGTTAGAGCATAGCATTCATAATGCTGGGGTCCGGGGTTCAAGTCCCTGTGTAGCCACCAAGTACTAAAAACGGCTTACCGAAAGGTAGGCCGTTTTTTTATGCCTCGAGAAAAGTACGCCGCCATTACCTCCATCGCCCATCAGAGATCGCCCTGGAAACCGACAGGTTTTCCTTCTTGAGGCGCTACAACATAATGGCGCGGTGACGTACAAGAAAAACAACCGAGGCAGAACAGATGAAATCCCCCGGCGGTATGCTCCTGACAGGTATCGCGCTGGATCGTGCCAGTTCAACACCTCTTTATCGCCAGCTCTACCTGCAAATCCGCCAACAGATCCTTGCCGGTCGACTGCCCGGAGGCACCCGCCTGCCCTCGACGCGGACCTTGTGCAAAGAGCAGGAGTTGTCGCGAATCACAATTCTCAATGCCTTCGACCAACTGATCGCTGAAGGCTTCCTGGTTTCTCGCAAAGGCGCAGGCACTTATGTCTGCGCCGAGTGGGAAAGTCGTGACGCCGCAGCCGACGAACAGCGCAAGCCCCCTCGCCTGTCGAACCTGAGCCAGTCCGTGCTGTCGCTACGCAGCGACCATTTCAGCGGGATTTCCTACGCAGCGTGGGAACCCAGCTGTCCCACTTCTTTCCTGCCCAGCCACGCGGCATTCGATGCCTTTCCATTGCATGTCTGGAAGCGCTTGATGAACCGGCACCTGGGACAGCCGACCAAAGCGATACTCGGTTACGGCGAAGTGAAAGGCCTGCAGCGGCTGCGGGAGGCCATTGCCGAATATGTCTATGACGCCCGCGGAATCGATTGTGAGGCCGGGCAAGTGGTGATCGTCTCTGGCGCCCAGCAAGCCTTCAACCTGCTTGGCATGTTGCTGCTCGACCCTCAAGACAGTATCTGGATGGAAGATCCCGGCCATATCGCCGCACGCATCGCGCTACAGGCCCAAGGTTGCCGGGTGGTGCCCTTGCGCATCGACGAGCAGGGCATCGACGTTCAACAAGGTCTGCGTGAGTGCCCCGAAGCCCGGCTGGCGTTTACCACGCCTTCGCGTCAGCACCCGCTCGGCACGACCATGAGTTATGCGCGACGCCAGGAGTTGATCGAGTGGGCCGGCCGCGGGCAACGATGGATCATCGAAGACGACTGCGACAGCGAGTTCCACTATGGCGGACGCCCGCTGCCGGCGCTCTACGCCATGGATCAATGGGCGCGGGTGATCTACGTCGGTACGTTCAGCAAGGTGCTCTACCCATCGCTGCGGCTTGGCTATGTGGTGCTCCCGCCGGCACTGGTCGAACCGTTCTGCGCCATGCGCGCGGTCATGGACCGCAGCCCTTCCACGCTACTCCAGGCGGTCACGGCGGACTTCATTCGAGAAGGCCATTTCCTCGGTCACATCCGGCGCATGCGTGCGCTCTACAAGGCGCGTCAGGACTGCCTGCTGAACGAACTGCAGCAACGCCTGGGGAATTTCATGGAGATCAAGCCGGTCAACGCCGGCATGCACCTGATCGGCTGGCTGGCTCCCGAACTGGATGACGATGCCATTGCCAAGGAACTGGCCCACCACCAGATTCATACCTATGCCCTGAGCGACTACTGCCTGCAACGCTATCTGCCACCCGGTTTGCTCATCGGCTTCGCCGGAACGCCGGTTGAACAGGCCAGGGACAAAGTCGAGGCGCTGGCTCAGGCCTTGATCAAAATGGGCTACACACTTTGATTGCAATCTTTTTTCAACGGGCCATTGCGCAAAGCGCTTCTGACAAGTGGACCCACTGGCGTGAAAGTGGTCCTGAAAATTAAAAATTAGTGGATATAGGGGTAGATCCACCCTGGTGCGATAAAGACGTCACCGACCGAACCGGTGCCTGTACCAGGAATAATTCCAATGAACTGTATCCAAGCACGCTTCAACGCTCTATTGAGCCACAACACCCACGGCAACCACCCGCCACCGCTGCTGACCCCACAACTTGCCGGCAAACTCATCGACCGCATGCAACGCATGCGCCTGTTCGCCCATGCCTACCCTTTGCTGACCAACCTCACCCATGGCGGCGTGACACCCGGTGAACTTCTGGATTTCGCCTATCGCCATGAATTGCAAGGCTTGAGCCTGCATTTGCTCGATGGCGAGGCCAACAGCCTGAGCAACATGAGTCTGCAGCAACTTCAGGACTTCTCCTGCAAGGCTTCGGCCCTGGGCCTGGATGTGCACCTGGAAATCAGCAGCACACGCCAGGAAGACGTGGACCAGGTCATCGCCATCGCCAAGGCCATAGGCACCCGCAACATCCGCGTCTATTCGCGTTATGAAGGTCACCTCTCGCGAGTGATGGACCTGATCGAGACCGACCTTCGCTACCTGGCGCAGCAAGCAGACGAACACGATCTGTTCTTCGACTTCGAGCAGCACGAAGAGCTCAAGAGCCACGAAATCGCCCAGTTGCTCAACCGCCTCGAGCATCCACGCCTGCATGCCCTGTTCGACTTCGGCAACATGATCAATGCCTGCGAACAACCGCTTCCAGCCCTGCAAGCGCTGGCACCGCATATCCGCCAGGTCCACATGAAAGGCGTGCGAGTCGTCCCTGAACACAATGGCTTCGGCCACTACGGTGTACTGCAAGGCAGCGTCGAAGATCACCTGCCCAGCGCGCGCATGTTGTTCGAACTGTTGATGCTCGGCGACAAGACGCCTCAGGTAGTGGCCTTCATTCTGGAGCAGGAGAACCACTACATCGCCCCCGCTTTCCGCCAGACGGACGAAGCCGCCGACCCCTTCATCGACTACCGGGAAATGAGTGAAACGGCGCTACCGCCCGGCTACTCGGCAGAACGAATGATGGCCGATGAGCACGTCTGGGCGAATAACCAGATTCGATACGTTCGCGGCCTGCTCGGTGAGCTGAAAGTGCTGGCCGAACTGACCCTGGCTGACACGCCGCTTCCTGCCTGATCGCTGACGAAGCTCGCCAGAACGCCCCTTGAATACTGTGGAGAACAAAAAAATGACCGCACAGGCAAAAGCCAAATGGCTGCGTTTCCTCATCCTCATCCTGGGTGGGGGCACCATCTACAAACTCGCGAACCTGAAAGACGCGTTCTACGTGCCCATCCAGGAGTACATGGGCCTGAGCCATACCGAAATCGGTACATTGCTGAGCGCCAACGCCATTATCGCCACGGCGCTGTTCGTGGTCGGCGGTTATCTCGCCGACCGTTTTGACACGCGCAAACTGATTCCTTTAGGGCTGATCGGCACCGGTGGTCTGGGGCTGTACCTGGCGACCTTTCCCGGTTTCAACAAACTGCTGATCGTGTTCTGCCTGCTGGCAGTCTGCGCCGACTGCATCTATTGGCCCTCGCTGCTCAAGGCCGTGCGCAATCTTGGCGACGACAAAGAACAAGGGCGCATGTTCGGTTTTCTGGAGGGGGGTCGCGGTGTCGTCGATACGCTGGTCGCCTTCTCTGCCCTCGGCGTCTTCGTGGCCATGGGTTCTGGCGAAGCGGGGTTGAAATCGGCGATTGTCTTCTACTCCATCGTCGACATCCTCGCGGGCATTCTCACCTGGTTCCTGTTGCGTGACAGCAAACCCGCGCCCGTGGCAAAGCGCGAGTCCGGCAGGTCCGGCCTGTTCGAAGCCATTCGGGTGCCCGGCATCTGGCTGGTCAGCCTCAACGTATTCATGGTCTACATCGTGTACTGCGGTCTGACCTACTTCATTCCTTATCTGAAGGACATCTACGAGCTTCCAGTCGCGCTGGTCGGCGCCTACGGCATCATCAACCAGTACTTCCTGAAAATTCTGGGTGGCCCGGCGGGTGGATTCCTGGCGGACAAGCATTTCAAGAGCCCCTCGCGCTACCTGAAGTGGGCGTTTCTGGCCCTGCTGCCGCTCATGGCCCTGATCCTGTTGATCCCCAAGGGTGAACAATTCATCTACGTCGGCATGGCTGCCACCCTCTCCTTCGCGCTGATCGTGTTCACCATGCGCGGCGTGTTCTGGGCGCCGATGAGCGAAGTGGGAATTCCCCAGCACATCACCGGTTCTGCGTTCGGCATTGGCTGCCTGATCGGTTACGCACCCGGCATGTTTGCCTACGTGATCTACGGTTCGATCCTGGATCACTTCCCTGGCCAGCAAGGCTATAACTATGTGTTTGGCTTGATGAGCGTGCTGGCGGTGATCGGTTTCATGGTCTCCAGCCTGCTGTATCGCGCCGTGCGTAAAAACACCGCGGCCATCCCTGGCAATGCCGTGGCGCAAGTGTGACCGACTGGTAAATTCCAACGGGCAACGCACGTAACAATGTAGGAGCGAGCCTGCTCGCGATGGACTCAAGAACGCCGCGTTTATCCAGAACGCACGCGTTATCGTTAACGCCCATCGCGAGCAGGCTCGCTTGTATGTTTAGACTTGAAGGGGTGGGTGGGACTAAAGCTCGTCATCTGACTCTGACCAGTACAGACCGTGGGAGACTTCGTCCTACCCCTTCACCTAATGCGCCGATAAGGAATGCATCGGCTCGGACCGACGATAGAAACAAGCCAGCGCAACGGTGAACCCCGACAAGTCTTTAAACCCTAGCTCGGAGGGTGGGCCATGACAATCCTTGATTCGCAGGTGGTCGTTGGTGTGGATGTGGCGAAGGACGAGATCGTTGTCTATCGATCCGACCTGCAAAAACCCCTCAAGGTCGCGAACAAGCGAACAAGCCTGAAGCAATGGCTCAAGACGCTGCCAATGAACAGCGCCATCGCGCTTGAGGCGACCAATATCTATCACCTTGATACAACGGAAATGGCCCATGAAATGGGCCATGACGTTTACGTCATCGATGGCAGTCGCCTCAACAAATACCGCGACGGCATAGGCATGAGGGCGAAAACAGACGCCCTGGATGCCGAACTGCTGGCGCGTTACTTGTGCCGGGAGTCCGACAGGCTGAGGATCTGGAACCCGCCACCGAAGGCTTACACGCAGCTCAAAAGCCTGCTTCGTCGCCGGGCCCAACTGGTCCGGGGCTGTGTCGCACTCAAGCAGAGCTGGAAAAACGAGCCCCTGCTCAAAGAGCAGTTCAACCAGCTTCTGGTCGCCATTGCCCAGTTCGAAAAAACGATTCAGAAAACACTCAAGGAGATTGCCGAGGACGCCGGGATGCAGGATCAGGTGAAGCGCTGCCAGGCCGTCGAGGGTGTCGGGCTGCTGACGGCCACCGCAGCGGCCACGGCGTTTTTGCGTGGGGAGTTTGCAAACAGCGACGAGTACGTCGCCTTCCTCGGCATGGATCCGCGGGTGAGGCAGTCAGGACAAAAGGATCAAAGGCGTCGGCTATCCAAGCGAGGGGACTCTGAGTTTCGGCGCCTGTTTCACAACAGTGCCATGGCCGCCAGCCGCTCGCCGGTCTGGAAACCGTACTACCAGAGCTACCTGGCCAGAGGCCTAAAAGGTACTCAAGCCTTGGTTATCCTGGCACGCAAGCTCGCCAGAGTGATGTTCGCGCTGATGAAAAACCAAAGTGAATACACGCCAAATTCTATGCTTGGGAGTTCCCCCCAAACATAGAATCTCCCACACTGATTGGCGATGCCCTTCAGATCGGTGAATCAAACCCGCGACGCCCCTGCAAGCCGCCAGTGTGGACGAAAATCAGCCGCATGCCCCTAGCCAACATTCCCGTTTCGACTCGCTGCTTCAACGCCATCAATGCCTTGCCGGTGTACAACGGCTCCAGTGGAATGCCGCTGGCCTGCTCGGTCTGTGCGATGAAATCGAGCAACAGGGGATCGACCTTGGCAAAGCCGCCGCGACTGGCATCAATCAGCTCATATTCACGATCGATCAAGCCCGCTTGCTGCACGATCGACTCGACCTGTTGCGCCACCCCATGGTCGTCGGGCACCGCCAGCGCACCGTAAACCGGATGCTTGCCCGCCTCCGACAACACCAGACCCGCCAGAGTGGTACCGGTGCCGCAGGCCAGCCACCAGCCGTCGTAGGCGCTCCAGCCCAAACCTTCCAATTGCGTGCAAACCGTTCCCTTCAACTGCATGCAACCCCGGGCACCGGGCAAACCACCGCCCCCTTCAGGCACCGCATGCAACGTTGGATATCGGGTTTGCCACGGCTGCCAGAAACCCGGTTCATGCCGGGCCCGATATCCGCCATAACCCAACCAGTGCAACTGCATGCCAAATGCCTGCAAATCCCCCACCGTAGGGGTTTGCTGTGGATGGCCGCGCAACAGCCCTACGGTGGAAAAACCGAATCGTTTGCCCGCCGCCGCCAGCGCATGAAGATGATTGGAATGGGCGCCACCGAGGCTGATGATGCCCTCGGCACCTGCTCGCTGCGCGGCCCTGAGGTGTTCGATCAGCTTGAACCACTTGTTGCCACTGATTAGCGGATCGATCTGATCCAGACGCAGAATCGCGACTTCGATGCCGGCGTGAGCCAGCCAATCGAGGTGCAGGCGTTCGAGCGGAGCGTGAGGAAGAATGTTGTCTTGAGAAGAAAGCATGATGCCGGATCTTTGGAAAGATCCGGCATCTTAGCAGCACCTTGGTGGGTGATCTGAATGTGTGTTACAGCTCGGCCGCCAACCGTGAACCCTGGTTGATCGCCCGCTTCGCATCCAGCTCCGCTGCGACATCCGCACCGCCGATCAGGTGCACATTCTGCCCCGCTGCCACCAGACCATCATGCAATTCGCGCAGCGGGTCCTGTCCGGCGCAGATCACGATGTTGTCCACCGGCAACACTTGCGGCTCGCCGGTTTCACCAACACGGATGTGCAGGCCTTCGTCGTCGATCTTCAGGTACTCAACGCTGTTGAGCATCTGCACCTGCTTGTTCTTCAGACCGGTGCGGTGAATCCAGCCGGTGGTTTTACCCAGGCCATCACCCACCTTGGATTTCTTGCGTTGCAGCAGGAACACTTCACGGGCTGGCGCGTGGGGCGCCGCCTTGATGCCGGCAACGCCGCCGCGAGCTTCCAGGTGCGTATCGATGCCCCACTCCTTCCAGAACGCGGCACGATCCTGACTGGTTGCTACACCTTCATGAACCAGAAATTCCGAAACGTCGAAACCGATACCACCGGCGCCAATCACCGCGACACGTTTACCCACGGGCTTGCGCTCCAGGATCACGTCCAGGTAGCTGAGCACCTTGGCGTTTTCCACGCCTGGAATCGCTGGCAAACGCGGCGCGATACCAGTGGCCAGAATGATTTCGTCGTAACCGCCCTCGACCAGTTGCGCCACGTCGACACGGGTGTTCAGGCACAGCTCGACGTTGGTGGTCTGCAACTTGCGGTTGAAGTAGCGAATGGTTTCGTAGAACTCTTCCTTGCCCGGCACACGCTTGGCGATGTTGAACTGACCACCGATTTCGCTGGCCGAGTCGAACAGCGTCACCTGGTGACCACGCTCGGCGGCCACGGTCGCGGCGGACAAACCGGCAGGGCCGGCACCGACCACGGCGATTTTCTTCAGCTGCTGCACCGGCAGATAGTTGAGTTCGGTTTCATGGCAGGCACGCGGGTTGACCAGGCAACTGGTCAGCTTGCCGCCGAAAGTGTGATCGAGGCAGGCTTGATTGCAACCGATGCAGGTGTTGATTTCATCGGCGCGACCTTCAGCGGCCTTGTTGACGAAATCCGGGTCGGCAAGGAACGGCCGCGCCATGGAGACCATGTCGGCATCACCCTCGGCGAGAATCTGTTCGGCCACTTCTGGCGTGTTGATACGGTTGGTGGTGATCAGCGGAATATTGACCGAGCCACGCAGCTTGGCAGTGACCTTGCTGAACGCCGCACGTGGAACTTTGGTGGCGATGGTCGGAATCCGCGCTTCGTGCCAACCGATACCGGTGTTGATGATGGTCGCACCGGCCTTCTCGATGGCCTTGGCCAACACGACGATTTCTTCCCAGGTGCTGCCACCTTCGACCAGGTCGAGCATCGACAGACGGAAAATGATGATGAAATTCGGACCTACCGCCTCACGTACGCGACGCACGATTTCCAGCGGCAGGCGCATGCGGTTTTCGTAGCTGCCACCCCAGCGGTCGGTGCGGTGGTTGGTGTGCGCGGCGAGGAACTGGTTAATGAAATAACCTTCGGAGCCCATGATCTCCACGCCGTCGTACTCGGCGGTTTGCGCCAGTACCGAACAGGTGACGAAATCGCTGATCTGCTTCTCGATACCTTCTTCGTCCAGCTCTTTTGGCTTGAACGGGTTGATCGGTGCCTGGATCGCGCTAGGCGCCACCTGTTTCGGGCTGTAGGCATAACGCCCGGCATGGAGGATCTGCATACAGATCTTGCCGCCCGCGTCATGCACGGCGCGGGTGACGATGCGGTGCTTGAGCGCTTCCTCTTCGGTGGTCAGCTTGGCTGCGCCGGAATACACGCCACCCTCTTCGTTCGGGCCGATACCGCCCGTCACCATCAGACCGACACCGCCACGGGCACGCTCGGCGAAGTACGCGGCCATGCGCTCGAAGCCACCCGGTTTCTCTTCGAGGCCGGTGTGCATCGAGCCCATCAGGGTGCGGTTGCGCAACGTGGTAAAACCCAGGTCCAGCGGAGCCAGCAGATTCGGGTAATGAGCGGCGGTCATCGGTAACTCCACATCCAGCGATCACGGAAAAATGCGGGAGCTCTACGGCCCCCATCTTCATGTTCGACAGACTAAGAGTCACACCGCCGCCACTCAATGACCGAAACTCACAAATTATTGATCGTAATGCGCAGCCAAACGTTGCGTCGAAACGAGTAATTGCTCTGTATCCGATTATGACCACGAACCCGCTCATCGCCCGGTGGTCATAACAGGTGATGGCATCGCGACTGATCAACGGCCCTGAGTCTGTTCATCAAGAGCGACGCTGCACTTCACACTTTTTGGGTGCGTCGGATACGTTCAGCCCCTTCGGTTCCTGTCTGAGGCAGGCGCTGATCGCTGGTTTCCATCCAAGGCTCCCGCTTCGGAGTACGCAAATGACTCAATCAATGCGGTTCTTCCTGTCGTTCTTCCTCGCAGTTACAACACTGGCATCGGCAAGTCTGCTGAACAATGCAGGAGCGGCCACGGCCGAGGACCTGAATGCCGACGCTAAACAAGCGTTGCAATTGCTCTACAAGACCAATCCCACTGCCGAAACCCTTTCGCGTCAGGCCAAAGCCATATTGGTCTTCCCGAAAATCATCAAGGCAGGTCTCGTATTTGGTGGCAGCTATGGCGAAGGCGTGCTGATGAAGGGCACGAAAGTCGATAACTATTACAACTCGGTCAGTGGCTCATGGGGGCTGCAGGCCGGTGCTCAATCGTATGGCTATGCGGTTTTTCTGATGACCGACAAAGCATTGAAATACATCACTGAAACCAAAGGTTGGGAAATCGGTGTAGGACCCACCGTTGTCGTGGTCGATGAAGGGGTTGCGAAAAACCTGTCAAGCTCGACGATCAAAGACGACGCTTACGCCTTCATCTTCGACCAGCAAGGCCTGATGGCCGGGGTCAGCATCGAGGGCACGAAGATTTCCCTGATCAAGCGCTGATCTCTATCGGGTCGATTTCTGTCAGCTGTCGTTGCCAGCAATCGACCCCTTGCGCGCCCAGCGCAAAAATTATTCATTTGCTCCCTTCAGAAAGCGACTTTGAAGCTAAGCTCTATGGCTTGCAGGGTCGGATTTCGCCCGCCTGACGTTGATCCACTCTTATCAAGCCTGCCTGACCACATAGGGGGTGCAATGCGCATTCCAATCCTTTACGCGTTGTCAGCCGTACTGTTTTTGAGCGGATCCTCCGGCCTGGCTTTGTCAGCGGGCGCGACCGCACCGGCACCGGCGCCGGCGAATGTTGCCACTGCAGCACCCGCTGCGGCGTTGGCCAAAGACCCTGTATTCACCCAGGAACAACTGGATCAAATGCTGGCGCCCATTGCGCTTTACCCGGACCCGCTGCTGGCCCAGGTGCTGATGGCGACCACATACCCAGGGGAGATCACAGAGGCAGTAGCCTGGTCGAAGGCGCATCCGGACGCCAAGGGTGACGATGCGGTCAAGCAAGTGGCGAATCAGCCTTGGGATCCGAGCGTGCAGGCCCTGGTTGCCTTTCCACAGGTGTTGGCAACGCTGGGACAGGACCCCGTCTGGGTACAACGCCTGGGTGATGCCTTCCTGGCGCAACCCGACGACGTCATGCAGGGTGTGCAGCGTTTACGTCATCAGGCGCAGGCGGCAGGCAATCTGCAGAGCAATCAGTATCAGAACGTGACCATCCAGAATACCCCAGCACCGGCGCCGGCACCGACGCAAGAAGCCGCCGCTCCAGCCCCGGCCAGCAGCTCCACCATCATCATTCAGCCTGCCGACCCGCAAGTGGTGTACGTCCCCACCTATAACCCGACCACCACCTACGGCACCTGGCCCTACCCGGCCTCGCCCCCCGCCTACTATCCACCGCCACCTGCGTATTACCCCGGTCAGGCCTTGATGGCCGGGCTGGCATTCGGGACCGGCGTGGCGATTGTCGGTGCGTTGTGGGGTGAATGTGACTGGGGCAACAACGACGTCGACATCGACGTGAACCGTTACAACAACATCAATGCCAACAATCGAATTAACAACGGTAACTGGCAACACAACCCCGTTCACCGCAACGGCGTACCTTATCGCGACAACAAGAGCCGTGAACAGTACGGCCGCCAACTCAACGGTGCCAATCAGCGTGAAGCCTATCGGGGCGACAATGCCCAACGCTCCCAGGCTCGCGAAAACGCCCGCAGCTCCATGGACCGGGCCGGTATCGAAAGACCACCCACCAGCAACGCCCAGGCCCGTGATCAAGCACGCAGGGCCCAATCCGCAACGGCTGACAGAAATCGGGCGCAATCGGGCACCTCGGACAGAAATCGGGCACAAGCGGGAGCCGACAGACCCAGAACGTCCGACAGAAGCCAGAACACCGCCAGAAACACTCGGGAGAATCAGCAACCGAGGAAGCAGAACGTGCAAAACAATCAGCGCAGAGACGGCAGCGCGCAGACGCGACAAGCGAGTCAGAAACGGCCAGCCGCCAGTGCCGGCAGCGCCCGCAACAACGCGTTCGCCGGTGCGCGTTCACCGTCCAAGAGCCAGGTGCAGGCCAACCGTGGCCGGGCCAGCCAGGCTTCCGCCCAACGTCCCCAAGCGGCGCGATCGGCCGGTCATCAGGTCAGTCGGCCGTCCAATCCACCATCGCGTTCAAGGGGGGGCCGTCGTTGAAAAATCATCCTCGAGTGAATCGACTCATGGGCTTGTTTCCTCAGGTTCTTGCGCTGACTGCCGGCGTTATGTGGTCGTGTATCACGATGGCACAGCAGTCATTTCCAACGCCGGAAAAGGCTGTTGAAGCCTTCGTTGAAGCACTGGGTCAGGAGCACGCCGATCAGGCACGCCTGACAGAGTTGCTGGGCAGCGAATGGCACAGTTTCATTCCACGCGAAGGCGTACAGCGCAAAGACGTGGATGCGTTTCTGCAGCATTACCGCGAGCAACACAAGATTGAAAAAACCGGCGATCGCAAGGCCGTACTGGAAGTCGGCGCCGACCACTGGACACTGCCTATTCCGTTGGTCGAAGACGCCAATGGCTGGCGCTTCGACATGAAGGCCGGCAATGCCGAAATCCGTGCGCGTCGAATCGGCCGCAACGAGCTTAACGCGGTGCAATCGGTGCTGGCCTATCACGATGCCCAGATGGACTACGCGTCAGTGGATCGTGACGGCGACGGCGCCCTCGAATACGCACAGAAAATCTTCAGCACCAATGGCAAGCACGACGGACTCTATTGGGCAGAGGATGGCAGCGGCCAGATCAGCCCGCTCGGGCCTTCGTTCGGCAGAGCCATAGCCGACGAAGAATGGCGCGGCTACCGCTTCCGCATCCTCAAAGGCCAGGGTCCTTCAGCACCCGGGGGTGCCTATAGCTATCTCATCGGCGACAAGATGAGCCGAGGCTTTGCGCTGATCGCCTGGCCGGCGAAATACAATGACACCGGCGTGATGAGCTTCATGATCAGTCATGAAGGTCAGGTATTCGAGAAGGATCTGGGACCCGATGGTGAAAAAATCGGGCAAGCCATGAAGCGCTTCGATCCGGATGCCAGTTGGAAGGAAGTCGACCCAGATCAGGATCAATAACCGCTACCGGAAATTAAGCCAGTTCGGGGCGCTCGAACTCATGGCGACACAGCTCGCATAACGCTTGCAGGCCAGGACGCTGGGTGACTCCGGTGGGACCGAGACCTGCACGGTCAACACCAGGAAAAACAGGACCAGCAAGGGAAAGAAATAGGCAAGAAGACTTTTTATTTTCATTGTCAGTGCTCTAATGACCTTTGAATCCGATCTGCTCTACTGCCATGACTTGCAAGGTGGCAGTGCGTCTGCGAGCGGCGCCTTCGAGTGACAATCGCTTATCGCTCGAAGACCCCTGGTTGCTCCGTCAGCGTTCGTCGACCGTAATGAACTCGCGACGCTCGGCCATGAATGCGGGCACGTCGTCCTCATTGGTGAAGAACTGCTCGTACCATTCGCGCAACTGGTAGACCGGGCCGTCGGTTTCTGCCAGCACCGGCTTGTCGATACGAATCTTGTGTTTCCAGATCACCACGTCTTGATAGAACGAATCGCGGTTGCCCTGGACATAGGCCTTGGCCACTTCCTGGTTCTGCTCTTCGGTCCAGCCCGGCACGCGCTTGACCATGCAACCAAAGCGCAGGTCGAAACTGTTCGGCGTCACCGGCACGTGGCTGTTGAGCAAAATGGCGTGGATGCGCACATCGCCGAACATCGAACTGATGTGCGTGAAGTGAGTGGCCGGGCCGTAGTAGGCCGATGGCGCGATCAGGTCGCCGCCCAGGCGCTCGGAGTCGCCATGGAAAATCTGGTGGCCGATATGCCCTTCGAAGACGTTGGCGAAATACTTGGTCGGCGTGCCGTGCACCGGGCCGAAGTGCTGGGCATCCACCAGGTTATCGACCAACTCCCGTGGGTTGGTTTCGATGTGCATGGTGTCGATGTTCCAGTCATGCACCCAGTCCGGATCGTCCATCTCTGGCAGGTGCGGAATGATCACGCCCTCTTTCGGCGGACGGCCTTCAGGGTTGTTCCAGACGAACAGCAGGTTGTTTTCCTCGCAGGTCAACCAGCTGCGGGTCTTGGCCTTGGGTGGAATGCGCTTGCAGTAAGGAATTTCCACGCACTTGCCGCCAGTGTCGTACTTCCAGTGATGGAACGGACACACCAGTTTGTCGTTCTCGATAGTGCCCTGGGACAGGTCGGCGCCCATGTGCGGGCAATAGGCATCCAGAATGCTGATGTGGCCCTGGCTGTCGGCGAAGGCCACCAGGCGGGTGCCGAAGACTTCCAGGGTATGGGGCTTGCCATCACGGTAATCGCTGGCATTGCCCAGGCAGTGCCAGCCGCGCGCGTAACGGTGGGTCCGCTGGGCGTTCTCGATATTGATTTCAGCGAGTTTGGTCATTGTTATTGTTCCTCGAATGCAGACTTCGGGGCAGGCAATGCCCCTAGGAAATACAGGGTGATCCCATGGCGAACATCATTGAGCAGTCGCGCAAGGTGAACATCCTTCAGTTGGACTAGATCAAATGCGATCCGCTCTCAATCGGCGCCCATGGCCCAACAGGCGCCGTGCTTGTCGGTTACTGGCCGAAACGCCGGGCGGCTTCCGGGCCGAAGTCCCGGGGACTGAAACCGGGTTTGTTCAACAGATAGCCGTTGCGCTGCTCGTTGATCAGGTTGAACGCCAGGTAACTGCCGGCATTGAGGTCGTAGTACAGGCCCACACCCGCTTGCTGGCGCTGGCTTTCATAGGCGTAGAAGTAGTTGACCATCGAGGTGCGCCACAGCTCGCCACGGTTGTCGTAGTTGTCGGCGAGCATCGGGAACCAGGTGTCCTCGTCGACATACAACTTGCGCTTGCCATACAAGTGGCGATAACCCGGTTTGAGCGTGCCTTCCAGTTCCCAGACCCGATGGCGCTCATAGCGCATGGCCTGGGGATTGATGTGGCCGGGGGTCAGCAGGTCGGCGTACTTGAGATTGGCCGCATGCAGGCGGTAGGTGTTGTAAGGGATGTACATCTCGCGCTTGCCGACGATCTTCCAGTCGTAGCGCTGGCCGGAACCGTTGAACAGGCGCACTTCGTCCACTGTGATCGAGCCACCGCTGCCGGGGAACGACATGTCGAAACCATAACCCGGCGACTGCCGCACGCGACGGGTGCCCGGGTCGTAACGCCAGGCCTGGCGCGGTTCGGTCTTGTCATTCCAGAACTCGGTGCCGGTATTGATCTCGCCCTTGTCCCGTTGCGGCAGCAGGGTTTCATTGAGATAGAACGACGAGTTGCCGCTGGTTTCGCCAATCTTGCCGGGCTCCAGCGACGGCGCCAGGTTGCGCGAATGCACGCGACCCCAGTTGATGTTGCCGTCCTTGAGCACATAGGCGTTATCCGAGACATATTCCTCGGTCCAGGCGCGCAAGGTAAACGTCGAAGCGTTTTTCAACAGTTCGAGGCCGCTGCGCGGTACCGGGAACGGTGTGCCGCCGGTCTTGCCGACCACCCCTTCGCCGTCATCCACCAGACGTGCCACGCTGGCATTTTCGCGGGTGGCCTGGCAGACCGCGTCGTTGTAACGGAAATCCCGATGCGAGGGATAGACCGGCATTTTGTAAGTGCCCGGGTACAGCTTGAACAGCGCTTTCTGGCCATCGGACAGGTAGTCGCTGTATTGCGCGATGTTCTGCGCGGTGATCACGAACAGCGGCTTTTCGTCCGGGTACGGATCCACCGGATGGTTGCCCGTGCCCTTGAAATCAACGTGGGGCGGTGCACCCAGCCACTTGCCGCTGAACGCTGGAATGCTGCCGTCGGCATTGCCGGCCTTTTCCGCGCCCAGGCACGTCAAGTCGTTGCCCAAGCGCGGGATGTCTTCCGGTGCGGCATGTACCGTGCCGACGGCACAGCATCCCAACAACAACGTCAACGCCCAGCCAGGGGTCTGATTACTGCCGGTCATTTTTATTCTCCTTGGATTCGACAACGGTTGCCCAGTATCGGCAGCCCAGGAACCCGGCAGCATCGTCCGCACGGACTAACGCATTTTGCCGCAGCCGCGCCTCACAGCCGGACCGCAGCCGGCTGCGGCGCCCCCAGCGCCACCACGCTGTTGAGCATGATCCGCACCAGCTCGGTCTGGCGCCGTACGCCGGTCTTGGAAAAGATCGAACGCAGGTGCGCCCGCGCGGTGTTGCGTCGGATATTGAGCAGTTCCGAGGCCTCCTCCAGCGACAAGCCGTTGGCCAGTTCCAGGGCCAGCGCGGTTTCCGCCGGGGTCAGGTTGTACAGTTGCGACGTCAGCACCGTGCTCACCAGCGACTTGCTCACCGCATCGCGCACATACACCACCACCGTCGGCTTGCCGTTGCCTTCGAGCAGATCCCGGGAGGGAATCAACTCCACCACAACCCCCAGGCTGACCTGTCCGGAAGGACGGGAAATCGACGTCGCCTCGGCCACCTGCACGCCCCTGGCGGCGCCCTGCCTGGCACGCTGAAAGGCGTTGCGCACAAGCCGCGACAACTCGCGATTGTCACTGGGGTAGGTTGCCTCCAGCCGGCCGCCCACCACCTTGAGGCCGTCCTGACTGTCGAGAATCTCCCGGGCCACGGGATTGAGTTGCACCACGCTGCCGTTTTCATCAAGCACGATGGTCGCCACCGCGAGGCGGCTGATCGTCTGCGAATACAGACTGCCGAGGGACTCACTGCGGTCGAGCTGCGAATACATGTGCAAGGTCCGGCGCAGGTGCGGCAACAACATGGCGCACATGGCCCGCTCGGTGTCACTGAAAGCTGGCTGACCCTGTGGTCGATTGATCCGAAAGCGCACCGTGCCGCCATCCGGCATGCGGATATCGGCACCGAGCATGTGGTAGCAATCGTAGGGTTGGCAGTACAGCAGGTAAAACGCCGAACTGGCCCACTCGGCCTCGCTCATCAGTTCATCGATGGTGAACACGGTGTCGGTGGGCAAGCCTTCGAACAGGGTGGATTTGGCGTAGTAGGCATAATGGTTAATCCCGCCCTGCCCCAGTTCGACATCACCGGCAACCACCATCGGTGACAACAGCGGCTCGTCCTGGACCCGCAGGATCAGGGTAACGAAATTGGCCTTGAACAATGCGCGGATCTCGCGCAACGAGTCGCTCAGGCAGCGAGTATTCATCGCCGCTTCGTAGATGTTGCCGATAATCCGTTCGTACTCGGCCAGCTCCAGGCCCATTTGCGCCAGGACCTGTGCATTGGGCATGTGACTTTGCATAACCATTCCCCAGCAGCGGGCCCGACCAGCGGGCCCCCATGGATTGAATCGCGACGGCGCGGCGCTCCGCTCGCCTCACGGCAGTTCGAACAGTCCTGCGGCGCCCATGCCGCCACCGATGCACATGGCAATCACCACATAGCGCACACCGCGACGTCGACCTTCCAGCAAGGCGTGGCCGACCATCCGCGCACCGGACATGCCGAAGGGGTGCCCGATGGCAATCGCTCCGCCATTGACGTTCAGGCGATCCGCCGGGATCTGCAGTGCATCGCGGCAATGCAACACCTGGCTGGCGAAGGCCTCGTTGATCTCCCACAGACCGATGTCCGCTACCCCAAGGCCAAAGCGCTTGAGCAGCTTGGGAATCGCAATCACCGGGCCGATACCCATTTCCTCTGGCGCGCAGCCGCCCACGGCAATGCCGCGGTAGATGCCCAGCGGTGTCAATCCGCGGCGCTTGGCCTCGGCGCGGCTCATCAGAAGGCTGGCCGCGGCGCCGTCGGAGAATTGCGAGGCGTTGCCGGCGGTGACGAACTCGCCTTGCGCGACCCATTTGCCGTCCTTCCACACCGGTTTCAATCCGGCCAGGTCTTCCAGGCGCGTATTGGGCCGGTTGCACTCGTCACGCAGGACCTGCACGCGTTCATGGCCATTGGGCTGGCCATCGGCGGCAAACAGCAGCTTGTCGACGCTCAGGCCGACGATTTCGTCGTCGAACAGTCCGTCGCGCTGGGCGGCAGCGGTGCGCAGTTGGCTTTGCAGCGAATACTCATCCTGGGCGGCGCGGCTGATGCCATAGCGGCGCGAGACGATTTCGGCGGTTTCGATCATCGGGATATAGGCGCTGGGCATCACCTGCAGCACGGCTTCGGACTGCGCGCGGAAGCTGTTCTTGTGTTTGGTCTGGGTCAGCGACAGCGACTCCACGCCGCCGCCGATGGCGATGCTCATCTCGCCGGTCATGATGCCCTTGGCCGCCACGCCGATACTCATCAGGCCCGAGGCGCACATCCGGTCCAGGGCCATGCCCGCCACGCTGTCCGGCAAACCGCCGGTGTAGGCGCAGAGTCGACCGATGTTGTAGGCCTGGGTGCCCTGCTGCACCGCTGCGCCCATGATCACATCCTCGACGTCAGCCGGCTCGATGCCGGCGCGCTCGACCACCGCGCGCACCACATGGCCGCCCAGCACCGGGGCCTCGGTATCGTTGAACGATCCGCGAAACGACTTGGCCAGCGCGGTACGGGCGGTGGCGACGATGACAACTTCATTCAGGTCCATGGGGAACTCACTCGGAAATGGGGTTGAAGGTGTAGCGGCTGATGGTGTCGATCACGCAGCCCGGGCGCGCCTGGCCCTCGACTTCCATGGTCATGCGCACCACCAGTTGCACGGCGTCACCCAGTGTTTCGCAGCGGATGATCTGGCCGCTGCCGCGCACTCGCGAATCGACCTTGACCGGTGCCGGGAAGCGCACCCGGTCGCTGCCGTAGTTGACGCCCATGGCCATGTTTTCAATGGTCATCAGCTGCGGCATGAACAGATTGGCCAGGGACTGGGTCAGGTAACCGTGGGCAATGCAGGCGCCAAACGGACCGCTGGCGGCGCGCACCGGATCGACATGAATCCACTGGTGATCACTGGTGGCTTCGGCGAACAGATCGATGCGTTGCTGGTCGATGGTCACCCATTCGGTATGGCCCAGGTCCAGGCCCTCGGCCGCCAGCAAGGCCTGGGCACTGCTGAAAACGTGACTCATGAGCGAGCCCTCACGCTTGTTGGGAACTGACGGACAGCACTTCGCCGACCATGTAGGAGGCATAGTCACTGGCCAGGAACATCATCACGTTGGCCACTTCCCAGACTTCAGCGGCGCGACCGAACGCCTCGCGCCCGGCGAGGCTTTCGAGCAACTCTTCGCTGGAGGCTTTCTTGAGGAAATCGTGCAGCGCAATCGAGGGCGATACCGCGTTGATGCGCACGCCGAACTCGGCGGCTTCCAGTGCGCTGCAGCGGGTCAGCGCCATCACCCCGGCCTTGGCGGCGGCGTAATGGGCCTGTTCCTTCTGGGCCCGCCAACCGAGCACCGAGGCGTTGTTGACGATGGCCCCGGCGCCGCGACGCTGCATGTGCGGCAGCATCGCCCGGGTCATGCGGAAGGTGCCGGTCAAGGTCACATCCAGCACCCGCAGCCACTCTTCGTCGCTCATCTCAACCACGCGCTTTTGACCACCCAAGCCCGCGTTGTTGATCAGCACATCGACCCCGCCCAACGCCTCTTCGGCGGCAGCCACCAGGGCCTGGACTTCGTCTTCGACGGTGACATTACACAGCTGGCCATAAATCGCCTGCAAACCGGTCTCGGCCTTGAGGCGCTCCACCGCCTCTTCGAGGCGCCGCGCATGCACATCGGAAATCATCAGCGCCCGACAGCCTTCCTCGGCACTGCGGCGAGCCGCCGAATAACCGATACCGGCACCGGCAGCAGCGGTAATCAACACCGACTTGCCGGCCAGCAATTGATGGCCGGGAACATAAGGGGGGGCTTGTTTCACAGCGTCTACCTCCGAAGAAATCAATACGCTGTAGTTGTACGGAGAGAGCGATGCCGGCGCATCGTCAAAATGGGGTATGAAGGTGGAGAAGGATGACGTGGCGCAACAGCAAGATCTTTTGCTTTGGCTTTTGATCTTCCTGCCCCATCGAGAGGCTTCGATTCTGCGCAGTGGGTCTTGTAGGAGCGAGCTTGCTCGCGAAAAACCTGAGAGCACCGCGGGGTGTCAGGATTCCCGCGTTATCGTTGGCCTCCATCGCGAGCAAGCTCGCTCCTACAGGCTTTTCCAAGTGACCCGCTGTAAGAGCGGAACCGTAAGTGGCCGTTACCGCAGGAATGGATATTTACTCGGTCAAAATCCAGGTCGGCTGTCAGGCCGCCATCGCTGGCAAGCCAGCTCCTACAGTAGATCGAGTGAATCCGCGAGTGAGGCTGGGCGTCAACTCCCCCAGACTTTCTGCGCCTTGGGCGCCTCGGCGAGGATTGCGTCCACTGCCGCGCCGATTTCTTCAACCTGCCACATCGCGCCCTTGTCACGGGTGATGCCGGTGCGCCAGCCGTCGCCGAGGGAGATTCGCCCGCCCTGGCTTTCGAAGATCTGGCCGCTGACGTGGGCCGATGCCGGACTGCCCAACCACACCACCAACGGCGCAACGTTTTCGGCGGCCCAGGCGTCGAAGCTGCCGTCCTCGGGTTTTTTCACCATGTCGGGCATGGCGCTCTCGGTCATCGAGGTGCGTGCGGCCGGTGCCAGCGCGTTGGCGGTGACGCCGTAGCGGGCCAGTTCCGCCGCTTGCACCAGAGTCAGCGCAGCGATGCCGCCCTTGGCCGCCGAATAGTTCGACTGCCCCACCGAACCCTGCAGGCCGGCGCCGGAGCTGGTGTTGATGATCCGCGCGTCGACCGGCGTACCGGCCTTGGCCAGGTCGCGCCAGCGGCGGCCGAGGATGTTGGCCAGGCAGTAATGGCCCTTGAGGTGGACGCGCATGACCATGTCCCAGTCCTCTTCACTGAGGCTGATGAACATTCGGTCGCGCAAGACCCCGGCGTTGTTGATCAGCACATGCACTTCACCGAACGCCGCCAATGCCGCATCGACGATGTGCTGCGCGGTGGCCAGGGTGGTGATGTCGTCGCTGTTGGCAATCGCCTGGCCACCGTTGGCACGGATCTCCCCCGCCACGTCTTCTGCGGCCTCGGCGCGAATATCGTTGACCAGCACATTGGCCCCTTGCGCGGCGAACGCCAAGGCGTAGGCGCGCCCCAGGCCGCCGCCGGCCCCGGTGATGATCACGGTGCGGTCTGCACACATAGCCATGTTTGACTCCTTGAAAGATTGGCTGGCCGCACGCCCGAAGCGGCGGCCTCGCATAAAAAATTACAGACGTTCGATGATGGTCACGTTGGCCTGGCCGCCGCCTTCACACATGGTTTGCAGGCCGTAGCGACCACCGCTGCATTCGAGTTCGTTGAGCAGCGTGGTCATGAGCCGGGCGCCGGTTGCCCCCAACGGATGGCCGAGGGCAATCGCGCCGCCGTTGACGTTGGTGCGTGCCGGGTCGTAATCCAGTTCCTTGGCCCAGGCCATGACCACCGAGGCAAAAGCTTCGTTGATCTCCACGCGGTCGATGTCGGCCATGCTCAGGCCGCTCTTGGCCAAGGCTCGGCGGGTGGCGGCAATCGGAGCGGTGAGGTGCCAGATCGGATCGTCACCAAGCACCGTCAAGTGATGAATCCGCGCCCGTGGCGTCAGGTCGTAACGCTTGAGTGCCGCTTCGGACACCACCAGCAGCGCCGCCGAGGCGTCGCAGGTCTGGCTGGACACGGCAGCGGTGATCGACGGGAACTGCGGGTCCACCGGCTGCAATTCGGCCATCTTCGCCAGGCTGCTGTGACGCGGCGTTTCATCCACCGCCAGGCCCTGACAGCTGACGATTTCCCGGGCAAAGCGCCCACTGGCGATGGCCGCCAGGGCGCGTTCGTGGCTTTGCAAAGCAAAGGCTTCCATTTGCTCGCGGCTGATCTGCCAGTGATCGGCAATCCGTTGCGCGGCATAAAACTGGTTCACCGGCTGCTGGCCGAATCGTGCGCGCCAGCCAACGCTGCCCGAGAACGGATCGGCAAAGCCCAGAGGCTGGCCGGCGAGCATCGCCGAGGAGATGGGGATCTGGGTCATGGTCTGCACCCCGCCCACCGCCACCACATCCTGGGTGCCGCTCATCACCGCCTGCGCGGCAAAGTGCAGCGCCTGTTGCGACGAACCGCACTGGCGATCGACTGTGGTGCCAGGCACGGTCAGCGGCAAGCCGGCGGCCAGCCAACTGGTGCGGGCAATGTCGCCGGCCTGGGAGCCGATGGTGTCGACGCAACCGAATATCACGTCGTCGTAGTCTTCAGCCGGGATCACATTGCGCTCCACCAGCGCCTTGAGCACATGGGCGCCCAGGTCAATCGCGTGGATCTCGCTCAATGCGCCCTTGCGCTTGCCGGTGGGGCTGCGCAGTGCATCAACAATGTAGGCCTGTGCCATGACTCAATCCTCGAAAGTATGCCCCGGCGCAAGGCCGGTGGCGTCGGCGAACAGGTAGTCGCTGACACGGGTTTTGTGAAAGCCGCGGTCGCCCCAGGACGCATCGAGAGCCCAGGTGCGCTTCATGAACATCTGCAAATCGACTTCCCAGGTGTACCCCATCGCACCGTGCACCTGGATGCCTTTGCGCGCTGCGATCCAGCTCGCCTCATTGGCTGCCAGGCGCGCTTGCGAAACCCGCACGCCCGCGTTGACATCACCCCGGGCCAGCGCATGGGCGGCGCGGTACAGCACCGGTTTTGCCTGTTCGATGTAACGGGCCACATCGGCCAGGTGATGCTTGACCGCCTGGAAACTGCCGATCGGCTTGCCGAACTGTTTGCGCTGGGCCACGTAATCCACCGACAGGTCGAGCATGCGCTGCGCCAACCCCAGCAGTTGCCCGGCCACCGACAGCGCCCCCCGATCCAGCAGGCGTTCCTGCAAGGCGCGGCCCTGTTCGCCCTTGGCAATGCAGGTCGCCGACGACGGCGTCCAGGTCACTTGGCCCAGGCGCCGCGAGGCATCGATACTCAGGTGGTTGTCCACTTCGACTTCGGCGCGCGACACCACATGGATCTCATCGCCGTGAGTAAGGATCAACACTTCGGCCAGTTGTGCGTCGCTGACCAGGGCATTGACCGGATGACTGATCGCCATGCGCAAGCTGCCGTCGGCTATCAGTGGCAACAGATCGGCACGGGCCGGATGCTGCGCAGGCAGGTCGGCGAGCAAGCCGGTGGCGACATAGGCGGTGTCGGCGAGGGAGTCGGGAATCGCGTAGTAGCCCAGCTCCTGGGTCATCAGCGCCCAGGCCACATCGTCCATGCCCAGGCCGCCTTCGGCCTCGGGCACCGACAAGGCGGTCAAGCCCTGCTCGGCGATCTTGTTGCGCAGCTCCCGGGAGCGCCCGGCATCGGTTTCCCAGATTTCCCGGAGCATTTCCGGCGCGGCTTCGGTCATCAGGAAACGACCGATGGCTTCGCGGAACGCCAACTGGTCATCGTTAAAAGTGAAGTCCATGGGCGGTTCCTTATTTCGGCAAACCGAGCATGCGCTCGGCGATGATGTTGCGCTGGATTTCGTTGGTGCCGGCGTAGATCGGCCCGGACTGGGCAAACAGGAAGCCCTCCAGCCAGCCCGCCGCATCGCCCGCTTCCGCGCCCTTTGCCACCAGCTCGCCGCGTGTGCCGAGAATGCGCATGGCGGTCTCGTGCATCTTCAGGTCGAGCTCCGACCAAATGATCTTGTTGATGCTCGATTCGGCGCCGATCTGCTCGCCCCGGCTCAAACGTCCCACCGTGTAATAGGCCGACATCGCATAGGCCTCGGCGCACATCCAGGTGTCCAGCACGGCATCGCGCAGGCCAGGGTCACGGTCGGCACTGACGCGGTGGGCCTTGTACAATTCAACCAGTTTGCGTGCCGTGCACTGGAAGCGCGCTGGTGACCGCAGCAGCAGACCACGCTCGAAGCCGGCGGTCGCCATTGCTACGTGCCAGCCCTGCCCCTGGGCACCGATGAGGTTGTTCACGGGGACCCGGACGTCATCGAAAAACACCTCGGCGAAGGACTCTTTGCCGTTGAGTGCCTTGATCGGGCGAATGCTCACCCCTGGCGTATTGAGCGGCACCATGATGAACGACAGGCCGTGATGACGAGCCGAACCCGGCTCGCTGCGGAACAGGCCAAACAGCCAGTCGGCGAAGTTGGCCCGGCTTGACCAGGTCTTCTGCCCGTTGATCACGTAATGGTCGCCGTCGAGCACCGCCTTGCTGGTGATCGCCGCCATGTCGGAACCGGCGTTGGGCTCCGACCAGCCTTGCGCCCACATGTCCAGGCTTTCGGCCATGCGTGGCAAGAAGCGCTGCTTCTGCTCCTCGGTGCCAAACTCCATCAACGTCGGGCCCAGCAACAGTTGGCCGTTCTGGTTGATGCGCATCGGTGCACCGGCGCCGTAATACTCTTCCTCGAAGATCAGCCACTCGATCAAGTCGCTGCCGCGACCGCCCAGTTCGGCGGGCCACATCACCATCGACCAGCGGCTTTCGAACAGCTTGGCCTCCCAGGCGCGGTGCTGTTCAAAACCTTCGCGACTGTCGTAGCTGGCAAAGGGCTCACTTGGCAGATTGGCCGCCAGCCAGGCCCGGACTTCGGCGCGAAAGGCGTTTTGCTTGGGGGTATATGTCAGGTCCATGGCGTGATCTCAGAACTTGGCGTCGCGTTTTTCGACGAAGGCCCGGCGCGTTTCCGCGGAGTCCGGGCTGCTATAGGCCTGCATGGTGAAGCCCTGCTCCCAGCGGTATTTGTCTTCCAGGTTGCCGTCTTCGATGCCGTTCAAGGCTTCCTTGGCAATGCGGATCATGCCGGGGCTTTTTTCGGCGATCTTCGCCGCGATGCCCAGGGCGGTTTCACGCAGTTGGTCCTTGGGCACGATGCGCTCGATAAAGCCGTATTGCAGGGCATCCGGTGCACTGATGCTGTCGCCGGTAAAGAACAGGTAGCGGACCTTTTGCACCGGGAACAGGCGCTGCAGATGCGCACCGCCGCCCATGGCGCCACGGTCGACTTCCGGCAGGGCGAAGGTCGCGCAGTCGGAGGCAACGACGATGTCCGCCGCTCCGGTGATGCCGATGCCACCACCCAGGACAAACCCGTGCACCGCGACAATCACCGGCACCGGATTGCGGTGCACGGCCTTGAAGGTGGCGTAGTTGCCAGCGTTGACCTCGATGATCCGCTCCGGATGCTTGTCCAGTTCCTTGATATCGACACCGGCGCAAAAGCCCCGGCCTTCGGCACGGATCACAATCACCCGCACCTCGGGATTGGCACCGAGGGTTTCGATCTGTTGCGCCAGAGCGAGCCATTCCTGGCTATCGAGGGCATTGACCGGTGGTTTGGCGATCACCAGTTCAGCGATCCCCTGATTGAGTTGTGTGGTAAATGCCTGGTTCACAGGGGCTCTCCAATACTGACGGGTTGGTTCGAGGGATGGGTCTGGCTGCGTGTCAGGAGCGCGTCCAGGCATTGCTGGGCCTCACTGGCGATGCCTTCGATGACTTCACGACAACTGAGCAATTCACCGATGGCCGCCGCCACCTGGCCGCTGGACAGGATCCCCTCGTCCGGGGCGCCATCGACCATCGAGCGCTGCAACAACACCGGCTGGTTGGCGGCCATCACCACTTGCGACAGTTGCGAGGGGTCTTCACGCAATGCCCGGAAAAATACCGAGGCCATGTGCCCCAGGCTCATGCCGGTTTGCTGCTTCCACTGCCAGGCGCTGCCCAGGGCAATGCGCAGGCGACCGAAGGCGCCCGCCTGCTCCAGACGATTGATGAAGCGGTTTTCGATCATGCGGTGGCGCATGCCATCGACCGCGGTGGTCACGCGCACCTGCTGCGGATCGTTGACCTTCAAGTAATGTTCCAGTGTCGCGGCCGGCGTCGGCGATTCGCGGGTCATCAGAAATCGCGTGCCCATGGCGATGCCGACACCACCGGCAGCCAGCACCGAGGCCAGCCCTCGACCAGTGGAATATCCTCCGGCGGCGATCACCGGCACCTTGACCGCCGCCAGCACCTGGGGCAGCAGGATCGAGCTGGGCACACCGCCGGTATGGCCGCCGCCCTCGCCGCCCTGGATGGTGATCAGGTCGGCGCCCAACTCCACCGCCTTGAGCGCATGCTTCAAGGCGCCGACGGTGGGAATGCACAACACCTTGGCTGCCTTGAAGCGGGCGATCGTTTGTTTGTCGGGGCCGCGCCCGTAGCTCACGGCGCGCAAGCGGTACTTGATCGCCAGGTCGACGCACTGCGCGGCGTTGTCCTGGAACATATGGAAATTGAGCCCGAAATTGCTGCCGCCGGTGGCATCGATGACCTTGCGGATCTCACCTTCCAGCGCATCGGCCGTAATGGTCGCACCGGCCAGGAAACCGAAGCCCCCTGCCTGTGTCGTGGCGATCACCAGGTTGGCGTCGGCGACCCAGCCCATGGCGGTTTGCACAATCGGGTAACGGCAACCGAGGGCCTCGGTCAGCGGCGTCTCGAGCCAGCGGTTCATTGGTTTTTTTCCTCGGCCTGCTTGTTGGCCCGCGCCATGCCCTTGGCGTCGAAACCACCGAGTTTGTCGCCGGACAACAGCTCGTTATGGGCATGGGCAAAGTGGTGCCAGGCGAACACGGCATCCATTGCCGTGCGCTTGCCTTGCAGGTCCTCGACGTGGTTGATCGCCTGCTTGGTCAGGGCCAGGCCCATGCGTGGCTGGCGGGCGATACCGGCGGCCAGGGCATAGGTCGTCGACTCCAGTTCCTCACGTGATACCAGACGGTTGACCATGCCCACCTGCCAGGCCCGGTTGGCGCTCATGCGGTCACCGGTGAACAGGAATTCCTTGGCGATGCGCGGGTTCATTTCATAGGGATGGGCAAAATACTCCACCCCCGGAATGCCCATGCGCACCACCGGGTCCTGGAAGAAGGCGTCGTCGCTGGCGACGATCAGATCGCACACCCAGGCCAGCATCAGCCCTCCCGCGACACACGCGCCATGGACCATGGCGATGGTCGGCTTGGGCAATTCACGCCAGCGTCGGCACATGCCCAGGTACACCTCCTGCTCGCGGGCGTACAGCTGCTCGCCACCAGGTTTATTGGTGTGATCCCACCACAGGTGCGCGCGCTCGAACGGCTTGTCGATATCACGCCCCGGGGTGCCGATATCGTGGCCCGCCGAGAAATGCTTGCCGTTGCCGCGCAGGACGATGACCTTGACGCTGTCGTCATTCACCGCCTGGCGAAAGCAGGCATCCAGGGCATAGGTCATCTGCGAGTTTTGCGCGTTGTTGAAGGTCGGCCGGTTCAGCGTCAGCGTGGCGATGCCCTCGGCCACGCTGTACAGCACCGGGGTGTCCGTCTCGTAGACGGCGTTGTCCTGGCGGACGATGAATTCACTGTCGCTGCTGTGCATGCTCGCCTCCTCGTCTCAGACCGTACGGATGCCGGGCGGGTTGCCCTTGATCGCGGTGGCTCGGTAATCATGGGGGTCGAGTCGGCGGATCAGGGCCAACTGCTCAGGGGTGGGGTGCACGGTTTCGTGCAACTGTGCGGACTTGAGCAACGGGAAACCGGTGTTTTCCTGGACCCGCTCGAAACTCACGCCGGGGTGCAACGAACGCACCTGCACCGCACGCTCAGGGCCATTGAAATCCATGACGCACAGGTCGCTGACCACGCAATGGATGTCCATCAAGTCACGACGTGCGCCCTCGGGCCAGCGCTCGGCCTTGAAGCCGACACCGGACACCATGTCCACTTCGCCGCTGACGAACACGCGGGTGTTGTGGCTGGGCACAAAGAACGAGTTGAGGTGGTTGATGCTGTTGCCGGGCAAGCCGCGCACGCCAAGGATCGCGGTCCTGGGCTTTTGATAGTCGCCCACGCAGGACAAGTTGGTCTGGCCCCAGCGGTCGATCTGGGTCGGGCCGATCATCGCGTGACGGCGACCGCCCCAGACGCACTCGAAGACCCGCTCAAAGGACATGTAACCCGAGTAACGCGGCACATAGTCGCCACGCGGGCCCAGCGGGATCGGTTCTTCGACCAGGAACGCCTCGCTGTCGGTCATCAGCAGTTCCGGGCTGTGGGTCAGTTTGGCCAGGCTGGCGCCCAGGCGCGGGATCACGCCCAGGCCCGAGGCAATCACCTCGCCATTGCCACGCCAGGCCTCGGAGGCGGCGACGATCATCAGTTCAGCGAGGGTGAAATCACAGGTTGCAGACATAGTCGCTAATCCTCAGAACACGGGAAGGGGCAAGGCGCCCATGGAGTCGGCACCACCGTTCTGTGCCTGATAGGCCTGCTCGCCACCGGCGATGTAGGTCTGCACATAGTCCTGCCAGCCGTTGTCCGCCTGGCTGCTGGCGACATAGTTTTTCAGGTGTTTGAGGTCCCAGCCGTAGTCGGGGGCGCAGAGCGTCGGGTGCGCACCGAGGGGGGCGTGCACCACACCGGTCACCAGATAGCGTTCAAAGGTATTGAAGCGGGCCTGATCGGCAGTCAGTTCCAGGCGCTCTTCAAGACGTTCGCAGGAGACAAAGCACTGCTTGGCGGCGCGAGCGAACAGGTGATCGAAATAAGGGTCCGGCCCGGTCATCAGGCAATTGCCCAGGCGGTCGGCGACGTTGGCATGCAGGAACGCCACGTCGAGGTTGAGGGCCGGCATCGCCAGCAGCACCTCTCCATCGGCATAGGGCGACTGGATGGTCTTGATTTCAGGATTGAGCCGCGTCACATCAGTGGCCAGGCCACAACGGGTCGGCAGGAACGGCAAGCGCATGCCGGCGGCGCGCAGGCCCCACTGGAACATGCCTTCGTCGAGCTCCATCAGCTCCAGTTCGCCGGCTTCGCGGGCCTTGCGGTAGTAGGGTTCCAGCGGAATGGCATCAAGGGTGGCGAAACCGAACACCAGCTTCTTGACCTTGCCGGCGGCGCAAAGCATGCCGACTTCAGGGCCGCCGTAGGCGACCACGGTCAGGTCCTTGACCGGTGAGCGCAGGATCTCGCGCACGATGGCCATCGGCTTGCGCCGCGGACCCCAGCCGCCGAAACCGATGGTCATGCCATCGCGCAGTTGAGCGACCGCATCGGCCGCTGTCAGTTGTTTGTTCATGATGATTTTTCCTTACTGTTGGCCGACCGAAAAGTCGTGCCCCCAAATGCTCACGCGAGTGAATTCGAATGCCGAGTGCTCGGCCCAGTCGACCTGCAATCCGCCAAAGCCGTATTCCAGATCGAAACCGGACGGCGTCTTCATGTAGAAACTGGTCATGCGATCGTTCAGGTGCTGTCCGAGGGTGGCCGAGAGGGTCACGTCATGGGCGTGCAAACGGTCATGGGCACGACCGACTTCGGTCATCGAATCGACCTCCACCATCACGTGCACGCAACCTGACGGCACCGGGTACTCGGCCAGGGCCAGACTGTGGTGGCGGGCGTTCTGGCAATGCAGGAAGTGAATGCGGATAGGCGGCGCCGACGGGTCGGGGCGGAAGTTGAAAATGTCCGACAGCTTGAAGCCCAGCACATCCTTGGCGAAAGCCAGGGTGGCGTCGAAATTCGGTGCCGGCAGCACCGTGTGGCCCAGCCCCATGTCGCCAGTGATGAAACGCGGCACGCCTTGAGGCGAAACAAACGGCAGACAGTCGGAGCGGTGGCCCCAGCTCAGTTCATGGCAGTTGCCGGAGGGATCGGTGACCTTGACCAGCGCCTGTACGCCGCGCTGGTCGATCTCGGCGGCAGAGCCCGGCTGCCATTCGATGCCGGCCGCGCTCAGGTGCTCGAGTGCGGCCCGGAATGCCGGCTCGTTGGCCAGCTCCCAACCGGACGCCAGATAGCGCGCCTCGCTGCCTTCGACGATCAGCATGCGAAACGGACGCTCGTCCATTTTCACGTACAAGCCACCGCCCGGCGCTGACTGTACCTGCATGCCCAGCACGTCTTCGGCGTAACGCTGCCAATGGCTGAGGTTTTCGATCTGCGAGACGAAATAGCTCAAACCGCGAATGTCGATCATGCCTGGGTCCTCGTTGGCTGAATGGCTTACGTGGCAGGCATTGTGCTAAGCGCCACCTTGCACTTCATCGTCCGTTGAGACTAAGCACCCTGCTGGAGCCCGACTTGCCGGCGAAGGTGACTTCAAGAACGCCTTCGCCGGCAAGCCGGGCTCCTACAGCGCGAAGCCCCGATGACGTGGTGCCCTAGTCCGTTTTAATGATTCGAGCACCGTTGCCAACGCCTCAGACTGGCGCATCCATCCGCTTTGCAGAGACAACCCCCATGGAGTTCGCTTTTACCGAAGAACACCTGATGATTCGCGACAGTGCCGAGCGCTTTCTCGCCCAGGTCAGTGACACACATGCCGTGCGCGCTGCCATGAATCGCCCTGACGCGCATGACCCCGAGGTCTGGCGGCGAATCGGCCAGGAGTTGTACTGGCCGGCGCTGATGGTGCCCGAGCGTTTTGGTGGTATGGGCCTGGGGTTTGTCGAGCTGGCGATCCTGCTGGAACAAAGTGGCCGCTACCTGCTCGGTTCGCCGCTTTTCGCTACCGCGTGCCTGGCCACCCCAGCGCTGTTGCTGGGACACAACGAGGCCGTGCAGACGTATTGGCTGGGGGCGATTGCCGGCGGCGAAACCCGCGCCACCCTGGCCTTCGCCAGTGTTCCGGGACTGGAGGCTTGCAGCGTGCAAGCCGTGGCCGCGCCACGCCCGGGAGGCTGGACCCTTGACGGCCAGTACGCACAAGTCATCGATGGCGCCTCGGCCGACCTGCTGATCGTCGCCGCCCGCGCCCCCGGTACTCAGGGCCAACAGGGCATCAGCCTGTTCGTCTTGCCGGGCGATACGCCGGGCGTGATCCGCACCCCCCTGGCCACCCTCGACCAGACCCGCCGCCTGGCACGCATCGAACTGCATCAGGTGCAGGTCAGCGAGGCGCATCTGCTTTGCGGCCCCGAACAAGGCTGGACAGTGCTGCGCGACACCTTGTTGATCGCCGCCATCGGCCTTGCCGCCGAGCAGACCGGCGGCGCACAACAGGCCCTGGACCTGACCCTGGCGTACATCGCCGAACGCCGGCAATTCAAACGCACCATTGCCAGCTTCCAGGCGATCAAGCACCGCTGCGCCGACATGATGCTGCAAGTCGAATGCGCCCGGTCGGCGGCCTACTATGCCGCTTGCGTGGCCCAGGAACGCCTCGACCCGAATGGCGATGTGGCGGTGACCGAGGAGCTTGAGCAGGCCGCCGCCACCGCGAAGATCCATGCCAGCGAGGCGTTTTTCCACTGCGCCGCCGAGTCGATCCAGCTGCACGGCGGCGTCGGCTTCACCTGGGAATACGACCCACACCTGTACTTCAAACGTGCCCGCGCCGGCGAGCAGCTGTTGGGCAACCCGGCATTGCACCGCGAGCGTCTGGCCGCGCATCTTTTGGGAGAACAAGCATGAAAATCGGTTTCAGTCGTGCCGACGAAGCGTTCCGCGAAGAGGTCGCCCGGTGGATGGCCGAGCACCTGAGCGGCGCGTTCGCGCCCTTGCGCTTTCGCGGGGGACCGGGGGATGAACACAGCTTTCCCGAAGAACGCAAAGCCTGGGAACGCGAGTTGGCGGCCGGTGGCTGGATCGGTGTCGGCTGGTCGAAAGAACACGGCGGACGCGGACTGTCGATCAGCCAGCAGGTCATCTTCCACGAGGAATATGCCCGTGCCGGTGGCCCCGGACGCATGGGCCATATCGGCGAAGGCCTGGTCGGCCCGACCCTCGCCGCCTTCGGTACCCCGTCCCAGCAGCAGCGCCTGTTGCCCGGCATTCTCGATGGCAGCCAGTTCTGGTGCCAGGGCTACTCGGAACCGGGCGCGGGTTCCGACCTTGCCAATGTACAGACTCGGGCGAAACTCGATGCCACGGGCGAGCACTGGCTGATCAGCGGGCAAAAGGTCTGGACCTCCCTGGCCCACGAGGCCGACTGGTGTTTCGTACTGGCGCGCACCGAACCTGGCAGCCAAGGGCATCACGGTTTGTCGTTCCTGCTGGTGCCGATGGCCCAGGACAGCATCCGCGTGCAACCGATCCAGCAACTGACCGGCACCAGTGAATTCAACGAAGTGTTCTTCGACCAGACCGTCACCCATGCTGACAACCTGATCGGCCAACCGGGTGATGGCTGGAAGATCGCCATGGCGCTGCTGGGTTTTGAGCGTGGCGTATCGACGCTGGGCCAGCAGATGCAGTTCCACAACGAACTCGACGAAATCATCCGCATCGCTCGCGCCAACGGTGCTGCCCGCGATCCATTGCTGCGCCAGCGCATCGCCCAGGCCTGGGCCGGTCTCAAGGTATTGCGCTACAACTCGCTGCGTATGCTTTCAGGTCCGCAAGACGGCAACCTGGGGCGTGAAGCGATGATCTACAAACTGGCCTGGTCCACCTGGCACAGCGACCTGGGAAAACTGGCCATGGACGTGCTGGGCGATGCCGGGGAAATCCTCGACGCCGCGCCCTACCAGCTCAGCCGCCTGCAGTCGCTGTTTCTGTTCACCCGCTCGGATACCATTTACGGTGGCAGTAACGAGATTCAGCGCAATGTGATTGCCGAGCGGGCCCTGGGTATGCCCCGAGAGCCGCGGGTGAGCGCATGATCTGAACACCATCAAAAACCTGTAGGAGCGAGCTTGCTCGCGATGGAGGTCAACGATGACGCGGGAATCCTGACACCTCGCGGTGCTCTCAGGTTTATCGCGAGCAAGCTCGCTCCTACAGAGCCCGCCGCCATCGCGCCATCCATGGCCGGGGCCGGCCGGCCTGGTCGGCAGCTCGTGCACATTTCCCGTAGGAGCTGCCGAAGGCTGCGATCTTTTGATCTTGCTTGGCTTTGGCTTTTGATCTTGATCCACCCGCCCCGTTTCCAGAGGCCGAACGCAGGCGTTGCGCAGTGGGCATCCCGGCATGGATGCCGGGATAGCCGCGCACGGCCATGGATGGCCGATCGCGGCGGGCCCACGGAGCAATGCCGGAGTGAGGGCACCCCGAGCCTCAGCGAGGGGCCGAATGGTGGGGCAAGACTTTTTGGTTACTTTTGAGGCGTTCGGTACGTGTCAAGGTACCTGTCGTCTTGCTCCCACAGGTAACGCGTACAGCCGCAAAACCCAGGCTAGCTGGAAGGTGCGCGCCAAAAGGGGTATACCGTCGCGCAAGCAAAAGGGCGGCACCTGCACGGGCCGCCCTGATTATTCAACGCACGCGAATCTTCGGATCATCCGCCCCACGGCGCAGATTTTTGAGGAAGCCTTCCAACGGCGCCGGTTCGGCAATCTGCGGCAAGGCGTCCTTGTCCGGACGCTGCGCCCAGAACGCATCCCACGACGGAAACAGCTCATGGAAGCTGCCAGCGTACGGCTCGCGCCCCGGCCAGCGCATTTTCAGGCCGCCGATCGGAGGTTTGTTCAGGTCAGTCGCGTACCAGTAGCACGGCAAGCGGCGACGGAAACACCAGCGCCCGTCGATCCGCTCGTAGTCGTCCCAGTACAGCATCTGCATGATCACCCACTCCGGCCCGGTCTCATGTTCGTTCTTGGAATAGACCACGCCGGTGGCGTGATCGGCATCGCTGAACTCGATGATGTGCTGGCCCAGGTGATGAGACGTGCCATGGAACTGCTTGCGCATGGTTTCGTCCAGCCACGCCTTGAGGTGCGCGCGACCGCTCTTGTCGCGGCCCACGCGCACGTCCGGGGCGAAGCAGTTGGCCATGGCATCCATGTCACGCATGTCCAGCGCCAGGGCGTACTTGCCCGCCAGTTGGCGGATCGCGTCCAGCGACTCCAGGCGGTCGATACGCTCAAGCAGCGCGGCGGATTCCAGGCCCATCAGTCGAGCACCGTATACAGGTCCGAACCGCGTCCGCCGTCCACCGCCAGGCTGGCGCCGGTGACATACGAAGCCTCATCGCTGGCCAGGAACAGGATGGCGTTGGCCAACTCAACCGGCAGGCCGACCCGTTTCATCGGGATGACTTTTTCAGTGTTGCTGCGAGTCTTGGCGTCGCCGAGCATGCCGGCAGTGGCCGGGGTGTCGACCACGCCTGGGATGATCACGTTGCAACGAATATTGTTCGGTGCACCTTCGCTGGCCGCCGCCCGGCTGAAGTTGATCACAGCCGCCTTGGCCGCCGAGTAGCCGGCCATCCACGCCGTGCCGAACAGGCCGCAGATCGACGCGATGTTGACGATCGAACCACCGCCCTGCGCTTTCATCAACTGCATCGCGGTGCGGGTGCCCCAGAAAGTGCCGTCGACGGTGGTGGCGAAGTTGGCGTGCCAGTCGGCGGTGGTCATCGTGTCGATGCCGCCCCAGGTGTAGGCCATCGCGTTGTTGACCAGAATGTCCAGGCGACCGTGGCGTTGCGCGGTGGCTTGCAGCGCACCGACGTAGGCCTGTTCGTCGCTGACATCGGCCACGGCGATCTCGGCCCGCCCGCCCTGGGCACGGATTTTTTCCTGCACGCCTTGCAACGGTTCGATGCGACGCCCGCACAACACCACCGTTGCACCTTCTTCGGCGAAGCGCAGTGCAGTGGCTTCGCCGATGCCGGAACCGGCGCCGGTGACGAAGGCGATTTTTCCTTGTAAACGCTTGCTCATGGGTGACTCCCTGATCAGATAAAGGCCATGCCGCCGTTGACGGCAACGTTCTGCCCGGTCATGAAACTGGCGTCTTCGCTGGCCAGGAACACCGCGACCCGGGCGATTTCGTCGGTCTCGCACATGCGCCCCAGCGGCACATTCTTGAGCAGCGCTTCCATGTATTCGTCAGGGATGCCGGCCATCATCGGCGTGTTGGTCGGCCCCGGCACCAGGGTGTTGACGCGGATGCCGCTGGCCGCCAGCTCACGGGCGATCGAACGGGTCAGGCCCATCACCCCGGCTTTCGAAGCGCAATAGTGGCTTGGACCTTCACCGGTCAGCGCAGCGGTGCTGGAGAGGTTGATGATCGCGCCCTTGCGGCCCCCCTTGACCATCAGTTTTGCGCCCTCACGACAGCACAGAAAGGTGCCACCCAGATTCACGCCGATCACCCGCGCCCAGCTCTCGTCCGGGGTTTCGAGGAAGCTGTCCAGTCCGCCCACGCCGGCGTTGTTGACCAGGATGTCGAGGCCGCCGAAGTGCTGCTCGGTCTGCCCCATCGCATCGGCTACGGAGGCGCTGTCACCGACGTTGCAGGACAGGGCCAGGACCTTGTCGCCCAAGTCTGCCAGGCTCTCGGCCAGTGCCGCCTGGTTGAGGTCGACAGCTACCACTTTGGCGCCTTCGGCGACAAAACCACGCACGATGGCCTGGCCCATGCCCTGTGCCGCACCGGTCACAAAGGCCACTTTGTTGAGTAACTTCATAGCAATCTCCGAATGTGCAAATACGCTGCGTCCCCTGCCCTTGCAGTGGCGCCGTCCCCTGCATGATTAGCGGCAGGCACCCGGGCACACATCGTCCGATGGGACTACCGCCGCGTGGTCTGAACGGACGATGTGAACACGCCGATCAAAGCCCAGCATTCGCAAGGCGCGCACCACGCCAGGCGCTGTGCTCCCCTTCAACCTGCTGCAGCGCCTGGCGCGGCTGCGCTTCATGAATCCGCCATCAATGGAGAACCCCATGAACCAACCCGTAGATTTGCCCCTGCCCGTCGGCCATTACGCGAGCCTGCCAAACAGCCTGCGCCTGCACTATCTGGATGAGGGCGCCGGCCCCGTGGTGCTGTGGCTGCACGGCAGCGGGCCGGGCGCCAGTGGCTTCAGCAACTTCAAGGGCAACTATCCGCAAATGGTCGCCGCGGGCTATCGCAACATCGTGCTCGACCTTCCGGGTTTCGGCCGCTCGGACAAACCCGAAGATGTGCAGTACAACCTGGATTTCTTCGTCGATTGCGTGGCGGCGTTCCTCGAGGCCATCGGTGTGCAACGTTGCACGATCCTGGGGAACTCGCTGGGCGGCGCCATCGCCCTGGGGCTGGCCCTGCGCTTGCCACAATTGCCGCAGAGCCTGATCCTGCTGGCGCCGGGCGGTGTCGAGGAGCGGGAAACCTACTTCAAGATGGAAGGCATCGTGCGCATGGTCACCCTGTTCGCCGCGGGGCCTATCGGGATGGAGGAGATGCGCAGCATGATGAGCCTGCAGTTGTTCGATGCGTCGATCCTGCCGGAGAGCCTGCTGCAAGAGCGCGTGGCGGTGGCGGTCACCCAGCCGAAGAATCTGTTCAGCACGATGATGGTGCAGAACATGGAAGCACGTCTGGGTGAGATCCAGTGCCCGATCCTGGGTTTCTGGGGCAACAACGATCACTTCAACCCGATCAGCGGCGCCCAGCGCATCATCGACGGCGCGCCGAATGCCCGCTTCATCGTCCTCAACCGCTGCGGCCATTGGGTCCAGGTGGAACACCGCGAACTGTTCAACCGCAGCTGCATCGAGTTCCTTCAACACGGCTAACCGCAAATTGTAGGAGCGAGCATGCTCGCGAAGGATGTTAACGAAAACGCGTGATGGCTGGATAAACGCGTTGCCCTTGAGTCCTTCGCGAGCAGGCTCGCTCCTGCAGGGGGATGTGGGGTTAGCGATCCGCCGCCTTCTGGCTGTTCAATACGGCATCACCCGGCTGGCCCAATACGCAGGAAGTGCCACCGGGGGTATACATCATCGCCACACAGCGGTTGCACGCGGTGCAGATCGAATCGCGACTGGCGCCGCTGGCGAGTTTGTCGACGTAGTCATTTTCAGCCAGCAACACCCGGCCCATGGCGACCAGGTCAAAGCCCTCGGCCATGATCTTTTCGATACTCGCCAGGCTCTTGGCGCCGCCCAGGTAAGCCAGCGGCATCTTTACCGCCGCCCGCACCTTGCGTGCATGCTCCAGCAGATACAGCTCACGGAACTCCACGGTCGGCTCTTTGCGGCGCTGGATAGCCATCGCCAGGGCGATGATCTTGTTCTTCTGCTGCACGCGGTTTTCCTTGGGGAAGGACGAGCCGAACATGGTGGTGATCGATTCGGCGTTCATCCCGGCGCTGAGCACCAGCAGGTGCGCGCCCTCTTCTTCCAGCATGCGGGCGATCTGTGCGCCGTCTTCGGCGCTGTTACCGGCGCGCACGCCTTCGGTGATGCTGTATTTGCAGATCACGGCCATTTCCGTGCCGACCGCATCGAGCACCGCGCGCAGCACCCGGCGCGGAAAGCGCAGGCGGTTTTCCAGACTGCCGCCGTACTGGTCGCGGCGCTTGTTGTACATCGGCGAAATGAACTGGCTGAGCAAGTAGCCGTGGCCCATGTGGATTTCCACGGCATCGAAACCTGCCTGGCGCGCCAGACGCGCGCCCTGGGCGAAGTCGCGCACCACTTGCTGCATGTCGGCTTCGTTCATCGCCTGCTTGAGGAACATGCCGCTCATCAAGCCGATCTTGTTGAAGCCGCCGCTGGCCGACAGCGGACGTTTGGTCGAACGCTCGCGGATAAAGGTAAAGCAACCACCGTGGGTGATCTGTGCGCTGGCCAGGCCACCGCACTGGTGCACGGCGTCGGTCAGCGCCTTGAAGTGCGGCACGCTGGACGGGGCGAGGATCAACTGATTGGGCAAGGTGCGTCCATCGCTGCTGACCGCGCAATAGGCCACGGTAGTCAGGGCAGTGCCGCCCGCGACCAGCGCCGAGTGCAGTTTGACCAGTTGCTTGGAAGGCACCCCCCCAGCACTCATGCCTTCGTTGGTGGCAGCCTTGATAAAGCGGTTTTTCAGGGTCAGCGGGCCGATCGCAATCGGGCTGAACGCTGACGGGGTCGGACGAGGATTCATGACAGGCCTCTCTTTATTGTTATCAGGCTACAAATGAACGCTGCGTCGCCATGCCGCGACGCAGCAGGGATCATCAGAAGGTGTACTTGGCGTTGAGCGACAGGTAATCGCGGTCGGCCAGCAAGCGGCCCTGGGCGACGTCCGGCGAACTCAGGTAGGCGATATAGGTCATGCCGACCTGGAAGTTGCCCAGGTACTTGAAGTCGCCGCCCACGGTCAGGCGCTTCTCGTCGCGGCCCAGGCCCTGATAGGCGCTGCCGTCGACGTTCTGCGTCCACACCACTTTGGTGCTCAGGTCCAGGCCGTTGGCGATGGACGGGTAATCCATGTAGACGCCGACGCCGAGCAGGCTTGAGCCACGGGTCTGGGTCTTCGACTCGAACGTGTCGAACGTGCCGTCCACGCCAGCGCCACCGCCGGTGATCGTCAGGCTGTCGACGCCGTCGATGTGTTGATGCACCACTTCGCCCATGAAGGTGGTCTGCTGGGCGAGGAAGCTCGGGCCGAGGATGTAGGAGGCATTGAGGTTGCCTTGCCAGATTTGCCCGGTGGTCGGTGCGCCATTGTTCAGATACACCGAGGCGCCATCGCGGTAGCTCAGGTCACCGGCATACTGCACCGAGTCACCGACCTTGGAGCTGAAGCTGACCCCGGTGAGTTTCACGTCTTCGAAGTAGCCCAGGCGATAGGATGGCGCGGTTCCATCATGGCCAATGCCCTTGAGCGACGAGTACTGGGTGGTGCCGGTGAAGTCGAAAAACAACGAGCCGACGCGCTCGTTATAACGGTAATGGAACAGCCCGACCTCGGTGTTCTCGGTGATCCGGTAGCGCACGCCCAGGCCCCATTGGCCGCTGTCGCTGGCGTCTTTTTCACCGGCATAACCGACCGCCAGGCCGTTGGGCAGACGGTCGATCTGGCCGGCGCCCAGACGAAAGAACTCGGCACCGGGGCCAAAGGTATCGCTGCCGAAATAATCGCCCACCGGGTTGAGCTGGGTTTTTTCCCACTCGTATTGGTAGTAGCCCACCAACGCCAGGTCTTCATTGAGCGACCACGATCCGGACACCTGGCCCACCGGCAGGTACGAGTCCTTGGCCTCGGTACCCGGCACATTGAACTTGGTGGCATCCACCGGCGCCTGGCCCTGGCTGATGTTGGCCCAGAACAGGCTTTCGCCCCAGGCCACCAGATGTCGTCCGGCCTTGAGCGACAGGTATTGGGTTTCGCCCAGTTCGAAGTTGCCATACACATACGCATCGAGCAGCCGCGCCGCGCTGCCGCTGAGGCGCCGGGTCTCGTCGCTGAAACCGTCGTTGTGCCCGGTCTTGTTCACCGTCTGCGGCGAGTCGTTGGCGTTTTTCTGGTTGTAGACATCGTCATAGAACTGACTGCCGCGCAGCACCGCACCGAGGTTGTCGTGCTTGAGCTGCAACTCGCCGAACAGGCTCAGACGATTGTTGATCAACGAGCCGCGCTTGAAGTTGCGCGTGCCATCGTCATTGTTCGGATCGTCGAGATACTGATTGGCCTGTTTGGCGGTGCGCATGGATGCGGTGTAGTTGACCGTCAGCGACGAATCCAGGGTGGTGTCTTCCCCCAGTTCGATGGTCGGCGCAGCGCTGGCTGCAGCACTGACGAAGGTGATGGCCGTTGCCAACAGACAGCGCCCATCGATCAGGCTTCCCGGACGCCGTGCAACTCTGATTCGGGTAAACATGCTCCTCTCCTTTTTGTTGTTTTTGCTTGTGCCGCCACAGCATGAAAAAAACCGCTGTGGCGCACATCGTCCGTTTGGTGAGACGAGCGCTGCTCATGCCTGAGGGTTGTCAGCCACCATCGCGCGCAGTTCGTTTTTTGCCACCTTGCTCGACGGGTTGAGCGGCAACGCACTGAAAAAACGCACCTGACGCGGCACCTTGTAGTTGGCCATCTGTTCGCGGCTCCAGGCGATCAGTTGCACCTCGTCCAGCGCTCTGCCTTCACGCAACACCACGCAGGCGCAGCCGACTTCGCCCATGCGTTCATCGGCGATACCAATCACCGCCACCTGGGCAATCGCCGGATGCCGGATCAGTGCCGCTTCGATTTCCGCCGGGTAACAGTTGAAACCGCCGACGATGAACATGTCCTTCAGGCGGTCGGTAATGATCAGGTTGCCCGCCTCGTCCAGCCGCCCGACATCGCCGGTGTGCAGCCAGCCTTCGACGTCGATGGCTTCGCGGGTCGCTTCGGGGTTCTGGAAATAGCCCTGCATGATGTGAAAACCGCGCAGGCAGATCTCGCCGGTATGCCCGGCGCCCAGTGCCTGGTTCTGCGGATCGCGAATGCTCACTTCGGTACCGGCAATCGGGCGTCCGCTGGTGCCGGCGATCACCTGTGCCGAGTCCTGCGGATCGCAGATCGTCGCCAGTCCGCCGCACTCGGTCAGGCCGTAGGCAGTGGTGACCACGGCAAATCCCAACTCGTTGCGCATGCGCTCGATCAGGCTCGGCGGAATGCTCGCCGAACCGGTAACGGCGATGCGCAGGCTCGACAGGTCGGTCTGCTTGAGCAGCGGATGGGCCAGCAGCGAGAGGTACAGGGTCGGCGCACCGGGTAGAACGCTGATGCGCTCGCGGGCGATGCGCTGGAACACCTGTTCGGCGTCGAACACCGCATGGGGCAGGATGGTCGCCCCGGCGATCAGGCAGGTCAGCCAGCCGGCCTTGTAGCCGAAGGCATGAAAGAACGGGTTGACGATCAGGTAACGGTCTCCCGGCACCAGGCCGATGACCTTGACGTATTCGGTGAAGGCCCGCAGGTTCTGGCCATGGCCGCTCATCACGCCCTTGGGTTTGCCGGTGGTGCCGGAGGTGAACAGCAGGTCGCACATGGCCTCGGGGCGCACTGCCAATGCACGGTGTCTGGCGCTGTCGGCATCGATGGTCGCCGCGCCGCGCAGGAATTGCGCAAGGCTCAGGTCAGAAGACAGCCCAGGCGTGTCGCCATCGATGATCACCAGGTGTTCGAGGTTCGATGGCCGATGGGGCGCAAGCAAGGCCGGGTAGTCAACATCGAGAAATCGCTGCTGGACAAACAACACCCGACAACCGCTGCGTTCCAGCACATCGGCGGCTTCAAGCCCCTTCATGCGCGTATTGATCGGCACCAGCACCGCACCGGCGCACTGAGTGCCCAGCGCCGCGAGGATCCAGTCGGCACCGTTCGGTGCCCAGATCCCGATCCGGTCACCGGCCTGGATTCCCAAAGCCATCATGCCCCGGGCAAACCCCATGACCCGTTCGGGCAACTGCGCGTAGTCGATGCATTCGCCGTTGTCCTCGATGGCCGTGCGCCCGGCAAAACGTTCGGCACTGCTGAAGACCAACTGGGCCAGGGTGGCGGGGGCAGCGCTCAGGGGCGCGGCAAGATTCAGGCTCTGATTCATCGTGGGCTCGGGCTCATTATTCGGGAAAGCGGATGCGCAGTTGCGCGCTGGTCGGCACCGCCTGACAGGCGAGAATCCAGCCTTCGGCCAGTTCGCCGGCATCCAGTGCATCGTTGTGCAACAGTTCAACGTCGCCGCTTTCCAGGGTGCACATGCACGAGGCGCAGCCGCCGACACGACAGGCGCTGGGCGGGTTGAGGCCGGCACGCTCCATGGCGGCCAGTACGGTCTCGCCGCTGTCGCAGGACAATTGAAAGTCTTCGCCATCCAGACGCACTGCCAACTGCGCGGCCACTGCTGCTTCGCTGCTGGTCACCAACGGCTGTTCGCCTTCGCCGGGCAGGGAGACGAAACGCTCGACATGCACCCGACGGTCCGGCATGCCCAGGCTCTTGAGCGCGCTGACGCTCGCGTCCATGAACGGGCCCGGACCACAAATGAATGCCTGGGCATCGATGAACGGCCGTGCCAGCTCGGCCAGTTGTCCGACGCTTGGAATGCCCTGCACCGAATCCAGCCAATGGACGATTTGCAGGCGTTGCGGATGCGCACTGGCCAAGGCCTTGAGTTCATCCTTGAAAATCACCGACTGCTCATCGCGGTTGGCGTAGATCAGCAGGACCCGACCCGTGCCCGCGAGCAATGCCGAACGCAGGATCGACAGCACCGGCGTCACGCCACTGCCGCCGCCGAACAGCAGCAGGTCGCCGTCGAGGCTGCGTGGCACGAACACCCCGGCCGGCGGCAGCACCTCCAGGGTCTGGCCGGCCTGCAACTCGCCGCACAGCCAGTTCGAGGCGCGCCCCTCGTGCACGCGCTTGACCGTGACCCGCAATGGTTCATCCAGCAACGGCGTGCTGGACAACGAATAACAACGGGGCAGCCAGCCGTCCTCGAAAGGTACGCGCAAGGTCAGGAACTGACCGGGTTGATAGCGGAAACGTTCGCCCAGATGCTCCGGCACGTCGAACACGAGGGAGCGCGCATCGGCGGTTTCCTCGATCACTCGCGCCACGCGCAGGGCCAGATAATTGCTCATAGGTCAGGTACTCATGACCACCTGCCCGTGCGTCACGGACAGGTGTAAACCCAGGGGTCTTGAAACAGGTGCCACGGCCTCAGACGTACGGGTCCGGGTTGGGCAGGCCGAGCATCACCGCGCCGTAGCTGCGGCCGTAGGCCATGTAGTTGTTGGCGATGTGTCCGCGTGCCTGGTGCAAGTCGCGGAACAGCCGCGCCACCGGATTAGTGTTGTACAAGCCGGAAGCGGCCATGCTGCGCAGCAGGTCATTGGCCCGTTCGGCGCAGATATTGGTCACATAGGCCGACTGGTAGCGATACAGCAGACGGGTCTCGGTGTCCGGGTATTCGCCGGCACGGGCCAGGCTCATCAGGTGCTCGTAGTTGCGCTCCAGAACCAGGCGCAGGCTGTCGACGGTGACCATCGCTTCGGCGATCGCGGTTTGCGCCACCGGATCCTCAGCGGTACGGGCGCCGTGCTTGCCGATGTGTTTGGCGGCGTTGTCGCAAAATTCGTTGATCGCACCCTGCAGGGCGCCGATGGCCGAGGTCGAGACAGCGCGGGAGAACACTTGAGCGAAGGGGATCGCGTAGATCGGGTTGGTGTTGACCAGACGCCCCGGCGTCGCTTCGAGGGTCCAGTTATTGGTGCGCTGCACGCGGTGGGCGGGGACGAATACATCCTCGACCACGATGTCGTGACTGCCAGTGCCGCGCAGCCCCATCACGTCCCAGTTGCGTTCGATCTGATAGTCGCTGCGCGGCAGCAGGAAGGTGCCGTGCTCGGCGGCGTGTTCGCCATCGGCTGGCAGGATGCCGCCCAGGAACACCCACTGGCAGTGCTCGCTGCCGCTGGAAAAACCCCAGCGTCCGCTGATGCGATAGCCACCTTCGACCACCGTGACTTTGGCGGCCGGCATATAGGTCGAGCAGATCAGTGCGTCATGATCTTCGGCCCAGACTTCGCGCTGCGCTTCGATCGGGTAGCGCGCCAGTTGCCAGGGGTGAACTCCCATCACGCCGTAGATCCAGGCCGTGGACATGCAACCCTCGGCGAGGATGGTCTGGATTTCGAAGAAGGTCCGCGGGTCGACTTCGTAGCCACCGAAAGCCCGAGGCTGCAGGGCCCGCAGCAAGCCGGCGGACTGCAATTCGATGACGCTCTCCACCGGCACTTTCAAGTCCTTGTCGGCCTGCGCCGTGCGCGCCTTGAGTGCCGGCACCAGGCTGCGTGCACGTTCAAGCAGATCACGTTCTTCCTGGGTCTTTTCTCGCATGCTGTGCATCACTCAATTCTCCCGATCTCACTGCGCCACTGCGCGAGTCGAGACAGATCATCGGATCGAGCGAACAATCATTCATCGTCAAAGCGGACTAGGGGGGGATGGGTCTCCCAGGATTCGCACTGTCCTGCAGGAGCCGGCTTGCTGGCGAAGGCGCCCTCAAACACCGCGCCAATCTCGAGGGTCCCTTCGCTGGCAAGCCGGTGCACCTCATCGCAGCTCCCTGTGTGCGCTGTTTGATAGTCCATTGAGACGATGCTGGCGCCAGCCGTTGCGGCGATATTCAATCCATAAACAATCGACCCCACGGAGCAAGGGCCCATGAGTATTTTGCAGCGTTTCCAAATGCACGGCAGCGTCGCCATCGTCACCGGCAGCGGCCGGGGTATCGGTCGGGCGATTGCCCTGGCGTATGCCGAAGCCGGCGCCGATGTGGTGTGCTCGGCGCGCTCGATGGACGAGGTAGAGGCCGTGGCCGAAGAGGTTCGCGGCCTGGGCCGGCGCGCCCTGGCCATCGCCTGTGACGTCAACGACGCCGGGCAACGCCAGGCACTGGTGCGTCAAAGCGTTGAGCAAATGGGCCGGATCACTCATCTGGTGAACAACGTCGGCGGTGGCGGTCCCAACGATCCGCTGCAGATGACGCCCGAGCAATTCTCCGAGATGCTGACCTTCAACGTCACCACCAGCTACGCGTTCTGCCAGTTGTGCGTGCCGCTGATGCGCGAAGCCGGTGGTGGCAACATCATCAATATCAGCTCGGTAGCGGCACGCTATGCCCAGCGCCATTTCAGCGCCTACGGCACGGCCAAGGCCGCCCTCAGCCAACTGACCCGCCTGCTGGCCCAGGATTTCGCACCGCAGATCCGGGTCAACGCCGTCGCCCCCGGCCCCACCCTGACCGAAGCGTTGAACAGCGTGATGCCCGCCGCCATGCGCGAAGCCATGGAGGCCAACACTCCGCTCAAGTGCCTGGGCAGCCCTGAAGACATCGCCGCTGCCGCGTTGTACCTGGCCAGCCCCGCTTCGGCCTGGGTAACCGGCAAGATCATCGATGTCGATGGCGGCGCCGACACATCCGTCTGGCCCGGCTGACCGACTCCTTTGGGCTCGCCCCCGACCACGTTGGGGCGGGCCTTTTTTCTTCCCCCCATCTGGAGCCCTCGCCATGGACGCCCATTTGATCAACACCCTCGGTGACGAGCTGTTCAACGCCTTGCGCGGCCGCCAGACGCTGGCGCCCCTGACCCGGCGTTATCCACAGATCACCCTGGAGCAGGCCTATCAGATTTCCCTGCGCTTCCTGCAACGCCGCGAAGCCCTCGGCGAGCACGTGGTTGGCAAGAAAATCGGCGTGACCAGCCGCGCCGTGCAGGAAATGCTCGATGTCCACCAACCGGACTTCGGCTTCCTCACCAACGCCATGCAGGTCGAGGATGGCAGCGATGTCAGCCTGGCCCGCTACAACCTGATCCAGCCACGGGCCGAAGGTGAAATCGCCTTTATCCTCGGCGAAGACTTGCAAGGCCCGGGCATCAGCGCCGACGACGTAATGGCCGCCAGTCAGTGGGTCATGCCGTGCTTCGAAATCGTCGATTCGCGGATCGACGACTGGCAGATCCGCATCCAGGACACCGTGGCCGACAACGCCTCCTGTGGCGTGTTCGCCCTCGGCAGCCAGCGCATCGACCCGCGCTCGCTGGACCTGGCTGCGGTGCAAATGCAAATGCTCAAAAACGGCCAGCCGGCAGGCTCGGGCCTGGGCTCGGCGGTGCAAGGCCATCCCTGCGCGGCAGTGGCCTGGCTGGCCAACACCCTGGGTGAATTGGGTATCCCGTTCCGCCGTGGCGAAATCATTCTTTCCGGTGCCCTGGCGCCACTGGTGCCAGTGGTCGCCGGCGACCGCATCAGCCTGTCCATGAGCGGGCTGGGCGAAACCAGCCTGCGCTTCGTCCCGTAAATCGCCCTTCCCTCTTCAGGAGCCAGAACACCATGAGCAAAAAGATCAAATGCGCGCTGATCGGGCCGGGCAACATCGGCACCGACCTGCTGTACAAACTGATGCGCAGCGAGGTACTGGAGCCGGTCTGGATGGTCGGTATCGACGCCACCTCCGAAGGCCTGTCGCGCGCTCGCGAGCTCGGCCTGAAAACCACCGCCGATGGCGTTGACGGTCTGCTGCCGCATGTCCTCGAAGACCAGATCCAGATCGCCTTCGACGCCACCTCGGCCTACGTGCACGCGCAGAACTCGCAAAAGCTCAATGCCCTGGGCGTGTTGATGATCGACCTGACCCCGGCAGCCATCGGCCCGTACTGCGTACCGCCGGTGAACCTCAAGGCGCAACTGGGCCTGGGGGTGATGAACGTCAACATGGTCACCTGCGGCGGCCAGGCCACCATTCCGCTGGTGGCGGCGGTGTCCAGCGTGCAGCCGGTGGAGTACGCCGAAATCATCGCCACCGCCGCCTCGAAATCCGTCGGCCCCGGCACCCGGAAAAACATCGACGAGTTCACCCGCACCACCTCCAGCGCAGTGGAAAAGGTCGGCGGTGCAAAGAAAGGCAAGGCGATCATCATCATCAACCCGGCCGAGCCGCCGCTGATCATGCGCGACACCGTGCATTGCCTGACCGCCAGCGAACCCGACCAGCCAGCGATCACCGCCGCCATCGAAGCGATGATCAAACAAGTGCAGCGCTACGTGCCCGGCTACAAGCTGGTCAATGGCCCGGTGTTCGACGGCAATCGTGTGTCGATCTTCATGGAAGTCGAAGGCCTGGGTGACTACCTGCCCAAGTACGCCGGCAATCTCGACATCATGACCGCCGCCGCGGCGCGCACCGCCGAGATGTTCGCCGAGGAAATCCTCAAGGGCGAGCTTGTGCTCAAAGCCACCGCCCAACCCGCCCACGCATAAGGAGCCGACCATGGATCTTCGCGGCAAAAGCATCACCGTTCACGACATGTGCCTGCGCGATGGCATGCACCCCAAGCGTCATCAGATCAGCCTGCAACAGATGAAAGACATCGCCTGCGGCCTCGATGCGGCGGGCGTGCCGCTGATCGAAGTCACCCACGGCGACGGCTTGGGCGGCAGCTCGGTGAATTATGGTTTTCCGGCCCACACCGATGAGGAGTATCTGTCGGCGGTAATCCCGCTGATGAAAAAGGCCAAGGTTTCGGCCCTGCTGCTGCCGGGTATCGGCACCGTCGACCACCTGAAAATGGCCCACGAACTGGGGGTCAACACCATTCGCGTGGCCACCCACTGCACCGAGGCAGATGTCAGCGAACAGCACATCTCCCATGCCCGCGGCCTGGGCATGGACACCGTCGGCTTCCTGATGATGGCCCACATGAACAGCCCCGAAGGCCTGGTCAAGCAAGGCCTGCTGATGGAAAGCTACGGCGCCAACTGCATCTACCTGACCGACTCGGCAGGCTACCTGCTGCCCCACGATGTCAGCGCCCGCGTGGCGGCGATGCGTGCGGCCCTCAAGCCGGAAACCGAGATCGGCTTCCATGGCCACCACAACCTGTCGATGGGCGTGTCCAACTCCATCGCCGCGATTACCGCCGGGGCCAACCGGATCGACGCTGCCTGCGCGGGCCTCGGGGCCGGAGCCGGTAACACGCCGATGGAAGTGCTGGTGGCGGTGTGCGACCGCATGGGCATCGACACCGGTGTCAGCGTGTTTGGCATCCAGGACGTGGCAGAAGATCTGGTGGTGCCGATCATGGACTTCCCGATCCGCAGCGACCGCGATGCCCTGACCATGGGTTACGCCGGGGTCTACGGTTCGTTCCTGCTGTTCGCCAAGCGAGCCGAGAAAAAGTACGGCGTGTCGGCACGGGAGATTCTGGTCGAGATGGGCCGTCGCGGCATGGTCGGTGGCCAGGAAGACATGATCGAAGACACCGCCATGACCCTGGCCCGTCAGCGCTTGCAGGCGTAAACACTGCCGCCAGGGACGCTTTGGCGGGCACTTCGGATTACCGCCCGCCGCTCCCCCAGATTCAGTGATGAACGCAGATTTTTGTAATCAACACGCAAACTGTGGGAGCAACGGCCTTCAACCCGCCGTTCGCTCACCCCAACCATCAACTGAGCGCAACGATCGACCACGCTGCCTTCGGCACTCCAGGTACGGAAGGCCTGTATTGGCTTGTGAGTCCGGGTTCCGTTCCGGCGAAGCAAGCGATCAGGTTCAATCGCAGCCCCCGCGAAAACTCGCGTCCGGTGATAGAGCCGCAGGGTTTTCAAATAATCGAATCGATGTCCAGCGTGTAGGGAGCACCGATGACATGGCCATAGATCGAAGCCAGCAGCTCGTTGTATTTGCCCTCGTCTGGCGCCATGGCCCACTGTTCAATCACCTGATTTTCCGCATGGGCAAGCCAGCGCTGCAGGTTTTGCGCCAACTGCTCGGGCTGAGTCGAAAGCGACCCGTAGACCTTGGCTTGGCTGACGCGCTCGAACCGCAAGGTATTCAGGCGAGCAAGCGTCACATGCACTTTGTCGATCTCAATACCGAAGGCGTTGATTTCTGCCTCGTGAGTTTCCTGATACTTCAAGGTTTGGTGCGCGAAGTGTCTTCGCCTTGAACGCAACTGATCGGTAATGTTCCTGAGCGCCGCCTCTATCCATCCAAACTCCTGGTCGGTGACCAGGGATCGGTTTTTCCCTTGAGCCTCCTGTGAACGCTTGAATGCCGCCCAGCAAGCCGGAATGTAGCTGCCGACCATCGAGTGGCTGCCGGCACTGAACAGTTGAGCCAGCAAAAATGGTCGATGCGGCAGCCCGTTTTCCTGTTCGATGGCCACCGAGCAGGCGGCATGCTGGGTGATGGTGTCGCAGCCCGGCTCCCACAGGATCATGGACACTTCCTTGCGACTGAACTGCACCGGCATTGCATGACGCAGGGTGCCGTGATGTTCGTAAGGCTCACCCCTCCAGTTGGTGATGCCTGCTACAAAGACCGAGAGGCCAACCGGCACGTTGACAAAGGTCAGCACTGCCCCGGCCCAGTAGACCCCTGCCCTGGTGTTCATCCACGTGCCGGGCACGCTCGGCACCGGGTCGTTATGGGCGACCATGCGGTAGTGCACGAGCGGCTTCGCACCTTCTGCGAATTTGGCGTCGCCGGCGCGGGGGGCGCCGTAGGTGTAGAGCTGGATGTTGTAGTCGAAATCATCTCGTCGACGCAGCATTTCCGAGAGCAACAATGCCACGGCTCCGCCGAGGCTATGGCCGCAGATCAGCAGTTTTTGACCCGCATAAAACCTGTCGAGGTACTCCAAGACAAAGTCGTAAGCTTTCTGCGCAGCCTGATAAAAACCACGGTGCACCTTGCTGTCGGTATCTTCAAACGGCACCTGAAGGGCATCGGCGTCGCGCAGGCCATCGGCGATGATTTCAAAGGTGCCGCGCACTGCGATCAGGATCAGTTCATCGTGGTGGGTGATGAAGGCTTGGGTATCGGTGGTATCCGCCCCAAGGTCCCGGTCGTCGAAGAAGTGAATTTTGGCAGGGGTTTCCTGATCGTCTTTCAGTTCAGGATTGTTTGCGGGATACAGGCCAGGGTCGAACGGCACGATTTCCAGGCGCCTGGAGTACGGTACATCTTCATACAACGGGTAGTAGGCCGTTGTTTGCGCCGAATCGACTTTCCCCAGCTCATCAAACTTGGCCAGTGCGTCCCCGAACCAGTTGCCCACGCTGGGTTGCAGGGGAAAGCTGACAGTCGCGGTTTCGACGGGATGTGTATCGGGTTTTTGACCAAAGGGGCAATAGCTCAAGGTGGCCATCAGCGCCAGTTGATAGAGGTTGAGCGAACAGTACTCGGCGTCGGTGGACAGCATGGGGCGCAAGGCCCGCAGCGGGCGCACTTCCAGCACGGTGTGCTTCAGTGGCAGAAGAGCAACGCCGTACAAACCGTGCTTGCCCATGATCTTCGACGGCCCCGACTCCATCGGGTAGTGGCTGTAAACCTGAGGCGGCAAATGGGCGGCGTGCTTGACCAGATGGCGCACTTCCACCTGAAAAAATGCATCCGCACAGGCTTGCGCGGGGTTTTCCCGGGTACGGGTGGCGTCGTGGTTCAGGTAACCGGTTTGCTCGGCGCGTACCTGGAGTTCCGTGATTTTTAGGGGGTAATGGGGTCTTGTTTGTAAATCCTTATATAGCTGTTCTGACCCTTCGTACGTTTGATCAAGTAATAGCTCAACAGGACCTGCGAAGTGATCAGTGATCTTACCGGTGCCCGTGGCATCCAGATGGCCCTCATAGGTTTTCCCTTCCGAATCGGTTACGCCGTAGACCAACCCGGCATAGGGTTCGCCAGAGCCGAACTCGTCGACCAGCTGAAAGCTGCTCCATCGCCCCTGGGCGGGACATGCCAATACGCGGCTACTCAGCGGTGAGTCCAGCTCTTTTTCCAATGATTTCATTTCAAAACCTCCTTATTCGGTACAGCCGGGGTAGATGGTGCATTGCCGCCCGTCAGGCATCTGGAAACCGCTGAAGTCTTTGTAATTGCCAAAGCAAAACGCATATTGGTCTTCAAAGTTGTCGCCCATGCAGCGCTTCCAGCCATTGGGTACCTTGACCCACGTATTCCCGATGGCGGGTCTTTCTTCGTTCGCCAACTTGATGTGCATCTTCACGGTCTTACCCGGTAGTTGGTCGAGGCTGTACATGGCAAAGGGCTGATAACCTCCTCGCTCACCCTGCGCATCGAGGGTTTTGCAGTTGAGGAGTTTTACGATGCGGCGTTTTGGGCCCACGGTGCGGAACAGCCTTTGGCATTCACCGTAGAAAGAACTCTCGCCCGTTTCGTCAAAGTCACTTTTGTACTGATCCTCCACATTGTCGCGAACGAACACGCTGGCGATGTCCGAGCCAAAATCTCCTCGGGCTTTACCGTAAGTCCCATAGATTTTCAGCTCGATGCGTCTGAGCACCAGCGGGCAGCCACTGACCGTTCTGCGCAAGGCGATTTCAGCGGTTGGCTGGTAGTTTTCACGCCAGTTCATGTTGTAGCCGACTGCGGTATTGCGCCCGCCGGGCACGGTGCAGGTTTCGCCTTGGGCGGGCACATACTTGGCAATGGCCTGATAGGCAAAGTCGGGCGGCAAGTCGGCAGTGAAGGTAAAGGTGTTCGGCGGACTGCTGGCGCAGCCTGCGGTCAACGCCAGACAGCTGCTCAGAACGGCTGTGCGGATCAGGCGTTTCAAAGGGCGCCTTCCCCTTGCCAGAAGGCTGTTGTTTGATACACCCGTTCAAAGTGTTCGCTCGGACTCTCGCCGGGGCGAACCTGCCAATGCGACGCCAGCGTGTAAGCGGATGCTTGCAGGCTCTGGATCAGCAGAAATTCCAATTGATCCGGTGCGTACCATCCCCACGCCTGCGCCTGAGCAAGCCTGCTACGCAGCCAGTTGTCAGGATCATGTTGTTCGGCAAGTTTGGCGTAAGCCTCGACATGCTCCGCCAGCAGGTAGCGATGAGCATTGCTCAGGCGAATGTCATCAGCCTGTTGGCTGGGAGCAGGCACTTGATGCCACAGCGGCTGCTCTGGCACTGGGTAGGTGCCGGGGGCGGGATTGTCCGTACTTTCCCAACGTTTGCCCTGCCAGTAACACACGCTGATCGCGGGCCCGAGGTAGGCCGGGCAGGCTTCAACAGACAGATGCGCAAGGGCACGGCCCAGCACCCGATTATCGTGGAAACGGTACAGCGCCAGATTCGGCCGTACGCCAACGATCAGCCGCTCCTGCCAGTGTTTGACCAGAGTGGGCAGATCGCCCCTTTGCAGGCTGGCGAACCAGCCCCAGTTCCGCTGCGGGTGATTGAGCAATTCGTCGATACGGCTATCGCCGACGTGATCGAAGGCGAAGACAAACGGCCCGGCGTCCGCCAGGTCAGCCAACCGGGTTGCGCCATATACGCTCGAGTACTGGTCGAACCGGCAGGTCTTCAACAGGGATTGGCGCATGTCGCGCTCGTTCTCCGAGTCCAGAACGATGCACAGGATATGGCCTTGACGTTGTTGGCGGATCATCCATTGACGGGGTAACGAGTCGGTCATGTTGCGTCTTCCTGTGTCATGCAAATGCCTTCTCGGCAGGCTTCGCAGATGGGACAGAAGTCAGCTCCCATGACTTTGCTGGCTGACATGAGGGCGTCCTGGCCAGGCGAAATCATGGGAGGCAGTTGCGATGGCTCCGTCAAGGCGTCCTGGATTCCGGGTATCGCGAGCGAGGCCGCCGTGCCGGCCACCGGGGCGCCACCGACCTGGATTTCGCTGCTACTGAAAATGCCCCCATGGCTGATCACAATGTGCTGTCCGCCCGCCTTGAGGCTGATGCTCGCTCCAGCGTCCAGGGTCAGGTGCGCACCGGCTTTGATGTGCAAATGCTGACCGGACTCCACCACCAGTGTTTGATCGACGCGGGTGTGGCTGTTACTGGCGACATGCAGATAGTCGCTTGCCTTGAGCTGTACTTTGCGGTCAGCCGTGACGGTTCGGTGTTCTTCGGCTTCCAGTACGGTGATGCTGTCGCCCTTGATGGTTTCCCGGCGCTCGTTCCCGACCTCCAGGCGGCTGTCGTTTTCGACCCTCTGCTCCATGTCGCGTTGGGCACGCAGGTAGATCAATTCCCGGCCGGCACGATCTTCCAGGTGCAATTCGTTGAACCCGCCGCTGTCCGGTGAACTGCGGGAACGAAACACGCTTCGGGTTTTGTGGGCGGGCAATTCGTATGGCACCGGGGTGACACTGTTGGCAAGACACCCGCTGATCACCGGTTGATCAGGGTCACCCTCAAGAAAACTGACCAACACCTCCATGCCCACTCTCGGAATGGTGACGCTGCCATGGGCATTGCCCGCCCAATTGGAGGACACCCGCAACCAGCAACCGTTTTTGCCGTCGTGGCGACCTTCGCGATCCCAGAAAAACTGAGCCTTGACCCGACCGTACTTGTCGCAGTGGATCTCCTCACCTTTGGGGCCGGTGACCACGGCGGTCTGACTGCCAAGCACTCGCGGCTTGTTGTAACGATGTGGCGCACGGTAGAAAACGTCCCAAGGTATGGCGACAAACGTGTTTCGATAGCCTTGGACCAGCTCATCCTCATGACTGGAGGCAACGCTGCTATGGTTTTCTTCAAGCACTTGCGGTTGCTTGCCTTCGTGACGCACCTCTGTCAGCAACCAAAGGTCATTCCACTCTGCGCGTGGATGCCGGGACATTTGCAGAAAGCGACCGGCCGCCAACGCCTGTTGATCGCTTTTGCCTTCTGCTTGCAGGTAGTCGGCACGATGGCGCTCCAGCGCTCGTTTGCTTAACAATTGGCCACGCTCTCCCGAGGTAAAGCGTGCGGGGTAGTCGTAATCTTCCAGATCAGGCTGGGCCTGACGGATGTATGGCTGGTGAGCGGACTCCAGCAGAATGCGAGACTTTTCAAAATCGTAGTCACGGCGGGTGGTGCGGCTGGTACGCGCTTCTACGCGCAGACCAAACTGTTTGATCACCGCCTCTTCGGCAGCCATGCCACTGTCCTGTTGATAGGGCGTTGGCCGTTCAAGTCTGGGGAACACGGTCTGGTCATCACCAAAGACCATCAGGTGTTTCTCTGGACTGTGCCGAAAGTGGTAATGAATACCTTCCTCCTGGCAAAGCCGTTGAATGAAATGCAAGTCTGACTCGTCGTACTGCACGCAGTAGTCACGAGCTGGATAGGTTGAGCCCAGCTGAAACAGGTGAAAGTCACGATGAATGCCGTGCGCGTCCAGCACCTGCGTAATGATCTGCGGGACGCTCAGCTGTTGAAAAATGCGCTGATTGATGCTGTGGCCCAGATAAGCCACCCGAGGCACCAGTGTCACGTTGTAACGCGTCAGACGTTTACCGGCGTCGCCCAGGGCAACACGATGGATTTGCCCGTGGATACCGGCGTCGCCATAGGCCAGAAAGGCTTGTTTATGCAGCAGGCTTTCAAGATCGATATTCGGTCTCTCGCTGACCAGAACCACGTCAAAGGCATAGGGCGTGCTTATCGCTTCCTGCCCCGTGAACGCCAGGATTTGAAGGTCGTGATTGAGGCCCTGAATCGTCAAATTGAAGCGTGCGAGAGGGTTAGAGCTGAACATCCTTTGTTCCTTCGGCGGTCGCTGAGGGCGTTTGTATCTGAATTTGTGGGGGAGTGAGGCAAGGCGCCGAAAGGTAGCAAAGGCGAAGGAGGATAAATGTAGGACTGTTCTCTTATGGCTGAGGGAAAAGACTGCGATTGACGGGGCTGCCGGTGCCGGACGGCTCATCTACCACAGGTGGGGCTTTCGATTGCGACATGTCGCCGTGTACCTGGGCTGGAACAGGCGGTGGTGCAGGTGGGGGGACGGGTTGCTGGTGGATGCCGCTCTGATCAACTGATTTCAGAGGCTGTGTTGATTGTGCAGGGACTCTTCGCCGAAGCGCCGCCCGGAGCGATCCTGCTCCCACAGGCACAGGGTGTTCAGGCTATTGATGCCTCACCGTGAAATCTGTGGGAGCAATGGCTTCAAGCCGCCATTCGATACCGTCGTTCAAAACTTCAACGCCAGTCGGCGACTATTCCGTGCTCCAGCGCAAACGGCTGCGCCGCGATGGTCCGGCGTTGAAAGCCCGGTGCCTGTTCGGCCGTAGCCAGCCACAGCATCACCGCCGCCGGAACATGCGGTGGAGCACTGCCGGCGCGCAGGGCGATCAGGCCTTTGTCGCCGATGGTGGCCTTAAGGGCTTCGGTGGTAACTACGCCCGGATTGAGGGTATAGGCGCGCACGCCGGCCTCGCCCAGCTCCGTGCTCAGCACTCCGGACAATCGCGACACCGCCGCCTTGCCCGCACCATAGGCATATCCCCAACCGCCCTTGCCCGCCGCCACCGGTGGGTCGCTTTCGCCAGCGCCGGAGGTGACGTTGATCACCACCCCGCCGCCGCGCGTCACCATGTGTTCGGCCACTGCACGGGTCAACAGGAAGGGGGTAAGGATGTAGCCCTGGAACATACGCTCCAGGGTCTGCGCCTGCAGGTCCATGAACCCGGCGTTGAGATCACTGCCCTGGTAGATCGCGTTGTTGATCAGCACGTCGATGCGCCCGTACTCGGCCAGCACCGCCTCGCAAGCGTGCAGGGCCGAGGCGCTGTCGAGCAGGTCCATCGGCACCACGAGTACCCGACAACCCAGTTCGCGCAACGCCTGCGCAGTGCCGTTGAGGCTGCCGGCCAGTGGCGCTCCGGTGGCATCGCGCAAGGCATGCTCATGTTGCTCACCCTCGTTGAGGGTTCGGGCGCTGATCGCCAGGTCGAAACCGGCGCGGGCGAATGCCAGCGCCGCCTCGCGGCCAATACCACGGCTGGCGCCGGTGATGAATGCCACCTTGTTCATACAGATTCCTTTTAGAAACGCGAGGCGCGGACCATGGCGTCCATACCGCCATCAACGAACACCACGGTGCCATGGACAAATGACGCTTGTGGCGATTGCAAGAAAGCTACCATTGCGGCGATCTCATCAGGGCGCCCGGAGCGGCCCAAGGGCGCGACGAAATCACGGGTTGCCTGGCCAAAACGCGCATCGTCCAGCGAAGCCTGGTGCAGCGGGGTTTCTACTGCACCCGGCGCCACCACGTTCACCCGCATACCCTGCTTGCCCCAACTCACAGCCAGGCTGCGGACATGCTGGCTGATGGCAAATTTGGAGGCGGCATAGGCGACGTGCGGCTGGCCGAGGCTGTTGGCCAGTTGCAAGGCCTGGGCTTCATCGCCGGCGATCATCGCTTCGATCTGCGGCTGGCCCTCGGGCCCCGAATGTGTCGCCGCCACCGAGCCGATCACCAGCGCCGCCGGTTGTTGGCCCTTGGCCAATGCCCCCTGCAGGCCGTCAAGCAATTGACTGACGCCGAAGTAATTGACCGCGAGGATCAGCCCGCAGTTTGGCGCGGTGACACCGACCCCGGCGCAGCAGATCAGTCCGTCGAGGACCCCGCCGCTGAGTTCAAGCACTTGCGTGATGGCCGCGTCACGCCCTTGAGGGGTGGACAGGTCGGCGAGCACTTCGGCGTTGTTGCGATCAATACCGATGACCTGATGTCCGGCAGCGCGCATGGCGGCGGATACGGCGGCCCCGATTCCCGAGGCACTGCCGGTGATGGCTGTAATAGGCATTGTGGTTCTCCGTGATAGGTCCGCCCAGTATCGACAGGGCGATCACGGGGCGGCATCGTCCGTGCGGACTAAAAAATGCGCGGGGTCAATGACTGCGACGCCGGGCACGAATGGCCCGGCGGTGGGTCTGCAGAATCAGGCCTGACGGTAGATCGGCACGGCCAATTGCAGCGGCGGCACCTTGATTTTCTCGGCCAGTTTCAGCGCCAGTTGCGGCTTGCCCAAGGCCACCACGCTGTTGAGCATGATGCGCACCAGTTCGGTCTGGCGCCGCACACCGGTCTTGGAGAAGATCGAACGCAAGTGCGCCCGCGCCGTGTTACGGCGGATATTGAGGACCTCGGCAGCTTCCTCCAGGGACAAGCCGTTGGCCAGTTCCATGGCCAGGGCCGTTTCGGCCTTGGTCAGGTTGAACAGCTGCTTGGTCACCACTTCGCTGGCCAGGGATTTGCTAGACGCATCGCGGATGTACACCAGCGCCGCCGGCTGGCCCTTTTCTTCGGCCCAGTCCAGGGACGGAATCGATTCGACCACCACCCCCAGGTTGACCAGCCCCGAAGGACGCGTCACCGACATGGCCTCGGCACTTTTCGGCGCATCCGGGCAGAACGCGCCGCGAATCAGGCGTTGCAGCTCGCGGTTGTCGCTGGGGTACGTCGCCTCCAGGCGCCCTCCCACCAGTTTCAGGCCATCGGAACGGGCGAGAATTTCCTGCGCCACCGGATTGATCTGCAGCACGCTGCCGCTCTCGTCGAGCACCAGGGTCGCCACCGACAACCGGCTGATGGCCTGGGAATACAACTCGCTCAGCGATTCGCTGCGGTCCAGCAGGTTATGCAGTTGCGAGGCCCGTCGCAGGTGAGGCAGGAAACTGGCGCACACCGCCCGGTCGTTGGCAGAGAAGTTGGGAGCCCGTTTGGGGCGGGTCATGCGAAAGCGCAGCTTGCCGCCGTCGGGGGTGGAAATGTCCGCGCACATCACGTGGTACACGTCATTGGGAGCGCAGAACGCCTTGAAGTAGGCGCAGTGTTCCCACTCAGTGGCGCTCATGATGTCATCGACGGTGAACACACTGTCGATCGGCTGGTTGGCGAAAGGCGAATTGGTTTGCGGGTAGGTCATGTAGCAGACATCACCGGCACCTTCGATGTCGCCGACGATAATCATCACGCCCGTGTCGGGTTGATCCGGCACCCGCAGGATCAGGGTGACGAAATTGGCATTGAAGAGTTTGAGAAAACTTCTGAGGGCGTGGGCCATCATTTTCGGATCGAGGGCGCCTTCATAGATTTCGCCCACCAGCTGGTTGTAGCGCGTGAGGTCGAGGCCAAGGCTGGCCAGGGCTTCATGGGTCAAGACAGCATTTTGCATAGTCTTCTCTCGCTCGGGTAAGAGCCAGGCTCTTCCCTTGTTATTTTTATAATTTCGGCCGGGGGAACCCAGAGTTCCCCCCTCTTTTCGACTCTACTTGCCTGCCAGTTTCCTTAGCCCCTGTGGACTCCACAAGAGGCCCGGCAGGTTTATTTTTCGCTTGCGGTATCACGCGCCGCCGGGCTGCTTTTCAAGCGGAATTGCCCTTGTGCCGGTGCAGGCGTACGAGCCCGATATTCAACCAAGGGGCGACCGCGATTGAACCAGGCCGCCAGCGCCGGCAGGAGGAAAATCGCCCCCAGCACATTGACCAGGAACATGAACGACAGCAGCACCCCCATGTCAGCCTGGAACTTCAGCGGTGCGAACGCCCAGGTGCACACGCCAATCGCCATGGTCACGGCCGTGAACACCGCAGCGGTGCCGCGTTGGCACATGGCCTCGTAGAAGGCTTCGCGCAGGCTGGCTCCGCGCAGCATTTCGTGCTGGATACGTTCGTACAGATAAATGCCGTAGTCGACGCCCACACCCACCCCCAGCGCCATCACCGGCAGCGTCGCGACCTTCAGGCCGATCCCGAGCAGGGTCATCAGTGCGTTGCACAGGATCGCAACAATCGCCAGCGGCACCAGAATGCACAGCACCGCCCGGATCGACAAGAAGGTCAGCCAGCAAAACAGTGCCACCGATCCGAATAGTGCCCCGAGCATGATCACTTCGGCGCGCTTGACCGCCTCGTTGGAGGCCGCCATCACCCCGACGTTGCCGCCGGCCAGGAGAAATTCGACTTGCGGCGTACTGACTTCGGCAATGATCCGCTTGGCTTCGGCGATCGCATGGCTGACCGTGCTGCCCTCGTGATTGGCGAGAAACACCAGGATCTGCATCTGCTGGCAACCGTCGGTGACCATTCCGTCATCCGGCATATAGGCCCGAGCGCCCTGGCTCAAGCCACGGGGCGAGCCTGGAATCGCCGCCCAGCGCGGATTACCTTCGTTGTTGCCGGCGATCACCCGCTTGCCCATGTCCGCCACGCTCTGGATCGACTGCACGCTCGAGACCGTGCGCATGCGGAAATCGAAGGCTTCCACCGCACGCATCACCGCAGGCGACAGGCAACCTTCCTCAACGCCCTTGACCTGGACGAACACCGACATCACATCAAGACCGATGGAGTAGCTGTTGATGATCTTTTCGTTGTCCTGGTTGTAGCGCGAATCGGCCCGCAGCTCCGGCGCGCCCGCGCCGATATCGCCCACCGCCAGGTCGCGAGCCTTGTAGGCCCCGGCCGCCAGCAGCAACAGACTGACAACGAACACGCCCACGGCAGGCCCGGGTTCGGCCAGCGCCGACAGACGCCACCACAGGCGGTGCTTGCCCGTCGGTCGCGATTGCGCACGACGCAATAGCGCAGGCTCCAGGCGCAGGTAGGAAATGATGATCGGCAGCATCAGTTTGTTGGTGATGATCATCAGCATGACGCCGATGCAGGCCGTCACCCCCAGTTCGTGAACGATCGGAATGTCGATCATCATGATCACCGCGAAGCCCAGGGCATTCATCAGCAAGGCCAGGGAACCGGGGATGAAAATCTTGCAGAACGCCGAACGCGCCGCTTCCTTCGAACTGCTGCCGGCCAACACGTCCTGCTTCCAGGCGTTGGTCATCTGCACCGCATGGGACACGCCGATGGAAAAAATCAAAAACGGCACCAGGATCGACATCGGATCGATGCCCAGGCCCAGCAGCGGCAACAGGCCCAGCAACCAGACCACCGGCAGCAACGCGACCACCAGCGCCACCACCGTGAGGCGCAGGGAGCGTGAATACAGCCACAGCAGCAAACCGGTGATGACGAAGGCCACGACAAAGAAGCCGATCACCGTGTTCAACCCTTCAACCACATCCCCCACCAGCTTGGCGAAGCCGACGATGTTGATTTCGATGTTGGGGCTGTTGTACTTGCCACGAATCTCTTCCAGACGCTTGGCGATCTCGACGTAGGACACCGGTTGGCCGGTCTTGGGGTCGGTGTCCTGCAGGTCGGCGCGGACCATGGCCGACTTCAGGTCATTGGCCACCAGGCGACCGACCTGCCCGGAGGCCGCCGTGTTGCTGCGAACCTGCGCCAGGTCCTCGAGAGTGCCGCTGAAACGCGGTGGCACTACTACGTCGCCAAAGAAACCTTCCTCGGTGATTTCGATGTAGCGCACATTGGCGGTAAACAGCGACGTCACGCTGGGCCGGCTGACACCGGAGATGAAGAACACGTCGTCGGTGACTTTGCGCAGGGTCTCGAGGTACTCGGCGTTATAGATGTCACCCTCGCCTTTCCAGCGCACGCTGACCAGGAACCGGTTGGCGCCGGTAAAGTAGCGGCTGAACTTGAGAAAATTGATCATGTATTCATGGCGCACCGGGATCTGTTTGTTGAAGCCCGGATCCAGTTGCGTGTGGGTGGCGCTGTAGCCCAGGCCCAGCGTCACCAGGACGAACAGCGCCAGCAGGCCCTTGCGCCGGGCCATCAGATGGTCCGCGCAGGTTTCGACGCAACGCGTCACCCAGTGTTTACCTTGATTCATTACCTGCCTCTCATTCACTGGGTGGCCTGCGTGGCCATTAAGGCAGCGACGCTGCCACCTGATCCCTGTAATACCCCGCGTTCGCCGCCCACCAATAGACGCGAGCCAACGACAGTCGCCGAGGTCAATGTGCCAAGGCCGGCCAGACGTCCGACACCGACCAGCTCACCTTTCACATCCAGGCGCACCACCGAACTGCCCGCACCGACGATCACCAGGCCCGAGTGATCGGGCAGCAGCACATGGCCGTACAGCGGCAGTTGGTTGCCGACTTTGATCTGGGTCCAGCTGTCGCCGAAGTCGTGGCTGACGAAAACGTTCCCGCGCATACCGTAGGTCACCCAGTTGTCTGCGCTCAGGCGCACGATGCCGAACAGCGAACCGCTGTAGAACGCCGGCAAGGTTTGCCAGTGCTGGCCGCTGTCGCTGGTACGCAACACCAGACCCTGTTCGCCCACCAGCATGCGTCGGCCATCGTTGCCGCCGGCCATGCTGTTCAGGTGTGCGTTGTCGATCTCCAGTGGCTGCGGTACCCAGGTCTTTCCGCCATCAATCGATTGATAGAACTTGCCGAAGCTGCCGAACGCCAGGACGCTGTCGCCACCGCCGGTCCAGATGCCCAGCAGCGGTTCGCCCAGATCGCTGTCGTAGCGTATTTCCTGCCAGCTGCTGCCAGCGTCCTCGGAACGCAGGATCCAGCCGTCATGCCCGACGGCCAGCAAACGTTTGTCGTCCAGCGCGACCACGGCGGTCAGGGTGGCGTTGCGTTGCGTGGCGACGTTGGCGGGCTGCCAGCTGACGCCCTGGTCATCACTGAGCAGGATGCTGCCGCGCTCGCCAACGGCGACCACGCGTGCGCCAAAATTGAGCAGGCCGTTGATCTGCACCCGGTCCGGGCGCGTGGCCAACAGCTCTGCCTGCGCAGGGGCTTTGGGGGAAAAGGTGTAGCCGATGGTCAAGGCAACCACCAGGCAAACCGCGTAGCCGATCAACGAGCGCATGAGCAACGCTCCAGTTCGGGGAAGGCTTGGATAGGGCAATTCATAGGGCCGATCCTCTTGTTTTTGTCACGCACCAGGCATGCGAGGCAATCGAGATGGGCGTTGCCTCTGGGGCAATAGTCGGCGCAAGGGAGAGGTGAAACATCGTCCAAATGGCTTATGCAATGGCGCAAATGGCGTGGGGCGGGAATGGCGGGTATTTATGTGCAAGCCGAACTGATTGACATCGCCCCCCCCTGTAGGAGCCGGCTTGCCGGCGATGGCCTCAGTTCAGACAACCCATTCGTCGGCCTGACGGACGCTATCGCCGGCAAGCCGACGCCTACAGGGGATCTTCGGCGGGGATCAGGCCATGTACAGGATCACCAGATCGTTGATCACCGACGGCCGGTCCTGGCCCACCACATGGGTGTTGAGCTCCAGGGTCAGCTGGGTGCCACGGGCCTGGATGTCGACTTTTTTCACCCGGGCCCGCGCATGGATGCGCGAGCCGGCCGGTACCGGTGCCGGGAAGCGCAGGCGATCGGAGCCGTAGTTGATCTGGGTGGTGAAGCCGCTGATTTCGAAGCCCAGCGCCAGTTTCATCCGTGATTGCAACACCTGCACCAGCGCACCGTGGGCGATGGTGCCGCCGAACGGACTTTGCAGGCGCGCCCGCTCCGGATCGGTATGGATCCAGTAATCGTCGCCCGACAACCGGGCAAAGTCGTCGATCAGCGCCTGGTCGACCACCACCACATTGCTCCAGTCGCTGAACTGTTCGCTGACCAGCGCCTGCAAGGCCGGACCATCGTTGAGGTCGACCTGCCGGGCGGCCGGTTGCTCTGCAACAGGCGCCGGTTCGCTGTCCTGCGCGGGCAGCGGCTCAAGGCCCGGCGCATCCTTGTCGACCCCGGTGAAGCGCAGCAGGCGGTTGCCCTTGGCATCGACTTCGGCGAACACCGGCTGCAAGGGCATACCGATGCGGATTTCGTGTTCCTCAAGGCCAACCAGGTTGGTGTTGATGCGCACGCCTTCAGCCAACTCGACCACCGCGAGTTTCTGCGGCATCTCATCAATGAAGTCGGGCAAGGTCGCAATGCGCGTCACGGTATAGCTGTACAGCGTCGCGGCGCCGTTGACTTCGCGCCACGCCAGGTCATGTTCCAGGCACACCGTGCAGTGCCGGCGCGGGTAGAAGTTCCAGTGCGCACAGGCATTGCATTGCTGGATCAACAGGCGGCGAGCCTTCAGGCCCTCCCAGAACGGCGCGGAGATCTGCGTCGCGACCGGCATCGGTTTGTTGTTGGACATGTGCTTATGCTCCCTGAAGTATCAATGCGCCCTGCTCACTCATCACGCCGCCGGTGCCGGAGACGTAGACACTGTCGCAGCGACCCAGTTGGCGTTCACCGGCGGTGCCGGCGATCTGCGTCACCGCCTCGATCACCTGGCTCATGCCACCGGCCGAGGCCGACTGACCGAAACTCAGTTGCCCGCCATGGGTGTTCATCGGGAAATCCCCGCGCCAGGTCAGGTCGTGTTCGCGCACGAACGCCATGCCCTCGCCCTTGGCGCAGAAACCGGCATCTTCCAGGGTCAGCAAGGTGGTGATGGTGTAGCAGTCGTAGATCTGCGCGGCATCGACGTCCTTGGGCTTGAGCCCGGCCATGGCAAAGGCGCGCTGGGAAGCCGGGCCAATCGGCGTGTGCAGCATGTCCTCGGCATAGGACGGCGACTTGAAGGCCAGGTGCTCGCCAAACCCGGTAATGAAGGCCGGACGTTTGCGTGCCCGCGCCGCCACTTCCTTGTTGGTGATGATCAGGGCAGCGCCACCGGCCACCGGCATGACGATTTCCAGGACATGCAAGGGATCGGCGACCATCTTGCTGGCCAGCACTTGCTCGATGGTCAACGGCTGGCCGTAGAACATCGCTTGCGGGTTGGCCAGGGCGTTGGTGCGCTGATCAACGGCGATCTTGGCCATGGCCCGCTGGTCGTAGTCGTACTGGGCGGCATAACGCTGGGCAATCATCGCGTAGCCGGTGTTCTGGCCCATGTGCCCGTAAGGCAGGTCGAACTCGGCTTCAGGTGCGCCGAATGCCGTGCTGTGGCCGCCAAATCGCATGGACCGGGCCATCCAGCCAGGATCCTCATCAGGCCCCAACGGCGCCATGCGAGCGGGAATAACGCACAGCACGGCCTGGCACAGTCCCAGTTCGATGGCGGCGGCGGCGCGCCAAACCATGCCCACCGACGTACAGCCACCCAGGTCCACCACTTCAGCGAAGTTCAGGCGCAGGCCCAGGTATTCGGCGGCCATCGCCGGTACGAACACCGAGGCTTCATGAAAATGCGGGCCGTTGATCACCAGCCCGTCGAGGTCCGAGGCCTTGAGCCCGGCATCGCGCAGGGCCTGGGCCGCCAGATCGGCGACTTGCTCAAGGTGAAACATCTTGGGTGCGGTCGAATATTTCTCCGGTTTGTATTGTGCGCTGCCAACAATGGCCGCGTGCCCTTTGAGCCCCATAGTGCCTCCATGCCGAAGCGTTACGCTGCGGCGTTTTCCAGGTTGTTTTGAAGGTCCTGGCGCAGCAGAGCTGCCCGGACCTCGAGTCGTCGATCAGAAGGTGTATTTCATCGAGAACGTGGCGTAGTCGCGGTCGGCGAACGGACGATCGATCGGGTCGGCTTCACCCAGGTAGCTGATGTATTTCAAACCGAGCTCCAGGTTGCCCAGGTATTTGAAGGTCGTGCCCATGCTCAGGCGTCGGTCACCGGCGACGCCGGAGATGCTTCCGGCCATGGGCGTGGAGCCACTGAAGACGTTGGAGAAGCTGAAGGGGACTTCCAGATCCCAGCCTTGGAAAACTCCCGGATAACTGAACGATGCGCCCACGGTGTAGGCGCTGGAAGACTTGGTGCGGTAGCCCGCGGCGGTGCTGTAGGTGTAGTCATCGGAAGGGGCCACTAGAGGTGCCAGGGTAGGCAGAAGGTTCACGCCTTGCAGGTTGGGCGCCGCCGAAGTGGACTCGACGCTGTCGACCTGCACGCGGATGATTTCGGCAGTCAGGCTGGTCTGGCTGGCCCAGGGGCGGTCCCCTAGGATACGGATCGCAGACAACTGCATTTGCTGGCCTTTGCCCTTGGCCGGTACAGCGCCAAGGCCGGTATTGACCATCACCGGCGCACCATCGCGGTACGACCATTCGGCGCCGACCTGGGTGTCGCCAAGCTTGGTCGAGGCGCTGATGCCGGTCAGCTTGATGTCTTCGAAATACTTGATCTCGTAGCCATTGCTGACGAAGGCGTTGCGGCCACCGCCCACCGGCAAGGCGTTGTAGCCGACCAGTGCGGTGGCCGGGTTCTTGTCGTGGTAGTTGACGTGAAACAGCGAGAGCTCGAGGGCCGGGACCGGGCGGTAGCGCATCTGCACGCCCCACTGGCCACCATCACTCGGATCATCAGTGCCGCGGTAGGCGATCTTCTGGCCGTTGGCGTAGATAAACTCGCGACCTGGCCCGACCACGTCGCTGCCCGACAGGTAGCTGCCCACCGGCGGCAGTTCGGTGCCCTTCCATTCGTACTGCACGTACGCACCGAAGGTCAGCTGGGGGTTCAATCGGAACGAACCGGAGAACTGGCCCACCGGCAAGAGGATTTCCTTGACCTCGACTCCCGGCTGCGAGGCTTTTACCGCGTCGGAAGGGTTTTGTACGCCGTTAACGCCCGGATAGAACAGACTCTCGCCCCAGGACTCGATGTGCCGCCCGGCCTTGACGTCGAGCATGGTGTCGTTGTCAAAGCGCCAGCCGCTGAACACATACACATCCAGCAGTTTGCTGCGACCGCCGCTGTAGTAGCGGGTGTCACTGGTGAACTCGTCATTGCTGCCGTTTTTGTTCACGGTGGCGGGCGAGTCGTTATCGTTCTCCCGATGATAGACGTCGTCGTAGAAGGTACTGCCGCGCACCACGGCGCCGTAGTTGTCCTTGCGCAGGATCATTTCGGCCAGCGCGCCCACGCGGTTGGTGGTCAGGCTGCCACTGTCGAAGTTGCGGTTGGCATCGTCGGCGTTGACCGTCAGCAAGCGATCGCTCTGACTGCCCGTGCGCACGCCGATGCCGTAGCTGGTGGTCACCGACCAGTCGATTGTCGCGCCGTTGTCGAACTCGAACGTATCACCGGCCCACACCGGTGTGGACACCAGTGCAATGGCTGCCGCCAGGCTACTGACCTGGAATGCGCTCGAACCGATGACCGTAGAGTTATTGTTGTTTTTGTTGATCACACTGATTCTCCTCAATGACAACCGGCTGGCTGCCTGGAATGTTCAACACTGCTGCCCTGCCGTGCGCTCAAAACACTCTGAGCGGGTTAACAGCGCACGCTCCCCTTACAGCACGCCGGTAGCGATATCGCCCCCGGTCCTCCTCCCGCTCCAGCGACCCTTCGGCCACCAGGTAGTTGGCATGGGCCAACGTTTCGCCAAGCGCCATCAGTTCGTCGAAACGACCCGACAGCCTGGGAAACAACACAGCCATCAGTTCGAGCACGGTGCGCGGCTCGTCACAGTTGGCCAGCATCAGCGCCAGATGCCCGTGGTGATGGGCTTCCAGCTGATCCAGGCGCTGATGCAAATTGAAGAACGGCCGCTCGTGCGCCGGCAGCACCAGCACGCTGTCGGGCAGGCTGCGCAAGTGCTCGATGGAGTCGAGCCAGTCGCGCAACGGATTGGCCAGCGGTTCTATGGCATGCACGCCGACGGTGGAGGTGATGCGCGGCAACACCTGGTCGCCGGAGATCAGCAAGCCGTCATCGGCGGCGTACAGGCAGGCATGCTCCGGCGAGTGACCGCGACCGATGACCACCTGCCAGGTACGGCCGCCAATATTCAGCAGGCTGCCCTCGTGCAAACGGCGGTAATGGTTCAGCGGCGCAGGCAGAAAATGCGCATTGCTCATGACCGCGAACATCTCGCGGCTTTGATCGTCAGCCACGCCGGCCTTGCGATAGAAATCGAGAAAGTCCCAGCCCGGGGGTTGATCGGCGGGAAACCTGAGGTGCAACGAATGGAACTCGCTGGTGGTCATGTACACCGGGCAGTGAAAACGCTCGGAAAGCCACGCGGCGACCCCGGCATGGTCGGAGTGAAAATGGGTGCAGACCACCGCCAGCAGCGGCAGCCCGCCACACACTTCACCCAGCACCCGATCCCAGACCTCGCGGGTCTGATCGGTGTTCATGCCGGTGTCCACCACCACCCAGCCGTCGGTATGGCGCAGCAGATAGAGGTTGATGTGGTCCAGGCGAAACGGCAGCGGCATGCGCAACCACCACACGCCCGGCGCCACTTCGCGCACCTGCCCGGAATCGGGCGCCTGCGGCCAGGGATAACGCAGGCCGTCGCGCAGTTCGTGACCGTTAGTGTCGAGATCAGCCATGGTCGGCCACCACGAAAGGTCTCAGGCCGGCGCGCGCCAGCGCTTCTTGCGAATAGGGCACATAAGTGCGGGCCTGTTCGTCGCGGATCAACAGCGGATCGCTGCAACGGGTCGGGCAGTAGCCCTGTCGCTGCAGATCGACCTTGCGCAGCTTGAAGCTGGCGGTCAGGTCAGCCGACTGGGTGACACGCACGAACACCGGGGCCGCGTAGCGCGGCAGGCGAGCTTCGGTGAGGGCGTACAGGGCGGCCGGATCGAACACTTGATCCGCTTGCATCAACACCGCGGCCATACCGGCGCGACCTTCATTGCCCGGCACCTGGACGCCATAGATATTGATCAGTTCCAGGCCCGCCAGATCGCCCAGGGCGTCCGCCACTTCGAGGGTCGACACGTTCTCGCTCTTCCAGCGATAGGTATCGCCGATGCGATCGACGAAGTAGCAGTAACCGTCGGCGTCCTCGCGCAGCAAGTCGCCGGAACTCCAGTAGGCATCACCCTGGCGGAACACATTGCGGCGGATTTTGCCCTCGGTTGCCTCAGCCGAGGTGTAGCCCTCGAAACGCCCGCCACCGATCTCAGGGTGATCGACGATAAAGCCCATGGCCTCGCCGACCTCGCCCACGTTGCAGACTTGATAGAAACCGTTTTCGTCCCGGGGATGACAGTCGTTTTCGATGTCGTAACGCACCAGCCGCAGGTTGGTTTTATTCCAGTCCGGCACCCGTCCACAGGAACCGAAATAGTTGTCGACGTTGATCACCGCAGCATTGGCTTCGGTAGCGCCCCAGCCCTCGAACACCTGGATCGGGCCGAAGCGCTCCAGCCAGCGTTGCCAGGAGTCCGGCGACAGTCCGGCACCGAGCATGCAGCGCAGGCTGTGCTCGCGCTCGCCCGCTCGCACCGGCTGGTTGAGCAGGTAGCGGCAGATCTCGCCGATGTACTGGAAGATGCTGATCTGATGCCGTGCCACGTCGTTCCAGAACTCGCGCACGCTGAACTTGCGGCGTACCACGATGGCCGCACCGGCACACAGCGCGGTAGAAGTCACCGACGTGGCCGCGGCACCGTGGTAGAGCGGCAGGCAGCAATAGAACACATCATCGCAGGTGACTTGCAGGGTGGTGTGCATCACATCGCCCGACGACATCCAGCGCATGTGGCTGTAGCGCGCGGCCTTGGGCAAGCCGGTGGTGCCCGAGGTGAAGATCAACAGCGTCGGCGTCTGCGCATCGATGTGCGCACGGATATCCCGGGGGAACGGTGTGCGCGGGGCTTTCTCCAGGCGTGCATCGAAATGCCCGTCGACACCCTTGGGCAGCGCTCCCGTCCAGGGGTTTTCTGCATCGCGCAGCAGCCAGCACGGCAGGTCTGGAAAACCTTCGGTGGCCTGCACATTGGCCAGGCACTCTTCGCCGATCACCAACGCCTTGGCCTCGGTGACCTGCAACGCATGCAGCAGGGGGCGGCCGCTGACCTGAGTGTTGATGAAGGCCACCACCACCCCGAGCTTGACCAGGCCAAACCAGGTGCAGAAAAACGCCGGACGGTTTTCCATGGCCAGGGCGCAGACATCACCAGCGCGCAGTCCATTGGCATAAAAGGTGTGGGCCATCTGATTGGCTCGCGCATCCACCTCGGAGTAACTCAGGGTCTGCTCGCCATAGATCAGGAACGTGCGCTCACCCTGCTCGCTCGCCTGTTGTTCCAGGCGATCGGCCAGGGTGTAGTGGTCGCCCGGCTTGATCAGCCCGGCGGCGGCCGAGCGCTGGTCGAGCAACGCCTGGGTCTGCTCCCGAGATACGGGAGCGGTCGGCAGCACGTGCTTCAAATCGTTGAGGTTCATTGCGCCACCTCCCGGGCAATCCCTTGATGGGCGGTGTAATCCGAATAGCCCACCGGCCCCGGCGTATAGAGGGTCTTGCGGTCGAAGCCACTGAGCGGCAGGCCACGCTGCAAGCGCGCCACCAGATCGGGGTTGGCTATAAAGTGACGGCCGAACGACACAGCAGCCCCCTCGCCCGACGCGAGAGCGGCACTGGCCGAAGGACCGTCGAAACCATCGTTGAGAATCAATGCATGAGGGCTGTGCCGACGTGCCAGGGCGAACGCATCAAGCTCTGCCAGTGGCGAGCGCATAATGTGCAGGTAGGCCAGATCCAACGGCGCCACGGCTTCGCACAACGCCGCCGCCGTGGCCGCCGGATCGCAGTCGTCGATGTCGTTGTAGGGGTTGCCGGGGCACTGGCGAAAGCCGACGCGCCCGGCGCCGATCGCAGCAGCCATGGCCTCGATCACTTCCTTGGCAAAACGCACCCGCCCGGTCACATCGCCACCGTAGGCATCGTTGCGCCGGTTACTGCCGGATGCCAGAAACTGCATCGGCAGATAGCCGCTGGTGCAGTGCAACTCGACGCCGTCGAAGCCGGCCAGGCGCGCATTCAACGCGGCCTGGCGATAGTCTTCGATAACCTCGTCAATACCTTGCAAGGTCAGCGCCTGTGGCTCATCGGTGTCCACCAGGCCGGCAGTGTCGCTGAACACCTGGGTGCGAGCGCGCAATGCCGAAGGTGCCACCGTGGCAGCCCCGGCAGGTTTGTTGTGGCGGCTGGCGGCGCGGCCGACGTGCATCAGCTGCAGGACGATGCGCCCGCCCTCGGCGTGCACCGCCTCGGTGACCCGCTGCCAGCCGACGATCTGCTCGTCGCTGTAGATCGCCGGGGTGCGACAATAGCCAAGGCCGCTGGCAGAAGGCGCGGTCCCCTCGGCCACGATCAACCCGGCGCTGGCACGCTGGCGATAATATTCGACCATATCGCCGCCAGGTACCGCATCGGCAAGGGCACGGCTGCGGGTCATGGGGGCCATGACGATGCGGTTGGCCAGTTGCAGTTCGCCCAGGGCGATCGGCTCGAACAAGACGCTCATTTCAATTCCTCAGCTTCTTATTGTTTTCTGGCTGTCGCAGGGCTTGCCACAACGTGGGCAAGCACTGACATGCCAGCGAATACGGGCTGAATGATTGACGTTGAGCGCAAGCGAAACATCGTCCGACAAGACTAGGTCGGCGAACGTGCAGGACGGCTTGTCTGCAAACTCAAAAATGGTCTGAACGGACGATGAGAAAATACCGTGACGAGCTGAGCATCGCGTCAACCAGAACAAAACCGGGAGCACCCGCAGTGAACCAATCCACCCCCGTGACATGGCGAACGCACTACGCGCTGTTCGTGCTCGCCATGATTTATGTCTTCAACTACATCGACCGTCAGTTGATGGCGATTCTGATTGAGCCGGTGAAGCTCGAATTCGGCATTTCCGATACAGGCATCGGCCTGCTGTCAGGGGTGACTTTCGCGGTGTTCTATACGGTGTTCGGCTTCCCGCTGGGGCGCCTTTCAGACCGCATCGGGCGCAAGCCGGTGATCGCCTTCAGTTGCATCGCCTGGAGCCTGATGACCATGCTCTGCGGCGTGGCCGGAAGCTTTCTGACCCTGGTGCTCGCACGCATTGGCGTGGCTGTCGGTGAAGCCGGCGGCACGGCGCCGTCGGTGGCCATGGTCTCGGATCTGTATCCGGCCAACCGCCGATCCACGGCCCTGGCCTTCCTGATGCTCGGTTCCAGCCTGGGAGCAGTAGTCGGCCTCGGTCTGGGTGGCTGGATCGCCCAGGAGCACGGTTGGCGCTACGCCTTCATGCTGATCGGCGCACCGGGCATTTTCCTCGGCCTGCTACTGCTGTTGACGGTGCGTGCGCCCAAGCGCGTCGTACCGCTGAGCAGCGCCGCCGTGCTGCAAGACGGCTGGGCCAAAACCCTCGCCGAGGTGTTTCGCACGCCCTCTTTTCTGTGGCTGGTGCTCACCGGTGGCGCGGCGGCGATTGCCGGCTACGCCATCGGCACCTGGAGCCCGAGCTTCCTGATCCGCTCCCACGGCCTGAACATGCAACAGGCCGGATTTCTTGTTGGCGTGGTCGGTGGCGGCGGAGCGGCCATCGGCACGCTGATCTGCGGCCTGCTCACCGACCGCATGGTGCGGCGCAATGCTGGCTGGCAAATCGGCGTGCCATTGCTGGGCACACTGATCAGCATTCCTTTCGCCCTGACCTATTTTCTCTGGCCTCAAGGCACGGCGTTCCATATCGGTAGTATCGCCGTGCCGCAAGCCTTTCTGTTCTACAGCGTATTTGCGTTCTTTGGCGTGTGGTGGGCAACGCCGTGCCTGAGCGCCATTACCCACCTGTTCCCGGCGACACGCCTGGCCCAGGCCACGGCCATTTTCGTGATGTTCATGACCCTGCTGGGTGTCGGTGTCGGGCCGCTGTTGGTGGGCATGCTGAGTGATTTTTTCTTGCCGTCCCTGGGCACCGAATCACTGCGCTATGCCCTCGCCTCATCGGTGTCGATGCTGGTGCTGGCCAGCGTGTTCCTGACCCTGGCATTGCCACGTTACCGGCAACAGATCAAGAACCCCGCCCCACTCGTCACGCCGGTCCAGACCGCGACAGCCTGATCTCCTTGCCCCACCTCTCGCCGCTGCAAACCGCCAAGGGTTGCAGCGGCTTTTTGTTATGAGGATCAACATGAGCACCAGTGCCGTACACATCAGCAACCTGCTCTATCGCTATGCCCAGTACCTGGATGGCGGCCAACTGATCAAGGCTGCCGAGCTGTTTCGTCATGCCCGAATCAAGGTTCAAAGCCAGAGCGGTTTCCTGGATCACACAGCCCTGCTGGGCATCTGGCAGCAACGAATCAGGATTTATCCCTGCGGCACACCCCGAACCCAACACATCATCAGCAATCCCGTCATCGACATCGACGAAGACGCTGGAACCGCCACGATTCGTTCCTGCTATACGGTGCTGCAAGCCACCGACATCCTGCCCCTGCAACCCATCGCCGCCGGGCATTATCTCGATGAGTTCGAGCGTGTCGACGGGGTTTGGCGATTCAGCTTTCGTGACTACTCGCACCTGGAAATGATCGGGGACTTGAGTGAGCATTTGCTGATGCAGGGTCACTGAATACACAGAAGCCCAACGATCCCGACATTGAGGTGTCAGGTGTTGGGCTTTATGGCGAAGGTTGGCCAGCGGCCGCGGGCCGCCAGCTCATCAGACTTGAGGGGCCACCGCGAATGGCTGCAGACCGGCTCTGTCGAGCAATTCGTCGGAGTACGGCCGATAGCTGCGGCTGCTTTCATCGCGGATGTACAACGGATCGTTGAACGCGCTCGGCGCGTAACCCTGGCGTTGCAGATCGACCTTGCGCAGCTTGAAGGTACTGGTCAGATCCGCCGCGGCGGACACCCGCACGAACACCGGCGCGGCATAGCGTGGCAAGCGCGCTTCAGTGAGCGCGTAGAACGCTTGGGGGTCGAAGTCCTGGCCCTCTTGCATCAGCACCGCCGCCATACCGGCGCGCCCTTCATGCCCGGGTACCTGTACGCCGTAGATGTTGATCAGTTCCAGCCCCGGAAAATCGCCCAGGGCATCGGCGACTTCCTGGGTTGAAACGTTCTCGCTCTTCCAGCGGTAGGTATCACCGATGCGATCGACGAAATAGAAGTAACCGTTCTCGTCGTACCGCAGCAGGTCACCCGAACTCCAATACGCATCGCCCTGACTGAAGACATTGCGGCGAATCTTGCTTTCGGTGGCCTGCGCCGAGGTGTAACCCTCGAAGCGTCCGGCGCCGATTTGCGGATGATCGACAATGAAGGCCATGCCCTCACCGACTTCGCCAACCTTGCAGACTTGATAGAAACCATTTTCGTCCCGTGGATGACTGTCGCTTTCGACGTCATATCGAACCAGGCGGATATTGGTTTTATCCCAGAACGGCACGCGCCCGCAGGAACCTGGCTGGTTGTCCAGATTGATCAGGCTGGTGTTGGCCTCGGTGGCACCCCAGCCCTCGAGAATCTGCACCGGGCCGAAACGCTCCAGCCAGCGCTGCCAGGTCTCCGGCGTCAGGCCCGCGCCCAGCAGGCAACGCAAGCTGTGCTCACGCTCGCCATCGACCACGGGCTGATTGAGCAGGTAGCGGCAGATTTCCCCGATGTACTGAAAAATGCTGATGTGGTGGCCACGGATGTCCTTCCAGAACTCCCGGACGCTGAACCTGCGGCGGACCACGATACTGGCTCCGACACGCAGGGCCGTGGCCGTCACTGACGTCGCCGCGGCACCGTGATAGAGCGGCAGGCAACAGTAGAATACGTCCTCGGTCGTGCCGTCGAGGGTCACCTCCATCACGTCGCCGATGGACAACCAGCGCATATGGCTATAGATCGCAGCCTTGGGCAAACCGGTGGTGCCCGAGGTGAAAATCAGCATCGCCGGCGACTCGGCCGGCACCTCGGCCCGCAGCTCGCGTGCGAATGCAGTGCGTGGTGCCGCCGCCACCTGTTCGGCGAACCCTGCATCTACACGGGCGCGGGATGCTTCACTGGCGGGGTTTTCGGCGTCCGGCACGAGCAACCAGGGTACGTCCGGCAGGCCTTCGGTGGACAACAGATTGTTCAGGCACTCCTCACCCACCACCATGGCCTTGGCGGCAGTCGACACCACGGCATGCGCCAAGGCCCGACCACTGACCTGGGTATTGATAAAGGCCGCCACCACACCGAGTTTGGCCAGGCCAAACCAACTGAAAAAAAACTCCGGGCGGTTCTCCAGGGCCATGGCGCAGACGTCGCCCGGGCGCAAACCGCGGGCATGGAAAACATGTGCCATCTGGTTGGCACGTGCATCGACCTCGGCATAACTCAAGCGCTGTTCGCCGTAAATGAGGAACGGGCGCTGGGCGAAACGCGTGGCCTGCTCTTCCAGCCGATCGGCGATGGTGTAGCGGTCCGCCGGTTTGATTTGCCCCGCAGCCACTGCCCGTCGATCAAGCAGACGCTGAGTGTGTTCGCGGGACACGGGGCTGTTGTCGAGCATCGTCGGTTGATGCGGTGTATTGAAACCGTTCATTCCTGACTCCGTAGAAAACCTGCCAATAAGTAAGGGCAGATAGTTCACGCTGCACGCCAGAGGGGCATCGTCCGATAAGACTAAAAAATGTCCGGGAGTGAGGTCATTTGTTTGCGCCTGAATACCTGAATCTGGCCACCTCCATTTTCGTCATGGCGATGACCCTGCTCGGCGCCGAGAAGGTGTCTTCAGGAAGAAACACAATGCAACCCCGCCGCCTTGCAGGCGGCGACGAAGGTCGCGCCTTTTTTGTCCATGGCGTGCTTGACCAGGGCGTTGGCTTTTTGCAGGGTGGGGCTGGGCCTGGCCCATTGCTCCGGGGGTAGCGGTTGCGACCAGGCCTGGACGCTTTCAGGCAGGGTCGGACGGCCTTTGCGGTGAGCCCATTCGGCGATCAGGTAGGGCATTTTCCAGAACACGATCACGCGTCTGACGTACCACCACCGCAGAGGCCAGCGGGAGCGTTTGCCATAACCGTAACGGTGTCGCTGCTCCGCGCTCAGATGCTCGGCGCCATCGTCTAGCGAGCCCATGAAGCGTGCACCTTTGCGTTCGATCTCAAAGGTATGCAGGCCTTCATAAGGTTTGAGTTCATCTTCGGTGGGTGTAAGCCCCAGAACAACGAGCATGGGATTCGGTGTGTCCACCAGCTCCCCTTCCTCCATGTAGTTGCGGATCGACGTCCACACGCCCAGCGCATGTGCGTCACTGGGTTGGGCCGACAACACGAACTGCACCCTGTCGCGCTCTTCGTCCTCCAGCCCCATGCCGAACGTGTAATCGCGCATCGCGCCGTAGCTGGTCACGCCCTGGCTGCGGGCGACCCAGGCCACCACATTTTCCCAAGGCACGATCAGCACCTGGTGGGTGGTGTCGTCGATGTAGCAGACTTCGCGACGCTGGCGGTTGAAGCGGACGGGATAGCTTTTGGCCAGGATTCGGACATTGGAGAGCATGCCGTAGATAAAGGCGCCGACGGGAAAAATGAATAGAAGCGAGCCTGTAGCGAATACCTGCACGGCCCCCCCAACAATGTCGAAGAATTTTCGGTCGATTTCAGGGGGGCTAAAAGCAACGAGCCATAGACAAATAAGCACAGGTGCAAAAAAAGCAGTACACAAAACCATCCATATCTGAAGTGCCAATCTCTTTCCCAACTCAACCATCCCGTAGTTGCTACCACCCAACTCCAGATAGGTCTCGTTCATCGCCGAAAAATTACGCCGCGACACCTGTGCCTGTCCGGTGTACACCGGCAACGGCGCCAGGAACAAAGTTTCATTCAGGCCCCTGACCCGCAGCTCCCCGGCACGGGGCCGTTGGCTTTGAATATCAATGCCCGACTCCGGGACAGTGGCTGTGCTTTTGCGTTTGAACAGTTGGCTAATCATCGATCGCCGCCATTTCCTCTCGGGTGAACGACCAGTAAGGGGCCTTGCTCAGGCCGCTGGGCCAGGTATGCAGCGGTGTGTTCAATGCAGCCCCGCCGCCTTGCAGGCGTCGACGAAGGTCGCGCCTTTTTTGTCCATGGCGTGCTTGACCAGGGCGTTGGCTTTTTGCAGGGCGGGGCTGGGCCTGGCCCATTGCTCCGGGGGTAGCGGTTGCGACCAGGCCTGGACGCTTTCAGGCAGGGTCGGACGGCCTTTGCGGTGAGCCCATTCAGCGATCAGGTAGGGCATTTTCCAGAACACGATCACGCGTCTGACGTACCACCACCGCAGAGGCCAGCGGGAGCGTTTGCCATAACCGTAACGGTGTCGCTGCTCCGCGCTCAGATGCTCGGCGCCATCGTCTAGCGAGCCCATGAAGCGTGCACCTTTGCGTTCGATCTCAAAGGTGTGCAGGCCTTCATAARGTTTGAGTTCATCTTCGGTGGGTGTAAGCCCCAGAACAACGAGCATGGGATTCGGTGTGTCCACCAGCTCCCCTTCCTCCATGTAGTTGCGGATCGACGTCCACATGCCCAGCGCATGTGCGTCACTGGGTTGGGCCGACAACACGAACTGCACCCTGTCGCGCTCTTCGTCCTCCAGCCCCATGCCGAACGTGTAATCGCGCATCGCGCCGTAGCTGGTCACGCCCTGGCTGCGGGCGACCCAGGCCACCACATTTTCCCAAGGCACGATCAGCACCTGGTGGGTGGTGTCGTCGATGTAGCAGACTTCGCGACGTTGGCGGTTGAAGCGGACGGGATAGCTTTTGGCCAGGGTTCGGACGTTGGAGAGCATGCCGTAAACCATGGCTCCAATCGGGATAATGGATAAAAGTGCATAACTGGAAAATACCTTGATAGCATTGATAAGCTCGTTAATCGGCTCACGAATGTTTTCTGGATAAAAAAGAACCCAATACAAAACTGCAAAACTGGGAGCTAAAAAAGCCATAAACAAGATCATCCAAATAAATGCCGCCAGTCTCTTTCCCTGTTCAACCATCCCATAGTTGCTACCGCCCAGTTCAAGATAGGTCTCGTTCATCGCCGAAAAATTACGCCGCGACACCTGTGCCTGTCCGGTGTACACCGGCAACGGCGCCAGGAACAAAGTTTCATTCAGGCCCCTGACCCGCAGCCCCCCGGCACGGGGCCGTTGGCTTTGAATATCAATGCCCGGCTCCGGGGCAGTGGCTGTGCTTTTGCGTTTGAACAGTTGGCTAATCATCGATCGCCGCCATTTCCTCTCGGGTGAACAGCCAGTAAGGGGCCTTGCTCAGGCCGCTGGGCCAGGTATGCAGCGGTGTGTTCAATGCAACCCCGCCGCCTTGCAGGCGGCGACGAAGGTCGCGCCTTTTTTGTCCATGGCGTGCTTGACCAGGGCGTTGGCTTTTTGCAGGGCGGGGCTGGGCCTGGCCCATTGCTCCGGGGGTAGCGGTTGCGACCAGGCCTGGACGCTTTCAGGCAGGGTCGGACGGCCTTTGCGGTGAGCCCATTCGGCGATCAGGTAGGGCATTTTCCAGAACACGATCACGCGTCTGACGTACCACCACCGCAGAGGCCAGCGGGAGCGTTTGGAGTACCCCCAACGCTTGCGCTCTTCGGCAGTCAGATGGCCTCCTCCGTCGTCCAGTCGCCCCAACGCCCTGGCATCGAGCCGTTCGATCTCAAAGGTGTGCAACCCTTCATACGGTTTGAGCTCGTCCTCGCTCAAGGTGATGCCCAATGCGGCCAGCATGGGGTTGGGCGTGTCCACCAGCTCCCCTTCCTCCATGTAGTTGCGGATCGACGCCCACATGCCCAGCGCATGTGCGTCACTGGGTTGGGCCGACAACACGAACTGCACCCTGTCGCGCTCTTCGTCCTCCAGCCCCATGCCGAACGTGTAATCGCGCATCGCGCCGTAGCTGGTCACGCCCTGGCTGCGGGCGACCCAGGCCACCACATTTTCCCAAGGCACGATCAGCACCTGGTGGGTGGTGTCGTCGATGTAGCAGACTTCGCGACGCTGGCGGTTGAAGCGGACGGGATAGCTTTTGGCCAGGGTTCGGACATTGGAGAGCATGCCGTAGATAAAGGCGCCGACGGGAAAAATGAATAGAAG